>MWEG01000022.1 GCA_002070945.1 Lentisphaerae bacterium ADurb.Bin082
GATGATGGCAAAGGGCTGATCAAGTCGCTGGCGGGGCATGCCGATCCCCTCGGTTTTGGCGCCGGTCAGGCTGGGAATAACGCCTTTGCGGCGGATAGGGGCGCCCTTGTCGTCCATGACCAACAGCTGAATTTTGCCGCTGTCGGCAGGCTTGAGCGTGAATGCATCGGGGCAGCTCCACATGGAATGCTCGGGCACTTCGGGCTGCGGAAACTCGCCGTCCTGGCCGACCATGAGCAATTCCCAGTTTTTTTCGAGCAGGGGCAGTCGTTCCGGCAGAGGCAAATCAGGCGTTCGGTCGTATGCCAATATGGCGACTTGGCCGGGGGCGAGGGTGAGGGAGTGTGCGCCGCTGGCCGGGAGCGGGGTCGGTTCCGGCCAGAGGTTGCGACCGCGAACGGCTGGCTGACCGGCGAACAGGTCAGCGCCGACGGTGACGATGGCGGTCTGGGGCTGGTCAGTGACGTTGACCAGGAGCAGGCTGACGCGGTCAGGGGTGTCAAAGGCCCCGGCGACAACCGCCGGCCCTTCCCAGGCGCGTTGGCGCTTGTCTAAGTCCGTAAAGGCGGCGCGATGCGAGGCGGACTGGACGTCAAGGCAGGAGGCAGGGGCGTCGCTGTTAAGCGGTCGTTGCGACAGGCGACGCCAGGAGGCGGACTGGGTGAGGCTGCGGCTGACGAGATAGTAGGCTCGGGTGATTTCCCGCAGCAGTTCAGCGCTCCGGTCGCCAGGTTGGGGCGGAATGGCGACGGGGGCGGAGAGCAGCGGCGCGCTGCCCCAGGTGAAGAGCTGCCCCATCTGCAAGGCAAAGGCGTCATGCGGCATGCCCAAAAAGGCGTCGCTGCCGAAGTTGATGACGTGGGAATGGTAGACGGCATTAAAAAGCGGGAAGACTTGTTCGCCAGGGCGCAGGGGTGTGCGGATGTAGTCGAGGGTGAGGAAGCCGTCCATGCAGTCGAGGTACATTTCGCCGATTCCCTCGGTGAAGAAGGCGGCGTAGGGATCGAACTGGCGGATATGTCGGCGCAAGTCTTGCATCAGCTTGCGGTTGCCGTCGGCCTGATAATGTCCTCCGCGGATTGGGTGGCCGTGGTCCGGGTTGTAGCAGGGTCGGGAGGCGGCGGTAGCGAGGCAGTCGAGATAGACGCCGCGCATGCCGTGTTCAGCGACTTGCTTCCAGGTGGTTTCGCACATTTTGGTCTGCCATTGCGCAGAGGCTGGGCACATGATGGCTAAGTGTTCATTGTTGGTGAACCAAATCGGGTATATCGGGTATTTGCCGTTTTCGTCAAGCACGGCGGCGTCCCGCCCGTTTTCCCTGAACCAGGACTGGGTGTCTTCGTCCCAGAGGACGCCGTTGATGTAGGGCATGGGGAAGATATGCATGGCTTTGGCGGCCTGCATGCCGTTGAGCAGATACGAGTCGCCGGGCAGGTGCTCAGGGTAGTTGTCATCAAAGCGGGCGATGTTGTAGCGGTAGTAGTGCGAGGCGATGGGGACGCGGAGCCAGTCCTGGTAGGCGGCCCATTCGCCGAGGACTTTGTAGGGCTCAAAGTAGAATTTGGCCCAGAATCCGGCATTTCGGAACCAGGCGGGCTTCCAGCGGGAGAGGGCGTCGGGCGTGATTGGCGGCTGCGGGCTGGTGCTGCCGATGGGGCCGGCGGCGCACCATTTCTGTTGTTGCGCCCAGGTGAAATAATCCTTGGCGGCGTCGTGGTAGTCGCCTTGGAAGGGCTTGAGCAGGATCGGGTAGGGCGATTTGTATGCGACTGGGTGCTGCGCTGGTGTTTCGGGGATGGGCCAGACGTCGAGTTCGGGGATATTCGTGACGGTCAGGCAGAGGTGTCTGGGGATGGAGGTGGTTTCAGCGTGCATTTGCTTGTGGTAGCCGAAGGGGTCTTCAATGTGGTAGAGTAGCCCGGCGGCGTCGGACTGGTCCGGATACCAGCCGGTTTCGGCAGTGCCGTTTTTCGGGGTGGCGGGCGGTTCGGGCTGGCGCTGGTCGCGCGTACTCCAGTACGCAAAGAATTGCATGGAGCCGCTTTGGGGATAGTTGATCCCGATGTATCTCGAAGCCCGGGCCGGGTTTCGAATCAGCCGGCCAAGGAAGCTTGGCGTGACCAGGAAGTCGTGGCCAAGGTTGGTGATGGCTCCGATGCGTGGGAAGCTGACTTCCCAGAGGACGCCGTCGGCGCTCCCAGACACGTCGTACGTCCAGGCCAGGGCGCCGTTGTCGCGCAGGGTGGCGATAGCCGTGAAATCCAGGTTGGCGGCGATGGTTTTTCCAGTCAGGCCCTGCCAGGTGATGCGGAGGGTGTTGTCCTGGGTTTGGTGGGAGACGGCTTTCGCCTGGGCCGGGGTTATGATTTCCTGGGCGCCGGGGGTGTTGCGCAGCGTCAGCGTCCAGAGGCTGTCACGGGTCGGCGACAGGGAGTCGGCGGCAATGTGGTTGACGTTGAGCTTCTTGTCGGTCAATTCCGTCAGGACGTAGGGCTGTTCTGATTCAAAGGCGGCGCGGGTGAGGGCGTTTTCGAGGACGACAGGGGCGGCGGCCAGCTGCACGGCGAGGATCAGGAGCAGAAGGAGGTGTTTGTTCAGCATGATGATGTCCCCGGTTAGATGATGTTGCCGTGAACTATTGAAACGAAAACACGTTTTTCCGGGTCATCGTGGTTGACCTGAAACTATAAAAATGTTTTGGCATTGTCGTTTTTCAGCCATGCCTCGACCAGGTAGGTATGTGTCTGGGCTGCTCGGTTGAGCTGCCCCCCCAGTATTGGGGTTGATAGCTTTAGAATCAACTGCCAAAGCCTGCCTCTGTTTTGAACAAGGAGTGCCGTGGCTGTGCTGCATCTTGCAGTCTGGCAGTGAGTTGCCCACTCATTTCAGCAAGCCGGATTCGACCAGGTAGGCTCCGGCCAATCAATATTGTCGGATAAAGGCAGGCGTAATTCTCAGTGCAAGCTAAGCCAACAACCAATATGCTTATGAAGGCCAGACGGTTTATTGTCGTGGTTATTCTCCTGTCCAGGAGTCATTCGAATCGAATGGCGCATATTTGTACGGGTTTTCTATCGGGTTGTATGGCATGGGCAGTCTTATGGCAGTGTTAGAGTTTTGACAATGGCCGTCGACGTGGACTGAGTTCACGGTATTGCTATGGCGAGCGGCCAAGATTCCCAGGCTGGCAGTGGAATAAGAGGCGCGCAAAGAGTCGGAACCATGAGTGACCCAGCCCATCAGGGCGCAATCAGCGAACATGATCATTTGTGAGGGCTTCTTTATGGCACTGCTGTGCTTGGATGGAGAGTTTATTACTGCATTGGTTCGGCCTAAGTAATTGAAGTTGTATCCGTAGTCAGGGTATTGGTCTATCACCGTTCCCAGTGTAGGGTCAGTATAGTTGAAGTAATAAGCGCTGACATCTGTGAAGCGCTTCGTTATTGACGGGTGCCGCTCATAGGTGCCAGGACAAAGAAAAAAGCGTGGGTGCTCCACGTAGCTGTGTGTGATCATAACTCGAGTCAACAAAGGCTTGCCCGCAGATGCGTCACCCCAAAAGGGCGAAAATCGATCATCGTGGTCAACGAGGTAGTTGAAGTATGACAGGCCAAGTTGACGCAACAGGTTGGTGCAGCTGATGGTTCTAGCCTTCTCTCGCGCCTTGCTCAACGCAGGCAGCAACATTGCCGCCAAAATCGCAATAATTGCGATTACGACCAGTAATTCGATCAGCGTGAATGCGGATTGATTTTTGCTTGTGCGATACGGCTTCATGAGGTGATTCCTTTTTCGCTTATTGGTTGAAGTGTTTCAATTCCATTCCAGTTGATGAATCATTTATGGAAGGCCGAGTCTCCCTAGTCGCATGTGTCGGCGCAGCCAGCGATCCGGCGTACTCAAGCAGGAACGGATTTGCTCCTCCGGTGCGTAGATTGGCGTTTTGAGATGTGACTACGCTTTGACGGCGCACTTCAGAACGTTAAGTGGAAACGTCGTTGGCTCGTTTGACTTTAAAGATATACCCGTTGGATGTGGCACGCAGACAAAGCCGTGCATAAAGTCTTTTTGCCGTCAATCCCGAAAATGCTGGTAGCTGTTCGCAGCTCCAGGTGTCGTGCATCGTGTTTGTTAGTTTCCAGTTTTGTCCTCAATGAATCCTGTCTCTAATGTACCATGACCTCCATTCATTGCAATGGTTTTAAAATCGTAAAATGTATGTTATATTATCAAATACGGTAGAAATTCTCGCAAGGGGAAAAGCCGAGATGCCGGAGCAAGGAGAAAAGTCGAGATGCCGGAGCAAATTAGATTCTTCGAAATTTCCAGAGGGAAATCATGGCTCGGCGGGTACAATTACGGGCCATATCCGCTTCATAAGTTCAGCTTGATCAACGAGCCTGATCCCATTTATCCGTTATGGACGTCGGCATGCGGCCTGGATGAATGGCGAAGAGAGTGTTACCGAGAACGGAGGTTTTCCGATACATTCGCCGTGGAATATGTCCGGCAGGGAGTATTTATCTTTCAACAGAATAATCTCACCATGCGGGTCAAGCCTGGCGAGATTTTCTTAGTGCATTTGGACAGGAACAGCTCAATTCGATGCGAGACCGCTTTTGCCGTGAAGAAGACGGTCATCATGGAAGGCCCGCTGCTAAGGCAGATACTTCAGATGCTCGACCTCACCCACGTTGACATGATCTCCGCCGGCGAGCATGCCCAGCTGGATGGCACCTTCGACCGGCTTTATGAACTGAATGGAGAGAACACGCGGGAAAGCCGCTTGGAATCGAGCAGCCTTTGTTATTCTCTTCTTGTGGAACTGGCAGAGATGATAACGGTTTGTCGGCGTCCGCCGGAACTGCAGCGGGCGCTTGAGTACATTTATGCTCAGCTCGAATCAACGATGTCGCTTCCGGAACTTGTCCGTCATTCCGGCGCCAGCAGTGCGACGCTTCACCGGCAGTTCCGCCGTTACATGAATACATCGCCTGTCGCCTATTATCTTGAGCAGAAACTGGAACGCGCCAAGGCCCTGTTGGAAAGTCAACCGTACTCTGTCAAGGAGATTGCCGAGCTTCTCCATTATTCCTCCCCGCAGTATTTCGCTTCCGAATTCAAGCGAAAATACGGCGTTCCCCCCAAGAATTTCAAGTGTCGCCGCAAGGTGAGGAACGGGGAGCGATGACCGTCATTAATGAATCTCTGCTGAGATAAGCACATTCGTATCAACAACAAAGAAATTGTTATCGTGCGAAGTCTTGCGATGAACACTTGTAGTAATCGGTCTCCGATTGATACTCGGAGTTCCGGCAAGCTATAGAGCTCGGCACCCCGGATAAGACACTTTAGTGGACAGTGGACAATGGACGGAAGTGGACTTTAATGGACGTTAGTAGACGATGGACTGTGGACAGAAGTGGACATTAGTGGAAAGTGGACGTGGACTAAAGTGGACATTAGCGGACGGTGGCTGCGGTATCGTACGTAGTTCAAGCTCCAGCTTGCCGTATGAGCAGCCCTACAGGACGCTCGCAGTGGACATGGTGGACGTTGTGGGCGGCGGCAAGCATATGTGCAGCTCAGGCGCTCGCCCCTCGCCCCTTTACTGTCTTCCGCGGAGCACCGCCTCAGGCGAAGGCGCCAGCCACGGGGAGGCGTCGTTGTCCAGCCAGATGGACACATCCTGGACAGGGCGGCAAATGATGGACCAGACGCTGCCGGATTCGCCGGCCTGGACGTCGATGCGGTTGCTTTCCGAGTTCCAGTTGCCGTTGCGACTAAGAGCGACGCGGCCGGTCGGCGAGGTGATGATCACTTCGGCGGTCTCGTCTATGCCGCCGTCCTTGGCGAAAAAGGTAAAGGCGCGGGTGTCCCTGGGGACATAGAAGTAGCGGGTGACTGGGGAGCAGAAAAGGTTGAGTTTCGCCGTTGAAGTCGCCCCTTCCGAAAGGACGTGGGTGGTGGAGGTGACGACGGCAGAGCCTTGCTGCGCGTCGACTTCCAAGTAGAAGGGACCCTCTTCAGGGGCGGTGAACTCCAGCTGGAAGGTTTTGTCGACAGCGAGCTTTTGCTCCTGGATTGGCTGCATGGCGGCGGAGAGCAGACGCCAGGTCAAGGTGTTGGTATAGGTGGTGACACGGCGGTTTTCAATGGTGACGGCGACTTTTTCGCCTTTTCGGGCATGGCCAGCGAGTATGTTGGCGTTGCGCAGCTGCGGCGGGGCGGCGTCCTTGAACCCGGCCGGGGTGGAGTCGGCCACCGGGCTGAGGCTTTCGACCAGATTGACCTTGATGGTGCCGAGGCAGGCGGCGTCAGGGGCGTCCAGATGGTTGGTGGCGATGTTGAGCAGATACTCGCCGCCTGGAGCATTGGCGGGTGCCGTGACCGCGATGGTGACTTCCCGGTCGCTCAGGGCCGGCACGCGGACGGTTTGCGGTTCGACGCTGGAGCTCCACCCCGCAGGCGTCAGCACAGCGGTTTTGATATTTACATCAAGCGGCGACCAATTGCGCAGGTTGAGGCTGGCGCTGGCCTGCTTGGCTGTCACCAGGGTGGCAGGGAGGGGCTGGGTCTGGAGTTCGTACGGCCGGTTGACTTCCAGCCAAGTCAGGTCCGCTGGCAGAAAGACGTGGCCGGCAACGGTGATTTTGTTCCAGGCAGCCAAAGGCAGGAGCCGTTCGACATGGCGCTGGTCCGACAGCAGGACTTTGACCCCGTCGCCATTGGGGAGCGGGATCAGAGTCAGCGCCTTTGGATCGCCGTCAGTGAGGGCGGAGAAGCTCAGGTCGCCAGGCTTATCGGGGAGTGCGGTCCGGATGATTTTGTCAACGCCTGGCGCAAGCCAGTCATGTTCCGGCAGCAGGGCGACGTCGGCGCCGAGGGACAGCGGCAAGGTCAGGGCCTGGATGCGGTTGAAGATTTCGGCGCCAGGCCGCCCAGGCGCGAACAAGGCCGGGCAGGGCGAGGCGCTTTCGAACCACTGCTGCAAGGCCAGGTTGAGCCGGGAGAGGGCGGCCAGCGTCGGCGCCTGGGTCATCTCGCGGCAGGCGACGAGAAGCGGTTCGACTGGAATGTTGTATGCGGCAGAGAGCCGTTCAGCTTCGCGGACGATGTCATCGTCCAAATTGGCGAAGCCGACGTAGACGGCCTGGTTGGCTGGCAGGGGCGTGGCCAGGCGTTCGTGCAGCCAGAGGTGAAAGGCGTCATTGCTGGTGTGGAAGACTGCTGTGGCGGCGCTGGGATTTTCCAGTTCGACGACAGTGCTGGCGAAGACTCCTGGTACGGCGGTCTGGAATTGCGGCTTTTCACCGGGCGACGGGAAGAGCACGCTGAGGAAATAGGCGTCGTCGCCGCTGACGATGCCCAGGGCGCCTTTCGTGTTGCAGGTGTGGGGCAGCTTCTTGATGATGGCAAAGGGCTGATCAAGTCGCTGGCGGGGCATGCCGATCCCCTCGGTTTTGGCGCCGGTCAGGCTGGGGATAACGCCTTTGCGGAGGATAGGGGCGCCCTTGTCGTCCATGACGAACATTTGGATTTTGTTGCTGTTGGCCGGCTTGAGCGTAGGCGCATCGGTGCAGCTCCACATAGAATGCTCGGGAACCTCGGGCTGCGGGAAATCGCCGTCCTGGTTGACCATGAGCAGTTCCCAGTCTTTTTCCAGCAGGGGCAGGCGTTTCGGAAGCGGCAGCTCCGGCGTCCGATCATACACCAATATGGCGACTTTGCCGGGAGCGAGGGTGAGGGAGTGTGCGCCGCTGGCCGGGAGCGGAGTCGGCTCTGGCCAGAGGTTGCGGCCGCGAGCGGCTGGCTGACCGTCGAACAGGTTAGCGCCGACCGTGACGATGGCGGTCTGGGGCTGGTCAGTGACGTTGACCAGGAGCAGGCTGGCGCGGTCAGGGGTGCCAAAGGCCCCGGCGACAACCGCCGGCCCTTCCCAGGCGCGTTGGCGTTTGGCCAGGGCCGTATAGTCGACGCGATGCGATGCGGACTGGACGTCAAGGCTGGAGGCAGGGGCGTCGCTGTTGAGGGGGCGTTGCGACAGGCGACGCCAGGAGGCGGACTGGGTGAGGCTGCGGCTGACGAGATAGTAGGCCCGGGTGATTTCCCGCAGCAGTTCAGCGCTCCGGTCGCCAGGTTGCGGCGGAATGGCGACAGTGGCGGAGAGCAGCGGCACGCTGCCCCAGGTGAAGAGCTTGCCCATTTGCAAGGCAAAGGCGTCATGCGGCATGCCCAGGCTGGCGTCGCTGCCGAAGTTGATGGCGTATGAATTGTACACGGCATTGAAGACCGGGAGGATTTGTTCGCCGGAGCGCAGGGGTGAACGGGTGTAGTCGAGGGTGAGGAAGCCGTCCATGCAGTCGAGGTACATTTCGCCGATTCCCTCGGTAAAGAAGGCGGCGTAGGGATCGAACTGGCGGATATGTCGGCGCAGGTCTTGCATCAGCTTGCGGTTGCCGTCAGCCTGATAATGTCCTCCGCGGATTGGGTGGCCGTGGTCTGGATTGTAGCAGGGGCGTGAAGCGGTGGCGGCGAGGCAGTCGAGATAGACGCCGCGCATGCCGTGTTCAGCGACTTGCTTCCAGGTGGTTTCGCGCATTTTGGCCTGCCATTGCGCGGTGGCTGGGCACATATAGGCGAAGTACTCTTTATGGATGTCCCAGATTGGGTATTTGCCGCTTTCGTCGGTCACGGCTGCTGCTCGCCCGTTTTCCCGGAACCAGGATTGGGTATCGTCGTCCCAGATGACGCCGTTGATGTAGGGCATGGGGAAGATGTTCATGGCTTTGGCGACCTGCATGCCGTTGAGCAGATACGAGTCGCCGGGCAGGTGCTCTGGGTAGTTGTCGTCAAAACGGGCGATGTTATAGCGGTAGTAGTGCGAGGCAATGGGGAGGCGGAGCCAGTCCTGGTAGGCGTCCCATTCGCCGAGGACTTTATAGGGTTCAAAGTAGAATTTAGCCCAGAATCCGGCATTTCGGAACCAGGCTGGTTTCCAGCGAGAGACGGCGTCTGGCGCGGTCGGCGGCTGCGGGCTGTCGCTGCCGATGGAGCCGGCGGCGCACCATTTCTGTTGCCGTGCCCATGCGAAGTATTCTTTGGCGGCGTCATGGTAGTCGCCTTGGAAGGGCTTGACCAGGACAGGGTAGGGCGCTTTGTAGGCGACTGGGCGCTGCGCTGGTGTTTCCGGTATGGGCCAGACATCGAGTTCAGGGATGTTGGTGACGGTCAGGCAGAGGCGTCCAGGGATGGAGGTGGTTTCGGCGTACATTTGCTTGTGGTAGCCGAAGGGGTCTTCAATGTGGTAGAGTAGCCCGGCGGCGTCAGACTGATCCGGGTACCAGCCGGTTTCGGCAGTGCCGTGCAGCGGTTCGGCAGGCAGTTCTGGCTGGCGCTGGTCGCGCGTGCTCCAATATGCGAAGAATTGCATGGAGCCGCTTTGGGGATAGTTGACCCTGACGTTTCTCGGTTCCCGGGTCGGGTTTCTGGTCAGCTTGCCGAGGTAGATTGGCGTGACCAGAAAGTCGTTGCCAAGGTTGCTGATGGCTCGGATGCGTGGGAAGCTGACTTCCCAGAGGGCGCCGCTGGTGGTTCCGGACACTTCATAGTTCCAGGCCAGGGCGCCGTTGTCGCGCAGGGTGGCGATGGCCGTGAAGTCCAGGTTGGCGGCGATGGTTTTTCCAGTTAGGCCCTGCCAGGTGATGCGGAGGGTGTTGCCCTGGGCTTGGTGGGAGACGGCTTTTGCCTGGGCCGGGGTAATGATTTCCTGGGTGCCGGGAGCGTTGCGTAGCGTCAGCGTCCAGACGCTGTCTCTGGTCGATGACAGGACCTCGGCGGCAATGTGGTTGACGTTGAGCTTTTTGTCGGTTAATTCCGTCAGGACGTAGGGCTGTTCTGGTTCAAAGGCGGCGCGGGTGAGGGCGTTTTCGAGGACGACAGGGGCGGCGGCCAGTGAAACGGTGAGAGCCAGGAGCAGAAGGAGGTGTTTGTTCAGCATAATATGTCCTCGGTTAGATGATGTTGTTGTGAACCACTGAGTCTAAAACAATATAATGCGATTGACCGGGGATAAAAGCGCTGTTTTGGCTTGACAGGTCCGAGGAGGCGGCGCAGGTGGCTCGGAAGGTCTCTAATTTTATCCCAGCTGTGTTCAGCGGCATTCTTGCAGGATGCTCTTGGCAACGGCGCGGGTTCCTTTGACATGAATATGTGCCAAATAGTAGGCCACGGTGTTGGTCAGTCCGGGGATGCGGTTCAGGTCATCGCCCCAGAACGACGTCTCACCAAGGGCTGCGGCAGCATAGCTATGGAAATCAGCGTCTTCGGCGAATTTGCCGGTCAGGGCGTCGAAGGTGTCCAGGACTTCTGGTGAGTCGTCAATCGGGTATTTACCGAAGACTGAGCGTCCCACGGCGGTATTGCCGTCCATGCGTTCGATTTCGTAGAATCTGAGCAGGGCAGCCAGGGAGAAAGTCAGGGTTGGCGGCAAGTCGTTTTTGAGCTTGACGTAGTCCAGGAGGCTGGGCAGCACCCGCACTTTCCATTTGGAGACGGAATTGAGGGAGATCGACAACAATCGGTGCTGGGCGTAGGGGTTGCGGAAGCGTTCGAGTACAGAGTCGGCAAAGGAGCGTTTTTCGTCATCCGGTAGATTGACGGTCGGAAAGATGTCATGGTTGATGGCTCGGGCGACAAAGGCGCCAAAGATCCTGTCAGCCATCATTTCGTCAACAAAGGTCAGTCCGTCCAAGATTGCGGCCAGGACGCTGGCCGTGTGGGCGCCGTTCAGGAAGCGCACTTTGCGGGTTCGGTACGGAGCCTGATTGTCAGTGAAGATGACATTGAGGCCGGCTTTGGCAAAGGGCAGTTCGTCTTCTAAAGATGCAGGGCCTTCAATGACGAAGAGGTGGAAGATTTCGCCGCAGTCGATGAGTTTGTCCTGGTAGCCTAGTTCGGCCTCCAGGCGTGCGGCTTCAGCGCGTGGATAGCCGGCGACAATGCGGTCGACGAGGGTGTTGACGAAGAGGCAGGCCTGGTCGAGCCAGGTGGTGAAAGCGGCGGGCAGCTGCCACAGTGCCGCGTACAGGCGGATGCATTCTTTGAGAGTGCTGCCGTTTTGATCGATTAGTTCGCAGGGAATGATGATCAGGCCGCGCTGGCGGTCGCCCTTGACTGCCTGGAAGCGAGCATAGAGGAGGCTGGTCAGCTTGGCGGGAAAGGTATTCTGGCATTTTTCCGGGGTGTAGGGCTCTGGCTTGAATTCGATGCCGGCCTCGGTCGTGTTGGAGAAGACGAAGCGCAAGTCTGAGCTGCAAGCGAGTTGCACGGCCTCGGGCCAATGCGTATAGGGGTTCAGGCAGTCGTTGACCACATTGATGATTTCACGTTTTTCGACAGGCTTGCCATTCTCAATGCCGCGGAGGATGAGCGTGTAGAGTCCGCCCTGGGCGTTAATCTGGTCGGCCATGCCATGCGGCAACGGCTGGATGATTCGGACTTGTCCGTTGAAGTCTGTCTTCTGGTTGAGGCGTTGAATCATCCAGTCGATGAAGGCGCGCAGAAAGTTGCCTTCGCCAAATTGCAGGACGCGGACTGGGCGTGGTGAGGGCGTGGAGCGGGAGAGCAATGCCATGATAAATGCCTTAGGTTGGGGGCGTGGAGGAGGAGGCGACTAACGATAAGGAATATAGTTAATATCATTCCTGCGCCAGAGGTTTCAACTTAGGCTGTACATTAACAAAACGTAATCGGTGACCAACAGTAATGGGTCAGTCTTCTGTAGTGCCTTTGCAAGGCACCAGTTTTGGGGCATGTCTATCCCCAGGCTGAAGCCTGGGGTTAAGCATGGTTAAGCGCCTACGGCGCAAAGGAATGTGGACGTTATGGACATGGTGGACATGGTGGACATGGTGGACATAGTGGACATCGTGGACGGTGGGTGCCGTACGTAGTAGAGCCTTTAGGCTGCCATAATTTTCGCGCTTTTAGCGTTTCTGCCGCTGCGCGGCATACTCAAAAAATCTTGGCCCTTGGCGGTTAATCTTTAACTGACTGATTACTATCAATCAGTGACCCATTACAACAAAATTTGTACTCTGAATTGCAAAACACCAAATTCATGCTAACTTTTTCCTGCATCTGAATCGGCTTGATTTGAGGCGATTCAGGTGCGCTTTGTCAAGCATCTACTTTGCTTGCAAAATCTCGCACATTACCAGGAAAAGAGGGATTTTAAGCATGGCTTATCGGACGTTGGCGGTGTTGGTGTTGGTGTTGATGGGAGTTTCCGTGTTTGGTGAGACGTGGCAGATTCGGCAGATACCCGCAGATTTGGACAAAGGGCGCCAGGATATGTGCGTCGTGGCGGGCTATTGCAACCCGATTGCGTTTGTGTTGCAGACGACGCCGGAAAATTGTCGGCGCGACCAGGACCTGGTCATTGAGTTCGTGTTGCCGATTGGCTTTGACGTGATTGACAGTGCGCGGGGCGTGGATGGCCATCGCTACACCAGGGCATATCAGGACGGCGCCTTGGTGGTGACGGATAGTTTCCGGCACAATCGGCATCAGCTCACGCCTCTGGGCAGCCGTCCATCAGAATGGCGTACGTACAAGATTGCCTTGCGCGTCCCGGCTGATGTCAAGCCCGGTAGCCGTCTGACGATGCGGCTGCATCACCAGGGACGGATGGAGGTGGAGCGCACGTGGGACATCCGCTTCACCCGTCTCGAAAACCAGGACAGCCCGCCGCTGCGAAAACTTGTCTTCGGGTTCTATGATTACGGCTATAACGGCCTGGAAAATGCGGCCGATGATATCCTGAATTTGTTTCAAGCGGTTGGCGTCAATCAGTTCAGGGTGTTGAACACTCGGCAGCGGCCTCCCAACTTCATCTGGCTGAGCAGCGTCCACCATGACTTCTTCCATTCCCGGCAGCATCCCAACATCGGCGTGGGGGGGGAGCCGTCCAAAGGCGGCTTCTGTGATCCCGAGGCCGTCATCGCTGAAGGGGCGACGGCCATTATTCCGAAGGCCATCGAACGGTTGGTCCAGGCTGTTGACAGCAGCCCGTCCCAGGCTGTCTACATCGACTATGAGCCAACCGGGATCACCGGCTTCAGCGAACGTTCCATCCAGAAATTCATGTCCGAACACCAGGTGTCAGCCGACGATTTTGCCCGTTTCCGGGAGGTCTATGCCCGGGAAAAGCATCAGGTCTACCGGGTTGAGGATGCGGTTGTGCAGGCTGTGTATTCGAAGTGGATCGCGTTCAACACGCGCCAGTCAGCGGAGTACATCGGCGCGATTGCGCGTGACTTCAAGGCCCTTCGGCCCGAGGCACAGTTCTGGGTGACGCAGAGCTGCACCTGCGGGATGGACGACAAGACCCGGGCCTTGGGCAATGACAACAGCGCGATGGCGGCCTACCTGGATGGGGTCCTCCCGCAAATCTACTGCGGCTATGGCGCCACTGCTGCCAAACGGTCGGCTCTGGTTGTCGAGGGCTGGCGACGGCAAATCGACCGCCTCAACCCCTCCTGCCGGCTGATCCCCCTCCTTCTCAATCGCTATGCCGGTGCCAGCGTCAAGAATTCACCGGAAATGGTTCGCTTGCAGGGACTGGCGGCGGTCGCCAGCGGCGCTGACGGCGTCAGCTACTACTTTGTCCAGAATTTCGATGGCGACTACTACCCGCAGCTTCTGCGGATGCGGCAGGACATGGCTCGTTATGAGGATTTCTACGTTGACGGCAAGCGGGTTGACGACCGGTTCGACCTATCTGAAATGGGCGAAGGCAAGGTGCCGATGCATACGTGGCCCGGTGTCAGCGTCGAGGTGCCGAATCCCGGCTGGCATTATACCGCCCATCAGTTGAACGGGAAGATTCTGCTGACCTTGTTTAATTTTGACAAGGACAATGAGTTGCTGTTCAAGGTCAAGACCTCGGCGCAGTTCGAGTCAGCGGAAAATTGCACCTGGAATAAATCGGCGGCGCTGGTGACGACGGCGGAAGCGGCCTTTCTCATTTTTGCAGCGGAATGACCGGGCCGGAAGCAGCAAGGCAGCTCATCGAGGACTCTGGCTGGACAGGCAGTTCATTATTGTTACTCTCAGTTAATCAAAACTTAAAAAGGGCGATGGCAATGGCAAAAGCAAAACCGGCGGCAAAGAAGACAGTGAAGACGACTTTGTGGAAGCGCGAGCAGGGGTGGGACAAGCTCTCAGCCGCTGAGCTGCGGAATCTGGAGAAATTCTGCCGTGAGTACATGGCGTTTCTCAGCGCTGCTAAAACAGAGCGCCTGGCGCATGACCTCTGCCTGGAGCTGGCGCAGAAGGCCGGTTTCCGCGATTTGGCTGATGTTTTGCAGGCTGGCGACAGCTTGCGTCCGGGCGACAAGGTCTACCGTTCATGGCGGGAAAAAACGCTGGTTTTGATGGAAATCGGCAGCGAACCTATGGAATCAGGTTTGACCATGGTGGGTGCGCACATTGACGCGCCGCGGCTTGACGCCAAGTCCTATCCTTTGTACCAGGACGACAGCCTGGCTCTGCTGGACACGCACTACTACGGCGGCATCAAGAAGTACCAATGGGTGG
Source organism: Lentisphaerae bacterium ADurb.Bin082 (assembly GCA_002070945.1). Classification (GTDB taxonomy): domain Bacteria; phylum Verrucomicrobiota; class Lentisphaeria; order Oligosphaerales; family Oligosphaeraceae; genus JAAZKI01. The sequence goes on from MWEG01000022.1 coordinate 14,602, forward strand.
CCATGCCCCTGGCTCTGCATGGCGTGGTCATTCGCCGCGATGGCGTCAAAGTCGTGATCAACATCGGCGAAGACCCCTCGGACCCTGTGTTCACTATCACTGACCTGCTGCCTCATCTTGGCGCAGACCAGGCGCAAAAGCCGCTTGGAAAGGCCTTTTCCGGGGAGGCTCTCAATGTCCTGGTAGGCAGCCGCCCGGTTGACAAGAAGGTCGATGACAAGAACGTCGGCGACAAGGTGAAATTGCGGGTGTTGCAGCTTTTGCAGGAGAAGTACGGCATTGAGGAGGAGGATTTTGCCAGCGCCGAGCTTGAGATTGTCCCGGCCGGCCCAGCCCGTGATTTAGGTCTTGACCGTTCGATGGTTCTGGGCTATGGCCAAGACGACCGGGTGTGCGCCTACAGCGCCGTGCGTGCGCTGCTGGAGTCCCGCGGCATCCCGCGGCGCACTCGCATGGCCGTGGTTTGCGACAAGGAGGAAATCGGCTCGTATGGAGCAACTGGCATGGATTCGCGCCTTATTGAGAATACGGTGGCGGAGCTGGTCGCCTTGACCGCGCCCGGCGCCGGCAACCTGGCAGTACGTCGCGCCCTGGAAAACTCGCGCATGCTGTCGGCCGATGTCTGCGCATTGCATGACCCCGGCTATGGCGATGTGAGTTCCCCCAATAACATGGCCAAGATCAACTGCGGCATCGGCCTCTGTAAATACACGGGTTCGCGGGGGAAATCAGGCGCCAGCGACGCCAGCGCGGAATTCATGGCCGAAGTGCGGCGCATTTTCAATGACGCCGGGGTGCATTGGCAGACCTGCGAGCTGGGCAAAGTCGATGTCGGCGGCGGCGGCACCATTGCCTTGTACCTGGCCCGCTACGGCATGGACGTGGTTGACTGCGGCGTCGGGCTGCTCAGCATGCACGCGCCCTGGGAAGTGGCCGGAAAACTTGACATTTACATGGCGTTCAAGGCCTACCAGGCCTTCTTCGAAGCCAAATAGGCGCAAGTCGAGCAAGACGATTTAGTGAACTTTCAAGCCTCTCGCCTTTCAGGCTCATGGTCGGGCTGTCTGTCTGTCCTGCGAACGTCTGGTGAAGTATTCTTCCCGGGTCATTGAGTAGCAGTAGTCATGGTGAATTTTTTCGCCGACGCGGTTGCAATGGCGGAGAATTCCTTCAAAGGTGAAGCCGCATTTTTCGATGATGCGTCGCGAGCGTTCGTTGCCTTCGAAATGATAGCATGAAATCAGATCCAGGCATAACTGTTCAAAGCCGTATGCGACGACGACTGGGGCGGCTTCTGACATCAGTCCTTGTCCCCAGAAGTCGTGCGACAGCGAATAGCCTAGGGACAGCGTGTTCGGGGCGGTGCGCTTGGCGTCGTCGTGTAGGCTGATGGCGCCGATCACCTTGCGCAGTTCCTTATGTTCGATGGCCCATCGCGTGTCTTCCTCCATGAACACCCCCGCCAGCATTTGCAGGCTGTACTGCCGGTTTGGGTGCGGCATCCAGGCGGCGCTGGGGCCGACTTCCGGATGCCGGGCGTATTCAAACAAGTCATCGACGTCGCGCATTTGCCAGCGACGCAGCAGCAGGCGGGCGGTTTCCAGTCTTGGCATGGGATTGCCTCAGATCATGTTGCCGGGGTCATGGGCGTGGGTGCGTCCAGACTGCGGCAGGGGGGGGCGGTCAATTTTGGGTGGCGGTTCAGGCCATGAAGGTCAGGAAGGCAAAGAAGAAGGGCGCGATGGGAATGAGGCTGTCAAGCGTGTCCAGCACGCCGCCGATGCCTGGCAGGTGGCCTGAGTCCTTGGCGTTGGCGGCTCGCTTGAGAGCTGATTCAGCCAGGTCGCCAGCCAGGCCGATGATGGACACGGCGGCGCCGATGATCAGGGCAATTGGCAGATTGATGACTGGCTGGCCGTCCAGGACCAGCTTGTCTGGGACCAGAAGATAGAAGGCTAAAGACGCCAGCATTGAGAACAGCGTGCCCCCTAACAGGCCCTCCCAGCTTTTTTTCGGGCTGAGCAGCGGCGACAGTTTGTGGTTGCCGCTGCGCAGTCGGGCTGTAGCGGTGCCTACGAGATAGGCGCCGGTATCGGCTATTTTCGTGATGGCAATTATGTAGAACAGGAGGAAGCGGCCGTTGCCGTCCGACCCCATGAAGAAGATGCGCGGCATGAAGGTCAGGGGCCAGCACAGGTAGAGGAACACGCCTAGGCCGACCAGGAGGCCGTGTACTGCTTGGATGGACGGCCCCCTGGCAAAGGCAATGCCGAAGGCTGCCAGGATGAAGAGGGCGGTGATGGCGGTGTTGGCGGCTGTCACGTCAAGCGGGTCTTGCATGCACGCCGCTGTCAAGGTCATCGCTGTTCCTGCCAGGATGGCGAACCATTTCAGGAGATTGCCGTTGGCGACATTTATCAAGGTGAAGGCTTCGTGGCAGGCGGTGGCCAGCATCAGGAGCGCAAATAAGATGAAAAAGACGATTCCGCCGGTTCCGGGGAGAAAGAATGCCAGCAGGAAAACAGCGAGGAGGGGCAGGGCGGTTTTCAGTCGTTGCAGCATAGAATCAGGTGCCTCCAAAGCGTCGTTGGCGATGGGCGAAGTCTTCCAAGGCTTGCCGGAATTGTGGTTCGGCGAAGTCTGGCCAGAAGGTATCCGTGAACCAGATTTCGGCGTAGGATGCTTGCCAGAGCAGGAAGTTGCTCAGGCGCTGTTCGCCGCCGGTGCGGATGATCAAGTCAGGGTCAGGCAGGTCAGCGGTCTGCAAATAGCCTGCAAACGAGGCCTCGTCCAGGGTTTCCGGGTCGATGGCGCCGGCTTTGGCCAGGCGTGCGATAGTTTGTGCGGCTTGGGCGATTTCGTTGCGGCTTCCGTAGCTGAGTGCGAGGGTGAGGTTGCCCTTTGTATAGGCGGCGGTGTTGCTGATTTGCTGTTGCAGGCGCAAGCGAGCCGCTCGCGGCAGCCGTTCCAGCTCGCCGATGACGCGCAGGCGGATTTGGTATTCGGTCAGCTTGGACGCCTGCTGGTCTAAAAAGTCGACCAGCAAGTTCATCAGGAATGCGACTTCCTTGGTTGATCTTTTCCAGTTTTCAGTGCTGAAGGCGTATAGAGTTAAGTAGGGGATAGCGTATTTGTCGCAGCATTCGATGGTTCTGATGACAGCATCGGCGCCGGCCTGGTGGCCGGCTGAGCGCTCCATGCCGCGTTTTGCGGCCCAGCGGCCGTTGCCGTCCATGATGATGGCGATGTGGCGAGGCCGCTGTGAGGCTGGGGGCAATTCAGGCATGAGGAATTTTGGGTTCGGGGCTGCGGATTGTGCGTGCGGCTGACTTGCGCCGCGAGGTAAAAGCCTTATTCTAATCCATATTCCTGGGAAAGCAAAAATGGCAGGAGTTTTTCGTCAGCAGTCGAGGGTCGAGAAACTGTCGTTTTATCCGCAGATGACGCAGATGACGCAGATTTTTTTAGGATGCCAGCGATGATCTTAACCAGTGTTCAGAATCCGCGTGTCAAGCAGGTGGTCAAGTGGCGTGATCGGCGCGACCGCGACCGTGATCAGAAAGTCTTGATTGAGGGCTACCGGGCTTTGACCAGGGCGTTGGCCGGCGACTACCCGGTTGAGGACGTCTATTTTTGTCCGGAATGGTACCAGGGCGAGCATGAGCCAGCCTTGCTGGAGCGCCTGGAGGACGCTGGCGCGACGTTGTACCAGGTGGCGCCAGCGCCGTTTGCCCGCATGGCGTATCGCGATCGGCCCGAGGGGCTGCTGGGCGTCGGCCCGCAGCGTCATCGCGGCTTGGACGAGCTGCCTATCCGGGCGACGCCGCCTTTTTACCTGGTGGCCGAGCAGATTGAAAAGCCTGGCAACCTGGGCACTATGCTGCGGTCGGCTGACGCGGCTGGCGTGGACGGCCTGATCCTGTGCGATCCGCGCACAGACCTGTACAATCCCAACGTCGTCCGCGCCAGCACCGGCAATTTGTTCACCATGTCGATTGCGGAAGCCGATTCGGCGTCAACGATCGCCTGGCTGAAAGAACGCGGCATTGCCATTCTGGCGGCCAGCCCGCATGTTAAGACGCTGTATACCGCCGTTGACATGACCGCCGGCGTGGCCATCGTGGTCGGCGCGGAGCAGTTTGGCCTCAGCGAAGCCTGGATGCAAGCGGCGGATGTGTCCGTGCGCCTGCCAATGATGGGCGAGGCCGACTCGCTCAATGTGGCCACGGCTACGACCCTGCTGCTGTATGAGGCCTTGCGGCAAAGGCTGGAGCGCGGCATCGTCCAGGACCAGGGGCCGCAGGCGTGATGGCGCCAGGCCAGGCTCTTTGGCCGCCGCAGTCGTGTTCATCTCTGGACTAAGGTCGAGCCGAAGTCGGATTGCCAAGGCGCTTCGTAGTTGACGCCGGCGACGGTCAGCACGTAATTGACAGTCTCGACATGACTGTCGAGATAGAGGCTGTTGCGGCCGCCGGAATGGGCGCTGTTGGCGCGGACGTTGGCGAATTGCAGCTCAAGCAGGTATATGAGGCGGTCGCGATAGCCTGACGGGAGGTCTCCGTTTTTGGCTGGATAGCCCCAGGTGTCGGCAAAGGTGGTGACTTGCGAGGGGATTTTGGTGCCGGTGATCATGGTCAGGTAGATGGGCGGCTTTTGCGTTGGCCGGTGGCTGATGTAGTGATTGTGGCCGTAGCTGGAGTGGATTGGGGTGTTGCCCCACCAGAAGCCGTCGTGGGTGTCGGACGGGCAATAGAGCATATGGAATTTGTAGGCGTTGGTCGGCACGCCAGTGTTCGGATGCGGCACGACGGGGCGGAAATACGGCTCCGGCAAGTACTGGGAATAGACCAGCCAGTCGGCCCAGTTGACGCCGATGTAGGTGTCATCCTTGCCAGCTACGGACGGATGCATCAGGCGGTTGGGAAACACGAAATCCTCGGACTCCATCGCATACATCTGCTCCACCAGGCCAAGCTGCTTCAAGTTGTTCTTGCAGGAAATGGCGCGCGCCTTCTCGCGCGCTTTTGACAAGGCCGGCAACAGCATCGCAGCCAGAATCGCGATGATGGCGATGACGACTAAGAGCTCAATTAGGGTGAAAAAAAGGCATTTTCGCATGGTTCGTTCCTTTTTGTCATGCGGCCACAAATGCCGCGCACTTGAGTATGGTTTGCAGAAAAACGCCACAAATTTTGAACTCAGCTGTCGGCAGGCTCGCCAGGTGCGGAAGATGCGGTCTTCTTCGGCAGACGCAGGGCGGTCAGGGGCGCCTCTCGGTCAGGACTCCGCCGTTTTGGACCAGCCAGACGTTTTCGTATGAGGTTCCATTGTAGGTGAGGACGTAGTTGACCGTGTCGACGTGGCCGTCAAGATAGCAGACATTGCGGCCGCCGGAATGGGCGGCGTACTTGCCGACCGCGCCGAATCGGCTTTCATAGAGCAGATAGAGCCGTTCGCCGTAGCCAGATGGGTAGGCGCCCTCAATGGCCTTGTAGGTCCAGCAGTCGGCAAAAGAGGCGATGATGGATGGGTTGTAAGCCTTGGCCAGGTGTCGGAGGTAGGTGGGCTCAGTCCCGATGGTCGCTTGCTTGAACCAGTTGTGGCCGTAGCTGGAGAACATCGGCCGGTACGACCACCACTGCTGCGGGGCGTAATTGCTTGGGCAAATCAGCATGTCATACATGTAGCCGTTTGTCGGGTTTCCGCTGGTCGGATGGTAGACGGTGACAATCTTGGGGGTCTGCGGCAGGAAATTCGAGAAGTACAGCCAATCCGGCCAGTTCAGGTTGGCGTTGGTGGTGATGGTCGGATGGTATAGCCGCGAGGAGAAAACGTAGTCGTTGTTTTCGTCAGAGTAGAGAAGTTCCATCAGGCCAAGCTGCTTCAGGTTGTTCTTGCAGGAAATCGCCCGCGCCTTTTCGCGGGCCTTGCTCAAGGCTGGCAAGAGCATTGCCGCCAGGATCGCGATGATGGCGATGACGACCAGAAGCTCAATCAGGGTGAAGCGAATGATGTTCCGGAGCATGGCTTGCCCTCCTACAATTAGATTATGACAGGGAAAGTTGCCGCAGCGCTGCCAGGCCGCTGCATTTTATTTGACGACTGGTGCGCCAGTGCAGCGCCAGACATCCTCATAGTCGTGGCTAGTTCTGAAGCCATAGACAAAGTTCAGGGTGTCCACGTGGCCGTCTAAATACGACGTGTTGCGTCCGCCGGGGTGGGCGGCGTAGGCGCGGACGCGCTGAAATGCCGGCCAGCCGCCGAATGAGTGGACATAGCCGCCCAACGTGTAGCTGCCATTGACCGACACCAGGTATTTCCAGTTGTCAGCGAATTCCGAGACTATGGACGGCGTCTTGGCCTGGTTGAGCGTATGCAGGTACTGCGGATACGAGTAGATGTTGTCGATCATCACGTTATGGCCATAGCTGAGGGAGATGCAGATCCAGTGATACGCATACAATGACGGCACGTTGGATGGACAGAGGAGGGACGGATATATCTGCGAGCCATAGACCGTGCCGCTTGACAGGCTGGTGACCCTGCCGCGGGTCGGCGCTTCCGGCATATAACCCGAGTAGTGCAGCCACTCGTACCACTGCAACGGTGCATTAGGCCGCACTCCGAGCATCTCGATGCGGGTCGACAGCACGTAGTCCTCATTTTCCATGGAATACATGGTGCCGACGTAGCCCATGGTTTTGAGGTTGTTGACGCATGAAATCGCCCGCGCCTTTTCCCGTGCTTTTGACAACGCCGGCATGAGCATCGCCGCTAGGATGGCGATGATGGCGATCACGACCAGAAGCTCAATGAGGGTGAAAAAACGGCGTTTTGGCATGGGCAGGTCCTTTCTGTCGCGAGGCTGCGGATGTCACGCACCTAGTTTATGGTTTGCAGAAAAATGTCTGAAATCTGAGTTCGGCGGGCATGAGGGCTGGCATGAGGGCTGGCGTGGAGGCGGCGTGGATGGGCGCTGCCAGTCGGTTTTATTGCTGGGTCAGGGTTCCGCCGATTTTTTCGGCGATCCAGACGTTCTCCCTGGAGTTGTTGTTGACGGTCAGAGCGTAGTTGACGGTATCGACATGCCCGTCCAGATAGCCGTTGTTGCGGCCGCCGGCGTGGGCCGCATTGGCTCGGACTGCCGCGTATGTTGTTTCCACCAGATGGTAGAGGCGGTTGCCATAGTAGAGTGGATACGGGCCATTTTTATAGCGCCACGACCAGGTGTCGGCAAAAGTGGTGACGATGGACGGTCGGCTGCATTCAGCTAGGTGGCCCAGGTTGTCGGGCTTGGCGGTCGCAGTGTTGTCGATGTAGAAATTATAGCCGATGCTGGCGAACATCGGCTGGTAGGACCAGTATTGCTTCGGCTCTGGATCGGATGGGCAGATCAGCAGGTCATACATTCTGCCGTTGGTCGGGTTGCCGCTAGTCGGATGGTAAACGGTGACGTTCTTGGGCGCCTCGGGAAAGTATTTGGAAAAGTAAACCCAGTCTGGCCAGAACAGGCGGACATTGCCGGAGATGCTGGCATGGTACTGACGTGATGAAAACGCATAGTCGTCGCTTTCCATGCTGTAGAGCGTGGCGATCAGATTAAGCTGCTTGAGTTTGTTCTTGCAGGAGATTTCCCTCGCCTTTTCACGCGCCTTGCCTAATGCTGGCAAGAGCATTGCCGCCAGAATGGCGATGATGGCGATGACGACTAGAAGCTCAATCAGGGTGAATGACAACCAGTGCCGCAATGCTTTCATGGTCTTTTTTCTCTTTGCCCGCGAAGTGGATATTGTCGTCATGGGAGGTCTTGATTCATCCGCAGCCGCCCATTACATTATTAAGTATAATTCAAATTTCGTTAACCTGCAATCTATTATTAGATAATAATAGCATATTTTCGGTCATTTATCAAGCGGTCGGGATTGTTTTTGGGGAGGGCGGTCTGGAAAAGCAGCCGCCTTGGAGCGCCATGAAGATTTTTGATGTCCACACTCATATTTTTCCGGAGAAGATTGCTGCCTCGACTTTAGCCTATTTGAGCGCGCGGTCTGCCAACTTGCCGACTTTTACGCTGGGGACGTCGGCTGATTTGCGTCGTCACGCGATTGCTGCGGGCTATGCCGGCTGGATGAATTGCCCGGTGGTGACCAAGCCTGGGCAGGCTGCTTCGGTCAATGCCTGGGCGGCGGCCCGCAACCAGTGGCCGGCTCTGTCCTTAGGCGGCGTGCATCCGGAGGACGAGGACCTCGAAGGCGTGGTTCGGCAAATCCGCGATCTGGGGCTTTGCGGCGTCAAATTTCACCCTGAATACCAGGCGTTTGGCGTTCTGGAGCCGCGCGTAGAGCCGATTTGGCGCGTATGCGAGGAACTCTCCCTGCCGGTGTTAATTCATGGCGGCCAGGACATCGGCTTCCAGCCGCCGTTCCACTCCCGGCCGCGCGACTATGCTGAACTCAGCCGTCGCCATCCTGGGCTGGTCATCATCATCGCGCATCTCGGCGGCTGGCGCAACTGGGACGAAGTGGAACACGACTTAGTCGGAAGAAACGTGTTCTTAGATACCTCTTTTGCGCTGCCGTTCATGGAGGACAAAAGCCAGTTTGTCCGGATTGTGCGTCAACACGGGGCGGACAAGGTACTTTTCGGCACGGATTCGCCGTGGCAGGATTTGGCGGAGGCGGTGTCTGACGTGTCAAGCCAGCCGTTGACCCAGGCCGAGAAAGAGGACATTTTCTGGAACAACGCGGCGCGTATCTGGAATTTTCCGGTTGATGCCGCCCTGGCAGGCGCTTGAGAACTCTGGCCAGCCGGAGAGGCGGCGGTCGGTTCAGTTCGGCAAAATCAAGGCGTTCCCCGGCGGAGGAGTCGGCAGTGGCAGATGCAGGCGAAAATCGCGATCGATGGCTGGCCATGTCTGAAGATGAATTGTGGCGACAGTGCCGCCATGAGACTTGCCGGGGCAGCGGCCCGGGTGGGCAAAAGCGCAACAAGACTGAGTCGGCGGTGCGTGTCATTCACCTCCCCAGCGGCATTTCTGCCGAGGATGACACGTCGCGCTCTCAGCATCAAAATCGCCTCCATGCGCTTCGCAAGCTACGCCTGGAGATAGCCTTGCAGGTGCGCCAGGACGGGCCGCCGGCAGTGACCGGGCCAGCGCCAGGACTCAAGGCAGAGGCGTTTCCCCGGTGGGTGGCGGCAGCGCTTGACGCCTTGGCCGCAAATGGCTTCCGGTTGGCTGACGCCGCTGTCCAGCTCGGCTTGAGCACATCGCGTTTTAGCAAGGAACTGGCGAAACATTCGGCTGTTTGGCAGGTCGTAAACAAGGAGCGGGAACGGCTCGGGCTGGGACTGCTCCGGCAATGAATGACGCCAAGTGGCGCTGCCGATGATTTTGCACATCCAAATGAAAGAACGCGAATATGATGACCAAGAAAAAGATTTGTTGGTTGGTGATGGCCGTTTTGACGGCGGCGCTAGCGACGACGATGGCGCAGGATGCGGAAACAGCCCTGTTTACGCCGTCGGTGCGATGGGAGCGCCAGAATGACCGGGAAGCGCTGCTGACCGTCACCTTTGCGGTGGCGGACAACTCCTACATTTACGAAAATCAGCTCAACGTCGCGGCCCCGCCTGGAGTGGCGGTCATCTCGGCGGGCGGGGACGAGCCGGTCGTCCAGGAAGGCGAGGAATCGCGGATTTTCCAGGGTGGCTTCACGCGAAAATACCGTTTGCAAGGCGCTTTGCCTAGGCCTTTGACCGTGGCGGTGAGTTTTCAAGGCTGCAGCGACGGCGTCTGCATGCTGCCGGAAACCGTCAAGTTCACTCTTGGCGAAAGCGCGGAAGGGCAGGCCGCCATTGCTGCCGAGGGGCAGGCCGTCGCGGCGCCAGCGGCGGAGAGTGACGCTGGCGCCTGGCTGGCTTTGGCGCAGCGCTTCCAGGAACGCGGCCGGGCGACCGGCTACATGGATGAGGATGCCTTCCTGGCCTGGGCCGAGAAGGCAGAAGAGGGCGTTGCCGCAGAAACCGACGTCCTGCGCCGCGTCTTCACGCGCTATGGGCTGCTGCTGGCCGCCCTTCTCATTATCCCGTTAGGGCTGTTCTTGAACCTCACGCCCTGTGTGCTGCCGATGATTCCGATCAACCTGGCTATTATCGGCGCGGGCGTCAAGGCCGGCGGCAAGGGACATGGCTTCCGCCGGGGCGGTGTCTACGGCCTGGGCATGGCTCTCACGTACGGCGTCCTGGGGCTTTTAGTCGTGCTGACCGGCAGTCGTTTCGGCAGCCTTAACTCCTCGCCTTGGTTCAACTTGGCTGTCGCGGTCATTTTCGTGATCCTGGCCTTGGCGATGTTTGACGTGCTGACTATTGATTTTTCGCGCTGGCGTCGGGGCGGCGTGAGTGACGGCAAGGGCGGGGCGATGGGTCTGGTCGGTGTCTTTGTGCTCGGGGCAGTGGCGGCCACATTAGGAGGTGCCTGCGTGGCGCCCGTGCTTATCTGGGTATTGCTGCTGGCTGCCGACCTGTGGGCGCGCGGCAATGCGGTTGGGCTGGTGCTGCCGTTTCTGCTCGGCATCGGCATGGCCTTGCCCTGGCCGCTGCTGGGAGCTGGCATGGCCAAACTGCCGCGCCCTGGGACATGGATGGAAAACATCAAGCGCGCCATGGGCGTCTTGATTCTGCTGGGCGCCGCCTACTATGCCTGGCTTGGAGTGACCTTGTTCCGGCCGTCTGCTGCTGATGCTGCCCAGGCGCCAGACGGTTGGCATGCCGATCTCGTGGCCGCGATGCGAGTCGCCGAGCAGACCGGCCAGCCGTTGTTCGTTGATTTCTGGGGCGTGACCTGCAAGAGCTGCACAGCCATGAAGGCGACGACGTTCAAGGCGCCAGACGTCATCGAGAAGATGCAGCCCTGGGTGAAGGCAGCCGTGCAGGCCGATGCCGCCAATGACGATGTCATAGCCGCCGCGCTTCGCCATTATGACGTAGTCGGACTCCCGACCTACCTGCTGCTCCAGGCCAAGCCAGAATACCCATGAGACGGAAAGTGGCAGGTCGCTTCTTGCAGGAAGCGGATTGGGGCATGATATTGTTGTCCATGTCCAAGCCTGTATCCGACGAGCCAGGCTGCGTGTGAGGTGAATTAACCTAAGGAGAAAACGATGCCGGTCAAGCATGATGTCGAAAAAATTGGTGCTGGAATCAAGATCAAACTGGCTGTCATGAGCGGCTGGTTTCCAGGATTGAGCCATGTCGAGATGGTGGAGCAGGTGGCGGCATACGGATTTCCGGCGTTTGAGAACCTCGGCGCCGGCAAGTGGGAAGACAAGGAAGCCGTGCGCGACAAATGCGCTGAACTGGGCATTACGGTTGGCGCGATCAGCTGCAGCGGCACGATTGTCGGCGACGGCCCGGTCAATCCGGCGTTTCACGACACCTTTGTCGCTGAAGTGAAGACAGCGATCGGCAATGCCAAGGCTTTGGGCACTAGGACGCTTCTGGCCCTGACCGGGGCGGAGCGCACAGACATGACGATGGCCGAACAGATGGCCAATGTGGCAAAGGCGGCCAAGCGGGTGGCGCCAATGCTGGAAGACGCCGGCATGGTGATGACGTTCGAGACGCTCAACGTCAAGAAAGACCACAAGGGCTATGCCCTGGTTTACTCCAACCAGGCGGCGGAATTGGTTCAGAGCATCGGCAGCCCGGCAGTCAAATTCCTCTTTGACGTCTACCACCAGCAGATCAGCGAAGGCGATGTGATCCGCAACCTGACCGACTACAAGAATGAAATCGGCCACTACCACTTCGGCGACAATCCCGGCCGCCATGAACCCGGCACCGGCGAATTGAACTACAAGAATATTTTCAAGGCGATCGCCGACACCGGCTATACCGGATGCGTGTCCGCAGAATTCAGCAAAACCAAGGACTTGTCCGTCGAAGACCTGCTGCGCATCCTCGCTGACTGCGCTACGTTCTAAGTCGACTGAAAAAGGTGAGACGAGCCATAATGGCCGCCGTGAGCGCTGCCTGCGCCGGCGGTCCTGTGGTTTGTTATGGCCGGTTTGGCGGCGTGGCGTCGCCCGGCGAAGCGTTCCTCCCGAAAGGCGAAACTATGACCTTTGTGAGCATTATCCCCTGTCTTGACATGAAGGACGGCCGCGTTGTCAAGGGCGTGCATTTCGTGGAATTGAAGGACGCTGGTGATCCGGTCGAGGCCGCTGCCGCCTATTGCGCGGATGGCGCTGACGAGCTGGCCTTCCTTGACATCACAGCCACGATTGAACGCCGCCGCGCCATGTTCGACGTGCTAAGGCGCGTAAGCAGGGCGGTGACAGTGCCTTTGACGGTCGGCGGCGGCATCCGCACGCTGCAAGACATTGAAGACGCCCTTGCGGCTGGCGCTTCCGCCGTCAGCATCTCTAGCGCGGCTTTCCGCAACCCGCAGTTTGTCCGCGACGCAGCCAAGGCGTTCGGCGGAGAGCGGATTTGCATTGCCATTGATGTTGACCGCAATGACGCGATGCCGTCCAAGCGCGAAGTCTACATTGATGGCGGTCGGACGCCGACTGGCAAGGACGCAGTGGAATTCGCCCTGGCTATGAAAGACACAGGTGCAGGGCGAATTTTGCCGACGAGCAAAGCCTGCGATGGCAGTTGCGGCGGCTATGACCTTGACGTGACCCGTGCCATTGCCGAACAGACTGGCCTGCCAGTGATCGCCAGCGGCGGAGCCGGCACCCTGGAGCATTTCTACGAGGCGGCGACCATCGGCAAGGCCAGCGCGCTCCTGGCTGCATCCGTATTCCATTTCGGGACGTTCACAGTCGCCCAGGTCAAAGACTATCTGCGCGCTAAAGGCGTCCAGGTGAAAGGCTGAAACCTGGTTGGTAAGCCACGCCGCCGTTTTTTTGCGCAGTCTGCACCTATTTCATGGGGAAGATTTTTGCGGCGACGTCGGTTTCCAGTGGGCCTGGTTCGAGCAGCAGCACGCCATTGTGCGCTGTGACTTCCTGGCTATGGCTGACACTTCCCTTCCAGGTCTCCCACCATTCCACGCGGTAGCGTCCATCCTTGCCGATTTCGACGCCGTAGCTGGCCGCGGGCAGTGGCGACACTTGTTTGCGTGCGTGGTTGAGCCAGCTGCTGGCGCTATTTTGCAGCCAGGCAATGGCCACGCTGTCGCAGGCCATGCCTGTGCAGATTACATCGCGGCGCACAATCCGTCGGCAGCCAGTGAAGACGAAATAGGGAATGCGCATCCAGTCCTTGCCGTGGTTTTCCACCCGGATGCGCCGTTGCCCGGCGGCCACTGGTATGGCCAATTCCTCGTCGTATTCGCATTCCCACAGCTGCCACTGCTCCCGCCATTTCGACGATTTGCCGATGCCCTCGCCGCAGGGGAGTTCGCGGTTCAATGCCAGCTCGTCGTCGATGTATATCTTCAGGTGGCCGGAGTTGGACACCGTGTCGATTTTCAGTTTGAACTGTCCGTCAACGGGATAATTCACCAGGAAGGTCGGGAAGGTTCGTTTATCGCGATGACCCTCGCCTTGCAGCGTGGCGAGCAGTTCTTGGTCGTCATTGATGGCGCCGTCTTCCGCGATGCTGAAATTCGTCACTGCGGCCTTGCGGAAACCTGCGACCGTCTTGATTACAGCGTCATTGGTGCCTGGCCTGGCCTCACTCGGCGGTATCTCTGGCTTGCGAATTACCAGTGGTCGCCATACTTCCCGCCCAAACGGCAGGCCCTCCACAAAATTACGCAGCGCCTGGAAGTGGAAATGCAGATGGTTTGGGGCGATGTAGTTCTCATGCCACCATGGCATGGGATTGCCATTGCAGCCGCTGCAGATAGCCGCCCATCCTGAATTATGCAGGTGCCAGCCCTCCGGGTCCTTGTCTGCCGTTGACGCATGACTGCGGATGCCGAATTCAGCGAAAAGATGCGGTTTCGCGTGATTCGCTCGCTGCGTCTGGCAGTAGCGAATCGTGGGCACGGCCACATTCATGTCGTCATTGGTGTAGCAATGTGTCTGCACGATATCCATCTCAGGGATTTTCCAGCATTCCACTGGGCCGGTCTTGCTCCACCAGCTGGTGCTGATCAGGTGGTTGTAGGGGTCGAGCGCAGCCAGAAAGGGCGCCATCTCGCGATGCCATTCAATCACTGTCTCGGCCGGACTGCCTGCCCAGCCTTCGAATTCGTTGCCGAATTCCCAGCACATAATGCGCTGGCTGTAGGCCCAGCGCGCCACTGTGTAACGCAGACGCTGCCGGTAGAAGCTCTTGGCCTCTTCGTTGGTGAACCAATCGACCACCTTCTCGCAGGGGCCGCCATTGGCGCTGTAGTAGGGATTTCCCTTCCAGCCCGGATTGCGAAAATCCTGATGCGTGTCCATGCATATCATGTAATACATGTCCAGTTTTTCGGCCAAGTCCAGGACATAGTCAAGCTGCGCCGACTGTTTCTGCCGATAGTAGCCCAATTGCCGCTCCCATTCAAGGCCGAAACCCTGGCTGGACATCCACCAGCGATTCCAGGTCTCGCCATGCGCCGCCATGACCTCCAGCGCCTTGGTTTCCCCGTAGGGGCCGGGACGATAGAGCGGCACGTTAT
>MWEG01000023.1 GCA_002070945.1 Lentisphaerae bacterium ADurb.Bin082
CTATGCCCAAATTCCCGGATGGCAAACCAGAAGAGGAGCGAATCTGAAAATTCAAAATTTGATTTCGCATCGCTGTAGTTTCGCTGACTCGGATTGACAAGAGCTATCAACTGTATATCTTAATCTTAATTGCCTAAATATGCAAGGTTGACTGAACAACGTTCCGCCAACTGTTGCATAATGCATCCCAGGGAAAATCGCACCTCCCTTATTCAGCTATGACAAACAGACTGGAACCAGCACCCAGCCTTAATCTCCCGGCAGGACGAAAAGTCGACGACTACACTATCGTCGAACCGATCGGCAAAGGCGGCATGGGAGAAGTATACTTGGCAACAGACGCCCGCAAGCCGGCGACGTTCTATGCTGCCCTAAAAATCCTGTACCCACACCTGGCAAAAAAATCAGGCGACTATACTCGCCGATTTCTGCGCGAAGCGCGCATCGCCAAGCAATTCAACCACCCCAACCTGGTCCAAATCTATGGATGCAACTTTTGCACACAGGAAGGCTTTTATTACATTGCCCAGGAATACATCGGCGGCGGCTCGCTGCGACAACTGATCGTCAATGACACCGTCCTGACCGAAGCCGATGCCCTTCGCATAGGCATCGGGGTCGCTAAAGCGCTCGAAGCATCGCACAAGCTCGAAATCGTCCATCGTGACATCAAGCCAGACAATATCATGTTCACCCTGGACGGAACCATCAAGCTGACCGACTGGGGCATCGCTAAAAACAACCGGCAGGCTTCCCTTGGAACGTTCCCAAACCGTGAGATGACCATGCATAATGCGTTCATCGGAACGCCCCTCTATGCATCACCAGAACAATTGCGGGACTCACGCAGCGTCGACATCCGTGCTGACATCTACAGCCTGGGGGCGACCATCTATTACTCGCTGGTCGGGAAACCGCCGCTGAGCGGAGCGACCGAAATGGAGTCGCTCTGCGTCATTCTCACCCAGCCAGCCCCAGATGTGCGCCATGCACGGCCCGACATCTCTGAAAAGACAGCCGCCACCCTGGCCGTCATGCTGGCCAAAAACCCGGAAGAACGACCGCAGAATCCAACGGCACTGCTGGCTGAATTCCTCGAGGCAGCACAAATATTCAGCCAGCAAAATGACATCCCGCTGGATGAATTGACCTCAGGAACGGGAGTCCGAGGCCTGGAAAAACACCAGCGCCCCAATGAGGCTGACGAACCGCGCCGCCCGCCCGTAGTCGAGCTGCCGCCAGAGCCAACGCCGCCAAAACACCACACTCAACCGCAGACCAGACCAGAGCCGCCACAACGGCCATCAACCGAAGTCCAGACAGGAACAGGCTCCTTCCTTGACGACCTGGGCGAGACTCTCTCCGAAAGGCAAACCTACACCAACAGGCAACCACCCACTGTAAGCAAAAACGCTCAACCACCGCAAACGCCGCCGCCAGCAATAGCCCCTGAACCTGAACCCGAACCTGAACCGCCACTCGAACCTGAACCCCAGCCCGAACTGGCTCACCCCAAAAGAGCCGCAGTTGACCCCAGACGGCGCAACCGGGACTCGCAACAATCCTCTGCGCCCACCGCCGCAGCGCACTCCCCTGAGTCCGCCAAACCGGGAGTCGGCCTGTTCTGGAAACTGGTCATGACCATTTTCGTACTCACGGTCGGCTTGCTCGGCGGATGGTACGCCAAGCCATGTCTCAGCTCCTACCGATTATATAGCCAATGCCGCCAATTATGTCGCCAAGGCGAAAAAGCCATGGATGAAAAGGATTACGCCCTGGCTGTGGAATATTACGAAAAGGCGCAGCAAATCGGAAAACTTAATGAGGGGCATCAAAAACAGCTGGAAAAGGCCAGGAGCGGCGTCAGATTCCAGGAACTCATCGCCAAAGCAAAAGAGTATGAATCGAAGTCACCGCCGGATTGGGAACACGCCCTGGAGTCCTATGAAAAAGCCTGTGAAATCGAAGGATTTGAAAACGACAAAACCGCCATCGCCGGCAAGACGAGAGCAGGAAACGGCGTCAAATACATAGAAAAACTGGCTGAAGCCAACGCCGCTGTCCAACGACGTGACTGGCAAGCCGCCGACCAAGCGCTCACCAAAATAGAAAAAATCCCCGACTCCGGAGCCAATAACGAAATAGCCCTGCGACGCCGATTGGTCAATGCCGAAATACCATACCGCGACCAGCTCAAAAAGGCCGAAAGCGAAGACCTGGAAAAGGCCGAAAGCCATTTTCGGCAGGCGCTCGCCGTAGAGCGTGACGAAGTTGCCTGGAAAATACTGCTGCCTGGCCAACCCTTCAACTACCAAGAAGCAGCCGATGGACTGGCAAAGCGCCTGATCCAAAAAGCGGAAAAGCTGGCCGAAGATAAAAAATTCGCCGACGCCGAAGGCACCTTGGCAAAAATTCTCTCTCCGCCTGAAAATGTGGACGACAAAGTCCAGGAAAGGCTGCTTGGGGACCTCACCCCCGACGTCCTCGCTCAGGTGAAAGAGTGCCGCCAAGATATCACAGCCCAGAAGGAAGGCTACAAAAACGCAAAGGCCAAAGCAGATTTCGACACAGCCATGCACTTCGTCGAAGTCGCACTGGCAGGAAATGACCTCGGCACGGCCGTCACCCACTTCCGGGAAGCTGTTGACATTGCCGAAAAAGCCAATCAGCCCGAATGGCGCAAGCAGGCGGAACGGCAAGTCCATGAAGCGACGTCAAAGCTACTTGACCAAGTTGAATCCAGTCTCGATGCACTCGTGAAGGACGAAAACAACCTCCAGACGGCCGAAAACAACCTCCTGAAAGCAAAAGAGATACTCCCTGAACTGCTTGCCGAGCAAGAACGGAACCAGCTCGAAAAAAGAATCAACACCCTCGTAAAACGCCTGCAGGACGCAGAACGTGAGAAACACGTCTTCAACTACCTCGCCAAGCTGGAAAACTCCGAACGCTTCTTGAACCAGGCAAAATTGCAGGAGAATGACGTTGAGGCCAAAATCAGCCACCTGAACACAGCCGCCAAGAGCCAAGGGGAGGCCTTCGGCAATTGGCAGAAAATCAAAGACATCGATCCCGAAGCCAAACTCGAAAACTATCTCACCAACAGCAAAAAAAGCTACTCCGCCATCAGCAATGATTTGGTCACGGAGCTGTCCGAACTCGGCGAAAGCCAGCTAGAACTCAGCAAAGAGCAGGATGTAAGCGAAGGCGCTGTCAGCTTCACCCATTGCTCTCTGGCGGAAAAATGCTTTCAACTTATCAAAAATCTGCCTGATGACGCTCCGGGCAAAAGTAAAGCAGACGAGGCTCTCAAGCAGGTCAAAAACGAAAATGACTTCCTTACACTGCTGGACAATGCCTGGACCTCAGCCCAAAAGAATGATTTTGACAGTGCCTATAGTAGCCTCAAGCAGGCCAATGCCTTGCCCGGCTATAGCAACGACCCACGAAGCACTGCGCTTCAAAAGCTCATCGACTCCAAGAAAAACGACATCGCCTCCCAGAAAAACGACGATGACTACAAGGATGCCATCGCCAAGGCACAAGAACTGGAAGCAAAACACCAATGGGAAAAAGCCGAAGAGCAGTATGTCAGCGCCCTTAAAATTCCAGGACGCGACCAGGACGCAACCGCCCTCCAAGGACGTGAACGCTGCCAAAAAGGGTCAAAGTATGACGAACACCTGAAAAGAGCCGAAGAGCATAAAACTAACAAGCAATGGCGGAACGCTGTCGAACAACTGTCAGAGGCGGAAAAGCTCAACGTCAACAACACGGAAATCGCTAAGCAATTGACTGAAACACGCAAAGATTGGCATCGCGATCTCGACCAACGGCTTGAAGACCAATTGAAACAAGATAAACTTTCCCCTGACGTTTGGAAATGCGTCTCGAACCTTTTGACCGAAGCCCAGACTATCGGAGGCGACTTTAAAAATGATCGGTCGCTCAATGCCAAAGTCTATGAGGCCGTTTCCAACGACGCACGAACTGCCTGGGCCAAAGAAAAATGGGACGTTGCCGAGTCCCTGGTCAAAAAGGCAAAAGAAATCCCAGGACATGAAAAAGACGACGCCATCGCCAGGGAACTCTACACGGCAATCTGCGATAAAGCCGATCAAATCTTCCAGGGCGGCAAGACCGACGACGCCAAGAAGCTTTTCGGAAGAGCGCAAAATCTCGGGCTGAAAGACCCGGAAAACCGAGCTTCAGAGGGAATCGCAAAATGCGAAGGAGCCCAAAATGCCGCCAAGGGCTTTGACGATACCAAAGATACCCTTGAACAGGAATGCCAGACCCTGCTAACAGAAAAATACATCAAGAATCCTGCCGACACTTTCAATTTCCAGAGCTGTCTGCAAGATTGCTGGAACTTGCTCCAAGACCTGCCCGAAAATCAACGCGAGCTGAAAGAGACCGCTCTCAAAACGATGGTCATCGAAGACTGCCTGACTACAATGTCCAAAAACTTGCGATATGACTTTGACGTCCTGGCCATGACCGAGGAAAATCAATCCAAAGCCAAACGTGACTTCCTCACGCTCCTCAACACCTGCGATGAAATCACCAACGGCGCTATCAGCGCGCTTGACAACACGCATCCCCTCCGCCAAAACGTCAGCGCCTTCTTTGAACACAATCCTCAACCGCCGCTCTGGACGCCTGATCCAGCCAACACTAAAATAATTTCCTGGCTGGCGCCACTAGTCGCCAAAAATCACCAGGAATAGCCAGCCCAGAAGTCAACCGGTTTAACGCCATCGCCCATAACAGGAAAGAAAGGCCATGCTGAAAAAATACCTCGCCACCACCGCCATCCTGACCATCATGATACTCGCCTCCGGCTGCAAGGTAATACCGACCGAGGAGCAAATCAAAGCAGAAAACGCCAGGCTTGACAAATCCATCACCGATCTGAATCGGCTCATCACCGATCAAGAACTACACATTGGCCGCAAACAAAAACAAATCAATTACCTACAGAAAAAAATCGACGTCCTGGAGAAAGAGACGTACAACAGCCGCGTCAACATCACCTACACCCGCCGCCAGGTCAAAGACACCTTCACGGCTATGCAAAAAGTCATCGCTGACAGCGAAGACCAGCTCTTCGACTGCCTCATCGGCAACGCCCCCATCCCCCGCACCAGCGCGTTCGATCCCGAACGGCCGACCATCCTCGTCGACCAAAAAAACAAAATCTATGAGGCTATCCTCTTTTGCGGCGGCGAAATTTACTGCAACAACCCCGTTGAAGTACGCTTTTGCATCCTCCGTCCCGGTAAAAACCAAACCGACAAGCTTGTCATTGAAAGCGTCAGCCAGCCCTTTACCTGTCCGGCGTCGGGGTACCACTCCCTGACTTTCGACCGCGCCCAGCGACTCAAGGCCCGGCCAGGAAGCTTCATCGGACTCTACATCAACCCAGGCAACAAAATCGCCTTTGACGCCTACGGCACTGGCCAGACCTGCCACGCCATCGTCAAAAAACTCATCCCCGGCGAAACCAGCGTCACCTTGCCGCCCGACCATGCCGCCTCAGCCAGCGACCAGCCTAACGGAAGAGCCTACTCCTTCCGGCTCTTCGGCAGCACCTACTTAGAGTAATCCCCTTTGCCCATATACCGCCGCAACGACTTCCCGAGGAAAAACCATGAACCATATCGACCATCCCAAGCCGACCTGCCTGCCGACCGCTGGAAACACCTGGCCCACAGTCAAAATCGCCTTGGCCCCGCTCCGCACAGCAGCATCCCTCGCACTCCTGATTGCCATCCTCACCAATGGGTGCCTCCCCCCTGATTGGCCAGACTATATCAAGGATAGACAAAACGAGGAGAAAAACCTGACAAACACAAAGCACCAACTAGTAAATAAACATTCCGACGTAGACACCCGCAGGAACTATCTCCAAGCTAAAGTTGCTGTCATGGAAAAGGAAAAAAGAGCCAACGAAGAATTCCTGTTCACGGCGCGCGGGAACATCCGCTCAATTTTCCAAAACCTGAAAAAAACCGTAGAAGTCGCCAGCAGCCTGCCCGACTGCTATCTCGGCGATGAAGTCATCGAACGCCAAAACATCTCTATGGACACCGGCCTCCTCCTCGTCGACCTCGGAAACCCGGCTCTTTTCGACATGACCCTAGTGGCTGGCGCCATCTACTCCGAATCGCCGGCTGCCGTGACCTTCTGCACAATCGGCGCCGTCCCAGACAAGCAGGGAGCTTATCAGGTGCTGTCCGTCGGACAGGAGGGAGTCAACTTCGAGGCTAAAGACAACACCCCCATCCAATTCGATGGCCGCTATGCTTTGCGCATCAAAGCCGGCGAATACGTCGGCCTTTATATTCCCGCTGGCACCCAGATGCATTACGACATCGCTGGCACAGGCAAGACATTCGCCGTCTCCATGGACGCTCCCCCAAAACGCAACATCCAGTTCGAACTGGACCCCAACGCCGCGCCGACTATAGGCGAAAATACAGCCGTCGACGACAATAAAAAACCGCTGGACTATAACCGTGCGTACTCGTTCCGGCTCTGGGGATTCAAGCGCTGAACAAACCCAGAGTCATCGTTCGCCGACTGATACTCAACGTTCCGACAGGCAGCAGAACAAGGGCGAGGGCCAGAGCCTCGGCGAGGCGCGACAGAAGACTGCCCCATTACCTCCAAACCCCGGCTGACCATGCACCTGAAAAACATCACCCTGGAACTGAGCAGCAAGCCCTTCTTTGACGACTCCGAGGACACGATGCGCACAGTCTGCCAGCACCTGTTCCGGCAATGGCTGCCCCTGCTGGAAACCGCTGACCAGGTGTCTGTCCTGCTCTGGCTGGCTGACGGCAGCGAAATCCTCGAATACACCGGCGACCTGAACCAAACCTTCGAATGGGCCTACTGGATCGGTCTGGCTAACCCCGCGCCACGCGACCACGACCTGCCGCCCAACCATCGCGCACGCCGGAACATCCACCTCTACCCGCAAAAATACCGTCCCGACGTCACCCCCCGAACCTACGGCTGGCTGAAACGGCTCACCGCCGTCATCCGCGAAACCGGCAAAAGCATCACCGGCAAGCCAATCCGCGTCGGCGAGACCTTTGACAATGGCCCTGAATTCGCTATCTCGCCTTTCAAATACCAGCGCCATCGGGAAATCGCCCTCGCCCACACCGCCTACCCTAACAGCTTCGTAACCTGCAACGCCATCCTCCATGCCGACCCCCAGCCCTACGCCGCCTTCCCCCAAGGCATCCCCGAAGGAACTACACTCGGACACTTCCTCGGTCGACAATTCCACGCCTTCGCCCGCGACCTGGGCTTCGACTACATCTGGCTCTCCAATGGCATGGGCTTCGGCATGGAAACCTGGGGCATCACTGGCAGCCTCTTTGACAAGCACCAGTTCAAACCCGAAAAAGCCGACCAAGCCACCGCTGAAATGCTCCGCTTCTGGCATGACTTCACCGACGCCTGCCCAGGCATGACCATCGAAACCCGCGGCAGCAACCTCTCCGCCGGCGTCGAAATCGCCACTGACGCCGCGCCCCTGCGCGAACTCTACGCCAAAAACACCATTGTCCCGCCTGTCAATTCCCCCTGGGCCGCCCTCAACTTCAACACCGGACTGGAAATCGCCGCCTGGATGTCCCATGTAGCCGAACTGCCCGGCGACATCTTCCCCTTCCGCTTCTACACCCACGACCCCTGGTGGCTCAACAGCCCCTGGCTGGACCGCTACGGCCGACAGCCCTGGGACATCTTCCTGCCCCTGTCCATCTGCCGCGTCACTGCCGACGGCGCCGTCCAGACCCCCAACAGCATCGCCTTCCTCTCCGCCGACGACTCCTTGGGACGTCTGCCTGACCAGGTGCCGCGCGAAGTCATCCCGCACCTGTTCGAGGCGTTCGACAACGCGCCCGACGCCCCCGGACCGCTGGTCTTGGTCTATCCGTTCGACGAATACTCCGAACTGGTCCGCGGCCACGACCGTCACCCTGACCTGGTGTTCAACGAAGACTTCTTCCTGGGCGAGACCATCCAGTGCGGCACACCGCTCAACACCGTCATCAGCACCGGGAATTTCCGACGCCTGGCCGCCAGCGGCAACACTTGCCTGGATGCGTCCATCCTCATCATCCCGATCACCGCGACCGCCAATCCCGCCAACTGGGTCGCCATCACCACCCTCCTGAATCGCGGCGTAAAGGCGATTTTCTACGGCACGCTGCGCCTCGCGCCCCCAGAACTCCTCGCCTTGCTGGGACTGCGCCGAGCCAGCGCCGTCACTGGCCAGGTGACGATCTCCTCATCCTTACCTGCCGACACCTTCGAACAGGGTCAGCCAGCTCGCCTTCTCCATGTCCTGCCCCAATTCATGGGCGGCGGCCTGGAAGCAACGGCCACCTCTGCGGCCCAGGTCTGCGTCCACGCCCGCCAAGGGAATCTCCGCCGCGTCGTCGCCAGTCGCAGTCGCAATGGCCAAGTCGCTTTCCTGCAAGCGCTCCTGCCTGCCAATCCCAATGTCAGCCCAAGCCGCCATTTCGACGCCCTGCCGCCAGACCAGTCTTTCCCAGCCCCAGACCTGATGCGACACCTGCTCGCCGACTTCGGCTGGCGACTGCACTTCCAAGCCTGGAAACCCAACACGATCCTGCCCCGCATAAATATTTCCCGACACCAGAACGCCTTCCGCTTCGCCCTGCTCGCCCGCGACACCACCGCCGCCATCTCCATCTCGACACCGTACGGCGCACCTATCCTCGACGAAATGGAAACCATGGTCGAACGCGACGCTGCTATCTGGCATCCGGACAAATGCTGGCATGCCGACTGCCGTTGCTTCGTCAAACAGCAGGCGCGAACCGTCATCGGCTGTAAAATCCTCTGGCCCTACACTCCGGGCTACACTGGACGGCGCCTCTACACCGGCCTGAAAAACGCTGACGTGCGCTTTTTCCCGCCCCCTGGCTTTGACGACACCTTTGAGGCCATCGTCACCGAAGCGCACTTCTCCCACCCCAGCCATACCATCGGCCTGCCGGCAACACCGCCTGTCTGGGAAAACACCCCGGCCGGCCCCTGCGCCCTCTACCCCAACGTCACCGGCAACATCGCCGTAGCATGGTGAGCAAGACAAAGGCGTTGTGACACTTATTCCGGTGTGCGCTATCAAATATCGCTTTCTGTCACTATATATTGCGCATTGCCTATTCTTCTTCTACAGAAGAAACTGACGCACGCGCCCTGGTGACGCCATGCAGCTGACGCTGGATTTCTGTCATGGGCTGAAACTCCCAGCGGTCGTAGTTGACATTGTCAATAGAGCACAGCAAGTTTAGCGCACGAGCGGCAAGCCGAATATCCAGAGGAAGGCGAGGCGCCGACCGGTAGTATATGTAACCAATCCATTTGACAACCGGACGGGAATTCCCCTCGCCGTCCATCAGAAGTTCCCATCCACCAGGACAGTTTATGACATTGCCTGGCGACAACTTCTGCTCATTTTTCCCCGGCGCCTCGACCCAGAGCTTGTGCCCGCTGAGCTTGCCAAGAAACAAAATATGATACTCCTCTAAACCTCCGAGTTCAGAAAGGTTCATAATGGCATACAGCGCATGGCGCAAAAGGGCGGCTGATTCATCATCAACAAACCGGAGCAGAATAGCCATCCTGGCAACCAAACCTAGTTTGTTCACCTTCGCATTACGCAGAAAATCCGCCAGGTTGTCACTTGCCGCCAGCGCTGCCAGGGCGGGCACGTTAGGATGCTCGTAATCAGTCCATTTCCAGAGCCAGAAAAGTATATATGGCAACAGCGGCAAAGCCTCGCCAAGTTCTTCTTTCACAGAGAAAAGGGAGACGGGATGCCCCTGATCAAGCAGCAGGAACGCCTTGCGCAAAGCAACCGTTCTTTGCCATTTCACAGCAATTCCAGAAGTGTCTTTAATCGTTGAAGCCAGCAACTCTTCCGCTTTTTCCACCCCCTCCGATTCAATCAAAGCAAGGAACGAAGCCGGCGCAGGCGGAAGTGCTAATACCGTCTTGCGAATAAACTCTTGATGCTTGCTTGACCCTTGCAGCGCCAGAGCAAGCAACGCCGATAAATCACGTGACGCTGTCTCTTTCAAAAAAGCCGTGTCCCTGGCATCCTGGCTCTTCATAGCCAAGATGACGGCAGTCAAAACCGAGAGGGCAGACGATGAAGCATCATGCCCAAACTCATCTTCAAAAAATTTACGAATATTCGGGTATTTCAGAGCCTCCGGGCAGGGAGGGCACCATTGAACATATTCAAATCGTTCCTCTAAACTGGAAATAAGACTCGTAAGCACCCTAGCCAAAACAGCCCGAGAAAGAGGCCAGCCACGAATCGCGAGCATCTCGCCAGCCAGTAAAAAATGGGCGTAACCTGACCTTTGAACCCGCCAAACCGCAGTGCTCTGCAAAGTTTGGGATAAGGCTTGCGCAGACTCCTGGGAATCAGCAGCGGCTAAAATAAGCCACAACGAACATTTCCACTCGTCGTCATAGCGACATACGCCCATTTCCATGAACAGATGCCACGCCTTGCTGGTACCCATCTGGCGGAGAACCTCCATGCCGCGATAACAAAGGTCAAAATTATAATGATCATATTGTTTTTTGCTGAAGCGGTAAACATATTCGGCCATTTCATCGCTTTTCTCCAGCAGCGCCAAAGAAGTCATTGCCTCGACTTTGCCGCCCTTTGTCAAAGCATTTTGAAAGACCAGACGCGCCAGTTGCGGGTCTTCAACCGTACGCGCCAGTACTGCCAGGCATTCTTCTGCGAGATCAGGCATCGACTCCAGGCAGGATGCCGTGCCAGCGCTGTCTATAGGCGGCCAAATTCCAAGCTCCATGAGCAGGTTGACGCACTGTTGCCCGCGTTCCTGGATGGCTTCTTGCAAGGCCGGATGCAAAACCTGATCATTAGACCTCAAGTCGCAAGTGCCATCGTTATACCAGAAAAGACCTGATAGTTCCTCCGGTTTTCCCACATCACTCGGCTGCATTCCAGCCTGCCTTGCCAGCTCAATGGCAAAAGCGTCAACGGCTTGGGAAATTCCTTCGCGCCTGCTGCTCGTAATCTCGACATTGCCGGAAATATAGACCCGGTAGCCGATTAACTCGTAGTCGGAGCTGACGCAGACCAATTTTCGCGCCATAACCTGACCGTCCGCACCTAAAGCAAAAATGACTGCTTTGTTGGCATCGTATGCGTTGGCCAACACTGAGTCGCAGTTAAACTTGTCCAGGCTCAGGCACGTTCCAAAGTAGCTTCCCATCAGAAAAATTCGGAACGGGTCAGAGGCAACGCAAAGCCTGATGGGCAGGCCGCCAATGTCGATCTCACTGGCTTCAGGACAAAACCAGGCCTGGATATTGATCCGGTCCGATGCCGCTTTTACCCAGCTGCTATTGCGGGACAGGTGCTGCCGATAGCCCGCCCCGTGCTGTCTCCATCCAGCAACCAGCTCATTAAAAAATTCCCGGGCCTCTTTTTCCAAGTTCCTTGACCAGGCAACGATTGCCGTTACCTCGTCTTTGCTGAGAAAGGTTGGCGGCGGTGTGCTGCCAAACTGCCGTGTCCATATACGTTGTGATTCCTGCCAAATCAGGTGCCTAACCGCCTCAAGTGCAGTATGCGCGCACACCTCACGCAGATGTTTAAGCAAGCGTCCCATGGCAGGTTTCTGTGACGCAGCACAGTCATTGGCCTCAAAAACCTCCAGCTTGGCAGCCGCTTGTTCATTCAGTTGACCGGCATCACGCATCTTGCGGAGGTACTCAATTTGCTGCCGCTGCCGATCAGCCTGACTGAGCATTTTGCTCACGGTTTTGGGCAGAGTTGGTTCCTTGCCGCACAGCTCCTGATAATAGCTCAACCGTGACAGCCAGGAATAAACCTCGGGAGGCGCATCACCAACAAAAGTATTCAAAACATCTGTTTTAGGCGGCTTAGTCCAACGCTTCACCGTTTTTTTGAAACTTGGGCTGGCGTTTACCAGAATCAGCAGGTGAAACAGGCTGTTCCATGCCCACTTGGCCAAATTAAGGTCCAGGGTTCCCGGCTCAAGCGACTCCAGCCACATCGCAAAGGTCTCGATGATGTCCACGCTCTTTTTCCAACATGCCATCCAGACAAGATCAAACACATCATTGTCGACATCCGCTAAAGTGTCGAGCATCAGCCCGGCTTTTTCCAAAACAGAGACCAGCCTGCGAAACGGCTGTGGCGACAGACCTTTTTGGGCAAGAACACTCGCACGGCTGCACAAGTTCCTAAGCGCCCAGAGGATGCTGTCGATATCTTCCCCGTTCACCAAAAACTGGCGGATAGCATTGAAATCGTAAACAGGTACGCCAGGCATGTCCTGCAATGCGCAAAGCAATTTCTCATAGCCTGTCTTCTGGCGTTGATCATAAAGCTCCCAGAAGGCATTGAGCCGTAGTTCCCATTTCCCAGTAGGGGAATGAAACAGCCATTCTGGCAATGGCGTCGTTGCGCCATCGGTTGCACACAGCGTCGCAGCAGCGACAATAAGCTGGGGCTGCGGCAGCAAGTGATTATCAGCGACCCTGATGCAATCGGCAATGATGCGATTAATCTGAAAAACGCGGGGGCGCAAAGGAAGGTTGAAACCAAATTCGTCGCGGATGTCCCCTGGAATGGCACCCACGATTTTGCGGACAGCGTCCGCTATTTCTACCGCAGGACGGGAGCCAGTCCGTTCCCGCAATGCCCTAAGGTGCGGGAGAACGCCGACAAAATGGCGCCACTTCTCGTACTGGCTCTGCCTCTCCATGAAAGGCAACAGGGAACGGTGAAACCGAATTCCAGCCGCTTCGCCAGCAATCCAGACTATCAGCCGCTTCAGCCAATTCCACAACGGCTCAACAAATGGAACAAAAGTATCACTGCCAGCGCCAGTGATATCGACACGCACATACGGAGCGCCATCTATCGGGACTCCCGCTTCGTATTTGCGGTAAATATCCCAGAGTCTTTCAAGATTGTGCGAGATGAGTTCAACCTCGTCCTTCCACTGCTGGAACTTCTGACGCCTTTCGCTCGTCTTTGCCTTAGGCTGCTCATAGTCCTCAACGATCTTGCGCCATTTCTGCAGCCCACGCCCCCAGGCGCTCAAATTTTCATGATTCAAAGGGATGACCTGGCTGGGCTGAAATCCCAAATCCAGCGGAGTAGGAACAGCAGAATCCTGCGGCGGCGACGTTAAGTCAGCCAGACAGTCGCGGAGCTTTTGGAACTCAGGAAAACCGGAAACTAGATAAAGCCCGCTACGCGATATGAATACACGACCAGTGATTTGACGCGCAAAATCCCTGGCCCGACGGGCAATTTCCTCGTCTTTAAATTGAATTGTTCGATTAGCCATCTTTGCTCACTATTGCGTAAATGCCCCTGAATTTTTCACGGTGGCAAGATAACTACTATTGTTTATCCTAAAAAAAGCAGTTGAATTTTGGGCATGGATTGGTCAGAGTTTATGTGTCGCCCTTTCAGGGCTCAAAATTATTATACGCCTCACCCAGGGCGTAGCTCGCCCTTGGCGGGCTCGCTTGCCCTGGGCTGGTATGTCGCACCCTTTCAGGGCATTTGTCGCTCTGAGCTACAGACGTTGGTGGACGGTGTCTGCTGTATGAAATTCAAGCCTTGGGCTGGCGTGTGTTGACCCGAATGGCCTGAAGGGCCATAACATACCAGCCCAGGGCAAGCCAGGCCGTCAGGCCCGGCGCCGCCCTGGGCTGGTATGTCGCGCCCCGTTGGGGCTTCTGCAGCTCTGTAGCTGCGGACGTTGGTGGACGTTGGTGCGAAGACATGCGTCCTCCACAGGCTTCCACAGACTTCTACAGGCTTTCAGCCGGGACAGATGCACCATGCTTAACGTCATATTCCTTTGCGCCGTAGGCGCTTAACCATGCTTAACCCCAGGCTTCAGCCTGGGGGGAGGCATGCCCCCTAAAGCGGTGCCCCGTAGGGGCACTACTGTTAGCGCTGAAAACATGTTGTCGGGATTTTGCGAAAATTTGTTGTTACGTATTGTATACCAATGACTTGAAGATTAGTTTTCTGAAAATCTTTCCCAAAAAACAAGAAGTTGGCGGATAGTAGTACTCTGTCCACACCGTCCACTCCGTCCACAACGTCCACTCTGTCCACCCACGGCCTGAAGAGCCGAAACATAAAAGCCCAGGGCAAGCGAAGCCCGCCATGGGGTTCCGCCCCCTGGATCCCCGCGGGCTCTCGCCTCGTCGCGCCTTGGCCGGCCGGCTCCGCCTTCGCCGGCCTGGCCCAGGCGCTCCGGGCGGAGCCCGTTGCTCAGCAAACCAGCCGGGAATGGCCCTACTGAACTGGCGGCGCGGAGCGCGCCACGCGGAAACCAAGGAAGTAGTAGCGGTAGGCCGGACAGTACCAGCAGCGGGACGCGGAGCGGCAGTACCAGGCGCGGCTGAACCAGCTGCCGCCACGGACCATGCGAACCGCGTGATCGCCATCCTCCCGGCCGGCGGGGCCTGCCGGCTGTGCCAGCGTCACCGCTTCCGACGGGTACTTCTCATATTTGTCCTGACACCATTCCCAGACATTACCAATCATGTCGTAAAGCCCCCAGGCGTTGGGCTTGAACTGGCGCACGGCTATGGTAGTCCTGCGATACTCGCCCTTCTTTCCCCCGCCGTAGGGATAATTGCCGTCGAAGTTGGCCATCGTCGCGTCCAGCGAATCGCCATAGTGGAAGGCCGTCGTCGTCCCGGCTCGGCAGGCGTATTCCCACTCCGCTTCTAAAGGCAGGCGCAGGCCCGAGCCGGCCTCCTGGCAGAAGGCCTGGCACATATCCCAGCTCACGTTCTCCACCGGCGCATCCACGCCGGCGTTCTGGAAATGCGACGGATTCTCTTTCATCACCTTCTCCCACTGTGCCTGGGTCACTTCGGTCTCGCCCAGGTAGAAGCCCTGCGGAATCGTCACCAGGTGCCGGGTCTCACCATTATCGCGCCCCGTCTCAGTGGTCGGACTTCCCATGATAAAGCTCCCCGCCGGGATGTACACCAGCTTGATGCCGCTCTTTTCGTGGATGATCGCCGCTGCCCAGCCCGTGTTCGTATAGGGCTCCAGGTCCGCGCCCGGCACCAGGCGGAAGCCCGCCGGCACCCACGGCTGATGGCTCTTGGCCTCCGCCTTGAGCGCCTTTGCCTCGGCGTTAGTCGCGTCCAGAGCCAAGGCTTTATTCGCAGCCACCGCAGTTGCCGGCCAGTCCTGCTTGGCCATTGCCGCACGCGCTTCAGCAACATGCGCTTCGACTAACGCCAACTGCCGGCATGTCAGAGCTTCGGCATTTTTCGCGTCCAGGAACAAGACCTTGTCTACCGCCGCCGCAACTGCCAGCCAGTCCTGCTTGGCCGTCGCCGTGCGCACCACGACCAACTGCGCCTCAATCCATCGCTTTTTATGTCGACCATGAATCAAAAACCCAACAAGCATAACCGCCACCGATAAGACGATCACGGCTAGTTCCGCCCCCCCAAGCGCGTCATTATCAATTTCCCACTCTGGACGCAAGTAGTTCACTGACGCCAAAACTACAACCATCAGCCAACCCACCTTAATCATGATGCGCCGACAATGGCGCTGCCGCCGTTGCCGCCGCTGATTTCTCATCTCTTGCCATAATTGAGTTGCCTCGGCATGCTCCGGTTGATAGGCCAAAATCGCCTTGACAGCTTTTTCGGCTTCTGCCCAGCGCCCGGCAACCCAATACATGTTGGCCATCTGCAGCTGTTCCTTAACATCCACCTGAATCCGAAAACGCTCTTCGGCGGCGGCGCTGACTCTTGCACATTCGGATTCCTCGATATTCTTGTCCTGCACATTCTTACATAACAGCAGGCACGCCTCGATCTCTCCCTGCGACAATTTCACGCGAGCCTGGTCCAGCAATTCCTCCGTCTCAGCCTCGACTCCCTGAAGTTCGTCAACCAGCGCGGGCAACCACTCTCTTGCCGCCGACATTTTCTGGGCGCAGTCAGGGTCATCCACCACCTCAAGCTTTCCTTGCAGCTGAAGCAGCTCGTCAACCTTACGGCGGCAGGAAACCAGCCGACGCTCCTGCATAAATTTAGCCGCCTCGACAAGACCTCCAGTAACCTTGGCAACACGTTGCTTCTCCTCGGCTGCCTTCGCCGCCGCCTGCTGGCGCATTTCCGCAATATAGCCAAACTGCGGGAAATCCTTGGCTGCCTTGTCTGCCAGCTGCAACGCCTGCCGCCAATGCTTGCCGTCCAGCGCGGCGCCTAACTCGGCCACGACTGCGGCGGCCTGCGCTTCCTGCTGGTCAAGCTCCCGGCGCGCCTGGACGACAACCGCATTGTCCGGGTCGATCTCCAAACATTCCGCCAGCGCCTTGGTGGCTGTTTCGTAGTGCCGCTTTTGCACGGAAGCCGTGACCACCTTCAGCAGCTCATCCAGTCGTTGCAACCTGGCCGCCGCCGTCTCCTTGAGCGATTTCACCTCGGCCAGCAACTGGCCGCCCTTTTTGCCGTGCAGCCGGGGCGACTCCGGCAGCAGGCCATATTCCTTCTCGACCCTGGTCCATTTCTTTTCATCGACATAGACCCGCATCTTCTGGGCAATGTCCAGCACAATCAGGAAAGCATTGACATCCGTGCCGCAACCGCCGCAGAACGGCAGGCTGACACGGTTTTCCCCTCCACATTCCGGACAAAAGCGCATCAGCCCAGCCCCGCAGCTCTCGCAGAATTTCACCTCGCTGCGATTGGACGCCTTGCAGGAGGGGCAGGCATTGGCATCCAGGCTCGTACCGGCAACCGACTCGGCGGGCTGCCATGACAAGTTCGACAATGCATCAAGCAATTCATCCACACTGAAATAGCGTTCGGCCGGGTTGTCCTCAATGCACTTGAAGATCACCCGCGCCAGGGCTGGCGGCGGTGGTATCTTGTTGGGCAGCACATTATCCGGGCCGGCTCCCGACACCAGCTCATAGAGAATCTTTCCTAGTGCGTAGATGTCGGCCGTGTGATTGACGCTCTTGGCATCGCGGCGCTGTTCAGGCGGCATATAGCCCATTGTGCCCATACCATAGCCGGTCAGCGACACATTGCTGTCAGCGCCAGCCCGCGCCAAGCCGAAATCCACGATCTTCGGCAAAAATTGCCCGCCCTCCTTTGCCAGCAGGATGTTCGCCGGCTTGAGGTCGCGGTGGATGATGTTATGCCGGTGCGAAAAGGCCACGCCCTGCGCAATCCCCTGGAACAGCCGCAGGGCCTCGGCCTGCTCCAGCCGGCCGGCTTGACGCAGATGCTCGCGCAGTGTCGGGCCGTCCACGTACTCCATCACCAGGTACGGCCCTTCTGCGTCGCTGTCGGCATCGAACACCTGCACGATGTTGCGGTGGTTGAGTCGGGCAATCGCCTGGGATTCCTGCAAGAAGCGCTTGCGGGCCAGGCTGCCTTCCGGGCCTATTGCCGCTTCGGCCTTCAGCCGCTTCACCGCCACCTGGCGCCCCAGCTTGAGGTCCTTGGCCAGCCACACCTTGGCGAAGCCGCCCTCGCCAAGCTCCTGCAACAACTGGTAGCGGTCGCCCAAAGGCTTGCCGCCAGCAGCAGCTTCGTCCGCCGAGGACATCCCTGTCAAGGTGTCGACTCTATCCACGCTGCCTTCCGGCTCAGGTGGGGCTGACGGCGCGACCGAAACGCGGGGCAACGTCCCCACCATGGTGCGCTTATGGTTCACAGACACCCCGTCCCCTTGGAAGAAACGGGACATGCCAGACACGCGCGCACCGCATTCCGGACAAAATTTCGCCCCCTGCCCAATTTCAAATTGACAATGCGGACACAGCATGACCCTCAAAGACTCCCCTTCGACTCATATCGCAAGCACAGCCGAAAACCTGTGCAGACTAAGATGCATTTTCGCGCTCATGCAACAGCTATCCCACAGGGGCTATGTTCTCGGTTGAATAACAGTACTATACTACTATCTCCAAGATTTTGGTCTCTAATGAAGGATTTTTCAGAAAAACTGGAAATGCTTAGGGTGGACTACCAGTCCACAACCTATTTTTTTTAACCACGAAAAACACGAAAGGGCACGAAATTTTTGTTTTGGCAATCAGTCACTCATTGATACTCGGAGTTCCGGTGAGCTTCAGAGCCAAGCTTCTCGGATAAGGCACTTTAGCTCCGCAGCTCGTCAGGACTCCAAATATCAATCGGTCTCCGATTGCGATTTTTTGCTACGGCGTTTTTTCGCTGTTCTTGAGGATGGCCTCGACGCGCTGGCGTCCGCTGGCTAAGCGTTCGGCTAAATCTGCTTGCGGTGCAGCCGGTGTTTTGTCGTCGGTTTTAGCGCCGATGCCGCTGCTGGCCTCGGCATCAAGCTGCTTTGCCAATTCTTCCAGGCTGGGGATATGGTCGTTAAGCGCTTCGCCAGCGCCGGCCATTTCCTTTTCGTAGAGCTTATTCCATTCGCGGTCAGCGTCGCTCTGCTCAGATAGAAGCTCGGCGCTATCGTCAAAGGCGTCAGCGATCTTTTCCGGATCGATGGCCATGATCTTATTGACGGCGGCTAGCGCGGCGGCGAAGTCAGCGTCGCTGCCAGCAGCGCGGAGCTTCTCGACATGCTGCTCAAACACCCAGCGCTTTTGTTCCAGGCGCACCATGATCACCTGGGTGGCGCGGTAGCCGATAAGCGCACGATTGGCCGCTGCCTGACGCCCTTCGGCCAGAGCCTGGCGGGCATCTGCCCACTGCGCACTGGCCTTCTTGTCCAGGGTAGCAATGCGCTCCTTCACGTCATCAATGGCATTTTCCGCCTGCCGAAAAGCGCGGCGGCGGTCACGGCGCTCTTCGCGCTCACGTTCCTGCTTGGACTTGAAAAACATACCCATGCTCATCCTCCTGTAGTAGGTTCAATTCGCGAAGCGGGCGGCCAGAAATTGCTCATACTGGCGCATGAGCTCTGGCGTGGCCGAGGCCGTGATAGCGGGAACGACCGCTTCGAGGTCGGCGGCAGACAGATTCGGCGGAGCGCCGCTGTCCAGGCAGCGGCGAAGAGCATTGCGCTTGGCTGCGTCAACCAGCCCGACTAAATCGCTGCCAGTGTAGCCGTCAAGACGTTCAGCCCAGGCGTCAAGGTCAATATCCGTCGCGCCAGGCAAATCGCGCAGCTGTCCGGCAAGGATAGCCCGACGGGCAGCGACATCAGGCGCACCGACGTAGATTTTCCGATCAAAACGACCGGTGCGGAAAACCGCGTCGTCGATATCCCACGGACGATTAGTCGCCCCCAGCAGGAGAAGGACATTATCGCTTTGGACAAAGCCGCCGACTTCGGCCAGGAACTGGGTCACAATGCGGTTGTCAACCGCCGAGGCCCGTCCTCGCTTGGGGAAAATAGCCTCGATTTCGTCCAGGAAAAGGACAGCTATCGGATTCGCTCGCGCGGTCTGGATCAGTGAGCGGAGGCGCTGTTCTGATTCGCCATGCCACTTGGATCTGATTTCGGCTCCGGTGGCATAGTAGAATGGCGCGGCGATCTCTCCGGCAATGGCGCGTGCGATCATAGTCTTGCCATTGCCTGGCGGGCCAAAGAAAAGCACGCCGCCGCCAGGCCGTACTCCCAGCGCCCGGGCGTGTTCCTTGGCAGCGAGCGGCGCGATGATCATATCGCGGATAGCCTGCTTAGCGTCATCCATGCCAGCGATGTGGGCAAAGCGCACGCCTGAGTCCGGCATAGGCGTCCATCCGCCAACACTGCTTTCGGTCGAATCAGCCGAGGCCGCAGGCTTAGCGACTGCGGCTGGTTGCGACTGCATCTCCTCGGCAGCGTCCAGCCAGGCTTCGGCTTCTTCCACATAGCGCTGCGCGACTTGCCCTTGGCATTGCTTGGCCAAGTTCAGGGCTGCTTCGGCAGCCAAGGCGGCGTGCCTGGCAGCAGTCGGCCAATCACCGGCTTGGCGCGCCTGGGCGCAACGTTCGCCATGCTCACGCAGTTGGTCATTGAGAAATGCCATCGGGTTCTTCTCCCTGTTGACGCTGCTGGGCTGTGCCGTCAGTCGCTGGCGGCGCTGGCGGCGCTGGCAGGTCAAAGTCACTCTCTGCGAGCGGCGGCAGTGGCGCTTGGCTCTCTTCCGCCTGGGCGGCTGGTTCGGCGGCGGCTACTGTCGGCTCGCTTGTTGGCAATGCGAACTCATCAAGCTGCTGGAGAAGCGTTGCCGGATCGCTGTCCTGGTCACGTCGTTTCCCGGCTCGTTCCAGGTCGCGGATAGCGTCTTCGCGGCCTTCGGCTTCGTCAGCGGCTTCGTCAATGTCATCGGTCACCACATCCACCAGCTTCTCATCGACTGCGGCCATGCCGTACAAGGTCATTTCCTGGAGCCGATTGCGCACGGTATGGACGTGGCGTTCATTGTCCAGGAGGATGCGGTATTGGCGTTCGAGGCCGCGGTACTGGGCCAGTTGTGCGGTCAATTCCGCCTGGAGAATGCGTTGGCGGGCAGGCGGGGCTGAAGCCAGCTCCTGCTTGCCAGCGGCGATGCGATTGTAGAGCGCCTCCAGCTCCGCAGCGGTTCGTTCACGCTTGGGGACCAATGCCTCCAGGCTGGCGTCCAGGGTAGCGATCATGGCCTCTGGGGAATGGTCCTGGCGAAGCCGACCAGCCAAGGCGACGGCTCGGCGGCCCAGCTTGGACACCGCGTCAACCGTCCACTGCATGACGCGCACCGCCTTGTCGCGGGTCAGCTTGCCGGCTGCTGCGGCGGCGGTAGCAACCCGTCCGGGCTTTGCGGCTGCTGCGGCCTGGTCATCCGTGCTGGCGGGCGGCTCGACCAGCTGGACTTTCTCAGCAACTGGCGCCGACTCCTCTGGCACGTCGCGCTGCTGGCCGCCATGCGCCGAGCAGCGTTGATTGCCGTGGCGCCAGCACAACATGCAAAAAGGCGCTTCACAGCCTGACGCATCTTGACAACGCCCAGCCACCGCATAGCGGTTGGGCAAGGCTTTTCTACATATACAGCAATATTCCATAAAAAAGTCCGCCTTGTTTCGTTAATCACTCGCCGGGGAAAGCCATTTTCCCTACGCTGGCTACAGTTCAATGTCTTGCAGCAGGTCAATGCGCTGGGCAAAGTTGATTTGCGCTGCCGAGGGGGCTCGTCGGAGTTTCGGCTTGCCCTCATCGTCCAATATCGGCTTGCCCTTCTCATCTGTAACGACCTGTGTCGTCACATTGACGGCATTCAGGATTGCCACCACTTTGCCATCGGCGTTGAACACCGGGCTGCCGCTGGCGCCGCCGACAGCCGCCAGGTTGTGGCGAACCAGCTGGTTCTTGGCAAAGCCGCTGTCCTTGAGCGCAAAGTCGCTCACCGCCGTCACAATGCCTGATTGCATAGTCGCAATCGGCTCGTCAACATTGACATTGCTGCCGAACAGATTTTCCGAGGGAAAGCCCAGGTAGGCAATCCGGTAGCCTGATGCCAGCCGGTTCAGCTCTGCCGTTGAGGCGACGGGAAAGACCGCTGGCGCCTTGCCGTCAATGCGCAACAGGCCGACATCGTAGCCGAGCGGGTCGTCGCCATAGCGCGGATGAATTCCGGCGCCGACTACGTCAAAGCGCAGGTTTGGCTTGCGGTTCACCCGGATTTGCACCTGGCCGCCGGCCTTGATGATTTGCGCGACGGCGGCGACCACGTGGGCATTGGTGGCGTAGAGATCGTCAGCGACAGCCCAGGCTGTTCCCGAGGTGCCCTTGCCGTCAGGCAGAGCCGCGACTACATAGGCGACGGCGGCGGCGCGGTCCTCTGCCACCCGTGCCAGGCGTTCGTCAGCGTCGCCGCCGGCCTGGCGCTTCAAGTATATGTATCCCAAGACGACAGCCACGGCCAGCAGGATGAACACGGCCAGGGACAGCGCTACCCGGCGTCCTTTTCGGCTCGGTGGCGGCGCAGCGGTCGGCCGTTCCAAGCCCAGGCGCGCTGCCTGGCGTTCATCGCGGCTCCGCAATTCATCTATCCTTGACATAGTTCCCCTCCTTGCTTAACGAGGCCGGCTGACAGCGCGGAAAAACATGCGGAAAACCGCAAGCACGACCAGCAGCGCCACGACGCCGCCCACGACCAGCGCTATCTCGCGTGGATGGCTAAGGAACCACCGCACCAGCGCAGGCTTGAGTTCACCATCATCTTCAGGCCGCAGTTCAATGCTGGCAGGGAAGGTGCCACCCCAGACAATGTCTCCCTTTGCCGTCTGAATGCGCAGCTCCACTTCGGCATGATACCGGTAGGTGTTTCCCCAGAAAGTATCTTCTTTGACTAGGGAGCTGGACAGGTCTCGGACTGCGCCGTAAAGCAGCGCGTCAGCCCGGCTGGGTTCAGCCCGGAGCAGGTCGACGGCTTCAGCCAGCGTGGCGACGGAGAGGTCGCGCGGGGAAAGCTTTGCAAGGTTGGAGAACATGCCCGTGGCCAGGCCGGTCGCATAGCGGTCCACATCGCCGGCCAGCGGCACAATAGCCACGCTGCTCAAGCCGCTAGTCTTGGCCGAGGCGGCCAGCGACTGGCTGGCATCAGCGAAACTCTGGTGCAGGAGTTCGCGGCTGGTCTCGTCCAAGTCAACGATGCCCTTGACGCCGGGGTCCAGGTAAACTCTGCTGGCAAAGCAGCCGCCCCAGAGGTGGCGCTTGGTTTCTAGCGAGCTGAGGTGCAGCTCGATTTCGACATACACTCGGCGCTGGCTGACGTCATACTGGCGGACCCAGCCATAGAGCAGCAGCTGTGCCGCTTGCAGCCGGCCAAAGCGGGTGACGGTCGCCTCGTCTAACATGTCCTCCTTGCGTTCGTCCCATTCGATCTCCTTCATGATTTCCTCGAAAAACGGATCGTCCTTAGCTTCGACGCAGGCCAGATCAGCAGCGGAAATAGCGCTTTTGAGTACGCCTGCCAGGACGCCGTCGACGTCCCGGCCCAGCGGCAGCAGGGCGATAGTCTTGGCGCCGGCGACGTCAGCCAAATCCAGGGAAGCTACGGCCTGGCCAGCAGCGTTGCGGAGCGCATCCCGCCCGTGGGTGTCAGTAACTTGAGACTGCACAGCAGACGCGGCAGCGAACAAAAGGGCAAGTCCTACGACAAGGTGCTTTTTCATGATAGTGTCCTTTCTGTTTTCCGACCTTAGCGAAGAGGATAGCCGCAAGCCTTAGCCACCGCGTTGGCAAGCCCCTCGGGCATTTTCTCGGGATAATAGACAACCCGGAACCGATAAATCCGCGGCTGGGGGTCATTGCTGAGCAGACGGCAATAGATCACCCCGGGAATTGACTGAGTCCTGTTAATGAAATCGTTGACTTTATCCTGGTCCCGCCCCTTGAAAATCTTGAAGAAGCTCAAGGCCAGGGTCAGTTCGCTGGCGGCAATGCCCATGTATTCAGGCTTGATTGCGGAACCCACCCATGCTTCGAGCGGCTCGACGAGTTTTCCCCGCAAGTTTCTCAATGCCTCCGCCTGGCCTAGCTTGCGCTCTCCCTTGGCGGCAAAGGAGTTTCCCGTCAGCAGCTTGCCGTCCACGCAGCGACGCAGCTCGGCGTCGGCGGTGCCCTTGTAGAGATAATAGTTGCCGGCACGGTCAAACAGCTCGGGTTCGAAGGCGACCGCAAGCAGCAGATCAGGCGCTTCGCCGGGGATGAAGGTGAAGCCGGAAGTAGCCAGGCGGCCGCGCAAAGACTGGTCAAACCTGGTGTCGACTAGATTCAGTTCGTCAGTGACCTTGAGGCTGATGTTCAATTGGCCGACGGCTTCCCACATTTCCGGCGACATCGGGTCAACGGTTGCCAGCTGGACTTCCGACCGGCTCCCGCCGCCGTAGGACTGCGGCTGCGGCGGGCCAGGCAAATACGGGGGCGGCTGCGGATTGCTGACAGTGCTGCAGCCGGTCACGGACAGCGCCAGACCGACGCCTAAGGCGAGAGCTGGCAAAAAGCGGATGAGGTTCTTCATGGTGGTCGTGCTCCTTGGTTCTGATGTTGACAATGCTTTCAAATGGCAATGCAATAACTCTATCATCAAAGTCCGATTTGTTTAAAAGCCTCGACGTGGCAAGTTCCGCCAGGCAAGGCAATGCTTGCGCCGGGATAGAGCCAGCCTGATTTTTCCTCCATTCGCCAGGCTAAGCCCTCTGGGAAGCGCCAGACCGAGAGATTTGGCCAGCCTGGGCGGCAGGAGGACAATTCCAAGTGGCACCAGACTAGGGCATAGTCCTCGTTGACGTCATCCATGCGCCGGAGCAAAAGGCCGCAGGCTTCGCGGCGGCTGCAAAGGCCCTGCGGGCAGAAACGATGGTCAGGCAACGGCACGCAGCAGCGGAAAATTTGAGCCGTCAATTCGAGGACGGCCTTTTGGGCAGCGACATCGGCGCCGACGCCGAGGCGATAGTCTTGGTCTGGCTGCAAGCTGGCCTTGGCCTGATTCAGGAAAACGCCGTTTTGCAAGGTGCCATTGGCGCTGTGGTCATGGAAAGACACGGCGCCGCTGTAGTCGCGGCTAAGCGTCGCATGATAGCCGCTGATTTGCAGCGACGTCTGGCGCACAGTGACTCCAGCAGAGTCATAGCAGCGCAGGACGATGTCATTGTCCCGGTTGCGGCCGAGCTTCGCTGTTTCTGCGGCAAGCAGGTGCAGGCAGCGCTGGCCGAGCCGGAGGGTCAGCGGCGTTGCTCGCGCTTCCGCAGGTGCCGGCGGCAGTCCGCTCGGCGGCCCGAAACAGCCGATTTTCCACAAGTCAACGCGCTTCCATTGCGGCGGGCACTTGGCGACATAGTCGATCAGCTCGCGTGGCGACATCCCCCTGGCGCCCTCCAGGAACTTCCCGATGTTGATGTCGCCAGCATGGCCCTGCTGAATATTGAGGACGACATTGCGCAAATCGCTGGCATCGGCGTCAACAGGGTAAACCGTGTGTTCGCTGACGCCTTCATAGCGCCTGCCGTCAAAGATGATTTCCCACCGCATCACGCGCTGGCCAGCGCTGCCGACTGGGATGCGCCAGTCTATGGCGATTTCGCGCCAGCGACCGCCCTCAAGCCCATGCAGCCGGCGCTTGAAATGCAGCCGGCCTGTGGATTCCGGCCCGTCGCCGCCCCAGCCAGCCTGGATTTCAAGCTGATTGGAACCGCCCTTAGGCAGATAGAGCCTCGCCCGCAACGTGATATGCAAGTCTTCCAGAAACGCCCGGGCTGTGTCAACCTCAAGCAACAGCTCGTCGTGGACGGGCGCAGTCGACGCAGACGATGATGGCGCCGAGACCTGCCCCCTAGCCGGCGGCGTGTCCTGGCGCTTGCCGCTGATGATGTTCTCGACATCCTCCAGCCGCTGCTGCCACTTCCGCCAAAACGTGGGGGGCGCATCGACCTGGGGATGAGACGAAACCGGAGGGACAGGCGCCGAAGACGGCGGAATTTCCGGCCAAGAAGATGCTGGCGTGGACATGGGCGGCAAAACAGCAGCGCTTGGCGCAGCCGCGGCCGAGGGACGCGGCAGGGGCGGGTCGCTGGGCGCGGCTGCTGGCTTAGCCGCGTCCGGCAAGGGCTTGGTGCATTCCTCGCAGAACCGGTCGTTGACCGCAACCGGCCATCCGCAATGTGGGCAGACTAGCCCTGGTTGTTTTGCTGAATCTGACATTATACAGCCCTGGACACTTCTGGATTAACGGATGATATGGGTGTCGCCCCCGGGACGCTTGGCCGCGTCCGACGTCGTATTCATAGCTTCGCGAAGTACTCTTTCCAGGCGTTCGGCTGCTTCGTCCATGATCTGTTTTTGCCTGGCGACGTCATTTTCGGCTCGTATTTGCCTGGCTTCCTCCAGGCGCCGCAGGGCGTCTGCCACGGCTGGCGAAGCTTCCGTCTGCATGGCCAGGATTTCTTCTGCGGTTTTGCCTTCGAAGCGCCTGTCGCGCAGCAATTCGAGCAGTCGTCGGCCGCGTTCGCCGTCTCCAATCGCCGCGATTAGGGCGATCGGGTCCAGACCTTGGAAAGCCTTGGCGCGGGCGGTGTCGTCTTCCCGTTCAATCCGCCGCATGCCCTCTTCGTGTTCACGGCTGAGGCGCTCCTTTTTCTCGCGCCATTCCAGGGTCTTGCTCACTTCGGCGTCCTCAATCTCCAGCTTGACGGCAGCGTCCCCGCGCTGCTTTTCCCAGCGATAGGCGTCTTCACGGCGGGCTAAATCGAGCTTGAATTCCGTATCCCTAGTCGCTTCGGTGCGGACAAAGTCGCTGCTTTTCGCCGCCAGTTCCTGCCGGAACTGCTCCTTGAGCAGAGCGACTTCCTGGTCACGATGCATCGCTGAGATGTCGCGTTCCTGGGCCAGTTGCGCCGCGTAGGCCGCAAAGTCATCCTCGTCCTTCATAGCGTGCATGCGGTCGGCGCGCAGCACATCGCGCAGCCGCGCATTGAATTCCGCTTCGCGGCGTTTCACTTCCACGTCCTCGGCCTGCTGACGGAGCAATTCGTAGGCTTTCCCGGAGAATTCCGCGCCTGAGAGCGCGGCCAGGACAAAGCCTATGGACTTCAGGGTGCGCTTCAAGACGACGCTCAGCTCGTCCTCCAGGCGCAGCCGCCGCTGCGGGTCTTTGACCAGGTCCTCAATAGTGGAGCTATTGCACATATTTTCCAAGGCATAGCGGATGTCTCCCTGTAGGCGTTCTGCCAAATCGGCAAAAGTCAGTTCACGCTGGTCTTTCATCAAGTTGTTCATGAACAGCGCAGCGTCTCCCGGCACGAACCGCAGCACAGCCTCGCCGTAGAATTCGACCTCCATCTCCTCGGCGGAGCGCAGGCTTCCCACGCGCAAAGGCAGCACCGTGTCGCCGGCGTTGATGAGGACAGCGCTGCGCGGCGGCGGGTCGCCCCAGTGGTTGATGCGATGCCCCAGGCTGTCCAGGTTGTGGCGGCCGGCCTTGAGTACATCCTTGACCGCGCCGCCGTCCAGCAGCAGGGCTAGCGTCCCCTGCTGCACGCTCAGGCCTTTTTTCAGGAGGATGTACATATCTCCCACTTCAAAGCGCTGGGCCAAGAGCGAAGCTGGGTGCTGCCAGACGCCGCCAGCCATGTCGGCGCGATCCTCCGGATGCAGCGGCGTCTTGCAATTCCAGCAGAATTTGGAGTCATTGCCCACCCATTCGTCGCAGGCCGGACACTTCCACCAGCCGCCAGGCGCCGGGGTGCCGCACTGTGAGCATACCCGCGCCCGCTTCTTGACCCGCGCACCACAACTTTCACAGCGATCCGAAAAAATTCCCATGACTCTGGCTCCTTATTTATGTTCGGAACAACGACGTGTGCCCACACGCATCCAGCAATCCGTGCAAATCGGCGCACCGCATTCGCCGCAAGACCCCGGAAACGACGAGGCGCTGCGATAAGACTGACCGCAGACAGAACAAGCCGTCTCAACGCCGGCGCCAATGCGCTTCGCTTCCTCCAAGTACGCTTCCAGGTCGGCGCGCGTGATCCGGTAGACACGACCAATGCGAGCAGCACGCAACGCACCAGAACGAATCTGCCGATAGATCAACTGGTAGTTCACGCCCAGAAGCTCCGACACTTCTTCAATACTCATAAAGGCCTTGAGGTCTTCTTTCATAGTAATGTCCCCAAATCAGGATGACTTCTCGTCGACGCCATACACTATAGAGCGTGTTTTCTGGTTGTCAAATGCTTTTTTTAATTTTTTGTTGATTTTTTATTGTTTTTATTTATTTCTATTTACAATTAGGCTGTTTTGTTTACACTTTGGGGAGGTTTTCACGGTCCCGGGCTAAAGCCCGGGCACTGGACAGAGGCAAAACAACAGTGCGCCTCGCCTCCCGCGCTCTGTCCTCGCCCGCGCCGCCGCCCGCGCCGCCGCCCGCGCCGCCGCCCGCGCCGCCGCCCGCGCCCCTCAGCATTCAGCATTCAGCATTCAGCATTCGCCCCTCGTCCCTCTCGGCATGGCGCGATTTTCTCTGCCAGGCATTTCCTTCTTGGCAGGATGTCATTATATTCTGGGGGAGAATTTCCGCTATTAGGGCAATTCAGCCACGTCACCTTTCTCCCTACTCTGCCATGACCGAGCATCGACACTACTGGCTGTCTCACCTGGTTAACGCCGGGCTCTTGCTGCTGTTCATCATCCTAGCAGCCGAGCGTGCGCAGCAACTCATGGGGCAGGATGAAATCAGCCATTATTTCAAGCTGGCTGGCCTGCTGTTCCACGAAGGCTACCAGAATCCCAGCGAACTGATCACGTTCTCGCCGCATGCGTATCCACTGTGGATCGTCGCTATATGCCACCTGGCTGGCGCCTTTAGCCCCGCCGTCGTCAAAAGCGCTGGCGTCGTCCTCTGGCTATTCTCCCGTCGGATTATAGCCAGCATCTGCCGGCGCCTTGGCAGCGACAGGGCAAAAATACATCCCGGCGCTGAACTCGAAGACCAAACTAGCGCCGCGGCAGCGAGAGAATCCATCCCTGCTGGGACTCTGGCGGCCATTCTCGGCTTATTGCTCTGCTTCACTATGCCGGCGGTCATCCAGGCTGCGGTCACGGTTGACATCGATCAAGCTGCGCTGCCTTTGCTCATCCTGCTGCTCTGCCTGGCTGCCGAGCGCTATAGCCGGGCACCTTCCTGGCGCAGCGCTGGTCTCGTCGCGCTGGCTGCGGCTCTGGCTCTGTGGGGGCGCCTCACCACTCCTGTCATCATCATGCCTGCGCTGGTATTGCACGCTGGCCTGGCCGCTGCTCCGGGCGTTCGCTTGCGCCGCGCCGCTGCCATGGCTGCGGCCTTGGCCATTGGCGGCGCGCTTTTTCTTCTCACCTGGCAGCTGTATTGCCGCTTCACCGGCATTGACGGCAGCGGCGTTTTCCGCTACTTCGCCACCGCCCTGCAAGCCACCACTATTGGCGAACGCGGCGGCAACCTGCAAAAATGGCTCCAAAGCGCTGCCGCCCTCACCTTGTGGGGCGTCAATCCATTTCTGCTGACGCTGTTCGCACTCGACGGCTGGCAGCGCCTGACCGCCGCCTGGCAGGCACGCCGCCTGGCTGCGTCTGACCTCTATTGGCTCGCCGCTGCCGTCATCTTAGTCGGCTACCTATTTGTCGGCGGCGCGCTGTTCGGGTTTCCCAAATACCATTGTCCAGCCTTGCCACTGCTGGCGATTTGCCTTGCCCAAGCCGTTGCTGGGCGACAACGGCAACCGGCCGGGCCGCAGCCAGAGTCGAGCCTACGGCGCCAGCTCGTCATCGCGATGGCCCTGACCGCGGCCTTGGCGCTGATAGCCGGCCTGCTGCTGCATGACCCGATCTGGACTCTGCGCGTCAAGGTGCGCACGGCCCAGCTTTTATCCATGCCGCTGCGGCCGATTTTGAGCCGCCTGGCGGCTGGCCTGGTCGTCGTCTACGGCCTGGGCGCTGTTGCAGTCCTGCTCCTGGCCAAGTCTCGACGCCTGACCATTGCAGCTGGCCTGCTGGCAGCTGGCCTGGCGCCTAATCTCGCCCTCTTGGCTGTGCAGACCGCAGCGCCCTACGCCACCGGCTACATTTACGGCGAAGAAGGCGAAACCAACATCATCGCTGGCCTTATCACAAAACACAGCCTGGAGCAGCAGCCCTTGTTGGTGCCGGTCGAAGTCGTCCAACACCTCGGTTGGTCTGACACCCGCACGCCCGGGCCAGACCTCTGGAACGACCCCGACACCTTCGCACGACGCATCCACGCAGAGCAGCCCGCCCTGGTTGCCGCCTCTGTCCTCGTCCAATCCGTCCCGACCTTGCAACGTCTATTAGCCAATCGCGACTTCCAGCAAGCTTTGGCTGAGAATTACCAGCTCCACGAACTCGGGCT
The DNA here is from genome assembly GCA_002070945.1 of Lentisphaerae bacterium ADurb.Bin082. GTDB lineage: Bacteria > Verrucomicrobiota > Lentisphaeria > Oligosphaerales > Oligosphaeraceae > JAAZKI01. The sequence goes on from MWEG01000023.1 coordinate 29,937, forward strand.
TTTCTTCGTCTGGACCAGGAACGACCTTGAAATTGCCTCTCTCAGGCCAGCCACGCCAGATTGACCGCAGATGGCGTCCGCCGAGCGGCAGTATCACTGACCCATTACCAATCGTACAATGCAAGAGCCAGCCTCCCCAGGCCAGCATCAAGCGCAGGCCAGTGCCGCCTGGCGCCCGGCTTCAGTTTCTCGCCGCGGTGCGCTCCATCAAAGCGAAGGCTCTTTCCGTCTGCCGCAGCGGGGTGCGGACGGTGAGCCGGATGTCCAGTTTCTCACACAGGCTGCGCAGCAGAGAGGCCATCTTCTCCGTACGCACGTAGATTTTCCCTGGCCGTTCCTCCTGTTTCGCCAACATGCCAAGCAGTTCTCCCGCCGCCCGTTGGTAGACAGCATCCAGGGTCGGCTTCGGCCTCATTACTTCATGGCCAACAATAAATCCGCTTGCCTGTTCAACTGCCAGCATGATAAAAGGGAAGAAAGGACGCTCACCGGAGCGTTCCTGCACCGGATCAGGCATCAGGCGGATATCGACTTCAATCTTGTTTTTGGCGATGGGCAAGCACTTGGTGTGTTCCAGGAGCTTTTCATCGAGTTCCGGGATGATTTCCGGCTCGGCGAGCCGCTCGAATTCGACCATGCTTTCCCACCATTCGCTGTTTGAGTCTTGGCTGCGCTGAATGCGCATCAGAAAAACGTTCTCCTTCAAGCCCAAAATGACCAGGCGTCCGAGTTCTTTCTTATCGTCTTTAAAGCGCGGCGTCACGGCAAGGACGTGTTCGAGAGCAAGGGTGAGCATGCTCAGCTCTTCGCTGTTCACGTGCCACGGGAATTGCCCTGGCAGGAGACTGCGGAAACAAGGCCAGGCATGCCTGCCGCGGAAGCTGAGCTTCAACGCCTTGATGACTCGCCTATCCTCGGGCCTCAGGTAGTCCCGGTCTTCAAAGGACAACTGCAACTGTGAAGTCTCGAGGATTACCTCAGGCTTGGCGTCCGGGCCGACAAGATCATCAATGATGAGAAAAAGGTCCTCGACACGCCGATATACGGCAATCGCAAAATGCTCGCCAAGCTGCCCTAGAATGCTGATGAAATGCGGCGAAATGCCCTTGGGGTCCGAAAAACCTAGATAAGCGGTTTCAGGCATCCATTTCCATGGTGCCAGGGCGTAGACCTCAGCGGCCAGGCTGTAGGCGCGCTGCCATTGCTCCATAGTCGGTTTTTTAGCACTCATGGGCTACTGCTCCATCATGTTTGTACTACTAGCAATCATCATAAGATTTCGTACAATAGCAAAAATTTCCGTGTATTCCGTGTGTTCGGTGGTTAAAAAACAACCTTAAATTTTCGTGTTTTTTCGTGTTTTTCGTGGTTAAAAAATAGCCCTGATCGCCACCGCCGTCATGCTTTCTGCTTCAGGCTTCCACTACTACCATGCAGTAGCCGCGCATCTCTGGAACCGTAATAGACAGATAATCCTCTGAAATCGAGAATGGAATCGGCTGCTTGCCAGGTGCGATATACACCTTGTTCACTGGCCTGCCGTCCAAGCGCAGTTTCAATTTGACTTGTGAAAGCGGAAGTTCCTCTTCGACGATCAGGGTTTTGCCGCGCAGTTCCGGCAGATAGTTGAGCAGATGGATGATGCGCTGGTTCGCTTTCCCGGAGACGAATGCTCGGGCGAACGAAGGCAAGGAGGCGTCGGTGACCAGCAGCGGTTTCGGGAGCAGATGCTCCAGCATGATTGCCAGCACCGTCCTCAAATCAACCGAGGCCTGTTGATAATACGCTTCAAAAAGCGGGAATGGGCAATAGGCGCACTGGCTGTTCAGCACCATAAAAGGAAGCTCAGTATCCTGGTTGGGCGGGGCGTAGAAATAGGAATAAACGCCATCCCAGTGCTTGTTGAAATAGGGCGCAACCACCTTGCCGGCTACCGTGCTGCCAGGCAAAGCTTCGGTGCTGAAGCCTTTGGTATTGGTTGCCAGCGGCATGTCAGGCACCCGCGCGGCAAACTCCCCGGTCAGGCGGAAAAAGGCAGGTACGTGTTCGCACTCGCCCAGGTATTTCACCCCCCATTCTCTTTCAAACCGGAAAGCGCTGCCTTCCGGATTCAGCCCGGAACGCCCAGTGGCCAGCAGCGATTTTCCGGCTGCGAGATGTTTCTTCACCAGTTCCGCGAGCCTGTCATCAAGGATGACCTCATCCGGCAAAATCACCAGCGAATAGGGACTCCAGTCGATGTCCGCATCGATGAAATCAAACTGCATTTTGAGTTCGGAAAGCATGCGGGTTGCTCCGACCATGGTCGGGCTTTTGCGCAGCACGTCAGGCAGGACCACGCCGATATCGACCAGGTTTTTGGCGTCTGAGAACCAGGGTTCATACTGACGGAGCTTGCCATAGATTCTGCTGGCGCGGTCAAGAGCCGCCCGGTTCAGTTTTCCGCTCGGGTGGAAATGATCGCCGATATTGGGCCGCATGCCGTTGGCCAGTCCGAAAAAGAGATCATATTCGACGGCCGCCTGGGGGCGGAGGCTGCCAAAGTCTCCCCAGTCATTGAAGCGTCCAGTCATATTCAGCACTGGGCCGCTGGTCAGATTGCGGTAATACCTCGCGGTCAGCGGCAGGTAGTCGTAGCCCCAGGCGGGATTGGTGGGAAGGCACTCGCACTCAAGATAACTGCCAATCCGAGCATTGTCCTTAGGAGAAATGCCAAGGAAATTGACCAGCAAATGATTTTCCTGCGGGCGCAGCAGGGCTGAAATATCCTCGGCCAGGCGCAACGCAGAACTGCGCCCGAATTTCTGGAGCACTTCTTCATTGCGCCAGTCGAGGTTCTGTTTCTGCATTTCCTGGATGCAGTAGGGGCAGATGCAGGGAAAGCCGTTGAAACTGTCCAGCAGAAAGCCCGCCACCGGATACTTGTCGCGAACCTCCTTGATCAAGCTCATCAGATAATCCCGGTACGGCGAATTCAGGCACATGGTTCGCATATACGGGTTGATCCAGCCGATGCCGTAGATATCCGGCCGCAGCAGCTGCCCTTTTGGGCTGATCATGCTCCATTCCGGATGCCGGATGGCGTCTTCGTTGCTCAGTCCGCAATTCAAGTAGGCAGTGACAGCGATGCCGCGCTGGTTGCAGGCAGTGACGATTTCGCCAAACAAATCGCGCCCAGGCGGAATCGAAGGATGCCGGTTTCCGATTTGCGTATCAAAATAGCAGAAGCCCTGGTTGCATTTCGCATGGAATCCCAGCAAGTCAACCCCGGCTGCCTGCAAGCTTGAGGCAAACTCATCCGCCTGAAGATGATGCCCGACATCCGGGCAGGCCTTCATCGTATGATGATCGAAAAACATGACAAACTTCGGCTGGTGCATAGTCTCGCTCCTGCTCAGTGCGTTTCACGGAAAATACAAGGCCAATGGTCGAAAGTATGGGTCGCCGGGCAGTTTTTTACGACGCTTGCCCGCGAACACAGAATAACGTAACCTTCCTTTTGCGTTCGTCTATGCGTCAAGCGCAACAAACACCGCAGCGTCGTAATCGCTGGCCGATTGATACTCGGAGTTCCGGCAAACAACGGTCTCAAGAAAGGGGTGAGGGGCTTTTTTTAGGGGCGAGGGGGCTGAATGTTGAATGCTGAATGTTGAATGCTGAATGCTGAATGCAGAGGGGCGAGAAGTCCACTTGAGTCCACTGATGTCCACGTCCACTCTCCACTGATGTCCATTTCTGTCCACAGTCCATCGTCTACTAAAGTCCACTAATGTCCACTAAAGTCCATTGTCCATTGTCCACTAAACCTCCGCAGCCGCCGTCCACACCGTCCACACCGTCCACACTGTCCACACCGTCCACCATGTCCACATCCCTTTGCGCCAAAGGGACACTACAATAATCCACCCCTCCGACTTTTTTCTCATGCAAGCGCTTGACGAATTGTTTTGCGGGTGTATGTTAAGCGCAGTTAACAAAAAAAGAATGGGGGTATTGATGGATGCTTCTACCTTAGCGCTTAGTCCTGAGATGGAGGACTACCTTGAGACCATTGCCGCGTTGTTTCACGCCAATGGCGAGGCTCGTGTGACTGACATTGCTGCGCGCCTTTCGGTCAGCAAGGCTGGGGTTACCCAGGCTTTGCGTTCCTTGGCTGCCAAGGGTCTTGTTGATTATCGTCCGTATGTATCTCCGACGTTGACGAAGACGGGTCAGCATGTGGCTGAGCGGGTGCAGCGTCGTCACGATGTGCTCAAGCGTTTTCTGTCTGAGGTACTGCTTGTTGATTCTGAGCTGGCTGAGGCCAATGCCTGTCGTCTTGAGCACGCGGTAGACAGGTCAGTGCTTGAGCGCCTGGCGCATTTCATGGATTTCGTGCAACACTGCCCGCGCGGCGGTTCCAAATGGATTCGCGGGTATGAACACTCTTGCGCTCCTGACCAGGAAACCGAGGTATGCGAGCGATGCATGGAAATGGCGATCAATGAATACCGAAACAAGCACCGTGAACAACTGACTAAGGAGAAAACCATGACCTTGGCTGAACTGAAACCTGGAGAGAGCGGACGGATTGTCCGGGTTGGCAGCGTCGGCTCGATTCGCCGCCGCATTGTTGACATGGGCGCTGTCGGCGGCACCAACGTAACGGTGGTGAAAGTCGCCCCGCTGGGTGATCCCATCGAAGTAAAAATCAAGGGCTACAGCTTGACACTCCGCAAGGAAGAGGCCGAAGCGATCACGATTGAGGCGCAAACAAGCCAGGAAGGCGCAAAATGATCATGGGAATTCATGCATTACAAGAACACGACAGCGAGGCCAAGGCCAACCCGGCAGGCGAAGCCCCGGCAGCGATGAACAGAAGCACGATGCCGCTGGCGTTGTTACCGCCCGGACAGACGGCTCGCGTTGAGCGCATCCTTGGCACTGGGCAAGAAATAGCCCGCAAGCTGTGCGCCATGGGCATCGTCCACGGCGCCCAAGTGACGGTTCTAAATGCGCAACCAGGCCCCCTGATGCTGCGCGTATGCGAAGGACGATATGCAATCGGTCGAGGAATGGCACAGCATATCTTGGTGACGCCATGCTGATAACCGTCGAAACACGACTGAATGGCAAAAAATATCAAGGGCTTGTCAAGCCTGATTTCATTTTTTTTGACCCATTGTTAAGGCAACTAAACACAAAAAGGGAGACTTTATGATGGCACGGGAACGTACAGGTGTGGCACCGGGCGTTCAGCGTCCGCGGGTTACTGTCGCTTTGGCTGGGAATCCGAATTCTGGGAAGACGACCCTTTTCAACGCTTTGACTGGCTCTCGCCAGCATGTCGGGAACTATCCTGGTGTCACGGTTGAGAAGAAGGAAGGCGACTTTGAGCACGACGGCATGAAAATCCACGTGATTGACTTGCCTGGCACGTACAGTTTGACTGCGTACAGTCCCGAGGAGCTGGTAGCGCGGAACGTGGTACTCAACGAAGCGCCCGACCTGGTGGTCGACGTCGTGGATGCGTCAAACCTGGAGCGGAACTTGTATCTTGCCGTGCAATTCATGGAACTAGGCATTCCCATGATTCTGGCGTTTAACATGTCGGACTTGGCTGAGGCGCGCGGGCACAGCATTGACATTGAGCGCCTGTCCGAGCTTTTCCAGGTTCCCATCATCCGCCTGGTCGCGCACAAGGGAGAGGGACTGCAAGAACTCAAGCAAGCCATCGTCCAGGTTGCGGAGCAAACACCACCATGCCAACCCACGACCATCAAGTACGGTCGCCATATTGAAGTCGAGTTGACCAAGCTGACAAATGCCTTGGCCGGAAGCGCACCTGAGTCCGGGCGTCCGACTGCGCGCTGGATCGCCGTAAAGCTGCTGGAAGGCGACGAGGCCGTGATCGGGCAGGTGCGGCGGGAAGCCCGCAATGCGATCGAGGTCTTGCAGAAGGTCGAGGAATCGCGCAGCCAACTGCAGCGTGACCTTGGCGACGATGCCGAAATCCTGATTGCTGACCGGCGTTATGGCTTTATCTCCGGCGCCTGCCAGGAGGCTGTCCGCAGCACAGTCGAGACGCGGCACAGCATGTCGGACAGAATCGACCTGGTGTTGACCCACCGCGTGCTCAGCATCCCCATTTTCCTGTTTATGATGTTCCTGGTTTTCAAGCTCACCTTTGCGGTGGGCGATCCATTCATGGGCTGGATTGAGGACTTCTTCGCCTGGCTCGGCGACGCCATCACCGCCGCTTGGCCCGAAGGCGCTGCGCCGCTGCTGCATTCGCTGATTGTGGACGGCATTATCGGCGGCGTCGGCGGCGTGGTTGTATTCCTGCCCAATATCTTGCTGCTGTTTCTCGCCATCTCGATTCTTGAGGACAGCGGCTACATGGCCCGAGCCGCGTTCATCATGGACCGCTTCATGCACAAAATCGGCCTGCACGGCAAGAGCTTCATTCCGATGCTGGTCGGCTTTGGCTGCACCGTGCCAGCCATCATGGCGACGCGGACGCTGGAGAACGAACGCGACCGTCTCACCACCATGCTGGTCGCTCCCCTGATGAGCTGCGGGGCGCGTCTGCCGATTTACGCGCTGATCATCCCGGCCTTCTTCCCGGAAGCTTGGTACGCACGCATGCTGTGGCTCATCTATTTCATCGGCATTGTACTGGCGATCATCTGCGCCAAGCTGCTGCGCAGCACCTTATTCAAGGGCGAAACCGCGCCGTTCGTCATGGAATTGCCGCCCTATCGCCTGCCCACGGTGCGCGGTGTCTTCGTGCATACGTGGGAGCGCGGCTGGCTGTACCTCAAGAAAGCCGGCACGCTCATCCTCGGTGTGTCGATTGTTGTATGGGCACTGCTGACCTTCCCGCAGGAAACTAAATACAGCCGTGACTATGATCAGGCTATCGACGCAGTCAGCCAGCAGCAGGTGTCCGCCGAAGAGGCGGCTGAACTCATCGCCGAACTGGAACAGGCTCGCGCCTCCGAGGAACTCGCCAACAGCTTTGCCGGGCGCATTGGCCACGCCATCGAGCCGCTCATCAAGCCGCTCGGCTTTGACTGGAAAATCGGCACAGCCTCAATCGGCGCTTTTGCCGCCAAGGAAGTCTTTGTCGCGCAAATGGGCATCGTCTATTCAGTCGGCGAGGCTGACGAGGAATCCGTGCCCCTGCGAGACAAGCTCCGCGAAAACTACAGTCCCCTGGTCGGCTTCTGCATCATGCTCTTCAGCCTGATCAGCGCTCCTTGCATGGCGACGATTGCCGTGACCAAGCGCGAGAGCAACTCCTGGAAATGGGCTCTGTTCCAGCTCGGGGGACTGACCGTGCTGGCGTATGTCATCACCCTGGTCGTCTACCAGGTCGGCAGTGCCTTGGGAATCGGAATCTGAAGAGCAGGAAACTGAAATATGATCGAATACATCATCGTTGGCTTGATTGTCGCTATCGCCCTCGCTGCGGGGGGCCGCTCTCTCTGGCGGACGTGGACTGGCCTGGACACCAACGGCTGCGCCGGCTGCACAAGCTGCAGTTCGTCACCGGGCTGCGGTGCAATGTGCCCGCGACCATTGCGGCAAGGCAAGGACAGCAATTCCGATTGCGCCCAGTGAGGTAAAATTGTTTTGAAGTGAGTTGCATTTCGTTATAAGAGTTGCATTTCGTTATAATATGGCTTATAACGTTATTAAATGCGTTCCAGGTTGGGCGCACAGAAACTTCCATTATTTTTTAGTTTAGGAGAAGGTAAGGAAATGAAAAACATCGGTCGAATCGCTTGGATGTTGGTGGCTGTGCTGGCACTATCCGGAACAGCGGCGTTCGCCCAGCAGGATGACGGCAACGAATGGCGTCCCCAAGTCGACTTTACACTGGATTGGTCTTCGCGCTACATTGACCTGGGCGAAGTCTTGAATCCCGATCCGGTCGGCCAGGCTGACCTCAGCCTATCTCTGAAAGGCTTCTACGTCGGCGTCTGGGCCTGCATTGACTTTACTGACGTGAATGACTACCACAACGAGCCGGAAGAGTGGAACTACTACCTGGGCTATAAATACACGTTCACGGACGTTCCCGGGGTTGAGAGCCTCACCATTGACCTGGGCTGGACTTATTGCGACTGTCCCCGGGACGCCTCGGCAGACAGCCAGGAACTCCACCTCGGCATTCAGCTCGAAGACGTCTTGCTTGCTCCCGCAGTAGTCGTCACCTGGGACTACGAAGATGACATCTGGTGGGTCGAAGCCGGCGTCAGCCATGAAATGCCACTCGAATTCATCAGCGAAAAACTGCTGTTCGGCGCCGCGCTTGATCTGGTTTGGGGCAACACGCGCTGGAACGGCGGCTTTGACAAGGGTGACGATGCCTACAAGAATGCCTTGGCTACAGCAGCCCTGACCACGGAACTGACGTATCAGCTCACCGAGAACATCTCCTTTGGCCCCTACATGATCGTCGCCTGGGCGCTGGACCATGACATCCGCGAGAAATTCCGGGATGACAGCATCAACAACGCCTGCAATTTCGTCTGGGGCATCAAGCTTAACATGGAATTCTAAGTCGCGTGGTCCAGTACTCTCAGCGCAGGCCGCGTTGCTTGAGTATGGGCAGTATCACATTGGCGGCATTGGTGGTGATGGAGTCCATGCCGCAGGGCAGAACCTTGTCCAGCGCCTCAGCGTTGTCTACCGGACAGACGTCCACGGCAATGTCGCGTGCATGGAAAAAGGCCACTTCTTCTGCCGTGATCTCGTTCGTCCAGATGCAGGTTTTGTTGATGATGTCGTAGGCGTCCGGCAGGGGCTCCTTCACATAGCGGTCAGGGAAGCCTTGCAGCGGCAGGGTTGGCTCCAGTTCGCGATAGAGCTTCATCAGCCGAGTGTGGAAGGACAAGGCCATAACCTGCGACATCAACTCACGACGTCGCAAATAGTCGAGAACCTGCAAGGCAACGTCCTCGCTGGCGTCCTTGAGCTCTACCAGCAAAAACATGCCTGGCCGCACGGCGAGAATCGCTTCAATGGCCTCTTCCAAAGTGGGTATGCGCGCGCCGGCAAAGGCGGAATTTTTCCAGCTGCCGAAATCCAATTCACGCAGCTCTGCCAAGCTCATGTCGCGCACGCGGCCATGGCCATTGCTGCAGCGCTCCAGGGTGGCGTCGTGAGTGACGACCAGCTGGCCATCACGCGTGGGATGGACATCGAATTCAATGGCGTCAACACCAAGCTGAGCCGCCGCCACCAAGGACGGAATCGTGTTCTCCGGGTACAGTGACGGCAGGCCACGATGGCCAATGACCTGAAGCTTTTTTACCGACATCATTCAAATCTCCTTGGTTGCGTGCCAAACAAACAAAAAAGAGGAACAGGAACTCGGATCGTAAAAGCGCACCAAGCAGCTGTCCACTAAAACGTTCTATTCCGCGCCCAATAGCGCTGCCTGGCTCTGTTCAAGTTGCCAGTAGGCGCCCCGCAGCGCCAGCAATTCGCGCCGTGCGCCGCGCTCGACAATGCGTCCGTCCGCCATGACCAGGATTACGTCCGCATCGCGAATGGTTGACAACCGATGGGCAATGACCAGACAGGTTCGTCCCTTCATCAGGTGAATCATCGCTCGTTGCACGCACATTTCCGTGCGGGTGTCCACATTGGAGGTCGCTTCATCCAGGATCAATACCGGCGGGTCTGCCAGCACGGCGCGGGCGATGGACACCAGCTGCCGCTGCCCCTGGCTCAAATTGCCGCCATTTTCGCTCAGAACCGTGTCGTAGCCCTGCGGCAGGCGGCGGATAAAGGCGTCGGCCCCTGCTGTACGCGCTGCCTCCTCGACCTCGGCGTCGCTGCTTTCCAGGCGACCATAGCGGATGTTATCCCGTACGCTTCCCGAGAACAGCTGGGTGTCTTGCAGCACCATGGCCATGGCCTGGCGGAGGCTCTGCCGGGGAAGCTGGGTAATGGGCACGCCATCAAGGCAGATACGGCCTTGCTGCGGCTCGTAAAAGCGCATCAGCAGACTGACCACGGTGGTTTTGCCAGCGCCTGTGCTGCCCACCAGGGCGACTTTCTGCCCCGGTTGAACCAACAGCGTGAAGTCCCGCAGCACGGGTTCGCCTTCCTTATAGTAAAAACACACATTCTCAAAGCTGAGTTCGCCACGCACGGTCGTCAGCGGCTGCGCATCGGCGGCGTCAGCTGGCTCGGGCGCCTCATCCATCATGGCAAAAACCCGCTCCGCGCCCGCCAGTGCCGACTGGATGTCATTATACTGGGTGGCAATGTGGTTCAACGGCCGGGAGAACTGCCGCGTATATTGGATGAAGGCTGCGATGACGCCGACCGTGATGTCGCCCTGCATGGCCAGCCAGCCGCCATAGCCCGCCAGCAAGGCATAGCCAACGTTGTTGAGAAGATTCATCAAGGGCGGCACAATGCCGGACAGCACCCGCGCCCGGATGCCAGTGCGGCGCAATTCCTGATTGAGGACGGCAAAGTCAGCAATGGCCTGCCCCTCGTGGTTGAAGGCCTTGACCGTCTTCTGTGCGCTGATGATTTCTTCAATGTGCCCATTGAGCAGCCCCAGCATGGTCTGCTGAGCCAGAAAGTTCGCACGAATGCGCTTGGCGACCACCTTAGTCAGCAGAAAACTGAATGGAACCGTCACCATCGCCGTCAAGGTCAACCGGCCGCTGAGCAGCATCATGGACAGCAGCGCTCCAAACAAGGTGATGACGCTGCCGAAAAAATCCACCACGCCGCGGGACAGCACCTGCGCCACCATTTCAATGTCGTTAGTCATGCGGCTGAGAATCTCGCCGTGCGTCCGCCCATCAAAAAAGCTTAGCGGCAACGTCTGCAACTTGGCGAACAACTCACGACGCAATTCGCACACCGTATCCTGCGATATCTTGGCAGACAGCCAGCCTTGCAAAAAGGACACCAAGGCGTTGCCCACATAGACCAGCAGCATGAACAACAGCATCCGCAGCAACTGCTCCATGTCCACTGACACACCATTTTTCACCACCTTCAGCGAGTCGATGGCGCGCCCCAGAAACAAGGGATTTAGCAGCGACAAGCAGGTACCAGAAATGACCAGCAAGAAAATCAGCAGGAGCCACGGCGTCCGCCCACGCAACGCCCTCAGCAAGCGCAGGAAACTGCTGCGCGCGTTCCGGGCGCGGACAATCTGCCGTCCCATGCCGCGGTGTCCTCCGCCTCGTCCCATGCCGCGGTGTCCATGGTGGTGCCCGCCATCACCGCTGGCGGCGTCGGCAGCCAGGCCGCGTTCCACTAGCGCCTGCCAGCGCGGCGGCAAATTGAGTTTCAGGGCGGGCTTCTTCGGCTCAGTCATGGCGCAGCCCTCCCTTCTCGCTCCGCGTCGATACATCCTCGCCGGTCTGCGACTCGACAATCTCCTGGTAGACCCGGCAGGAGCGCAGCAGCTCGGCATGGTGCCCCTGACCGACAATCACGCCGTCTTGCAGAACCACTATCCGGTCAGCATTGGACACCGACGATATTCGCTGGGCTATTTGCAGAATGCTCATGTTGGCGCAGGCTTCCTTCAAGCTCGCTTGGAGGCGCCTCTCCGTTTCGCTGTCAATCGCCGACATGCTGTCATCCAGAATCAGCAGCGACGGCTTTTTCAGCAAGGCTCTGGCAATCGCCAGCCGTTGCTTCTGGCCGCCGGAAAGAGTGACGCCACGCTGGCCAACCAGTGTTTCGTAACCATCCTTGAAAGACATCACGAAGTCGTGCGCCTGCGCCACTCGCGCTGCCTCCTCAATCTCCTCTTGGGACGCCGTGCTTTTCCCCCAGCGGATGTTTTCAGTCACCGTGCCACTGAACAGCACCGACTCTTGCAGCACCATGCTCATCTTGTCCCGCAAATCGCTCAGGCGATATTCGCGCACATCGCAGCCATCAACGAACACCGCGCCGCCTGTCGCATCATAGAAGCGCGGCAGCAAATGCACCAATGTACTCTTGCCGGAACCCGTGGCGCCCAGCACCGCCACCCTCTCGCCCGGCCGAATTGAAAAATTCACACCCTGCAAAACCGGCGCTCCAGCCGCGCCCGGATAGCGAAAACTTACCTCGCGGAATTCGACCGTCGCCGCATGGCGTTCCCGCGTTTCCGCGACGGCGACTGGCCTGGCGTCCTCGGGGTCAACGACAGACGGCTCAGTGTCCATCACTGCCGTGATGCGGTCCGCTGAAGCCTTGGCGCGGGAAAAATCTGTCAGCACAAAGGCCGCGAACATGAATGAGAAGAGGATTTGGGTGATGTAATTGACCATCGCCATCACCTCGCCGACAGTGAGTTCGCCGTTGCGCACTGTCCAGCCGCCGACATAGAGCACTGCCAGAATGCCCATATTCATAATCAGCATGATCAGAGGCATCATGCCGGACATGAAGCGCGCCGTCCGCAGGTGCTGATTCGCCAGGCCGCGATTCTCTCGCTCGAAGCGCCGCTTTTCGTAGTCACTGCGACCAAAAGCCTTCACCACCCGGATGCCGGCGAGATTTTCCTGCAAGGCCGCGTTCAGGCGGTCGATCTTTTCCTGGATCAGGGTGAACATCGGCTGGCTGTAGCGAAAAGTCAGCAGGCTCATGAAGAGAATCGGCGGCACCAGCAAAAGCAAAATACCTGCCAGACGCATGTCGATGAGCAGAGCCATCACTATGCCTCCCAGGCACATCATCGGCTGCCGCACCAGCATCCTCAGGCACATCACCAGCGTATGCTGGACTTGGCCGACATCCTGGGTCAAACGCGTGATCAGCGACGCTGTTGAAAAGCGGTCGGTTTCCGCAAAGGAGAGCGACATCACCTTGCGAAACAACGCCTGGCGCAATTCTGCGCCGAAATTCTGCCCGGCCAGGCTGGAAAAGTAGGTGCAGCCAGCGCCGCCAATCACTGCCAGCGCCGATGTGCCCAGCATGAGCAGGCAGGTCACCCCGATCAACCGCAAGTCGCCCTTGCCAACGCCGTCGTCAATAATCCGCGCCATGAAACGCGGCTGGATTAAATCCAGGGCGACCTCGATGATCATGAACAAGGGCGCCATGGCGATCTGCCAGCGGTATGGCGCCATGTATCGTAACAATTTTCTCACGTGGACTGCTTGTCCTTATCTTTCGCGCTAAGGAAAACCCACGCCCCGGCGGTCATCGTCCCCCAGCAAACGGCAACAAACGTGTGCATCCGCCCACCTTGTCCACAAAAAACGCCTCTATACGCAAAAAATTGCACGAGGCGTTTGCGCAAGCCGCGTTCACCCGCGTCTCAGGGAAAACTATCTACAGCGCGACCCAGTTCATCACTGTGCGCCCCCACCTAAGATTCACGGCAGAGAGAAGAGCAGCTGTTTGCGATTCTTCCCAGATTGAATATCCTGCAAAAGATAGTTCACGGCAGAAGCGGCACGTGACACGCCGAAAGGGACAACACCAAGAGACTCAGGAGCACGGGCTTCTCTACCAACGACAGCTTTGATTTGCTGGTAAGTCGCTGTCGGAGAATACGCCTCTGCTTTCTGTCGATACTGAACCAGTGCAGGCAGCAGTGTGTGAATGTAGAGGTCTGACATCACAAGGCGACTGAGAAGCGCAGGAATATCACGCTTCTTCATTAGCTGGAACGTTGGCAGACCCAGCGTATCCGCAGGCATCATAAAGGGAGTATCTGGCTCCAGAGTCGACCAAAGCATCTTTAATTGCTCAATGCTTGAAGCAGAACGATACGCAGATTCACCAAGCATCGACTTGTTGAACTCTGCGTTCGTCATTGAAAGCAACTGCTGAAGATCGGGCCGGAAAGAGCCGAGACGTCCCAATAGTGGCAGGAGGCAGGGCGCTATCTCATCGGCCAATGCCAGGCGCTCGGCAAGGTTGACGTAAAGAACCCGATTGATTGAATCAACAAGAATGAGGTTGAAATAGCTCGGGTGGCGAAGGAATTGCTGCCGCATCGCTAACAAGGATTCGCAGCGTTCACAGAACTGTTCCGAAGGAATGTCCTGCAACTGCCGTTCATAGTCTTCCAGGCCATGGGCAAGCAGTTCACCGAGTTTTCGGAACTCCGCTCCCTGCGTCACAAGGTTTTTGTCTTTCTCATCCGCATATTTTACAGAATGAACAGGCGGCCACTCCACCTTCGGGCCAACCTGAAAAACCGAAAGAACCCCTTTAAAATCCTTTGTTGCCAGAACCTCAGACCAGTATTCGGCAGGCTGCTGGTCGAACTCACCTGCATACGCGGAAAGCACCAGCACAAAGACGGAAAATAGAAGAACCCAATGCCTCATAACATCAATTCATTTATTGAAATCGTAGTTAAAGTTTATCGCACTACGCGAGAACTCGACACAAACACGGCGCACGCGGTCTCCATTAAGATGCCATGATTCCCTCTACTTTTTCCTATAGGCTGTGATTCTTTTAAGATTAAGATAATGGTTTCCACCGGTCCACACGCTAAGCAAGATATACTTTGCTTTTCCGCAGCCAGGCATAGTGATGCTCCAGGCTGCGTCTTCCGACTCAGCATCAATTCCGAACGCATTAGTCGCCGAAGTAAAAGTCATGGCATCCGAGCTGCCTCTCAATTCGGCGCATGAAACCGTGTACATTTTGGTGAGGTTGCTGCCTTCAATCCTTACGGCTTCCACCTCAGTTTCCTCATTCAATTCCGCCAGTATGGCTATGTAGCTTTCGGCCGGATCAGAACGCCAGAAATTATAGCACAGCGGCATTGGCGGCAGGGGCTTGTCGGTTTTCTGAGTCAGCAGACCCAAGCGTTTTTGCGCATCGCCGGAATCAAGCCAATCATTATCGTTGCGATTCCAAAAATGCTTGTAGATATTGCCGGGATAGACCTCGTAGTTTTTGATTTCGATCAATTCCATGCCCTCAATCAAATTAGCTTGGCCGGGCACAATCTCCGGCTTATAGGGCGCTTTAGTCGTTTTGGCTGACGTCAGCTTAGGCTGATAGTCATCACGTCGCAAAGCCAGAATCATTTCCTGCCGCCATGCGGCCAGCTCTTCGGCGGAAGCATTAAGCACTGCCTCTATTGGCGGCAATTCGATTTCCGGCCGCAATTTTTTGAGGGTCAGCCAATACCGCGTGTCGCATATTCCTGTGTTCAGCAACTCCCAGGCGTAGGTGCTGCCGCAGCTGCCATCCTCTTCCGGGTAGGGCCAGGCGATATACCAATCCTTTTTGTTCCAATGATAGGCAAACCCCCAAACGCCCTTCATGCTTGCGGCATCTGCTGCCAGGCCGTAAAGCAGCCTGGCGTTTAACCCGGAGTAGGCGCGCACTTGGGTATAAGCATAACGGACATTCTCCTTGAGCCATTCTGGCTCCGCAGCTTCCCATTCCGGGAAAAACGGATTGCCCAGCGCGGTCGGCGAGGCCAAGGCTTGATAACCGCTGTTGCAGATATTCACGTCCAACAACTGGCCAAAATGCTTCTGTCCGCAAGCACTGTTATTGCTGGCGATTTTCAGCCCTGGTACAGTCTTCACTGCTTGGCAAAATTGCGCAAATGATGCGGTGATTTTAGGATGTACGTCCGGCTCATCGTAGGGATGCAAATAAAAATCATACCCTTCTTTTTCGGCAAGCTCCTGCATAGGGCGAAAAATCTTGCTGGCTAGTTCGCACCAGGCCGTATTTTCTGGGTTCGCCTGACCTGCTCTTTCTTCCATGGCTTTCAGCAGCGGCCCCAAAATTCCATAGATGAGGATTTTTTGATTCATACCTTCTTCTTTCAGCCATTGCAGCGCCTCTTGGAAGCGTTGCAGATTCGGGCTGCCGTCTTCATTGATGCTCACCGGCACAGTCCAGGGGTCCAGGAAGAAGGTGTTGATTCCGTGTTCACGCAAGTCTTGGCACTGCCTATTTCGTGCATCCGCGTTATTTCCAGGCAGTGAATTAGTCCAGAGCCCGTAAATACGTTCGCTTTTCACCAGCTTCAACGGCAGAATCTCCAATTCCAGGGACAAGCTCAGGGAGTCGCTTAATTTCAGGATGCCACGATATTTATCCGGCGCTGTCTCCTCGGGGATTTTCGCGATGATCCACATCAGGCTGCATTGCTTGGCAGGAATTTCCCATTGCTTGCTCGCAATCAACCTATCGAGCTGTTCTGTGGCCGCATCTGCAAATGAAGGATAATGCAAATATTCCGTTGGGATTTGCGGCTTGCCGGCTTCTTTATAGCTTAAAATGCGAATATCGAAAAACTCTGCGGCTATGGCATTGCCGCTTTCGCTTGCCCAGGCGCCCATTTCATAATCAAACAACTCGTCTTTTTCGAGGCTCCTGGCCGCCAGCAAGATCGCCAGGCGCTCTCCAGGGCTGGCTTGCCACTGGAAATCGCCGCTTATTTCCTCTGGCGTCGGGAAGGAACTGCGCTTGATGACTCTGCCGGGTGCCGGGGCAAAAAACAGGCAGTTCTGGTCTCTGGTTGGCGCGAAATCAACCTGCACATGCATGGAATTGCTCGGCGCATAATTATGCAAAGTCAAAGCACCGTTGGTTTGTTTGGCTGACAAGAGAAAGACTTTGTCGTAATAGGCATTTTGGTAGTTGCTCACTTCGCTTAGCGAATTAGCATTGCCCAAAAAGGCTTCGCGCCGATAAAGCGTGCCTGGCGCCTGGGCGTTAAAGGGAATATAATCGCTGTCTGCCCGCACAAACCAGCGTTGCAGTTCAGCCGAATAGAGCGGAGTTTTTACCACTGGCAGACGACAAAGATCAACCAGATAGGCCGGTGTATTGATTGGCTCGCTCAGCTCTTCGCCATTCAGGCGCATTCCCAGGAAGTAGCCGCCCCAAGCTTCGGTACCCTCCGGCAATTGCAGCCTGGCCCGTACGCGCAAGAGAGCAACTTTGCCCCGAACGGCTGCCGGTATGTGTAGTTCCACGCCGTTTTGAGGCGCTATCATAATCCCGTCAGCCAGGCCAGGCCAGCAAATGCATCCCAGCGCAATGACAAATAGCTTTTTCAGACATTCCATTTTAGCTCTTCCCATGGAGTTTTCACTCCAGTTCAACAATTGCGAAGGAATGGTAGTCGAGCTCCATTTTCAGGATGCCATTGGCAAAGGAGTGGATAGTGGAGCCAAAATCTCCCAGCTTCAAAGGTGTTCTGACAGGCGGTACCTTTTCCTTAATCTTTTGCTCTTCCAGCCAGAGATAGTCGGGATCAGGCCGCAGCATGCAATCCGTGGCCTTGGAAAACTTGCCGAGGCTGTCGTCAAAGGCGATTTCCAGGTTCTGCTTGATGTGCTCTTTGCCGATATGTGAAATCACTGCCAAGGCTTTTGGCAGCTGCTTGTGCTTGTACACGCTTACGTAGATGTCCTTGCCCTTCAACACCTTGGCCGGATGCTTCCAGTAGCCGAGGAAATCAGCTTTAGGCACTTCAAAGGCGTTGTAAATGCGGACAAGCTTATCAAAGATGCCATAGTGGCAGCGGGAGGCGCTGGGCATGGTGTTGTGTGGCAATGCTCCTGCCATAAAGGCCTTGGTGATGCGAAATTTATACAATTCGGGGTCTTCTTTTCCACCACCAAAACATGCAAGCAGAATGTCATTGGACTGGTAGTCGGCGTTGGTCAGTCCAAAGGGCATGGAACCCAATTCGCTGGCAAACATCTCAATATCGTATGTATCCAGGATGTCTTTTCCATCATGCATGATGGCGCTGCTATGCTGGCGGATGTGCTCGCCATTAAACAAATGCGTGGCGAAGGTCATAGCTGGCACCTGCACAGAGTCGGTGTTGTGCAAGACAATGACTGGGTCCTTGATGCCCGCATCAAGCTGCACCAGGCAGAGCCTGCGGTAAAATTCCCGTTGCGCCAGATAGGGGATGCCGCCGTCGCAGCCATGCTCATGATTGCGGCAGCTGGGGACGTTGCCAAAATCAAGGTAAATTCCGTCTAAATCCAGGTTTTCCAGCATGTTCTTGAATCTGTACATAAAGAAATTGTTGGCTTGCGTCCTTGGGCAGCAATCATAGAGGAAGGCTTTGCCTTGTTCGGTGTCGTAGTCAAGCGTGTAGTCCGGCGCGATTTTCCATTCATCTTTGAAGGCGGCAACTTCCGGGTACTCGTCGCTTAGATAGCGGTCAAGATTATAGGGCACATAGCGCACCTTATATTTCCTGGCCACGGCGATCTGCTTCTGCATGGTTTTGTTTGGGGGATAGCTTTCAAAGCTTGGCAGGTCTCCGAATGTACGCCCCAGCTTGCCGCCGGGAAGAGAACCCAGGACTAAGTCAATAACCGGGTTTTCAACGCGATTGAGCGCAGTTGTCCAAGACCAAGTAAAAACATTGCAAGGATAATTTTCCGGCAAGGGCCGCACCGGTGTGGCGACAAGGCCGAATTCCAGCGCCAATTCCTCGCCTGCCTTCACATCAGCTGCCATGGACACTTCAAACGAAGCCAGGTCAGCGCCCTTTTTCAGGGAAAATACCTGCACTGGAGAGTTTTTCCAGCCCTTGCGGGTTTCCGTAAAAAAGCAAAGTCCCTTATCTTCCATGCCCAGCCAGACCATTGGGAAGAATTGCAACTGCCTCTCGCCGACTGATGCTTTATCAGTGATTTTAGCTCCCCAGGAAGGCGCATTAGGGCTGGCATGGATGTATTTGCACAGCTCTGCGGGCATGTCCAAAGTAAGCCTGAGAGACTGCACTGGTTTTTTCGCCGTAAATTTGACCTTGTAGTAGGAAACGCCGTCATACTCCACCCAGCCTTCATTGACAACCGTGCAATCCTCGCTGTCATGGCTGGCATTGAATTCCGCCCGGTGGTCAGCGACGTTACCCAATTTGACGGATGCTGCCGTGCAATCTTTGCCATTGACGGTCAAACGCACTGGCGCAGACAGCAAGGCCTCGCCCCGGGAAAATACTGCGGCTGGGAAAAGCGTATTGTCCCAGCGATAGCTCCTGGCGTACATGGAGGCAGTGAATGTCTGGCCAGCGCTTTCGACTTGCAGGGGCGTGAACGGCGGAATGATCCGATTATCAAAAGTCATGGTCGCCCATTCGCCAATGCCTGGGAAATGGAACATCTTCTCATCAAGCCCTTGGCCGCTTTTTCCCTGCAATTGCAAAGTATAGTTCCCGGCCTGGTTGCGATTGTCAAAAGGGACGGCCGCAGTGCTTTCCTCGCCGACTATCTGCGAGTGTATGACGTCGCCCTGGCTGTTTTTCAAAACAAACGAATAAGGCGCCTCGCCAGGAAACTTTTCCTTGACCATGAAATGGACGACATTGGTCAACAGCTTATTCTGGAAGAAACGCGGCGCCAAGGAGAACAATTCCTCATTCAGCTTGAAGGGCAGCATCTGCCGCATCAGCAATTGGTCTTTTTCCTTGAGTTCAAAAACCAAGGAATCATAGATGCTTTGACGAATGGGAATATCCAAATTCTGCTCTTGGGGTTCCCGGGCAGAAACTGCAAATTCTTGTGAAAAAAGTTTGCGCGGAGTAATTATTCCGTCCTTGGTCGCTCCGCGCACCTCATAGACCAGCGTTGTGTCTCTGGGCGAAGAGAAAAGGACTTTTTGGCTCAGGGCGCTGAACTCTGGCGAACCTTGTTCGATGATCTGCATAGCAGGAGCGTCCTTGCACAGGGCTTTTTGGAAGCCTTCTGGCTTGCAGTAGTCGCCGTTCCATGAGCTGGAGCACCAGCAGCTGACCGTCGCAAGCATCCATGAACGGCTGAAATTGATGGAAAATTCTTCCGTCGGCGCTCCGGCCAAGCCCATGGACTTCCAGGGAATAGCCACTTCCCCAACCCATAATTTTCGGTCATCAATCTGATGGGTTAAAACAGACTTGTATTCCCAATCTTCATTCCAGACATTGTCATAATGCTTATTCGAACAGCTTCCTCCGGCGACGTTTCCGCCAAAGCGATACAAGGCGTCACCCAGCAGCACGCGGAATTCAAAAGACTCAAAACCCCAGGCTTCTTCAGCATGACGGCCGGATTTGCGGTTGCTTCCCATGTTGATTTCAGCGCCGCGCGGAAACAATGCAGTGAAACCCAGGTAGAGGTTTTCATCATCCCAGAGGTATTTGTAGGTATTGGGCGGCAAACGCCAGCATTTGAGCGGGTCCCCACGCAAATCGACCATGCCGATGAGGCTGCCAGCCCGGCGCCAAGCCGGATCATCAAGCTTGCCGTCAATATACGGTTTTTCAGAAGCTCTTGGAATCACCAGCTTGGCGGGCATTGTCTCGATAATCGGCTTGCTTTCCACGCCGCATTGATGTTGGATTTCAGCAGGCGAAAGCGCTCTATTCCATGTTTTCAGCAGGCCGATGCGGTTTTCGTCGCCCCAGGGGGCAACGATGTACCAGGGGTCCTTATAGGGCCCGATATGCAAATTCGTCACTGCTTTCACTGCCACCTCCTGGGCGCGTTCTTCCAGCAGCTCGCCATTCAAATAGGTGCGGATGCGACTGCCGTCCCAGCTGATGGCCGCGTAGTACTTCTCCCCGGGCTGCATGGATTTTGGCGATGATATGTAGACATTTTTAGTTTGATCAGAAAACGCAAACAAGCACTTCAGATCAGACAAGTTATAAATTGAGACATACAGCCTGCTTTTTGTGCGCAAAGTCAGCGCATGGCGCGCCACCCGTTTACCCGGGTCGTGTTTATCGATAGCGAGTTGAGCCAGGATAGTCCCTTGTTCGCCAACTAAGCTTTGCGCCGGGATAGTATATCCCTTTTCGCCAAACGTCATCATGCCGTCTTTAATCTCGCCACTGAAGTCTATGGCTTGACCAGCCACCTCGACTTGCTTCGGCTGATCAAAGACAAGGCTTAACGTGCTGTCATTCGCATAGAGACAGGCAGCAGTGCTTAAAGCAATTGCGCATAAGAAATTTCTCATGGTCATAGTTCTGTCTTTTTTTTGTTGACGTGAAAAACCTATGAATTTCGCGAGGCGGGCGGAAAGGCCCAGTGGCTCTTTCCGCCCTTTCGTACTCCCGCACACTTATCCCTTTTCGGCCAAACGCCGACCTGCCGCAGTGAGGCGGTACTTCTGGAGCCTGCTGTTGGGCTTGTCGGGGATAGTCATTTCAATCAGCCCATGCTCAAGCAGGGGAACGACATGGCGCTTGTAATTCAAGTAAACAGGAGATAGTCCCATTGCCTGCAACAACTCCCGTTTGCTTAGCACGCTGCTCGTCAATGCATATAATCCGATCCGCGATTGCTCACCGACTTGCTCACCGACTTGCTCACCGACTTGCTCACCGACTTGCTCACCGACTTGCGGAGGGACAGGGTCTGCGCTTTTGGAAAATTCCGGCACTTTGACTATTATTCTGAACACGTCACCTTCGATCAGCTCTGGTTCTGCGCCGCCGTACGCCCGACTGTATTTCATCATCTTTCGCATGCCGGAACCAAGCTCATCAGCACGCCCTATCTGACGAAAGAACTTGGCGATAACGGGGTTTTTGGGAAATGGCGTAAAGTTCTCCGGGTCAAGCCGTCCAAACCCGTGGGGGCGACAGCTATTCTCGGTGCGGACCTGGCCGTACTCAATAATCAGCTTGGCGGGGAAAGCGTTAGTATATTCTCGGTGAATGAGAAGGTTTGAGGCCACCTCACGGAAAATGGTGTCTCTCAAGCTGATTCTGGTCGTGCCTTCCAGATAGAACGGGTCGGGCAGGTGTTTGTGTACAAAAGCCATGATACGGTCATAGCTCTCGACCAGATTGACATCCACGAAATCCCTGTCATCGTAGCGGTCAAGGTTGACCTTGCGCAGAATCAGGTCAGTGCGGTGATGGGGAACCGTATTCAGAAGCGGGAGCTGCTTTCCCAGAAGCAGAATTCCCGCCAGGGTGATGCCGCTCGTGCCAGTCTCGGGATTCGTTTGGTAAAGTTGAGCGCTCTTGAGCAGTTCCAGATCGTCCATGTCCTTCCACGGATGCTCCTCCCAGCGCAGCCAGGCGGTCTTGCGACATTTGGCGATCAGGTCGCGGTCGAGATCGTCTAATCCCAGGTGTGGGAACACCCGATTTTCGCTATAGGTGGTCTGTTTGCGCAGGTAGAGTTGGGCAACAAGCACGGTATTGTCGGTTACGTCGAGGTCACCATCTTCGTTGCGGTCGTAGATACGCCCGTTACAGCGGTGAACCTGCGAACTCTCGGGGACATAGATGTGCAGGAGAGCTTTTCCGTCGAGCGTGATTTCATCGACGGCAAGATATGCAGGCGGGTTCAGCTTCTGTGGATTGTTGATGGCTGTGACAAAATCCTTCTTGATCCTGGTCATTGCGTCCGGCTCAATGCCGCCGACCTGACCTGAATCCTCTACGCCAAGCAGAATCGTACCGCCATGACGGTTGAGGAAGGCGCACGCCGTCTCAAAAACATCCCGGCTGAGTTGGTTGCGACAAGCCTTGAACTCAGTGGAGATGCCCTCGCCTTGACGAATCAGTTCTCTAAGCTTCTGCTCAGATGGACTCATGGTTGTATTTCCTTCTCTTCTGCCAACCGCCGACCAGCCGCAGTGAGGCGGTATTTCTGGAGTCAGCTGTCAGGCTTATCGGTCATACAATACAATCCGCGATAGCTCACTGACTTGCCAAACGTGCAAGACACGGTCATAGATCGACTCTGGCCCCGACTCTGGCCCCGACTTGGCATCGATCCGCGAAACGATAACTTCGGGAGTGTGCGCTTCTGCTTCGACAAAAAACCGGCGGCGGCCAACGCCTAGCCGATCATATCGCGGTCAAAAGCTTCAAAAACAGAATTCCCGGCTGGCTCACGGCGTGCGAATAATATCAGTTGCTAACAACTGATGTCAAGCATCCATGTCGGTTCTACCCCACCGAACTTTCGCCATCGCCCCTCGTATCAATGGCTGACCGCTTACGACCAATTACTCTCCATTCTCGCTCTGCCCTTGACAGTTCTGCGGCGACAGATGATATTACTGCCCGGAAATCACGCCTAGTTCAACCAACAGGCAGTCAGCCAAACCTACTTCCCGTGAAGCCCGCTGGGAGGCTCGCAAAATGTACGATTTGCTATGGCTATGGCCCATTCCCTTTGCCGTATTCCTCTGTTTGGCTGCTGTTCAGGCGCTGCGGCGTCACTGGCAGAACGCCCTGACCGCAGCCTTGGCCGCTGGACTCGTTTTGGCAATCGCGGCGAGCCAGACGCAAGCCCACGTCAACGCCACTCTCCAAGCGCTCATGCGGCACCAGGAAAAAAAGATCGCGGAACTCAAGCATCAACTCGAAAACGTCGGCGGTGACCAGCAGGATTCGGCAGCTAAAGAGGACGAGTCTTCCGAATAACCAAGCCACCGACGGCGTCGCTACAACATCCCCCCCAACACTGAAGAGGTCCACCATGCGGGATTTTTCTTACCATGGCAGAAAGACGCGCGAAATCAGCTTTCCCTTGGGCGGCATCGGCAGCGGCAGCATCGGTCTGGGCGGCGCGGGGCACCTGATTGACTGGGAGATTTTCAACCGACCCGCCAAAGGCGCGCGCAATGGCTTCAGTCATTTTGCGGTCAAGGCCGAGGCAGACGGAAAACTTCTTGATGCCCGGGTGCTGCATGGCGACGTCCCACCGCCCTATAGCGGCGGGGGAGCAGGGCGATTCGCCGGCTTCGGGTTTGGCGTTGCGCGTGAAACCTTAAGCGGCCTGCCTCATTTCCGGCGAACAGAGTTCCGGGGCGGCTTTCCCTTCGCGGAAATCACTTTCCGCGATCCATCCTTCCCTGGCGACGTCACGCTGGAGGCCTTCAATCCATTCATCCCGCTCAACGACTATGACTCCAGCCTTCCTGCCGCCTTCTTCACAATCACGCTCCGCAATCCGCGCAAACACCCAATCGACTACACAGTCGCCTTCACTGCTCGCAATCCAGCCTCAGGGAAAACTACGAACAGCTTCCGGGCAGAAGCCGGAGCCAAGTTGCTGCATTTCACCGGCGACCTGCCCCAGGATGACTTGGCATATAGCGACTTCGCCATCGCCACTGATGCCGACAACGCCGCAGCCCAGGAATACTGGTATCGCGGCCGCTGGTATGACAGCCTGGCAGTCTACTGGCAGGATTTTGCCAAACCCGGCGCTTTAAAACAACGCGCCTACTCGACGCCCGGCGTTGGCGATCATGGCATCCTGGCCGTGCGAACGACCGTGCCAGCCAGAGGCCAAACTGCCATCCGTTTCGTTTTTTCCTGGAACGTCCCCAACTGCCACAACTACTGGAAAAAGGACTGCGCCTGCTCCGCCGACGTCCCCCAGACCTGGAAAAATTATTACGCCACCTGCTTTGCCGATGCTGCCGCCAGCGCCAAGTACTGTCTGTCCCACTGGAAGCGCCTGGAAGAGGAAACGCGCCGTTTCCACGACGCCCTCTTCCGTTCGACGTTGCCGCGACCGGTTCTTGACGCTGTCTCGGCCAATATCTCCATCCTCAAAACGTCCACCTGCCTACGACTGGAGGACGGCTCTTTCTACGGCTGGGAGGGCTGTCATGCCAACAGCGGCTGCTGCGAAGGCTCCTGCACCCACGTCTGGAATTACGCATACGCCATGCCGTTCCTCTTCCCCAACCTGGAGCGCAGCCTGCGCGAACTCGACTATCGCTACAATCAGCGCGCTGATGGCGGCATGTCCTTTCGCCTGCAACTGCCGCTGGGCAGCCCCCGCTCCGAATTCCGACCCTGCGCCGACGGCCAATTCGGCGGCGTGTTGAAGGTCTATCGCGAATGGAAAATCAGCGGCGACACCAAATGGCTGCGACGCCTGTGGCCAGCCGTCCGCAAGTCAATTGACTTTGCCTGGGCCAAGACCAACCTGGACCGCTGGGACCCAGACCAGACCGGCGTCCTGCACGGCCGCCAGCACCACACCCTGGACATGGAGCTGTTCGGCCCGAATGCCTGGCTGACCGGCTTTTACCTCGCCGCTCTCAAGGCCGGTGCTGAAATGGCCGCCACTTGCAACGACCAGACAACAGCCGAACAGTATCAGCAACTTTTCAAACGCGGGCGTCAATGGACCAAACAACACCTCTTCAATGGCGAGTATTTCATCCAGCCAATCGACCTAACCGACCAAAGTCAACTTGAGCCCTATCGCGAAGACCCCGCGCTCCGCAGCACCTACTGGAGCGACGAGCATGGCGAACTGAAATACCAAATTGGCGAGGGCTGCGGCATCGACCAAGTTCTGGCTCAATGGCATGCCGACCTGATCGGCCTGGGCGATGTTCTTGACCGTGAGCAGACACACAGCGCCCTGAAGGCTATCTGGCGCCATAACTACAAGCCGTCGATGCGCGATGTCGTCAACCCCTGCCGGCTCTTCTGCCTCAATGACGAAGCTGGCACGGCCATGTTCTCCTGGCCGGAGGGCAAGCGCAAGCCGGTTATACCCATCCCGTATGCCGAGGAGACCATGCACGGCTTCGAATACCAGGCCGCCTGCCATCTCATCCTGAACGGCATGGTGCGCAAAGGCACGGCCATGGTGAAGGCCGTGCGCGACCGCTATGATGGCGAACGGCGAAACCCATGGAACGAAATCGAATGCGGCAGCAACTACGCGCGCTCCATGGCCAGCTATGCCCTGCTGAACGCCTTCAGCGGCTTCCAATTCGACATGACCAAGCAAGCCATTGGCTTCCATCCAGTCGCAACCACGACCAAGCGATTCCGGTGCTTCTGGTCGCTGGGGACTGCCTGGGGCGAAGTCGACCTCACACCAGGAAAAGCTGTCCTGCGTGTCCTCTATGGCAGCCTGACGCTGAAACGCCTTGCCTTGGATTTGGCCAAAGACAGCAACAGCGTCAAAGCCACGCTCAATCGGCAACGCCTGCCTTGCCGCGTTGTCCAGGGCGTGATCAACTTTGACCAGAAAGTCGTCATCCCGGCCGGAACAACGCTCCATGTCGTCAACGAAAAATAAAGAGAGGCGGCAAACGGCGGACAGTGCGCTGGAACTCATTTATCCAAAAGACATTACATTCACGGCCCAACCACATTAGTGGGCTGGCCAGCCAGGAAGGCGCGGACATTGGCGACGACGGTTTCCATCAGCCGCTGGCGGGCAGCATAGGTAGCCCAGGCGATGTGCGGAGTAATCAGGCAATTTTTCGCCTTCAGCAGCGGATAGTCCGGCGACGGCGGCTCCTGGGAAAGCACATCAAGGCCGGCGCCGGCCAGGCGTCCTTCGTTAAGGGCATCAGCCAGGGCCTGTTCATCAATCAGCGGCCCGCGGGCCGTATTGAGCAAATAGGCCGTCGGCTTCATCAGAGCCAGGCGCTCGGCATTGATAAACCCCTGGTTGGCAGCAGTCAATGGACAATGCAAACTGACGACATCGCTGGTCGCCAAAAGGGACTCAAGGTCGGTGAATTGAGTCGGCGGGTCGGTCTTTGGGGACGTATTGTAGGCCAGGACATTCATGCCAAAGGCGCGCGCCACCGTCGCCACCGCTTTGCCGATGCGACCATAGCCGACAATGCCAAAAGTCAGCCCGGCAATCTCAACGAGCGGGTAGTCCCAGTAGCAGAAGTCCTGGCTTTGGCACCAGCGGCCGTCGCGAACAGTCTGGGCATGATGGCCGACGTGCAGCGTCAATTCCAGCAACAATGCAAAGGTCAGCTGCACCACCGACGGCGTGCTGTACGCCGGAACATTAGTCACCAGAATGCCGCGCTGACGCGCAGCCGCGACGTCGACGACATTGACGCCAGTAGCCAGGACGCCGATATATTTCAGCCTGGGCAAGGCAGCGATGGTCGTCGCCGTCAGCAGAGTCTTATTAGTCAGGATAATATCCGCCTCGCGAGCGCGTTCCAAGACCAATTCCGGCGGGGTATGCTCATAGACGACGCAATGGCCCAGAGCCTCCAGCTCAGACCAGCTCAAGTCACCAGGATTCAAGGCATGGCCGTCAAGTACAACAATTGACTTCGTCATGTAATTTTTCTCTCAGCGTTCAGCTTCATCCGCGTCAGGGCTTAGCAGCGAGCCAGTTCAAGGTGCTTGTGAACACCTCTTTTTCATGGCCGCTCAGGGGGTTATGATATCCATAATAGCACCCAGAGAACACCACCTTGCCCTTACCGACCTGTCCCAGCACGTAGACCGGGTCGCCAAAGGCGTTACGAACTACGACGCGGCCAGACGGGCCAGGCTTGAAGATCATGTGGTCGCGGAATTCAGTCGGGAACGACGTGCCCACTGCGACCGAGCCAACCGCCGGATGCGCCTCAGACACGACCAGCGGCGTATCCACCACGTGACGTACAGCCTCGACCTTGTTTTTCGGAAAATCGCGAACCGCGATTTCCGGGAACATGCTCTCCATGAACCAAGCCGTGTCATGGCCGAGCAGGAGCGCGCCGCCGCCCTCGACGTAAGCGCGCAGATTGCGGGAGATGTCGCTGTCAGTCGGCAGCGGCAGATTGAAATTCTGCAGCAGGACGACATCAAGCTGCTTGAGGTATTCCACGGACATGCCAGTGACATTGTGCACTTCAAAGACGCCAGCCTTCGCAATATCATCGCTCTGGAGTTTCTTCATGCCATAGACGCCGAGCTGCGGCTTGTCAGTTTTGCGATTGACCTTGGTGTCGCCGAGGTTTTCCGGCTCTGAGCGCGGCACGTGCTGCAAATCATAGACGCCGCGGGCGATTTCGGCATTGGCGCGACCGAACCATTCGAAGTAAACGCCGTGGTCTTCCTTGGTGTAGCTCGGGCCCTCATAGAAAATCCAATAGCCGTCAGTGACTTCGGAAATCATGCTGGCGTTTTTGCCGCAGAATTCGGGGTCGGCGCCTTTCACGACCGGGTCAATGCCGCCCGAGTACAGATGCGGCACGCCCATGGGCCGGATGCGGGCCATGTTGTCCAGCAGCAACTTGCGGTTGGCGATCAGAGACGGCGCCTCATCCATGAATTCAGAGGGCCGGCCATAGGTGTATGCATCAGCGAGAATCAGCGGCGCCTGCTCAGTGCCCCATTCATGGCAGACGGCCTCAAGCATGAACAGCGTGCCTGGCGCAGGATAGACGATGAACTGGAATTTCGGATTGATGGCATCAACCTGTTCGCGCAGGCGACGGCAGCGCTCGCGCCAGGAGTTGATCTGGAACGTGCGAAACTGTCCGTCAAGCTTGTTCTTCACCAGCCAGGGGTGGCGTTCGGCGGGCGGCAGCTCCGGGATGGCACGGCCAATGGACTTCCCAAACTCTGCCAGAATTTTCAGGTCGTAGGACAGCCCATAGCAGTTCCCGCGGCTGTTCGGAGAATAATTCTCGTAATCTAAAAAAGAGCCGATGAAAGTCGGAATATCGACGGAAATGCGGGCGTGTCCGAGGACCAGGTCCGTAGTCCATTCCCAGAATTCATCAGAGTTGGGGCTGCAGAGATTCTGCTCGGCGCCGTCTTCCCAGACCATTCTGACGTCTTGCTTAGCGTTCAAGGTGCCGCGCATCCAGGCCATGTAGTAGAGGCCAGCGTCGTAGGCCATCTTTGTCTGCTCACGGCAGACTGCGAGATCATGGCCGCCTATCCGTGGGCTGACGACGTTGAAGCCGGCATCCTTGATTTCCTGCATCATGGCTGGTGTGAATTTCCACTTGTTCGGCGGCGAAATCACCTTGTCAACCAAAATCCGGAATTTATCAGACCGTCCCAGCGTATCGCGGTCTGGGAATTGCGAGAAACTAGTCATAGTCAGTGATAACATAGCAGTTAGGAGAACAAAACGTTTCATGGGTGGATGTTGCCTTTCCGAGGCTGGGCTGGCGCCAGGGGCGGCAGTCCCAGAACCCTCATGCGTGGGGAATATTTAGAGATAGCGAGCGCGTTGGGCGCAAACAAAAACTCCTACGGCTTTTCCGGGAAGGGAGTCCGATCACGGCTGCGCGGCTTTCAGCAGCCGGGCTGGGTGCGTTGCCAGGCGAGGTTCGCAAAATTCGCCGAATTCGACATAGATATCCTCAATTGCCTTAGTCAATTCCAGCTTCCAGGCGCCGCGGCGGCCGCCGGTGTCGCCGCGCAGTTTGACAATGCCAGTCTCGCGGGTGTTGCCGTCAAACACCACTTTTCCGTCTGGATCGCTCAATTTGACCTGCAGATGCTCGCCTGGCGCATCGGAGCGAATCGTCAGAGCGAAGAAATCGGCGCCTTCCTTCGGGATGATGTACGCCGGGATTTGATCGTCAACCAGGCGCATCTTCGGGCCGGCTATGCAGACATAGCGATTGGCGAGAATCAGGCGCCCTTTGCCGTTGCCGCTGGTGATGGCGATGCCGTACACGCCATCTTCGGGCGCGACTATATCAATAGTCGCCGGCGCACCGATCTCGGCAGTCACGGTGGCTAAAAGTTTTCCGGAGGGTGCCACGATGGACGCGGTGCTGTCGCTGGTGATGTACACATGCTTAAGCGCTTGCAACTGCCCCTGCAAGCGTTCGCCCTTGCGCAGCCAGACCTGGTATTCCGCCTTTTGGCGATGCAAGAAGCTATGCTTCAAGTCGGCCTCTGGCACGGAGTCATCCGGAAAAGCGGGCTTGAGCTGGGCACCAGCCACTTTGCGGGCGTCCTTGGCCATCGCTTCGTCCAGCGGATTCGGTGTTTCGGCCGGCTGTCGCCACAGGCTATAGTCCTGCTTGAGGATATAGTCGTTGGCGCGCCGGTACCAAGCGAAGTAATCCCGATGATCCTCGGCATATTTCGGCCCTTCGTAGAAGACCCAATAGCCGTGGCCGAATTCGGCGCCGAGCACCGCGCTTTTGCCTTCGAATTCAGGATTGGCGCCTCTCACGACCGGATCCAGGCCGGCCATGTAGCGGATAGTCGGGTCGACGCTGTCCAGGCTGGTGCGCGTTTCCTGCATCACCTTTTGCAAACGCGTCAATGACTTGCCGAGGTCGTATTCGCGACGCCAGTAAGTCTCCACTTCGGCCATCACCAGAGGGGCTTGGGTCGTATGCCATTCCTTCCAGACCACTTCCTTGATGAACAGCGACTGACTGGCCGGATAAACAACGAACTGAAAATGTGGAGCGATCGCATCGACTGCCTGCCGCAAAGCGCGGGCACGGCTGCGCCAGCTGTTGATCTGGAAAGTCTGGAAAGCCTCAGTCTGCTTCTGCTGCTCCAGCCACTTAGCGCGGTCTTCCGGCAAGGGATTCGGCAAAGTCAGGCCGACGGATTCACAGAATCGCCGCAAAATCGGCTCGTCGTAGGACAAGACATAGCACATACCGCCGCCAATCTTAAACGTATCGTAATTTTCAAAATCAAGGAAGACTCCGAGGACAGAGGGCACTTCAGCGGCGAGTTTGGCATAGAAAAGTATGCGGTCTTCCCAGTAGTTCCAGAGCGCATCGGCATTCGGGCTGGCCAGATTGCCATAACGCCCTTGCGCATCCGTCGCCCGCAAGCTCGGATCGCCTTTTTCTTCACGGGTGCCGCGAATCCATGGCATATAGAACATACCCTGCTCAGCGGCCATGCGGGCCACGCGTTCGACGCGGGCATTGTCATCAGCGCCAATGCGCGGCACAACCGCATTGAAACCAGTCGCCTTGATTTCCGCCACGTGTTCCGGGGTCATGACCCATCCGTTGCTGGCCATGAGCACTTTATCGACGAGAATCCGGTACGGGTTCTGCTTCGAGCCCAGGGATTGTCGGAGCTGCTGCCAACCTTCCCGTGTCAGGGGCGCTTCAGCAGGCTGGCTCCAAACCAACGTTGCCGCTATCATCGCCGCTGCTGTACACCACATTGCTGATTTTTTCATGGTCTTACGCCTTTCTGATTTTTCTGGCCAAGATCGCCTTGGCATAACTGCGACCGGCCATGCCGAAAAACGCGATTTTACATGCCGCATGGCCGGAATGCCTCAAGCAAAATGTTAGTTAAGTATTAAGATGACCGTTGCGGAGCGTCATGTCAAGCGAAAGGAAGGCGATATTCGACATCGTGCGCCGAAAAGGGATAGATAGGACTCATATAAAACCAAGGAATTGCTGAACCGCAAAGACTCTTTTCTTTTCCCGGCACCCACGCGCGCGCGACCATTGGATGGAGGCCCCCTCAGGTGGGGGGGGTCGATTTCTGGAACCCGCAGGAAAAATAGGCCACAATACGCTCATTTTCAAACGGTTTTCTGCAGAATCATAGTCATTTTGTGCCTGAGCAGGATTTTGATGGCACGTACACATCATGCTTTCCATGACTTCTGCTGCAATCGCTCACATCTTGAGCCTACCCGATGACAGCATGCTTTCCATGACTTCTGCTGCAATCGCTCACATCTTGAGCCTACCCGATGACAGCATGAAAGACAGCGCAAGCGATAGGTTCCATGACCCTTTTTTCTCCTGTAAAATCCAATTATAGTAATCGGTTAGCCATTGATAACAGTCATCCCGACAACATGTTTTCAGCGCTAACTGTAGTGCCCCTACGGGGCATCCTTTCCCCCAGATTGAAGCCTGGGTTTAAGCATGGTTAAGTGCCTACGGCGCCAAGGGCATGACTGTAAGCATGATACAATTTTGCTGGCTGGAAGCCTGTGGAAGACACGTATCGAAAGCTCCACTGTCCATTAAAGTCCACTTCAGTCCACGTCCACTCACCACTCATGTCCACTTCTGTCCACCGTCCATCGTCTACTGAGGTCCATCAAAGTCCGCTGACGTCCATTGTCCACTGTCCACTAAGGCTTCTTACCCTAGGTGCCTAACGTCGTAATTTGCCGGCACTCCAAATATCAATCGGCGACCGATTACCAACTATACTTTTTCAGATTTCCTGCTTGCTGGCTTTATGCGATTCAGCATTTATTTTATTGGCTTAAACCTACTCATCCCCTGCGCTAGTCGTGGCGTCACCTTATCTATTATCAGATTGCTGTCATGTCCATCACAATCGCCCTTGTCTCCAACCCTCGCATCACGCTCAACGCGGCGTCCCCATCGTCGCGCCGAGCCTGTCCAGAGGCCATTTATCTTCTGCGCCGCTTGGTTGAGTATCTCGGCATTCGAGAGGACGTTGATCTCCTGTGCATCATCGGCGAGCTGCTGGCGCCTGCGGAAGAACCGCAGCCAGCGTTGACAGCGCTCAAAGCCGCTCTGCGCAAAGCGTCTTTTCCCGTCCTGATGGCTCCGGCCCGCGGCACAGCCGGCGCCAGACTCTGCTTGGAGATGTTTGGGAAGGAAGCATTCCGCAACTTCAACGGATTCCGAGTCCAGGCCTGCGATTTTCCGCCCGAAAAGGAACTCACGCTGGGCAACCTGCAAGCCGCCCTTGACGCCGACGCCGGCCCGGCGAACGCCGCCAAAAAGCGCGTCGTCATTTTGCCGACAGCGCAGCCAGGCGTTCTTTCGCCAGACGCCCTGTCGGCGCACAACATCGCCATCGCCACCACCCGCTCGCCGGCGATGACTGGCGAACCACCACCAGCTGGA
Source organism: Lentisphaerae bacterium ADurb.Bin082 (assembly GCA_002070945.1). Classification (GTDB taxonomy): domain Bacteria; phylum Verrucomicrobiota; class Lentisphaeria; order Oligosphaerales; family Oligosphaeraceae; genus JAAZKI01. The sequence continues at coordinate 62,448 of MWEG01000023.1, forward strand.
ATCGAGGTGGTGGACGACTTTTCCGCAACGCCGTATTCCTTCACCTTGCTTTCCTTGGCTGACAGCGACCAGGCGCCAACACGCGAAAACATCGCCCTGCGCCTGCCCCTGCCATTGCGCGACCTGCACACGCATTCGCATTTCGCCTATTGCAACGACGACATGGACCTGGCTTGGGAATCACGCCTGATGGACGCCGTCAACCTTTCGGGCACAGCCATCACCGAACATTCCGGACATCTGGTCTTCAGCCAGCAGCAATACTGGGGCAAACTCTGGTACCCGGGCGACTTAGCTCCAGCCCAGCAGCATAACCGAAAAGCGGCGTACCGCGACTTCCTCGCCCAAGCCGCCAAACAAGACCAACGCTTCCAGCCCGGACTCGAAATCGACATTGACCTGACCGGCCGCATCATCGTGGACAAAGACCTGCTCGAAGCCACGCGCTTCCGCATCGGCGCCGTGCATTTCCTGTCCATGTCCAAGCCCGCTCCGGACACACCCGGCGCCGTCGAGGAATTCATGCGCCTGACCGAACGGCTCATCACCTCCGGCCTCATCCAGGCCCTGGCGCATCCGTTCCGGGTCTTCTCCTGGGACGGCGCCGGCGAGAAACCGACCAGGGTCTTCAACCGAGTCGTCAAGATGCTCAAACAGCACAACGTTGCCGCCGAAATCAACTTCCATCACAACCGTCCCGACCCAGTCTTCACTCGCAAATGCCTAGACGCCGGCGTCAAAATCAGCCTGGGCAGCGACGCTCATTCGCTCTACGAACTCGGCGCCTTCCTGCCCCACCTCCACTTCCTGCGCGAAATCGGCTATGACGGCGACTGGAGAGACATCCTCATCAACGCAGAACCGTGACAGATCGCCGATAAGTTGCCGCCAATCAACACCATGAAGCAACTCCTCATCAAGCTCATTTATCCACTGCTGGACAAGCTGCCGGAAAATTGGGCCACGAACATCAAGATCATCGGCTGCGTACTCACGGGACGATGGCGGATGCAGCCATTCCTTCTTTTTGACTATAACAGCGTCAAAAATGAATCCGAAGCGCTCGCCTTTTTTGCGGACATGGACGGCGAATCCCTGGCAGAAATCAGGCGCATCTACGCTAACGCTGACCTCTATGTCGCCGAGGGACGGCGTTCCTTCTTCTTCTACAACTGGGGCGCGGTCGAGCATCCCGCTGGGCGTCCCACCAAAAAAGAAACAGCAGCCGTACGCAAGGCTTTCTGCGCCGCTTATCACCTGCCCTCGTGCTGTCGGCGTCTTGAGCCAGCTTCATTCTTTTTCCATCACGGCCTGAAAATGCTCCCAACAACGGTGCAAGCCTATCTTCGCGACAAAGACGTGATTGATGCCGGCGCCTGCTGGGGCGATTCAACGCTGGTGTTCCGGGAATATTTACCGCGCCGAATCTATGCCTTTGAGCCATTGCCGAAAACCGCCGCCATCATGGCCAACATCCTGGCCCGCAATAAAATCACGGCAGCGGAAGTCCAATTGGAACAACTCGGATTAGGCGAATCCACCGCGACCATGATGATGTCAGAAGCAAGACAACTGAGCGCCAACCACGAATCCGCAGATGACATCGCAGTCCCGATGACGACGGTGGATGAGTATGCAACGAAAAATCACCTCCAGGTCGGGCTCATCAAAGCCGACGTGGAAGGCATGGCACTGGACCTGGTCAAAGGCGCAGCCGGCACGATCCTCCGCGACCGCCCGATCCTGAGCATCGCCATCTATCACAGCGCCGAAGAGTTTTTTGGCGTTTACGAATATCTCCGCAGCCTTGACGCCAATTACCGATTTCTGATTCGCGCCCTGAGCGACTCTGTTCTATGTGAAGGCGAAACTGTGCTCCTTGCTTATCCGGCCGAGCTGGCGCCGGCGGAAAAGAAGGCGTCTGCTACAGCTCCTTGCTGATGCGCATGGAGCAAAAGTCAGGGCCGCATATCGTGCAGTGCTGGGCGCGTTCGTCGTGGTCAGCCGCCTTGCCTGACTCCGCCAGCGCCTACGACGCAAAGGGGCATAACTGTAAGCATGATAGATTTTTGCGGCTGAAGGCCTGTGGAGGACACGTGTCTTCGCTCTTCTGTCCACTAAAGTCCACTTCCGTCCACGTCCATTCTCCACTAATGTCCACTTCTGTCCACAGTCCATCGTCTACTGATGTCCATAAAAGTCCACTAAAATCCATTGTCCACTGTCCACTAAAGTGCCTTAGCCTGGGTGCCTGGCTCTGAAGCTCGCCGGTGCCCCAGTATCAATCAGTGACCGATTACGTTCGACATATATTTTTTCGTTGACCCGGGTTGCATTTCCTGGGTTCAGTACTAACATTAACTGTTGCATAATGGCTCCTTTTTTTGGCTTGTTTCTTGGGCGAAACTGCCAATAAAGTGCCACTGTCTTTTTCACAAGCCAAATTTCAATTAATATATTTTTTGCCGAACCTAAGCTATTTCCCAGCAATCAGATAAAAAAACAAAGCTTGTTTTCGCGAACCTGGAGTTCAGTTGTCTGACCATGAAGCAACTCATCATCAAGCTCATTTATCCGCTACTGGACAAGCTGCCTGAAAAGTGGGCCACGAACATCAAGATCATCGGCTGCGTGCTCACAGGGTACTGGCGGATGGACCCATTTCTTCATTTTGACCATCGCGGCGTCAAAAGTGAAGCCGAGGCACTCGCCTTTTTTGCGGACATGGACGACGAATCCCTGGCAGAAATCAAGCGTATCTACGCTCACGCTGACCTCTATATCGCCGAGGAACGGCGTTCCTTCTTCTTCTACAACTGGGGCGCTGTCAAGCCTCCAGCCTGGTGTCCCACCAAAAAAGAAACGGCAGCCGCCCGCAAGGCTTTCTGCGCCACTTATCATCTGCCTTCCTGCTGCCGGCGCCTGGGGACGGAGTCGTTCTTTTTCCATCATGGCCTGAAAATGCTTCCAGCTACGGTGCCAGCCTACCTTCGTGACAGAGACATCATTGATGCCGGAGCATGCTGGGGTGACTCTACCTTGGTATTCCGGGAATACTCGCCGCGCCGGGTCTGCGCCTTTGAGCCATCGCCAAAAAACGCCGCCATCATGGCGAAGATTCTGGCTCGCAATAAAATCACAGCGGCGGAAGTCCAATTGGAACAACTCGGCTTAGGCGAATCCGCCGCGACCATGACGCTGTCCGGGGTAGGCCCCTCAGCCAATCTGTCTGCGGCAGGACAGCAAAGCGCCTGCCATAATGCCGCAGATAACCTCTGCGTCAAGATCACGACGGTGGATGAGTACGCAAAGCAAAATCGCCTCCAGGTCGGTCTCATCAAAGCCGACGTGGAAGGCATGGCACTGGACCTGATTAAAGGCGCAGTAGGCACGATCCGCCGCGACCGCCCGGTCCTGAGCATCTCCATCTATCACAGTGCCGAAGAGTTTTTTGGCGTTTACGAATATCTCCGCAGCCTTGACGCCAATTACCGATTTCTGATTCGCTCGCTGAGCGACTCGGTTCTGCGTTATAGCGAGACTGCGCTCCTTGCTTATCCGGCCGAGCTGGCGCCGGCGGAAAAGAAGGCGTCTGCTACAGCTCCTTGCTGATGCGCATGGAGCAGAAGTCGGGGCCGCACATCGTGCAGTACTGGGCGCGTTCGTCGTGATCGGCCGGCTTGCCTGACTCTGCCAGCGCCTCGGCGCGGAGGGAGCGGGCGCGCTCCGGGTCCAAGGCCAGCTCGAACTGGCGTTCCCAGTCAAAGTCGGCCCGGGCCCGGCTGATCGCGTCGTCGCGGTCGCGGGCATGCGGCCGCCCCAGGGCCACATCAGCCGCGTGAGCCGCGATCTTGTAGGCGATCACGCCATTGCGGACGTCCTCGGCATTAGGCAGGCCAAGGTGCTCCTTGGGGGTGACATAACAGAGCATGGACGCGCCATGGAAAGCGCCCATAGTAGCGCCAATGGCAGAGGTGATGTGGTCATAGCCGGGAGCGCAGTCGACCACCACCGGTCCGAGAATATAGAACGGCGCGTCATCGCAAAGCTCGATTTCGCGCTTCATGTTCATTTCGATTTGATTGAAGGGGATATGTCCGGGGCCTTCGACCATGGCCTGGACGCCGGCCGCACGGCATCGGCGGACCAGTTCGCCCAGGGTTTTCAACTCAGCGAACTGGGCGTCGTCGCTGGCGTCGGCCAGGCATCCGGGCCGCATGCCGTCGCCTAGCGACAGAGTGACATCGTGCTGCTGGCAGATATCCAGAATCTCGTCAAAGCGAGTGTAGTACGGATTTTCGCGGTTGTTCTGACGCATCCAGCGAGCTAAGATAGAGCCGCCGCGGCTGACAATGCGAAGCAGGCGCTTCTTAGCCAGATCGATGTGGTCATACAGGATTCCGGCGTGAATAGTCATGTAGTCAACGCCTTGCTCCGCCTGTTCTCGGATGACCTCAAGGATGAGCTTCTCGTCCAATTCGTCCGCACCGCCAGCGCGCGCCAGGGTCTCATAGACTGGCACCGTGCCGATCGGCGCCGGGCTGTTCTGGACGATTTTCTGGCGGATGCCGGCGATATTGCTGCCGGTACTCAAATCCATGACCGTGTCAGCCCCGTAGCGCAAGGCGTGCTGCAATTTTTCCAACTCTTGACGCGGGCAGCTCGACAGGGACGAATTGCCGATATTGGCATTGATCTTCGTACGCAAAAGCCGCCCGATGCCTATGGGCCGCAAATGGCGGTGGTTGACATTGGCGGGAATGACGATGGTTCCGGCCGCGACTCCGGCCCGAATTTCTTCCGGCTGGCGATATTCGCTGGCAGCGACCTGGGCTATCGCCGGCGTGATCTCGCCAGCAGCAGCGCACTGCATCTGGGTAACAAGCTTCTCTGATGACATGAAAAATGCGCTCCTCCATTGAACAAAAATCCCTGCAAAAACAACGACAAAGACATAATGTAACCGCGATTGCCCGGTAAAAAAACGCGATGGGGGCAAAGACTGAGGCAATCGCGATAATCACCGTGAAAAGCGCTTCGCCCTCACATTCCGCCTTCGTTTTTTTCTTTCCCGAGGAGTTTGGCGTCTGGGTCTGTTTACCTATGCGGAAATAGCAGCTTTATCCGGCTCTGCTTCGCCCCCCGCTCCTGGCTGGGCGCTTGCGCCATCCTCTCAGCATGTCCAAAAGGCGAATCAGAGCCAGGCGAACAACGCCGGAGACATCAAAAAGCAAAAGACGACAGGCGCCCATGCCGCGGTAATCACGATAATAGTGCCGGAGGCTTTGCTGATCATGTCGAGCGAATGACGACGCGGTAAGGAATTTCTCCGTCGTTTTCCCGGCATAGTGGGTTATGCTCACCTCGGGAACGAAATACTCACATCGGCCTATGCGTCGGAACCGTTCAGCCAGAATAGCTTCTTCCCAGTAAAGGAACGTCGCCGGATCGAACATGCCGACCTGGCGGAAATCATCGGCCTTGGCGATGAAGAAGCACCCCCGCAGCCAGTAACAGGCGCCGTTGTACGTACTGCCTGCCGGCAAAATGCACCCTTGTTCGCGGCTGCCAAAGCGATTAAGGATGGGAAAAAAGGCATTATAGGCCATGGCCCGCACCAGTGGCAATGGCCTCAGCACCTGACACTCCTCGCTGCCATCAAGGCGCATAATCCGCGGGCCGACCGCCGCAGCATCGGGCATTTCCTCCAGTCGTCGCACCAGCACGTCAATGGCGTCAGGATTAACCAGCTCGACATCGTTATTGGAAAACAGCAGCCACTTCAGGCCAGGGCAGATTTCAAACAGGAATTCGGCGCCGCGATTATTGCCGCGGGCATAGCCGAGATTTTCCTGGACGTGAAGCAGATACAGAGAGCTTGGCGTCAGCCTGCTGCTCTGGTTGTCCTCCGTGACCAACGCAGCACCGCAAGCCGCTGCCAAGGCGGCGGCAGTGTCGACATCATTGCCCAAGTCGACGATGACGGCACGGTAAGGAATGCCGACCTTGGGTAGTACTTGTTTGACAAAGGCGACCGTGTCATCAAAAGACTTGTAGGTCACCACGACAATTCCGAGCATAAGCCCCTATCCCCCAGTTCATTGCTGTGTATCATCGCAGACGGTTGCGGAGTTGCCAAAGCCACTTAGGCGCCCACCTCCTGGCGAGCCGGCTCAGCCAGCGTCGCAAAAGACAGGGTGGCTGCGGGAAAATCTCCCTGACAATTTTTCGGTCATGTTCAGAATGACTCATAATATAGGGAGGATGTCGCAAAGGAAAAGACATACTTTCGGCAACAAGCCGGCGACGACCAATCTCAGACTGGACCGTATGGGTTGCCTCTCCCGTGACGCCGAGGTTTTCCACCAGGTTGACGGACGGCACAATGCTCAACCTCGAATTAACCTGGCAGGCGAAGGCCAGCTGATAATCCCAGGTATTGTAGTCACCGAGCTCAAGCAGGCCGTTAAGCGAAGTGGTCAAAACCCAGCGCTCCCGCTCACCCTGACAGCAGAACAGCTCGTTATTGGCCAGCAGTTCCGGAAACAGCTTCACATCAAGATCAAAGTCCCTCCATACCCGCCGCCAACTTGCCCATCCCCACAACCCATAGTCAACCCTGGAAAAATAATAGCTGTGACGAGTGCGAATTGACCCGGAGAGAAAATTCAAAGCCGAGATGACGCCAATGCGCTCATCATTGCGAAAACGCTCCAGGAGTTCCGCCGCATAAAGGAAAAAAGACCTGTCAACAAGACAGTCGTCTTCCAGGATGACGCCGAGTTCCTCCTGAGAAAAAAACCAGCTGATAGCACTGCTGACGGCCTTGCCGCACCCGAGGTTTTGTTCGCGGAACAGCGTCTCGACCTGGCATTCCCAGTCAATATGCTTGAGAATGTAATCCCGAACCGCCGCACATCGCTCGGCCTCGCCCTTGCGGTCGGCGCGCGGCCCATCCGCCGCCACATAAAGGCGCTGCGGCCGAACCTCGCGGATACGCTGAAAAACCTGCTGCAAGCATTCCAGGCGATTGAAAACAATAAGCAATATCGGAATTGGGTATAGACTGGCTTCAGACATCGACATTTACCCTGTCGAAAAAATCATTTTCCCAAGTGAGCATCAATTTTCTCCCGCAACTCACGGGCGGCGGCTTCCGGGTCTGGGGCAGACATGATAGCGGAGACGACTGCGACGCCGTCAACCCCGCAGCGCATGGGCAGCGCCAGGTTGCTGGCATTGATGCCGCCGATAGCGACGATTGGGATGCGCACGGTCTGCTTGATGCGCCGCAACTCGTCAGCGCTCACGGGTTTGGCGTCGCTCTTGGTGCCGGTCGGAAACATGGCGCCGACGCCGAGGCAGTCAGCGCCATCGCGCTCAGCCTGAACCGCCTGTTCAACGGTCTGGGCAGAAACGCCGAGTTTCATGGCCGGAGGCATCAAACGCCTGGCCACCGCCGCCGGCAAATCGCTTTGGCCGATATGCAGACCATCCGCCTCGACCGCCAAGGCGATGTCAAGACGGTCGTTGATCCAGAGCGGCACGCCATGACTATGCGACAACTCGCGCACCTGGATAGCTAAATCAAAAAACTCGCGCGAACTGGCTTCTTTTTCGCGCAACTGAATCATGGTGACCCCGCCACGCAAGGCAGCGTCCAGGACAGTCAGAAAATCGCGGCCAGCCAAATGCGACCGGTCAGTGACAAGGTATAAACGCATATCTAACATGATCAGAAATACCTATCTTTAGGGGCAAGGGGCTGAATGCTGAATGCTGAATGCTAAATGCTGAATGCTGAATGTTGAATGCTGAATGTTGAATGTTGAATGCAGAGGCGCATTTCATAATTCATAATTCATAATTCATAATTCATAATTCGTTAGGGGCGAAGGGCGTTTGCCGCCGCCGTTCAAAAATCGAACAGCAGGGGCTGTTCTGGCGAATCTTTGCTTTTCCTGCGCCTGGTCTGGGCGATTTTAGGTTTGCCTTCTTCTTCAAATTCGTTGCTTTCGAGGTTTTTCAGCACTTCGGTGGCGCGGAGGATGACTTCCCGTGGCAATCCTGCCAGGCGGGCGACATGGATGCCGTAGCTCTTGTCAGCACAGCCCGGGACGATTTTGCGCATAAAGGAAATCTGGTCGCCGACCTCCTTGACGAGGACGTTATAGTTTCGCACCCCGGGCTTGGTCAGGGCCAAGTCAGTCAATTCGTGGTAATGGGTGGCAAACAAGGTCCGCGCCTTCACTTCGGGGTGGTCGTGCAAGTATTCGGCAACGGCCCAGGCCAGGCTCAGGCCGTCAAACGTGCTGGTTCCGCGACCGATTTCATCCAGGATAATCAGGCTGGCCGGCGTGGCGTTGTTGAGGATATTGGCGGTTTCGACCATTTCGACCATGAAGGTGCTCTGGCCGCGGCTGATATCGTCCGCCGCGCCGACGCGGGTGAAGATGCGGTCAGTGATGCCGATAGTGGCCTGGTCAGCCGGGATGAAGCTGCCCATCTGCGCCATCAGGGTCAGGAGAGCGACCTGGCGGATATACGTCGACTTACCTGCCATGTTCGGGCCAGTGATGATGGCCAGCTGGTCAGCCCGTGCGTCGAGATGCACGTCGTTAGGCACAAACGTCTCATCTTTCAGGCGCGCTTCCAGGACGGGGTGGCGACCGCCGCGAATGTCAAGCACCGGCTCAGTCGTAATGCGCGGGCGGACGTAATGGTGGCGCGAGGCGGCCTCGGCCAGCGAGGCCAGGCAGTCCAGCCGCGCAATCGCCTGGGCATTGCGCTGGATAGCCACCGTATGCACGCAGAGCTTCTCGCGCAAGTCCTGGAAAAGCTCGTACTCCAGAGCCTTGCTTTTCTCTTCGGCGCCCAGCACCTTGTCTTCGATCTCCTTCAGCTCCGGAGTGATAAAGCGCTCCGCGTTGACCAGGGTCTGCTTGCGCATGTAGTCTGCCGGCACCATCTCCAAGTTAGTCTTGGTGATCTCGATGTAATAACCGAACACCTTGTTGAAACGCACTTTCAGGGACTTGATGCCAGTGCGTTCCTGTTCTTTCACCTGGTATCCGGCGATCCAGTCCTTGCCTTCGGTGGAAGCACGGCGGAGTATGTCGAGTTCCTCATGGTAGCCAGTGCGGATGATGCCGCCTTCCTTGATGGCCAGCGGCGGCTCGTCGACAATGGCGCGAGCGATCAGGCCCGACGCTTCCGGCAATTCCGTCAGCTCAGCGCGCTGGCAGGCCAGCATGGGCGCAGCAGCGTCGGCGAGTACGGCCCGCAATCCTGGGATGCCATCCAGGCCGTGCTGCAAGACGAGGAGGTCGCGGGCATTGGCGCCGCCGAAATTAAGGCGGGCGACAACGCGCTCCAAGTCACGCACCGCAGCCAGCAATTCGCGCAATTCCGCCAGCAGCGTCGGCATTGCCAGCAGATCGCTCACCGCGTCCAGGCGCCCTTCAATCGCGGCCTGGTCCCGCAATGGCCGCAAAATCCATTCCCGCAGCATCCGCGCCCCCATTGGCGTGACGGTATGGTCCAAAATGGACATCAGGGTATTGTCCTTGCTATCAGCGAAGATCGGCTCGACCAGCTCCAGGTTGCGTTGCGAGATGCGGTCGAGGATCATGCCGTCCTCGGCCTGGTAGGTGCGCAAGGAGGTCACGTGGGAGCTGTCGCGGAGCAAGTTGTTCTTGACATGTCCGAGCATGGCGCCAGCAGCGGCGACAGCGGCGGTCAAGCCGCGGCAGCCGAAGCCGTCGAGCGAAGCGACGCCGAAATGCCGGCAGAGCGTGTCCTGTGCCATTTCGAAGTCAAAGTTCCAGTCTTCCAGCGGCGTCCAGGTCAAATGGGGCGGAAAATCCGGAAATCCGTCCCGCCGCCAGCGGTCAAGGCAGCTGATTGGGAGCAGGCATTCGGCTGGCCGATGGCGGTTGATTTCAGTTTCCAGGGCCGCGACGGTACGCAGTTCTGTGAGGCGGAAATCGCCGGTGCTGAAGTCCAGGAGAGCCAATCCGCAGAGATTGCGGCTGGGGAAGAGCGCAGCCAGGAAAAGGCTCTGCGCAGCGTCCAGCAAGTTGTCATCGAGCACCGTTCCGGGCGTGATGATCTGGGTCACGTCGCGCTTGACCAGTCCCTTGGCCAGCTTCGGGTCCTCCATCTGCTCGGCGATGGCGACATTGTAGCCGCCGTCGAGGATTTTGCCGATATAGCCGCGCATGGAATGATAGGGCACGCCGCACATAGGCACACCAGCGCGGGCAGTCAGGACAATGTCCATGAGCGGCGCGGCTGTCTTGGCGTCCTCAAAAAACAGCTCATAGAAGTCGCCCATGCGAAACAGCAGGATCGTCTTGTCCGGCAAGTCCTTTTTGGCCCGAAGGTACTGGCGCATGGCCGGAGTGAGTTCAGAACCGGTAGTCATAATGCAGAATATGTTTTCGGGGAAGTGAGCGGCAGCGCAAAGCGCCGCTCGGGCTGGAAGTGTCAATGAACAGGCGGCGACGACGACGCCATGGCCCGGAACGCTGGCGTAGAAGCCAGAAGCTCGTCGTAAGTACCCTGGGCGACGAGACGGCCGCCGTCCAGGAAGAAAATCTGGTCGCAGCGGCGAACCGTGCTGAGGCGATGGGCGATCAGAATGACGGTATGCGCGCCGCGCAGCTGCTCCACGGCAGCGGTCAAGGCCGATTCGGTCGTAGTGTCCAGGGCTGACGTTGCTTCGTCCAGCACCAGCACCGCAGGATTCCGGTACAAGGCGCGGGCAATGCCGATGCGCTGGCGCTGGCCGCCGGAAAGGCGTGCGCCGCGCTCGCCCAGGATGGTGCGGCCGCCTTCCGGAAGCGCGGCCACGAAGTCGTCCAGCTGGGCCGTGGCCAGGGCTCGCCAGAAGGCGGCCTCGTCAATGTCGCGCTCGGCTACGCCCAAGGCGACATTAGCCAAAATCGTGTCATCCAGGAGGAAAATATCCTGCGGCACATAGCCGATGCGACGCTGCCAGGCAGCCACGCACGACGACAAGTCGCGGCCGTCAATCAAGATGTCGCCAGCAGTCGGCTCCAGCAGCCCAACGATGAGGTTGACCAGGGTGGATTTTCCAGAGCCGGTCGGCCCGACCAGGGCTACCGAGGCCCCGTGCGGTATTTCCAGGGAGATGTCGCGCAAAGTCGGCTCGGCGGCGGCATCATAGCGAAAGTCAAGATGTCGGACGGTGATGGCCTTTTGCAGGTCGATGGCAGGCGAAGTCGGGTCGGCCACTGCTGCCTGCTGCTCCAGGTCGCGCAATTCTGCGGCGATGGTTCGAACTAGGCTGCTTTGATAGCGCATGGCGGAATAATACAGCATCAGTTCCGTGAGGCATCCTTTCAGCCGGGCGAGGGCGACGGTCACCAGGGCCAGGGCAGGAGCGATGGTTTGCATGTCCCGCCCCCAGAGCAACATAGCGCTCATGGCCGCCAGCAGCACGGTCACCGTCAGCAATTCCATGCTCGGCCATAGACTTTTCTGCAGAATATAGTAGATGCGCTGCGGTCGGGCCTGTTTTTCCAGGGCGCGGTGCAGATTGCCGGCAAAGAAGCCAACGCTGCCGTTCAAGCGCGCTTCCCGGAACGCGCCAATGCCTTCGGTGATTGCCTTGACTGCAACCTCGCGGTTATGGAGCGCTGTCTCGCCCAGGCTCTTCAAGCGCCGGTTGACAGCAAGGATGAAAACGCCCCCAGCCAGCCCAAGGGCGCAAAACGACCCCAGTGACACGACCGGGTCGTAGATGACTAGCAACACGACAACGGCCAGCACAATGATGGCGTTGCGAAGAAAATTCAAAGCCGGCGCCAGGAATTGCTCGACCAGGCGTTCAGCCTCGCTGCTGACAAAATTGATGACGGTGCTGGAATTGCGGCGCAAAAGCAATGGATAGGGGGCGCTCATGTAGGCACGAAACAGCCGCGAACCCAAGGCGACCTGGCGGTTGCGGAGCAGATGCTCCTGCAACCAGAAATTGCTGATCAGGTAAACAGTCCGGAACAAAAACAGCCCGCCCAAAGCAAGGCCGCCCCAAAGAGGCAGATGCCGGGAAAAGTCAGACACCCCCAGGCCAGCCAGAGCCTTGCCGAGCCAGGCCGCGGCGCGGCTGTCGTCTGGAGAAAGCACCAGCTGCACGAACAACGGCGCTGCCCCCAAGCTGGCCATTTCCAGAATAGTTCCGAACAGCATCAGCACAATCAGCACCGCAAAGCGATACAAATCGCGCCGGCCGAACAGATACAAAAAATCGCGAAATAAAGAACGCATCGCAAAGGATTAGGGGCGAGGGGCTGAATGCTGAATGCTGAATGCTGAATGCCGAATGCCGAATGCTGAATGCTGAGGTGCCTTTGTCATTCATCATTCATCATTCATAATTCATCATTCGTTAGGGGCGAGTCATAGCTGCTTAGGCGCTGTTGTTTTACCTCCGCGCTATGTCTGCGTCGTTTCACAGCAGGAGCGGCTCCAGGTATTCTTCGACATCGCCGACAGCGTACAAGTCTGGCAGATCGGAAATGCCCTGCCAGTGTTCGACATGTTCGCAAAAGTCGTCTGGCGGCAATTCATACAAAGGCGCGACCGTCTCAATTTCGCAGAAATCTGCGCATGAGTATGCTTCCACGTTGCAGCCGCGGTCAGGATACTTGACGTCGTCGCCGACAAAGGGCTCGAAATACTTGATGAGTGCATAGCCCTGGTTGACGTAGCCGATCCAGCCGTCCTCGCTGTTGAAGCCGATCTTGCAGGCGCGCTTGCAGTTAGGGTCTTGTTTCAGGCAGATGTAGTTGTCGCTGAAGATCAGGCGCGGGTCGTTGAAGCTGGAGTTCGGCCACAGCACCAAGGACCGGTCCGGTGTGCAGAAGTCGGCTTCTGTCGAGCGGTACTGGGGGATGACGGCCAGGCCGCCTGGCGCCATGATCGACAAGGCCCAAGGTGCCAGGGTGACCGGCCACAGGCCGCAGTTGGTCAGGCGGTGCGTCACCTGGAAGGTGCTGTCTTCCTCCAATTCAATCAGGATGCTCTTGCGGATGCCGGTCATCTCCTCCACCTCGCAGATGAATTCAAAGCCGTCGTCCGTCTCCAGCACTTCGACTGGCGCATTGTCTGGCGCGTAGGTGCGCGGGACGGCCTGGGGGGCGTGCCAGAGCCGGTGGCCGCCGTACAGCGTGAAGCCGGTGCCAATCCCCCGCATCGGGATGTTCGGCAGCACCTTGAAGATGTTAGGGCCGTCATTGATGAAGCCGCCGATGATCCGCGGGCCGAAATCCGTCGTGACCGCCAGGCGGAAGCTGCCATTGGTGATTTCAAGGCAATTCCGATAGATGCCGACATCACAGGTTTTCATCCATTCCTCCGTTGATCATTTCCTCGGACTGACCCTCTGGCCGTTCTGACCACGTCCGCCCCCCGAGCCAAAAAGGCGCGGCAATGTTTCAGACAAACACCTTGCGCAGGAAATCAATGCTCTTCTTGGCGATTTCCTCGGGCGGGAACGTGAAGTTGAACACTTCGACCGAGGCATAGTCGTCATAGCCAATGGCCTTGACGCCGCGGACTATTGGCTCGTAGTCCGTGTCGCCCCAGCCCGGGCCATTGAGGTTCTCGTCGTTGACGTGGAAATGCCCGACATAGCCCTTGCCATCGCGGATGACGTCATCCAATGGCCGCAGTTCGCCAGTCATGGCCTTGACGTCAATATGCACCATGAAGTTCGGATGGCAGAGTTCCTTGCACATACGGACGCCTTCATGGACCGAGGTGATGAAGTTAGTCTCCTTGGTGGTCAGCGGCTCCAGGCAGAGCTTGACCCCGCGGTCCTTGGCCGGCTGCAAGAGCGACGCGAACGTCTCCAGCGAATAGTCCCACGCCTCCTGGTAGGTCACCCCAGGCATGATGTTGCGGTTTTTCGGGGAGCCGATGACCAGGCGGTCGCCGCCAAAGTCGGCGCAGCAATGGATCAAAGCCTCGAAATAGTCGCGCGTCCGGCGGCGGACAGCGGCATCCGGGCAGTTGAGATACAGCCCGGCTGGCTTGACGAGAAGCCAATGCAGGCCAATGATCTCCACGCCATAGCGCTCTGACATCTGGCGGATGTCCTTGCGCTGGGCCGGCGTGATGTCAAGCACTGACTCGGCAAGCGTAAACGGCGCGATCTCCATGCCATCATAGCCGGCTTCTGCAGCCAGTTTGAAGCAATCCTCCAGGGGCCAGTCAACGCAAAATTCGTTGCACATCGCAAATTTCATGATGCAGGTCCTTTCGCCAAGGCGGTTTGATTTCAGCGGCGCGCCGGTAGGTTCCGGCGCACGCAGTGATGATAAGGCAGGGACAATGTCATTCTTTCTTTATTTAAGGGTCTAGGAAGATATTGTCAATCAGCCGGGTCTTGCCGAAGAAGGCGGCGGCGGCGAGCACAGCCGGCGCATTGACCAGCGGCAACGGCCGCAGGGTGGTCCTGGCCATCACGACGACGTAATCGACGCGACCGCCAGCCGCCTCAATAGCCGTGCGCACCGTCGCGGCCAGGGCTTCGGCGGAACGCTCGCCAGCGTCGAACTGGCTGGCAGCCGAGCGCAGGCCAGCGGAAATGCTCAAGGCGCGCTGCCGTTCATCAGCATTGAGGTACTTGTTGCGCGAACTCAGGGCCAGGCCGTCCTCTTCCCGAATCAGCGGCGCCACCACAATCTCCACCGGGATGTTCAGATCGCGCACCATGCGCTGGATGATCAGCGCCTGCTGCGCATCCTTGCGCCCAAAGACAGCAACGTCGCAGCCGACGATGTTGAACAGCTTCAAAACCACCGTCGTCACCCCGCGAAAATGCGTTGGCCGCGACAACCCGCACATAGTCTGTGACAGGCTTTCCTCGACCACCCAGGTGGAATGGTCAGGCGCGTACATGACGGCGTTGTCAGGATAGAACACCGCGTCAACGCCGTGTTCGCGGCAGGACGCCTCGTCCCGGGCGAAATCTCGCGGATACTTGTCCAGGTCTTCATTTGGCCCGAACTGGGTCGGGTTCACATAGATGCTCACCACCGTCCGCTCGGCGCGCTGCTTAGCTTCCTTGACCAGCGACAAATGCCCGGCGTGCAGATAGCCCATAGTCGGAACCAGGGCGATCCGCTCGCCTGCCTGCCGCCACCTAGCCGCGAGCTTCCGAACCTCTTCAATTGTCCGCAATATCTCCATCTATCGCTTCTTTCCTAACCTGAAGCTCACATCAATTCTCCGGCCGTCCTGGCGTGAAGTTTCCCTTGGTGACTTCCTGGACGTACTGCTTGAGGCCGTTGAGAGCCGCCTCGCCGAGTTGGGCATAAATCTTGGCATGTTTAGGTACAAAGTCGCCGCCCAGGCCGAGGATGTCGGTGATAACCTGCACCTGGCCGTCGCACCGCGGCCCGGCGCCGATGCCGATAGTCGGAATCGTCAGGCGGCCTGTGATCTCCTCGGCCAAGGTCTCTGGCACGCCTTCCAGAACCACGGCGAACGCGCCGGCTTCCTGGACAGCGAGGGCGTCGTCCAAAATAGCGTCGGCTTCTTCTTGGGTCTTGCCATGCATCCGGTAGCCGCCGTCTTTGAGCACGGACTGCGGCAGCAGGCCGATGTGCCCCATGACCGGAATGCCGACGTCCACTAAGCGGCTGATGACGCCATGCATGACCCGTCCGCCTTCCAGCTTGACCCCGTCCGCCCCGACTTCCTTCAAGTAGCGTCCAGCGTTCGCGACAGCCTCTTCCAGGGAGACCTGGTAGCTCATGAACGGCATGTCGCCGATCACCATGGCGTGACGTGCGCCGCGCCGGACAGCCGCAGTCAGGGCCAGGGATTCCTCCATCGTCACCGGGATAGTATTTTCATAGCCCAGCACCGTGTTTCCCATGGAGTCGCCGACCAGCAAAATGTGTACGCCGGCCTCGTCAGCCAGCCTGGCCATGATCGCGTCGTATGCCGTCACCATGACAATCTGGCGGCAAGCCCCCTTCATCTTCGCCAAGTCGCGCACCGTGTATCGTCGTTCCGCTACTCCCATAGCTATTCCGTCCTTCCATTATTTCTCTGACTGCGCCGTCGCCTTTGCCGACACGGCGAGCTGTTCCAGAGCCGCCAAAGCGCCGCGATGCCCAAGCGAAGCGGCCTGGACAAAGCTGTCCCGCGCCGCCTGCCGGTCAGGCGGCGTCCCCCGGCCTTGCAGCAGGCACATCCCGAGCTTGAAAAGCGCTTCCGGCTCCGCCTGGGCAGCGGCGCGGCGGTACCATCCGACCGCAGCAGCCAGGTCGACGGCCGTGCCGACGCCTTCCTCGTACATCATGCCCAAGCGCAATTCAGCCGGAGCGTAAGCCTGCCGGGCAGAACGCTCAATCCAGCGCCACGCCTCGGCAGCGCTCTTAGGCACGGCCCGGCCTTCCAGGTAAGCCATTCCCAAGTTGTATTCGCCCAGCGAATCGCCCTGGTCAGCGGCCTGGCGGTAGTATTCCGCCGCCTTGGCCAAGTCGCGGGCAACGCCGGCGCCGTCGCGATAGCAAGTGGCGAGGGCGACTAGGGCCGGCGCATAGCCAGCCTTGGCAGCGGTCGCGTACCAGGTGACCGCCACGTCGGTGTTGCGCACAGCTCCCATGCCGGTCTGATAGCAATAGCCCAGCTTGGCCTGGGCTTCGGGATCGCCGTCCTGCGCCGCCATGTTCAGCCAGGAGAACATCTCGTTGTAGTCGCGTTCAATGCCAACGCCGCGCTGGTAGCAGTCCGCCAGCCGAACCTGCGCACGGATGTCGCCCTGGAGTGCGGCCTGCGACAGCAAACTGACCGCTTCCGAAGCCGGAGCCGAGGTGCCCAAGCCATTCAAAATGAACAAGGCGACCTTGCGCATGCAAGTGGTGTTGCCAGCGTCCGCAAGCTGACGCAGATATTTCATGGCTTGGACGTAGTCGCCCTCATCCTCGGCGATGACGGCCACTTTCATCTGGGCCTCCGGCACCCCGACGTCCGCAGCCTTGACATACCATTGCCGAGCCTGATCCAAGGACTTGTTGACGCCGAAGCCGCCGTCATAGCACAAGCCTAAGTTGAACATAGCCTGGCCGTTGCCGAGTTCAGCCGCTTTTTCAAACCACTGCACGGCCTTGCGGTAATTCTGCTTCACCTTGGCACGGCCAGTGAAATAAAGGTCCCCCAAAGCCAGCATCGCCTGATGGTTGCCCTCCTTGGCCAGCTTCTCCAGCCGCTCCACTGAGACAGTGTCTTCCTTCCTAGGCGTCGTCTTCGTCTTCTGACGCGGAATCCCGGGCTGCTCGTCCGCCCCAAACGTCGGCTCAGACTTCGCTTCCGACGGCACCGACTTGATCTTGGGCCGACCGCCAAAAGGCCAGTACCAAGCCCCGAAAAGACAGGCCGACGACAGCAAAATGCAAACCGCCGCCAGGCGAAGCACCGTCGCTGTTATATGCTTGTAACCCATAATGTTGACTCCTCTTCTGAACCTCGCCGCAGCCGAGCCGAAAGAACTACATAATTTATAGCGTAAACTGGAAATTGATAATCAGAGGGGCTATATTCACCTAAAATGTGATCGGCCAACCGTTGGCAGCAACCATCAAGACAGCCTCTTTTCAGCGCACCTGTTGCCCCGCTGCTGGGAGACGGGGTGGACAGCATAGCCCAAGCTTGCCCCTCGCCTGCTTTTTTGCCGGGCGATTCCGTCCGGTCAGCTTGTTAACTACCAATCTGGTTGTATGTTATACTTTCAACAGTACGCAAAACCGCTTAATGTCAGCTTTTTTCAATTTTCACAAACATCTTCAATCCCAAGGATACCTTTTGGAGGCAACATGGCCATGACGAAACGTGATTTGGTCGTGCGCGTCGCACGACAGACCAACTTGAAGCAAAGCGATGTGATGGACGTTGTCCAGCTCACTCTCGATACGATAACCGAAGAACTCGCCGCGGGCCGCAGCATTGAATTCCGCAATTTCGGCGTGTTTGAAATCATGCGCCGCAAAGAGCGCGTCGGCCGCAACCCCAACGAACCAGCCACCGAAGTCAAGATTCCGGAGCGCGCCGTGGTCAAGTTCAAGCCCGGCAAAGAAATGCGCAAGCTGGTCATGCAGATCAATCCCCAGGACATCAAGTAAGACGAGGCAGCCGCGCCGATTCGTCATGTCCCTGAGCGGACAGGCATACGCCGAAGCCAGCCCCAGAGCTGGCTTCTCTTGTTTGCCGCTTTCCCGAAACCGCACTCCGCACTCCGCCGACTTTGCTCTCAAATCTAGTTCTCTCCGGCCCAGAAGACCTTGCGCCGAGACTCTAGAAGCCAGGAAAGGAACTTCGTCATGTCATCCGCGACCGAACCTCTGCCCGGGACCTCTGATTGCTGGGAACCCGAGGTGCTGGACTGGATCGAGCTGGAAACTGCTGCGCGCGAAATCTTCCACCGCTATGGCTACGCCGAAGTGCGGACTCCGATCTTTGAGCGCACCGAGGTCTTCGTCCGCAGCCTGGGTGATGAGACCGACGTCGTGCAAAAGGAGATGTACACCTTCACCGACCGCGGCGGTCGCAGCTTGACCTTGCGGCCTGAGGGCACGGCCGGCGTCATCCGCGCCGTGGCCGATCGCGGCCTGGAGCAAGGCGAAGAAGCGCGCGTGTTCTATTTCGGGCCGATGTTCCGCGGCGAACGGCCTGCCGCTGGCCGCCGCCGGCAGTTCCACCAAGTCGGCGTCGAGGCCGTGGGCAATGACTCGCCGTGGATGGACGCTGAATGCATCGCCATGCTGAGCCATTTCCTGGACCAGATCGGCGTCACCGGCGGCAAGATCAAAATCAATTCCCGCGGCTTGCCGGAAGACCGGCCGCAGGTCAGCGCCGCCCTGGCCGAGTATTTCACGCCGCACGCTCCTGGTATGTGCGAAGACTGCCAGCGCCGGCTCACCACCAACATCTGGCGCATGCTGGACTGCAAAAACCCAGCCTGCCAGGAAGTCGCTGCCGGAGCGCCCGACCTGGTCAGCCTGATGGGCGACGACACCCGGGCCTTCTTCGCCCGCGTCTGCCAGTCCCTGGACAGCCTCGGCGTCGACTACGAAGTCGCCCCGCGGCTGGTGCGCGGCCTTGACTACTACATCCACACCGTCTTCGAAATCACCCACCCTGGCCTAGGCGCACAAGACGCCCTGGCCGGTGGCGGCCGCTACCGAATCGTGCTGCCCGGCGCTAAAAAGCCGGTCGAAGGCATCGGCTTTGCCGCTGGCATGGAACGCCTGCTGCTCGCACGAGCCAGCCTGGGGCGGCAGACGACGGCCGTCGCCGAGGCGGACATCGCCATCATCAGCCTCGGCGAAAACGCCATCCTGCCCGGCCTGCGCCTGGCCCAGGAACTGCGCGCAACGCTGTCTGGCCTGCGGGTGAAAGCCGACTTCACTGGCCGCAGCCTGAAAGCGCAAATGCGCGGCGCCAACCGCTCCGGCGCACGCCTGGCCCTGATCCGGGGCGACAACGAATTAGCCGAAAACGTCGTCCTCTGCCGCGACATGACGACTTCCGAGCAGCAGTCCGTCCCTGCCGCCGACCTGATGGCCTGGATTGACGAACGCCGCACAACCCTGTTTGCCTAAGTCCACACCGCGCCTCCCAGCCCCTGAAGGAACCGCCATGTCTTATCCGCGCACGCATCATTGCAATGAACTTGGCCTGGCTCACATCGGCCAGCAGGTGTCTCTGTGCGGCTGGGTCAATTCCAGCCGCAATCTCGGCGGCCTGGTCTTCATCGACCTCCGCGACCGCGAAGGCATCACCCAGCTGTTCATTGACCCAGCCGAAAAACCAGACCTGGCTGCCATCGCCAAGGACATCCGCGAAGAGTGGGTCCTGGCCGCCGAAGGCATCGTCCGCCCCAGGCCAGACAACATGGTCAACAAGAACCGCGCCACGGGCGCCATCGAAGTCGAAGTCACCAGCCTGACTGTCCTCAACCCAGCGCTGCCCATGCCCTATCACCTGGAAGACCCGGCTGCCAGCGACGATATGCGCCTGAAATACCGCTATCTTGACATGCGCCGCTCCAACATCGTCAACAACCTCCGCCTCCGCCATCGCATCACTAAAATCTGCCGTGACTGCCTGGACGCGCATGGCTTTGTCGAGGTGGAGACGCCGATTCTGAGCAAGAGCACGCCAGAAGGCGCGCGCGACTACTTAGTCCCCAGCCGAGTCCACCCAGGGAACTTCTATGCCCTGCCCCAAGCGCCGCAGCAGTACAAGCAAATCCTGATGGTCGGCGGCCTGGAGCGCTATTTCCAGATCGCACGCTGTTTCCGCGACGAGGACCTGCGCGCTGACCGGCAGCCGGAATTCACCCAAATCGACCTGGAAATGAGCTTTGTCGACCAAGACGATATCATGGCCCTGGTGGAAAACATGATCGCAGCGGTGGTGAAAGACGTTCACGGCCTCGAGGTCCAGCTCCCCTTCCCGCGCCTGACCTACCAGGAAGCCATGAACCGCTATGGCTCGGACAAGCCTGACCTGCGCTTCGGACTCGAAATCCACGACCTCACTAACGTCCTGAAGGACACGGCCTTCCAAGCTCTGCGCGGCACCCTTGACAGCGGCGGCGTCATCAAAGCCATCAACGCCGTTGGCATGGCGACAACATGCAGCCGCAAACAGCTCGATGAACTGACCGCTACCGCCAAGCTCTTCGGAGCTAAGGGCCTGGTCTGGCTGAAAGTCGAAGACGACGGCGCCTGGTCGGGCAGCGCCGCCAAATTCTTCACCGATGCGGAGAAGTCAGCGGTGAACGCCGCAATGGCAGCCAAGCCCGGCGATTTGCTGCTGATGGCGGCTGACTCCTGGCGCTGCGCCTGCGAAGTCATGGGACGACTCCGCCTGGAACTGGCCGCAAAGGACGGCCTGAACGAGACGCCTGGCTTCAAATTCCTCTGGGTAGTGAACTTCCCGCTGCTGGAATGGGACGAGGAAACCAAGCGCTTCGCTGCCGTGCACCATCCGTTCACTAGCCCGCTGGACGAAGACGTGGCGCTGCTGACTACCGATCCCGGCAAAGTCCGGGCCAAAGCCTACGACGTGGTACTCAACGGAGTTGAACTCGGCGGCGGCTCCATCCGGATTCACCAGGCCGAGCGCCAGGCACTGATGTTCAAGACGCTCGGCATCAGCGAAGACGAAGCTAAGCTGCGCTTCGGCCACATCCTGGAAGCCTTCTCGTTCGGAGCGCCGCCGCACGGCGGCCTGGCTATCGGCCTTGACCGCTTTGTCATGCTGATGTGCGGAGCCAAGTCGATCCGAGACGTGATCGCATTCCCCAAAACCGCCAAGGCCTCATGCCTGATGACGGATTCCCCTAGCACGGTCGACCAAGCCCAACTGGACGAATTGGGAATTGCTATATGTTCTTCGCCGCGCTCGATTTAGGCAGCAACACCGTCGCCACGCTGGTGCGGCAGGCCACGCCCAACGGCCTGGTCGCCGTCGCCAAAATCAACGAATGCACCCGGCTGGGCGAAAACCTGGCCGCGACCGGCAACTTGCAGCCATTAGCGATGCAACGCACCATTGCCGCCGCCGCAAGGCAGCTGGAACAGGTCCGCCGAGACTTCACGCCGCTCAAGCTGACGGCAATCGGCGCCGGCGCTGTGAGAGACGCTGGCAACGGCGCAGACTTCTTAGCGCAATGCCGCCAGGAACTCGGCCTGCACCACGCTCCAGCCGTGCTTTCGGGCCAAATGGAAGCAGAGCTGACTTTCCGCGGCGCGACCGACGGCTTTCCAACGACGACGCCAGTCATCAACCTCGACGCCGGCGGCGCCAGCACCGAAATCGCCCTCGGCTTCCCAGGTGACCTGCGCCTCGCCGCCAGCTTCCCAGCCGGATGCGTGCGCTGGTGCGACCGCTTTGGCCTGGGAGACGTCTTCACAGAGAAAGACGCCGAAGCAGCGGCGACGGCCACGCTCGGCCTGCTGGCGCCAAGGCTCGATGAATTCCGCGACGCCCTGGCAACGCTGACGCTCCAGTCGTCGACGCCGCCGGTTTGCAGCGCCACCGGCGGCACCGCGACCGCACTGGCAGCCATTCTGCTAAAGTGCGCTGAAGGGAACCCGTCCCTGCATGGGAATCGTTTTGCGCGTGCGGACATCCTAGCCTTGCGGCGCCGCCTGATGCGCCTGTCGGCAACCGAGCGGGAAGCTCTCCCAGGATTGCAGCCAGGCCGCGGCTCGGTTCTGCCTGCCGGCCTGATCATCCTGCTGACGATTATGGACGCCTTGGGCCTGCCTGAAGCGATGGCCAACACCCACGGCCTGCGCTATGGCCTGACCGCCGCCCTGCATGATTGCGACCCGCGCCTCCCCGTCTGCCTCGCCCTGCCCTAAATCCACGCCCTGCCCATGCTGTCACCAAAGCCAACATCACTTCCCGACGCCTGCCGTCAGCTCGCCCTAACCCTGCTCGCAGCAGCGCTCCTCTGCCTCCCGCCTACCAGCCAATCCGCCGAATTCCGGAAAGTCCATCTGCTCCAGACTACCGACATCCACGGGACGTTCACAGAAGACGACGGCGCGGCTAACGGCGCCTGGCTGCGCCTGGCCACGGTCATCCAAGCGCAGCGTCAACGGCTCGGCCCCGACGCTTCCCTGCTGATCGACTGCGGCGACACCTGCCAAGGCAGCATCACCGCCACCGTGTCCCGAGGCGAGGCATCTATCGCCGCGCTCCGCCATCTCGCCTACGACGTCTGGGTCCCTGGCAATCATGAACTCGACTTCGGCCATCGCCAATTCGCGCATCTGACCGAACAAGCGGCTGACCTCATCCTCTGCGGCAACCTCCGCCTCGTCGACGGCCCGCCCTTGCCCGCCTGGAAGATGTTCACCCGCAACGGCGTTGACATCGCCGTCATTGGCGCGACCGCCTCCTACATGAAGAACTGGCTGCTGCCCACCGAAGCCAAGCAGTACCACGTTGAAACCGCAGCTGCGCAACTGACCCGCATCCTGCCGGAAATCCATCGCGCCAAGCCAGACGTCATCGTGCTGGCAGCTCACCAAGCCTGGTTCGAAGGTCGAGACCCGCGCAACATCAATGAAATAGCCAGCCTGGCCGAACGCTTCCCTGACCTGGACCTGATCCTCGGCGCGCACAGCCACCGACTGATTCCAGGAATGCGCATCGGGCACCGCACCTGGTACGTGCAAACCGGCTGCTACGCCCAGTATCTCGGCATCGTCACTTTGACCGTCAACACCGAGGCCAACGAAGTGGTTGACATCGCCTCCCACACCCGTCAAATCACGCACGTCGACGCCGAGGACGCTGGCTTAGCTCAGGCTCTGCGCCCCTGGCTGGAGAAGGCCCGAGCCGAACGCGCCCGCGTCATCGCCCCTGCGCTGGCTGCGCCCATTTCGGCAGTCGGCAGGCCAGGCAGCACCTGTGCAACCAGCGAGCTGCTTTGCGCCGCCATCGCTGCGGCAGCCCAAGCGCCCATCGTGATGCACGGACGCCTCACCCAGAAATCCCTAGGCCGCCAAGTCACTGGCGCCGACCTCTTCGCCCTCGTGCCCTACGAGAACACGATCATCCTCGCCGATGTCACCCGCGCCGAACTGGAAGACATCATCAGCGAACAATGGAAATATCGTGACAGCTACCGGTTCAGCGGCCTCTACGGAGCGCGGGCGCAGCTCAACGCCAACGGCAAGGCCACGGTCCTGGGAATCGGCAAAGACGAACCGCCCCCGGCTGACGACAAGCGCCTGACGCTCGCCATGAACAGCCACACCGCCGCTGGCACCGGCACCTTCCCAATGCTCCTGGCCATCCTGCAAAAACAGGAAACGCGCATGCGCGATACCGGCATTTCAACCCGACAAGCCGTCGAAGACTTCCTGCGCCAGCACCCTGACCAGGCAATCACGCCATTTCCGTGGATGACGACCGAGCCGTGAAGCGCGGCGAGGAACTGTTATTTTATCCGCAGATTACGCTGATGACGCAGATTTTTTTAGGGTAGGCCGTACGGATAAACCAGCCGCGAAGCGACAAAAGGCCCCTGCTGCTCACCGCACGGCTTTGTATAGCTCGAAGAATCTATCTTCGTAGTCGTCAAACAGCCCGTAGTCGCGCAGTTTTTTGCCGAGATCATCGGCTTTGGCGCGGGTATTCGCTGCGGCGAAATCCGCCTCAATTTCCTGGTGGATGGCCCGTGGGATGCCTTGGTCCAGGTTGAACAGGCCGTGACGCGACATTTCGCGGGCGTTATAGGGCGCCGACCGTTTGATCAAGTCATTGGCGAATCCGAGCAAAGACACCTCCCAGAATTGGTCCATGCCGATGATGACGCCACGCACCTCGGTCAAGTTGTCCTGGGCCTCCCGTGCGATTTGATCAGCCGTCTCAAGAATCTCGCCGCCGATGATTTCCTCGCTGTGTTCCTCTTTCTGCAATGTCAGCCCATATTGCAAGATGCGGGTACCGTCTTTCCGTTGCAGAAGATCAGCAAAATACTTCCTGGCATCAGGGCCGAAATTTTCCAGAGCCTGGTTAAGGAGGAAATGCGGGGTGATGACTTTGGGCCTGGCAGCTCGGATAACGCCGTTGCGCAGGCGGATTTTGCTTTCATCTGAAACAAAAATTTCCGACAGCACAGAGTAGAAGACGGATGTTTCACCAAACGTCTCCAAAAGGCGTGGCGGCCGATAGACGACCCTAGTCATCCTGGCTGCATACCAGAGTTCATTCTGTGATGGCTGTGATGGCATTATGATGAATCCTTAAACTATTTCAGGGAAAGAAGCACTCAATCCCAGGCATTGTCAAATATATGGGCGAAAAAATCTTTTTCAATGCCAACGCAAAAAAACCGCCAGGCTTGCGTAATCGGCCCGCCATTGATAACGGCCTTCCCGACAGCATGTTTTCAGCGCCACATTCGCTCCACTGCGGCGGACGGTGTGGACATGGTGGACATGGTGGACATGGTGGACGGCGGCTGCGGCATCGTATGTAGTTCAAGCTTTAGCTTGCAGTATGTGCCGCACGTAGTTCAAGCTTTAGCTTGCAGTACGTTTCGCGCTTTTCGCGCTTTTGCCGCTATGCGTCGGTGAACGCAATGGACCTAGCGGACAGCGCCATCCGAGGCTCAATCTACACCTACTCCAGCAGTGCGCTTCCTTCGCGCAGCAGCTGCCGGAGGTGGTTCCTGTCTCGTCGGCTTTCGGCATAGACTTTGCAGACGTCCTCGGTGCCTGATGGCCTCACCGCGATCCAGCCGTAATCCGTACACAGCTTCAGGCCGCCCAGCGACGCCCCATTGCCAGGGGCGTGCGTCAGCGCCGACGTGATCGGGTCGCCGCCCAACTGTTCCAGGCCGACGTTTTCCGGGTGCAACGCCTGCAAAGCCGCCTTCTGGGCGCTGGTGGCCGGTGTGTCCTGGCGCGCATAGTGGAACGTCCCAAACGTCTTTTCCAGGTTGCGATAGTAGGCAGCCGGGTCTGCCCCGGTCCGTGCAGTGATTTCAGCGGCCAGGAGACAGAGGATGATGCCGTCCTTGTCCGTACTCCAGACCGTTCCGTCCCGGCGCAGGAAGCTGGCGCCAGCGCTTTCCTCGCCGCCAAAGCCGAGACTGCCCTCCAGCAAGCCTGACACAAACCACTTGAAGCCAACCGGCACCTCGACAAGCCGCCGCCCCAGCCGCGCTGCCACCTGGTCAATCAACCCGCTGCTGACAGCCGTCTTGCCGACCCCAGCCGTCGCCGGCCATTGCGACCGATGCCGGAAAAGATAGTCTATCGCCACCGCTAAGTAATGATTCGGATTCATCAGTCCGGCTGACGGCGTGACAATGCCGTGGCGGTCAAAGTCAGGGTCGTTGCCAAAAGCGATGTCATAATCCTTCTTGAGGCGAATCAGGCCAGCCATGGCAAAGGGCGACGAGCAGTCCATGCGGATGCGGCCGTCATGGTCAAAGCGCATGAAGCGGAACGTCGCATCGGCATGGGCGTTGTGAATAGTGATATCAAGGCCATAGCGTTCTGCTATCGGCCGCCAATACGCCAGCCCGGCGCCGCCGAGAGCATCAGCGCCCAGGCGGATGCCAGCGTCGCGGATAACCGCGAAATCAATGACTTGCTCCAAGTCAGCCACGTAGGGGCCGATGTAGTCGTACTCCTGCACGTGCGGACTGGCCAAGGCGTCCGCCAGCGGCAGGCGCCGCACGGCGCGGTTGCCGTCTGCCAATAGGCGGTTTGCCCGCTCCGCAATCCATTGCGTCACATCCGTGTCTGCTGGCCCGCCATGCGGTGGATTGTACTTGAAGCCGCCGTCTTCCGGGGGATTGTGCGACGGGGTGATGACAATGCCGTCCGCCGCCTGCGCGAAATCTCCTTCTGGCAGGCCGCGATTGCTGGTCAGGATGGCATGGGAAATAACCGGGGTCGGCGTATAGCCGCGACCGGCTGCCAGCCGAACCTGCACCTCGTTGGCGGCAAGCACGGAAATCGCCGTGGCCTGCGCTGCTTCTGACAGCCCATGCGTATCCATGCCCAGGTAGAGCGGCCCGCCAATGCCAGCCTCCTGCCGATAATCGCAAATCGCCTGCGTAATCGCTAAAACATGGCTTTCGGTGAAAGTCCCGCTGCCAGGAGTGCCGCGGTGGCCCGACGTGCCAAAAGACACCAGCTGGCCAGGATCATCGACATCAGGGACGACAGTAAAATACTCGGTCAGCAGACGCGGCACATTGATCAAGGACTCCAACGGGATGGCCTTGCCGGCAGAAGCGTGATGTCTCATCAAAATACTCCTCATTCAACTCAAACAGGGTGACAGATGGCGTCCAGGCCAGTCATCTGACCAGAGCCTGGCGAATGGCGGCAATGTGTTCTGGCGTCGTGCCGCAGCAGCCGCCAACGATGGAGGCGCCCGCCGCCACTACCTCGGGCGCAAGACGCGCCATGTCTGCCGGAGAATCCGAGAAGACATCGACGCCGTCCACCAGCTTAGGCATGCCCGCGTTGGCATGCACGAGAATCGGCACACCAGGAAGAGCGGCCCGGATTTCCCGCACAATCGGAATCATGCGCTCCATCCCATTGCCGCAATTCGTGCCGACGACGCTCGCGCCAGCGGCATGCACCGCCTTGGCTGCCTCGGCCGGCCCGACTCCCATCATGGTGCGATACTCTCCTTTGACAGTCAATTCAAAGCTAAAGGTGCAAAGGACCGGCAACGAAGTGTTTTCGCAAGCAGCGCGAACCGCGATTTCGGCTTCCTCGACATCCTGCATAGTCTCAATGCAGATAGCGTCCGCCCCCCCTGCTGCCAAGGCCACGACCTGCTCCTTGAAGGCTTCGTACAGCTGTTCGCCGGTGACATCGCCCATCAAAAGCAGGATGCCAGTGGGGCCGACCGAGGCGATGACTAAAGCGTCGTCGCCAGCCGCCTGCCGCGACAGTTCTGCGGCCGCCCGGTTGATCTCAGCCGCCCGGTCAGCCAACCCATAATGCTCCAGCTTAAATGATGACCCGCCAAAACTATTCGTCTCAATCACATCAGCGCCAGCAGCGACATAACTGCTGGCGATTGCCAACACCTCCTGCGGCCGCTCCAAGCACCACAATTCAGGACACTCGCCAGGACGCAAGCCCTTTTTCTGCAAAAAAGTCCCCCAAGCGCCGTCAGATACCAAAATGCCTTGTCGCTGAAGACGTGAAAGCAAGGACTCGCGAATCATTTTTCATCCTCCCGTTCAATAAAATTAATATTGCGGCTATGTACAATTTGGTAGCAAATCAATCACCGATTGATACTCGTTGTTCCCACAACTACGGAGCATAACGCCATACGTCAAGGAACTTGAGTGGACATATAGACAATAAAGCGTCTGAGCCAAAGAGCCATGCGGCGAAACTTGACGGAACTCTGAAGGCCAATCGCTGTCAATTACGGCGCCGCTTTTCGCATACTAACAAAAAATTTGATTTTCCTAACAAATGAGTTATAATATACATCAACATTCGAAAAATTTATTTCCGCATCCTTGATTTAGTACTAGAGACGAATCATTCACGGACGACGATTTCGTTGCTCAAGGCAGCCGTCGTCAACAAAGCCCAGAAAGCATTGAAACAGGAGAAAAAAATGGCAAAACGCATGATGGATGATGCCTTGAAGGCCAAGCTGGCTAAAGGCCGTACTGACGCAAAGGAAATGCGCACCCTGGCGCCTAAGCTGATGGAAGAATACGGCACTTTCTTGCAGTCGTGGAAATTCTGGAAGGCTCTCCCTGCGGCTGACCGTGAAGCCATCGCCGCTGCAATCCGCAAGGCGGATGTCTCGCTCCTAAACGAAGACATCAAGAAAATGCAGGCCCAGCTCGAAGCCAAAATGGCGGCCAAGGAAACCCTCGCAAAACGCTGACTCCCTTTTGCACCTAAAGTCATAAACAAAACCCGGACGGCGAAGACACACAACGCCGACCGGGTTTTTTAGCTATCAGACAGCCATAGCCCCTCGCCCCTAAAAAAAGCCCCTCGCTCAGGCAATTGCCGTCTGAAAAACGCCATCTTTGTCGGCTACGGCGCACGCTGCGGAGACCGGCTTTTCGAAGTCAGCGAACACGCCTCGTCCCAGGATATAGTCGCAGGCATCGGCAGCCGAGGCGACATCAAAGCTGCTGTCTTCCTGGGCCAGCGACGGCTCATTGCGCTCATACGTGCAGACATAAAAAGCCTGGCCTGGCCGCAGGGCGAATTCGCGCACCAGCAAAGCGTCTTTGCGCACGATTGCCAGCCAGCCTGCGGCTCCATCCGGAGTCACTATCCCGGCGATGCGCGGCGTGTCCAGGCTGTCATGCTCGTAGTCCATAGCCAGCATCACCCCTGCCAGCGCGTCGCGCGGCGGCAGTCCGGCATCGATTTTTTCCGCTATCGGGTCTGTATGCGAGCCATTGCTCACAATCGCGAAGCCGCGCGCCAGCCGCAGGCAATGATACGCGATGTACGGATTCTTCTGAATGTCGTTTTCAAAGCCCGGTTTCGGGACAATCGCAATCGCCCGCTCCAGGTTCTTTGCCTCGCGGTTGGGAAAAGACCGCGACGACACCCGATACAGCCCAGCCCCGCGGCCAGAACAAGTCCGCCCCACGGCAACGATGCGTCCTACATACATGTCATCCTCCTGCACGTACCTTAAATCTCAAAGCATGAAAATCACCTAACGCCATCCTGTCCCTGCCTGAATCTGACTTGCAATCGACCGGATGAGACATATACTAATATAATTGTCTGAACCTAATTTGACACCCGGTCGCTTAGGCGTTCACTGCCAGGCCGTTCCGGCTGACAAAAACATTTTGCCGTCATTCTAAGGAATCCCGCCTCCATGAACATCTTGCCACGCCATCTTTTCTCCTGCCCAGCCGTTGTTTTGCTGGCCTTCCTGCTGTGGCTGCCATGCCGCCCAGCAACGGCCGCCACTATAGCGCAGGTCGCCGCCGCCCTGGACAACCCAGCCGGCGTCACCTTCACGAAAATGGAATACTGGAAATACAAGATGGAAAAAATAACCGAGGACGGCGAAATTTCTTACGAGCTTGACGAAAATACCTACACTGTCAGCTCCGGCGACAGCAAATGGGCCGTGCAAACGAAAACCGCAAACACCACCACCCCGGTCTGGGGAGGCTCCTGCATCTACAGCACCGGCGTCGAGGACGGCGCCGCCGCACGACTCTATCTCAAAGTCCGCGGCCCAGGCACCCTCACCTTCCTATATAAGACCTCCTGCGATGACTCCGACGCATTCAATGTCTATGTCGACGGCGAGCTGGTGCAGAATTACTCCGGCTTTGGCGACGACATCGACTGGGAAGAAGAAGAAATCACGCTCAATGGCGGACGCAGCTCCAATGAGGTATATAACCACGAAATCGTCTTCGAATACTTTAAAAATGAACCGGAATACGACGGCAAAACAAAAATTCCTGACGGGCCGCGCCGAGACGACTATGATACCACCGCCGAATACAACGCCGCTAAAGCATATTTCCATGACTGCATCTGGCTCGACCTCGTCGTCTGGGCACCAGCGCCAGTGGACATCGATCTGGACCCCAACCCCAATCCGATCAATGACGAGGAGCCGCCCGAGGTTGCGGCCCTCCGCGGCGTATTCATTGACTCCCTAGTCGTCAACGTGCCCAGCAATAGCGAAGAATTCGGCTATCACATCCGCTACACGACCGACGGCACGACGCCGACGGCCAACAGCCCTGCCTACGTCATCGAAGACGGCATCCTCCTCACCAGCACCTGCACAGTCAAGGCCAAAGTGTTTGACACCACTGCTGGCGGCGCGCCATTCGCAGTGGTGCCGGAAATCATGGCCTCCGGCACCTTCCAGGCCAAGGCTGCAACGCCGAACCTGGCCATTGACGAAGACGCCTCAACGCCGAACCGCATTCTCTGCACCGCAGCCACGACTACGCCTGACGCCGTCATCTTCTACACCTTAACCCCAGACGCCGTCCCGAACCTGCCGTGGCCTGCAGGCGGCCTAGTCGTCACCAAGCCAAGCCAAATCCGCGCCATCGCCAAAAGAGCCAACACCTTGGACAGCGAACTCGCCAGCCTCGCGGTCACCCAAGCCACAGCGCCGAACCTGGCCATTGACGAAGACGCCTCAACGCCAGACAGCATTGTCTGCACCGCAGCCACGACCACGCCTGACGCCGCCATCTTCTACACCTTGACTCCTGGCGCCGTCCCAAACCTGCCGTGGCCCGCAGGCGGCCTAATCGTCACCAAACCAAGCCAAATCCGCGCCCTAGCCCGAAGCGCCAGCACCTTGGACAGCGCCATCGCCAGCCTCGCGATCTCCCAAGCCAAGCCGCCGGTCATCACTGCCCAGGCCGACGGACAGCCGCTATCCCCGCAAGCCAAAGCCTACACGCCCGGAGCCACCCTGACCATCACCATCGCCGCGCCCAGCGGCAACGCACTTTACGCGACCTCAGCCGCCCCTGGAGCTGCCTGGACGCCCTACACCATACCGCTCGTCTTCCGCAACAGCGTCGACGCGGTCACCATCTTAGCCCGCAGCATCACCCCGGGCGGCCTGGCCAGCGCCATCGTGCAGGTGGCCTTCTACCCTGCTGACACCACCTTTACCTTCGGCGACCTTGGCAGCGGCTTCGCTCTCCACGACGGCTGGAACCTGCTCGGAATGCCAATCAGCCCGACCCAGGAAACCATGGCCGCGCTCCTGGCGGCGTGGCCAATAGTGTTTGCCATCGAGCCAACGACCGAAACCCTCTGCCGCCCAAACTGGATCGCGCAGGGCGAGGGATTCTGGCTCTATTGCGACCAGGACGCCCCGCGAACCCTGGCCATCCGTGGAGCCATCCTCCCAGACACGGTCAGCCAAGGCTGGCGCCTGCTCACGCCGACCTTCGGAGCCGAACGTGTCGAAGCCTGGCACTGGTCCACACCCGAAGGAGCCTACCGCCAACAAAAACTGTTCCCAGGCCAAGGCGGATGGAAATACCTGCCATGAATGCCATTCCTAACGGAGAGCGGAGAGGAACCGTCGTTTTATCCGCAGATGACGCAGATGACGCAGATTTTTTAGGGTATGTCATACGGAAAAACCAGCCGTGCAGCGGCGAAGGCACGCAGGGCTGAAACATAAAAGCCCAGGGTGAGCGAAGCGAAGCCCTGGGTAGGGTGGAATAAATTTGATGGTTGTCGCGCTGCATAACGTGATTTCATGAGCGAACGGCGAGCCGCAGCTGCTTGGGCGCTGTTGCCTCATCTCCGTCCAGTGCCCGGGCTTGAGCCTAGGGCGATGCCCCACTACCCAAAAAAACGTGCTATAGACAAAAAAAGCCAAAAGTTCGCTTGCATTGCCTGATATATAGGGTAAAGTATTTATTTGTACTAAAAAATTCATGGCAGCCGTTGGTCTCAAGGTCGCGCATCCCCTGTCTTTTTTTGCTTTTCAGCGTGATTTTTTTCCCAATCGACGTTTGACATTCATTTTTAGGTGTGTATTGTATTTGTGTTTTTCCTGAACGCTGGTGCTCTTGGCCTAGCTGGGGCATACACTTCCCCGCAGCGCCAAGGGGATCACAGGCACGAAAGGAGGAATAGGGAAGGACAAATTGCAAAATCAGATGATTTTTTAGTATCTAAAATTAAGGTTCCAAGGGAATGGCCGGTCAAACGGCCAGAGTAAAAAGGTCGAAGAAAGGATTTAAAACAATGAAGAAACTTCTCGCAACCATGTTAGTGGCCGTGGTAGGCATCGCCGCCATTGCCCAAACTGTAGTCTATGACTACAAAGCAACATTCAAACGCATAGACCCAGTCTACAAACTGCGCACACTGGATCCGGTTACCGTGAGGGTGCCAGAGACCCCGCCAAACCCCGTCTATCCTAAGGGTCAATACGTCACGGAAAGCTATCGGGTCAAGAGAGACACCATTTACGGCTATGTGGTTCTTCCCCTCTGCACATCCTGCGGCGGTGACATGGCAAGCTCCTTGGACTACGCTGCTACGCCTACTACCGCGAACCAGTCCTTCGCCTACCTGGCTCGCAAAGGCGACACCCTGACCAAGAAAAAATGGCCTGGCGACTTGGTTTTCGCCCCCTACGTCATCAAGGTACCGGTCGAGGCCAAGTCAGCCATCTTCAAGTCAACAGTGTACAACGTGCCAATGACCCGCGAAGCCACTCCTCAAGTCAAGCTGGCCAAGACCATGGATGCGTGGATGACCCTTGACTTCGCGATTCCCGATACGCCCGACGCCAAAGACGCGAATGGCCAACCAATACCTGATCCATGGATTGCAGGTAACAACTTGCCTTATAGCCTTGATCCCGGCCATGTCATCGCCAAAGCCCAAAGCTCCGACCCTCGTAATCTCTTGGTTTATGGTTTCCTTGGTTTGGATCATAATGGAGGCAACTTCGAAGCGGGGCTCGCGGGTTATGGCGAAGGCTATGTTGTTAACAAGGGCTTTGGCAAAGCTAAGGTGATTACCTCCTCTACTCCAGGTTCAATTGGCATTTGCATCGGCTCTACCGGTTCCTCTTACAGCTGCAACATCATATCCAGCATTTCCGGCTCTGTTGTTGGTGAGTTCCTCTATCGGGGCGGCTGCGGCGTCAACCCCATGTGGGATATCTGCAATGTTGGCCCAACTGGTGTAGATGGTGCCCCGATTTCTGGCACGTGGACGCTGAAGTACAACAAACGCATGACCGACAAAGGCGACACGAACGCCCAGGAAACCGCTATCCAGGCAAAACTCGGTTGGAGCAAAGCCACGTGGATTGACGAGATGCCTGTCTACGAATCAATTCCAGAATAATAATCCAGTACTTCGTACTGTATTAACCGCGTAGAGTAAAAAACCCGGTGAAAGGGGGGATCTTCCGATCCCCCCTTTCACTTTTTTATTACGTTTAACAATATATCCAGGCTCCAGCCCGCCGTACGTAGTCGCACGTAGTACAGGCCTCAGCTTGCAGCATGTACCACGCTTGCAGGAGCATGTAGTTCAAGCTTTAGCTTGCAGTATGTAGTTCAGTCCGTACTTCGTTCAGGATTATGTCTCGCCCTTTCAGGGCTCAAAATTATACATCGCCACACCCAGGGCGTCGCCGACCCTGGCGGGTCGGCTCGCCACAAAAAAAAACAAAAATCACTCGCGCAGCCAGCCCAGGGCGTCGCCGACCCTGGCGGGTCGGCTCGCCCTGGGCTGGTATGTCTCGCCCCTTCAGGGCATTTGCAGCTCTGCCGCTGCTGACGTTGGTGGACGGTAGAGCGAAAACATGCGTCCTCCACAGGCTTCCACAGGCTTCCAGCCGGGACAGATGCACATACTTAAAGTCACATTCCTTTGCGCCGTAGGCGCTTAACCATGCTTAACCCCAGGCTTTAGCCTGGGGGAAGCATACCCCCTAAACTGGTGCCCCGTAGGGGCACTACAGTTAGTGCTGAAAACATGTTGTCGGGGCTTCGTGCAGAATTATTGTTACGTATTGTATACCAATGACTTGAAGATTTGTTTTCCGGAAATCTTTCACAAAAAACAAGATTTTGGCCGATAGTAGTACAAATGCTGACTCGAAAAAAATCTTTCCCCCAAAAAGAAGTTAGCCGATAGTAGTACGCTGCCGGGCTTCATCCAGCCATATTCCATTGCACTGTGCCATCTTAACCCACCTTCTCCCTCCCCCCTTGGTGCCATCTGCGCGACATGTTCTCTTTCGCGTCCAGGCGTCCTGGCTATTGTTCACAAACCTATTTGTTCTCTCAAAACCTCCCAGTTTTGCCCAACAATTGTCACTCGTCGCGCAACTTTCATCCTGGCTGCGCGGTCATAAAAACATATTCATTATACCATCACACCCACGACCTACCATTGTTGATTCAAGGTAAAAACCACAATGCGTCTGCAAAAAAATACTTTTATCGGCCTTGGCCTAATGGTTTTGGCTGTGGCGGCAATTTGCGTGGCATGGCGCCTAACCGCCGTACGAGACCCGAATACACCTCCAGAGACGCATCAAGGTGCTACGGCGCCTTCCACCCTTCAAGACAATAACCTGCCCCAAGGAGGCAGCCGACCCGATCTGGCGACCCCCTTGTCCGCCACTCCTCCAGCTGACAAAACTCCGCCGCCTATTGCTGCCACAACGCCTGCGCCCAACAAGGAACATGCCACCGCAAGCGCTTTGCAGGAGCTTTTAGATGACGACGCCAAGCACACTCAGGCGCGCGTCATGGCTATGACCATGGCCGTCACCGGTTCCGACTATGAGCAGCTTGAGGCTGTAAATGCGCTCCGCTGGCTGGGCGGCCAGGACGCCCAAAAAACCTTAGTTAAAGTCATGGCCTCAGCCGGCGAGGAAGCCGCCACCGAAGCGCGTCATGTACTCATGCATCTCCTGACCGAAGACTTGATCACAGACAGCCCTGCCCCCTTTGATCCCTCCCTCTGGAAGGAGGCCATCGAGGCTGCTGGCGATGAATCAGAGCAGGAGGCCTTCATGGTCTTGCTCGGCGCTCATCCGCCCAGACATGCCGTGCCAGTCTTGCTTGACCTGCTCGAATCTGACGACGATAATTTAAAGCAATTGGCACAGGAACACCTGGAAGCCAATACCAGCGGAGAAGAAATCACTACCCGCGAACAAGGCGAAGAATGGCTGACAGAACACCTGGAAGAACAAGAAAAAATACAACTTGAAGAAGAACAAGAGCTGGCAGCCGCTGAGGAAGGAGCCGTTGACCTGCCGCGCTTCGCAGAATTGAAAAAACTCGAGGAAGAAGAAGCTCAAAAGACCGCCGCAGCCGAAGAAGAAGAAAAAGAAGACCAAAAAGCCACCGAGGAAAAAGAAGAAGAAGAAGAAGAAGAAGAGGAAGAGGAAGAGGAAGAGGAAGAGGAAGAGGAAGCCCAAAAGGCCGAGGAAGAAAAGGCCACTGAGGAGAATTGACGACCATGGCGACGCTTTCTGCTTATCAACATTATGACAATGCCAGGCGTTCTGCCCGCTATTGTCTGCTACCTGCGGCCATGCTTTTTTTCCTGCTGGCTGTTACTGCAGCCTACTGCCAGCCATCAGCAGCCAAGGCCGAACTCGCTGAGGCCCATGCAGAGCAGGCTGATGCCGCGGAAGCGCCTCCCAATACGGAACCAGCGCCCGCGCCTGCCGCCGAAACAGCGCCTGCGCCCATCGGCCCCACCGCCACTCAAATCATGGCGATGCTGCAAGATGATGACATTGCCTTGCAAGTCGGCGACATGTCCGCAACCTGGCGGCAGTTGAAGCCATTGCTGCAATCGTCCCCAACATCCGAAACCGAAGGCGCGGTTTCCGCCCAGGACACCAAGGAGCAATGGGCGCGGGCCACCTTGCAGCGCCTGGCGACGCGAGGCATGTTCCTGCTGGAAGTACGCGCCCGCAACATCACCATCACCGAAGAAGAAAAACAAGCCTATATGCAGGAATTGACCAAAAGCCTGGAAAACGACCCTTCGGGCATGACTGCGGAAAGCTATCTTGCACAATTCACAGCCAAGGAAAGCACCCTCCTGGAATTGACTGCTGATGACGCCCAAAAATTAGTGAAATTCGGCAACCAGATGTTTGCCTTGATCACTATTGACGACGCCGAAGTGGAACAGCGGAGACAACGCGACCAGGGACTGCGAAACATGCTGAAACAGCAGAATGAACAGCGAAGACAACAACTCAAAGACCTGCTGAAAGACCCGGCCATCAAGACTGACGACGGGTTTGCCCGCCTGGCAAGACGCCATTCCGAAGGCACCGAAGCGCGCCAAGGCGGTGAACTGGACATGAACTTCACCCGCGAACAAATGGCCGAAGTCAACCACTTGGAAGAATTCACCCTGCAACCAGGAGAAACCTCCGGAATCATGGAGACGCCGACAGCCTTTCGCATCATGCGGGTGCTGCGAGCCATCCCACCAACAAAAGACGGCGAACCAGAACGACTGCGAGTCGCACAAATGCTGTTTGGAAAATTGCCCGAAAAAGACATTTCCTTCGAAGAAGCCAAAAATAACATCATGCTTGACAGGCAAAGACAGGTTATGGACATCGCAGCCCGCGGAC
Organism: Lentisphaerae bacterium ADurb.Bin082; assembly: GCA_002070945.1. GTDB lineage: Bacteria > Verrucomicrobiota > Lentisphaeria > Oligosphaerales > Oligosphaeraceae > JAAZKI01. The sequence goes on from MWEG01000023.1 coordinate 99,138, forward strand.
TGACCCAGCGCTATCACGTGTCAACACCTATTTTCCCCCAGGGACTGTGGTAAAAATGCGCTTTTGACATTATATTCCTTAAGCTGAATTACCCGCCCACAACCTATTTCAAAACTACCGAATACCTAGGGTGGACTATCCGCCCACAGCCTATTTTTTAACCACGGATGGACACAGATGAACACTGATTTTTTGTAGGGTTGTTGTCTTGACGAATGAGATTGTCAGCAGACGTGCGATCTGGCCTGTTGGTTTCTTTAGCTGTCCTGTCTGGCGACTCGGACAGGGTGGGGATCAGGTAGCCTCCCGTTTGGCCCGAATGACCTGAGAGCCACCCCAACCTCGTAGAGGTGGCACCATGAGTAACCCCAGGTGAAGCGGAGCGGAACCTGGGGTGGAGTCCCCCCCCAAGCCTGAGCCTCGGAGAGGCGGCACTAGGAATAACCCCGGGTGAAGCGAAGCGGAACCCGGGGTGGAGTGAGGGTGAGATGGAACATAATTGGGAGTCCTCCTGTATAAGGGCGACACATAAAGCCTGAACCAAGGATAGCCTGACATACAGCAAGCTGAAGCTTGAACTACGTACGGCAAGCTAAAGCTTGAACTACGTACGGCAAGCTGAAGCTTGAACTACGTACGGCAAGCTGAAGCTTGAACTACATACAGCAAGCTAAAGCTTGAACTACATACGACAGCTTGAAGGCAGTCCTGCCAGTGTTCATCACCACTTTTTGCCCATTAACCATTTCACACATTAATAAGGAAGAACGCTATTCTTCCAATTCGAGAAAACACTGTACAGCCAAAGCAAACTTCACCATAGCGATCTCACCACCGCGGGAGGGACCAGATGCGCCAATTGTTTCCTTGCAAAAAAATACAAGCAGGTATCGCTGCTTTGTTTTTTGTTTTTTTCACTGCAGCCAGCCTGCCTGCCCAAAATGGCGAAGGAATATGGACAGGATGGTTCATCGGTGTTGCACAAGTGAATAATGTCAAACTAAGGGCAATAGAAACCAAGCGCCCACTGCTGGCTGTGGTCGGGTCGGGTCCTTGCGCACATTGCAACTCTTTATATCACCAGGTACTACTTACCGACACATTTAGAGCGTTTGCGGAGCAACACCAAATCGTCCTTTTTTCATGCCACAACTCCGCCTCCCTGCCCATTATCTTCAAGCGTCTTTACGGTGCCCAATGCAACATAACGTCTGTTTTTCCACATGTCTATATATTCGAGATCCTGGAAGGGGCGGACACGACAACGCCAAATGCCAGCGCCTTTGATGACCCAGCTTATGTCCACTTGCTGGACGCTGGCGCATCCAAGCCTAACCGATACAGCGGCTTTAACTACACACCAGGCGAAAGAATAAACAATATACAAATTGAGGGGGAGGAAGACAAATGGACGCCCGAAACGTTTATCCAGATCTTCAAGTCCTTTTTCCCGAACGCTAACGGAGTAGAACTCGTGCCGGGCCCCACCCACACCGGCTACGAAAATGCCATTGACTTCGGGAGAATACCCAATACAGCCAACCCGCCGCCCAGCGCCGAAGAGTGGATAAAGAACTCAGGTCCAAATCGCCTCACCCCGACAGCGACGCAGAACTGGTTCAAATTCCAAGGCGACTTGGGCAAACGCTATGTGTTTTCCGCCACGGGCATCGGGAACAGCAACCCCGGGGCGGAGGTCACCTTCGAGCTGTTCGGCAGCGAGCTGAAAGTTAACGAGTGGGTGCCGCTCAAAAATGCGCACCAAGCTATCACGTCGCCAGGCTTCGACGCCCTGGAACGCGGCATCCAAGTCGATATGCCGGCTGGCACGGCAACCAACCAGACCTACTTCGTCAGGATCAGCACCACCAAAAGCATCAATGCAACCTACACCCTAAGAATACACGAGGCACCACGTGCGCCTGCGGCCGGCTCGGTCACCAATCCGCATTGGAACGACGCCAAGCCTGGGCAGTGGACCATGAACCGCGGCGCCGCCGAAGCCGCAGCCAAAGCCAACGACAAGCCTATCCTCTACTTGTTCGGCGGCTTGCTGTGGAACTCGGAAACCGTCTGCATGGTTCACAAAGTTTTGGAAACGGAAAACTTCGCGAAGGTGATCGGCAATCAAGCCAACGTCGACAACAAAGCCTACTTGGTCGTCCTGGACAACCGCGAGCGCGACGGCACAGGGCCGTCCCTCCCCAGAGCCGATCTGGACGACAACATCGAGGTGCAGGATGCCTTGGCCTTGCCAGGCGCCGGGGGAAAAATCGACTATCCGACGCTGGTCTATCGCGTCCGAAAAGCAAATGACCTGGTCTCTGTCGGACGGATTTCCAAAGACTACAACGCCGCCACCGTCGTCGCCAAGCTGAACGACCTGAAAGCCATGGCGGCGGACGGCTTTGTCGAGGACAACAACTATGCCGACCTGACCACCCAAGTGCTGGAAGACGGCGTCCAGGAACACTCCCGCATTGGCGGCAGCCTGATCACAGCTGACTGGTGGCGATTCACCGTCCCCGATGATGATAACACGTTCGCGACAATCACCGCGACCGGCGCCCCAGACGGCGCCATAATCAACCTGGCCGTCTATGCCGCGGACAATACGGAGACGCCCCTCAAGACAGCCACCGGCACAGCGGGCAAATCAGTCAGCCTCGACTTTGTGCCAGCCGAGAACCCAGGGGGCACTAGGAACCCGACGGCTCCAGAATATCTCCTGCAAGTCACTTCGACCGGCGCCAACGCCAGCTTCCCATACACTCTGAAGCTTGAGGAAAAAACCAAGTCCTACGTGCTGGCCATGGCCGACAAGGAAATTAAGGTTTCCAAACAAAATGTCATGGATGGCCGCCCGGTCGACCTCCGCCTGAACATTGATACTTTTACCGGCAATAATGATGATATCACGTTCAACTGCCGCCTGCTCTCCCAAGACGGCACGGTCTTGAGATTGCTGCCAATCACTATCCCTCATGGCGACAAGGCAACCCCATACACCTTCAACATCACTTTGCCTAAGAACATCGAGTACCCCAATGGCGCAATCACAGAATTAACCGCCGAACTCATCGAATCGGATGAAGATGGCAACTGCCAGATCGACCCGAAACAGTACAGGACGACCATCAACGTATACGGCTATGCCACGTTCGATTATCCTCAAGAGGCTACGATTGATCTCTACAAAAATGTAGCGATCACCCCGGGAACGCTCTGCTTCCCGATTATCGGCGGTGCAGCGGATGAGAACTCGTTAGCCTATAATCCAACCGGTGTCCCCCTAGGCCTGAAAGTAGAGTACAAAACCAACGACGAAAATAATCCGTACGTTGAAATCACCGGTACACCAGAGAATGAGGCCAAACACGAATACAAACTTCGGTTGATCCTGATACAATCATCGATGCAATACACCGACCTGACTTTTAACATTGAAGATTTGCCCCAGGTCAAAAATACCTTTGCCGGCTACCTCGTCAAAAGTGCCCCCGTGAACCAGCAACCTGGCAGTACCAGGAACGACGTCATCGCCGCTGCCCAGGACATTCTCGGTGATATCAAGATAGACAACGAGTTGGACAAAATCAATAAAAAAATCCTGGTTCGCGTCGCCACCCAGGACACCATAGCCCCCAGCTTATTTAAGTTCACTGCCTGGTCAAGCTACTCCCCTGGCTCCCCAGGCAAGCAGGGCTCGGTTACATTAACAGGTAAAGCCATTTATGATGATTCCACCCTGGAGTTGCAGGTCTGCCTCGACGACGGAACCTGCACCGGGACCTACACGTTGCCCCTGGGCAATTCCTTGGCCATCCATGCCAAGGCCGTTACCGAAGAACCCGAGCAGTACGCAGGCTACTACACGGTCGCCTTGCGGGAAGCGGATACCACCACTCGCTCCCTCCGAGGCTGGCTGCAAGTCTGGGTGGACGACGACGGCCTCGCCACCTACTCGGGCGAACTGATTGACGGCACCGCATTTGGCCCCAAGACGACGTATATCACACCCGGCGAACTCCTCTTTGGCCACCAGAGCGACGTGCCTAATGGCGAGTTGACCTTCTTCCTGCCGCTTGGAGAGTGGACGGAACAAAACCCGTACCCCGGCCGCCTGGCTGGCCGACTCTCCATCGTCTCGTTAGCGGAACGCCAACAACAACCAATCGTTTTCCCCTGGATTTCCGTCTGCGACGACGATTATTATTCGGTCTGGGAGAAATCTGCTAACGACTCTATCCTTCTTGCCCCTTGCGGAACCGTCTTTGAGTCGACGCTCCCGGTTGCCGAGCAAGTCAATCCACCCAACCCGCCAAACTTCTACATTAAGGTTGAGCCTGCTCCGCCAGAGACATCATTCCCGCCGGGAACCGCCCTGCCCAACTATGTCAAGCTGAAGGAAAACCGCGATGCATCCACGATGGAAGTCGTCGATGAAGGTGGCATCATTTCCGCCGAACTTGATAATTTGGAGTACGACGCCGGCCAAGGAACGTTCATCGGCGCCATCAAGGTCCTGAAAACAGCCGACGGCAGCGCCAACGGGAAACTCACACGAACCCCATGCACCATCCGCGGCATCCTGACGCCGAACACGAGCTGCTGCACTGTTGATACTCTCGAAGTCGGCTACGGCTACTTCATCGACGATGGCACGACCTATCTGGTCACCATCCTCAATCCGTCCTACGATGAACAACGTCCGAAAAAAACAGCTGCACCGACCATTAGCGCATTTACCCCAGGCGGTACGCGCGCTGCTGCGCCGGACCAGGCTTGTTACATCAGTGATTCGGACGACAACACGGTTCAGCTCGGCGTTCCCCGCAATGCGCAAATCTTCCGCCGACAAGTCGGCACCCAAGAGATATTTTTGCATACCGCTGCTGCTGGCGCCAATGAACTCACCATTGATTCGATTCCAGCTTCGCGGCAGGAATTCACGGCTCAAGAGGCCGGAAAGGCAGAAAGCGACAAGGCCATCCTCCGCCTCTACCGGCAAAACGAGTCCCTGGTCACTTTCAAGAAGCCGGGAGACGACCCGGAGGAGAACCCCTTAGCGGAAGTCGTGCAGTTGCACTTAGGCTGGAATCTCATCGGCATACCGCAAAATTTCCGTCACAACAACGCAGGGGTTGCCGCAGCCAGCTTCGACGCCCCTGCCAATGTCGACTTGTTCACCACATACGACCCGGATAAAACCGCCTATATACTTGCAAAAATATTAACCGCTGGCAATGCCTACTGGATATTCGTCCACAACGACACCGAGAGCTTCCCCCTTCCTGGCGTACTTTTGCTTGAAGAGGATTACAACAAGAAGTCCCCGGGCGACAACGCCTGGCAATTCATCGTCGCCCCTGGTGAGGCTCAAGGCACGCGCTGGTTCTGGGAGGACGGGAAGTTCAGCACCGACCCGCCGGAACAGCCGACTTGGCGAGGCGTGTGGTATTATTACCAAAAACAACCGTAGCTGTAAAAGTGCGAAAACCTGTGGTTGAAAGAGAGACTTGACCTAGTACTATCCGCCAAAATCTTGTTTTTTGCGAAAGATTTTCTCCAAGTCAGTACTTATGTGTCGCCCTTTCAGGGCTCCCAATATTATTATACGCCTCACCCAGGGCGTAGCTCGCCCTTGGCGGGCTCGCTTGCCCTGGGCTGGTATGTCTCGCCCTTTCAGGGCATTTGCAGCTCTGCAGCTGCGGACGTTGTACTACTATCGGCCAACTTCTTGTTTTTTGGGAAAGATTTTTCAGGGAAACTTATCGCCAAGCCGCTACTCACTCCACCCCAGGTTCCGCTTCGCTTCACCTGGGGTTACTCATGGTGCCGCCTCTACGAGGCTCAGGCTTGGGGGGACTCCACCCCAGGTTCCGCTTCGCTTCACCTGGGGTTACTCATGGTGCCGCCTCTACGAGGCTAGGGGCGGCCTTCCGGCCGCCAGTACGACGCACATCAGCCGCCGTCCACAACGTCCACCCAGTCCACCACGTCCACAACAGCCGCAAAGCGGCAAAAGCCCGGAGGGTGACACATAAAAGCCCAGGGTAAGCCGGGCCGCCAGGCCCGGCGCAGCCCTGGGTGAGGTGGCATATCATTTTGAGTCCTGAAAGGGCAACACATAAACGCCGCTGTGGTCAAAGGACACATAAAGGCATACAAGTATTCATCACGAAACTTAGCACATTAACTTTTTCGGGGAAAATTTCTGGAAAGCAAATACTCAAGTCATTGGTATACAATAAGTAACAATAACTATAAACAAAATTCCGACAACATGTTTTCAGCGCTAACAGTAGTGCCCCTACGGGGCACCAGTTTGGGGGGCATACCTCCCCCAGGCTAAAGCCTGGGGTTAAGCATGGTTAAGCGCCTACGGCGCAAAGGAATATGACGTTAAGCATGGTGCCTCTGCACCGGCTGGAAGCCTGTGGAAGCCTGTGCAAGACACGCATCTTCGCGCCTGAACTTTAATAAGTCAATAGTCTTTACTGTATAGCCTGTGCAAGACACGTGTCTTCACGCCAACGTCCACTAACATCCGCAGCTACAGAGCTGCCAAAGCCCCAACGGGGCGCGACATACCCGCCCAGGGCGAGCGACGCCCTGGGTGAGATGGCATATCATTTTGAGCCCTGAAAGGGCGACACATAAACGTTGACTTGCAGAAAATCTTCCCCTCAAAAACAAGAAGTTAATCGATAGCAGTACCATAACCATAACTTAAGGAACCACTACGATGCCTCCTGCCATGTCGCGCTTGCTGACCAGTCTTATCGCTTTGCCTCTGCTGGTTGCCGTTGTCTTAGCCCAGGACAAACCGCTGGCGCCGCCTGCGGGCGCCCAAGACCTTGCCGAGCAACAGGAGCAAGCCGCCCAAGAGCCGACGGAAGAGCCGGATTCCACCAAAAAACCGCCTTTGCAGCTGCTGGACAACGCTGCCGAAGTCAACCTCGGTACGCTGATGGATCGGGAACGCCGCCAGTTCACGGTAAAATTGCGCCATGCTGGCGACAAGCCGCTGGCGATTAGCTTAGTCCGCAGCACTTGTCCTTGCCTTGAAATCGTCAATGCCCCTCAGCCATTCACCCTGGCGCCTGGTGCTGAGATGACGATAGAGGCCATTCTCAAGGCCAATACCCTGCCGGTGAAGCCGTTCGCTCGCCTGATACTGGTCAATGTCGCGGATTACGATCCCTATTTCATCAAAGTCGTCGGCGACATTGCCAAAAACGTCAGTTTTGCTCCTGCTCCGGTGATTCAGCTGGGCAGCTTCGTTGGCCTGAAGACATCCTGGACCCGCACCATCACCTTGAAGTTCGACTTTCCCGAGGGCAAGCAGATTGTGCTGGAGCAGCCTGCGGAAAACAAGCTTCTCACCTTGGCCGTATCGTCTCCCGAACCCAACACCTTTGTAGTCGCGGCCACGCCTAAGCTGCCTCTGCCGGCCGGCAAGCTGGATGAAGTCATCACCCTGCCTACGCGGGGCGTTGACGGCTATGGCTCGGTTCAGATCGCGTTCCGCGGCACGGTCACCGGCTGGGACTTGGCCGTCGTGGAACGCATCATCACCATTGACACGGCCCAAATCGAACCAGGCAAAGGCGCTGCCGCTGAACTGACCATCGTCCCACGCAGCGAAGCGCCGCCAGCCCGCAGGCTCGCACGGCGCTTTAAAGGCGGCCATAGCCATGCCCAAAACGACGACCGAGTGGCGGAAAAACACGTCGAAAACGACGAACAAGCGGCCGGAGAGCTGAAAAGAAAAGAAACGTGGCAAGACATCGCCAAGGCCATCACGGTAAACATCCCTGAAGGCAGCACCATGGACATCGTCCCGGAAGACACCTGCATCAAACTGCGCCTGAGCTTTCCAGAACAGTTCTTCGCACAACGAAACAGGTATTCGGCCAGCGTCATGCACAACAAGAAAATCATCGGACGCCTGAATATCGTCGCCAAATGAAGCCCGCCCAGGCGGCGAGGAGCTGCTGTTTTATCCGCAGATGACGCTGATGACGCAGATTTTTTTTGGGGGGGCTGAATGCTGAATGCTGAATGCTGAATGCTGAAGCGCATTTCATAATTCATCATTCATCATTCATCATTCATAATTCGTTAGGAGTCCGGGGCGACATTCCGTCCGTGGTTCTTTTTCTGTAAATTCTCTAATTATGCTACGTTCATTGACAAAACTTCTCCTTTGCCTTGTTTTGGTCTTTTTTTCTCTTTCCGGCTTTTCTGGCCTGGCGGCTGAGCGCAGCTGGGTGGCTATATTTGGCACGGCTGATTGCGACGACTGCGCGGCGGTCAAACGCCAATGGCGCGAGGAACTCACCGCGCCGGAAGACCCGGTGCTCCTTTTCCTGGACATCGCGCATCCGCCCAACTATCGGCGCCTGGAACAGATCGAAGCCGCCTTGAAAATTCCGGCCAAGGGCGCGTCGTTTCCCATCTTCTTGGTCGGCAACCGGCTGATTGACAACATCGACGCTTTCTATGAGCTGGGAGACGAACTGTTCGAGCTGGCCGCTGCCCAGCCGTCAGACCCAGCGGTTCAGGCAGTCACCAAGCCGCTGGCCACGGCTGCCGCGACGGCCAGCACCCCGGTCGTTGACCTGCTCTGCCCAGAGGAAGCTTCCCCGCCAACAGCGACAACTGCGACGACGACCATAGCCACCCCGCGCCTCCTCTATTTCTTCCAGAAAAACTGCCAGAAATGCTCGCGCCAGGAAAAAGAGCTGGAGCTTCTCTTAGCCGATTTGCCGGGATTGACGATAGACCGTTTTGACGTTGCCACGCTCGATGGCCTGGCCATTCTGCGCCGCGCCATGAATCATTTCCTGCTTCCCGCTGACAGCACCCGCAATTTAGCGCCGATGGTCTGCTGGCAGGATGGCTTCATCACCGGTCGACTGGCCGATGCCGCTGAACTCAAAAAAGCCCTGGCGCACTACCGCGAACCCTACGAGACCTTCTGGCAAGCGCCTGTCACCGACACGGAACGACAGGCCGAAAAGACCCGCCAGCAACGACGCCTAGGCAAGGGCGCCATCGGACTCATCATCAGCGCTGGCCTCCTCGACGGCTTCAACCCCTGCGCCTTTGCCACCTCCATCTTCCTGCTCAGCTACCTGCTGTACCTGAAACGCCGTCCACGCGACATCGCCCTGGTCGGGGCATTCTTCTGCCTGGGCGTCTTCCTGACCTACGTCCTGTTCGGCATTGGCCTGTCCTTCCTCATCGATGCCCTCAACCAGGCCGCCTGGATGAAAACCATCATCTATGGCGGGCTGGGAATCGTCGGCGTCATCCTCGCCATCGGCCACCTGCGCGATGCGCTGCGCTACCGGCGCACCGGAAAAGCAGGCGACATGGCTTTAGGACTGGACAAGCAAACCCACCAGCGCATCCACACTTGGATCAAGCGCCTGACCGACCATAAATCCTGGCTGATGATACCGGCTGCCCTGCTGCTCGGCGCGATCGTCTCCAGCATGGAGCTGGCCTGCACCGGTCAAATCTACCTGCCTACCCTCGCCGCCATCAATGCTGACGGCATCGACCTCCGCGCCGTGCTGCTGTTGCTGCTCTACAATTTCTTCTTCATTCTGCCGCTGGCCGTCATCACAACCTTGGCGGTGCTGGGCGTAGGCGCACAGCCAGTCGCGGCCTGGGCGCGCAAGAACGTCGTTGCCACTAAAGTCGCCATGGCGGTCTTATTTGCCTGCCTGGCTGTGCTGATGTTCTCGCTGATCGGATAGAACTCCCACGGGGCTTGGCGACGGGATAATTCAGCGCTTCTGCTGCTGCTCCGCTGCTGTGGACATGGTGAGCGGGGTGAGCGGGGTGGACGGGGTGAGCGGGGTGGGCGGGGTGAACGTGGTGGACAGAGGCTGCGGCATCGTACGTAGTTCAGCTTCAGCTTGCCGTAATTTTAGCGTTTCTGCCGCTGCGCTGCTGGCTTCCCCGTACAACTCACCCTAAAAAAATCTGCGTCATCTGCGTCATCTGCGGATAAAACAACAGCCTTCGCTTCTTGCCCTCATTTCGCCGCTTTTCCATGCAACCAGCGCAAAGTTCGTGACTCTGTATGCAACACAATGATAGTGAGCTTGTTACAGATATTTTTCCTTTGCTCTTCCGTCTGTTTGCGCTATATTTTACGTATTGTTTGTCTGTAGTTTTTGAATTCACGTGTTGCACGGCAGGCGGTCTATGGAAGCTGGCCTCGGCTCAGAGTATGGATGCAGTTATTATTTGCTTCGCAGCGCGGCGTTGGCAACGGTCCTTCATTTAGGCACGTTGTCATTTTGCCAGCGTTTTATGCCGCCTTCGGACGCTGCTCGGTCTCGGTCTTTGACGTCATCGGCCCGGCAGGCTTGGCAATCCGTGCTGGAGGTCATCCAGCGCCAGCTGTCTGATGCTGACGCCGAAGTTATGTGCCTCGCTGCCGGCTATCGCCAGATGACTTTGCTGCTTGGCGAGTGGGAGATGTTTCTTATTGACGGCGGCGCGCTGCCGTGGAGCTGCCAGTCGGCCGGCTACATGCGGCTGGCCTCATCGACGTATGCGCCTGTCTGCGACGACGGCGAATTGCCTGAGCAGGTTTGTTGGCGCTACGTGCAGGTTTTGCGCAGTCGCCTGGCCTTTTGGCTGGATAACGAAGATCGGCTTGAAGTCGCCAATGCCTTGCTGGTGCTGACTAAGCAGGGGCTGGCCGCGCTGGCCACGGAATTGGCCGGCTATCGTCAACGTCACGTCGGCGCCGCCTTGACCGTGGTGGAGGACTGGTTGGAGACGAGTCGTGGCGAATGGCTGCGGGTCGCCTGCGTCGTGCCTCCGTGTCCAGCCTGCGGCAAGCCTATGCGGCGTTATTGGGAGCAATGGCAGTGCCAGGACTTCCCTGATTGCATCGGAATCGCCAAGGGGTGACACCCGCTGCGGTTGCTGGCGCATTCAGCGCTAATCGTGGCGGCTGAAAGCAGTTTTATTTATAAAACCACACGCCTTGCCAAGCCGGCTGCTCCGGTGGTTCGATGGTAAACCGCCCATTCACCCAGAACCAGTGTGCGCCTTGAGCCTCATCCCCGGGGTCGGCAATGAATTGCCAGGCATCGTCGACCAGAGACTCCTTGGCGTAGTCCTCTTCAAGCAAAAGCACGCCTGGGAGGGTGAAGTTCTCCGTGTCGTTGCCAACGTACATCCAGTAGGCTTTGCCGGCGGTTAGTGTTTCCGCAGTTATATAGGCGGCTTTATCCTGGTCGTATGTGAACAAGGCGACGCCAGCAGAGACGTTGAGGGCGGCTATGGCAATCTCTCTGCTGACATCATGCCCAGTGCGGAAATTTTGCGGTATGCCGATGAGATTCCAGCCTCGGCGCAACCGCGCCAAGCCCTCGTCGGGGGCGCCTTCCGGAAGAAACTTGAAAGTGACCAGGGAGTCATTTTGCCGATAGAGGCGGAGGGTGGCCTTGTCGCTCTCGGCCTTGCCGTCCTCTATGGCCGTGAATTCATGCCTCAAGGCTGGAAGCGAATCAAGGATGAGTACATCGGCGCCTGCCGCGGAATGCAAAAATATCTCTCCAGTGGCGACTTGCCGGCAGAGGATTTGCGCATTGGGGGGCACCGAGAGCTGAACCGTGTTGTTGTCCGAATCGCTGATGTAGCAAGTCACGTCCGACGCGATGCGTGTGCCTGCATGGTCGCCATGCGTCCATGCGTCAATGGCCGGCGGGGCTGTTTTTCCCGGCGCCTGGTTGAAGATGGTGACGAGACAGGTCGCGCCATCGAGGGTGAAATAGCCGTGACCATCCGCGAGATTCGGAGTCTGGCCGCAACAATTCTTGGTGATCGGAGTCAGGATGCCGCGGATGGGACATTCGGTTCGTGCGAGTTCACCGTTGGCGCTGCCATCGGCTGTCTTCAGGACATTGATGCGCCCGGTGAACGTTCCTTGGTATGCGTCATACGTCAAAGCACTCAGTTCGGCGGATAGGATGCCGTTGGTGGCGACGAGCAGCGCCAATGCATCGCGGTTTTCTTCCAGCTTGACACAGTTGGGCAGGACGCTTCCCGGCGCAAATGCCGTCTCTGGCGGAGTGGGCTGAACGCTGATATAGAAGTATGGCTGTTCGAAGTCTGGATCGACTTGCTCGGTAACCGAGCGTGTCGAGTCAAAAGTCGTCCCGCAGGGGTCAATCAGAACCAGGTCGTCAGCTGCTTTTTCCCAGGCCGAATTGCCGCCACTGGCTAACACCCAGGCGTCATTGACGTTGTCGCCAGCGGTTGCTTCGCGTTCCGCCTTCGCGACGATGGCGAGCTGGCCGGCCAAGCGGCCGATATAGCTGTTTTGTTCCGCTGACCACCCAAGCGGCAGGAAGAAGGCCATTTCGCCATCAGGCATGCCGCTCTTGTTGCTGGCGGTGATTTTTCCGGGGGTGACATACGTGTCCTTGGGGCCGAATGTGGCGCCGTCAATCAGTTCGCCCTGGTAGGTGACGCATCCGGCATCATCCACCCAGACTTGCAGCCAGCCCTGGCAGGAATATGTGCCGTTATCCAGCCAATGCCGCAAAGCAACCGTGTAGTAGCCTGCGTACTGCCCCGGAACTTTGGTGACGGCCGAGGCGCGGATGGCAAAGGAATTGCCCAAGGGGGACGTATAGGCGCCAGTGCAGGTGCCGTCCTGGCTGATCTGCAAGCTCAAGGCGGAACCATCCTGGGTAGTGCTTGCTAATCCTATCAAGTTAAGCGCGCCAAGGTCAGGGGAGTAGCTTGACCAGGCAGCGAACTCAAAAAAGCTGGGGGCTTCGGCGTCCTGGGTGGCGACGCGAACCAAGATTATACCGGTCAGGCCATCCAAGTCGTTGTCTATCTTGATGTCGCCGCGCATGGCCTGGGCAGCGGTGACGTCGTTATCTTCGACGAGATAGCCGGCAAAGGCATTGCTGACCTGGGGCAAATCCTCAATATTAAAAGTCAGGTCGATGTATTGCTGCGATTGCAACAGGACCAACAGGAGTTTGTATTGAGCATTGGCTTCGCCCTCTGGCGTGCCAATGATTTCAACGCACGGACTATCTGGGTCGCTAGTAAAATCCCGCAGTTCTAGGCCTAGCGGGATGCCGTCTGGATTATAGTCTATCGGTTCCCCTTCCGGGTCGCCAATGACCGGGAAGGAGAGCGACCCCGGGGCGAGCGCGATATTTCTGTAAAGGGTGAATGTGGCCTCGGCAGGATAATTGAACGCGGCATAGCCAAGCACGTTGACGGTCGTGGTGGATTGCTCCGGGTCGATCTGGCAGCTGTTGTCACCCGATTCGGTGATTTCGGCGACTAATTCTGTGCTTTCGCCGTCGGGGTACGTACCGTCTGGCAATGCCATGCTGAAGGTATATGGGGTTGCCTTGTCGTCGTGAGCAATAGTCATTTCCCGCCATGGTGCGCCAGTGTCGCCTGCGCGCCGCAGGCGGCATTTGAACGTGAGCGGCTTCGCATGGGCGTTGACAGTCTCAATGTTCAGGCGGAGCTTGACTTCAGCGGCTTTGCTGGAAACGCGACTTTCCTGGTCTGCCATGGCCAGCACGTAGGACTTGGCAGTGACTTCAAGCTCCAGTTCGTATAGGAAGCTGGCGGTGGTGTCGCTCGCGGTGACTTGCAGGAGATATTCCGTGTCCTCCGCGTTTCCGGCTGGCGCAAAGACGAGGCGGACGGGGTCGGTCGCAGGGCTGGTGGCTGTCTTGAGGAGCGTCACGCCGTCTGCGGCATAGACAGCCAGGCTGATTGCGGCGCCAGCCGGGGCAGCGACCCCGGTCGCAGTGATGGTCGCAGCCTTGCCTGCCGGGACGGTAAATCGCCACCAGTCAGCCGTGATCAGGCGGCCGCCAATGCGGGAGTTTTGCAGGTCGCCGTCCTTCAGCATTTGGGTGGTCAGGTCGGCACAGTTGTTGTCTTCGACAAAGCCGGCTGCCGCCATGAGCGCCAAGTCGTCCAGCTTAGCGATGACCGAGGCGATGTCATAGTCTCCGGCAATCCGTCCGACCGAGGTTAGTCCATTGAGCGTTGCGCGGGTAGGCGCTGCTGCCGGGACGCAGTAGACCAGCGTCGGATAGCCGATTTTCTTCCAGGCTTTGTCTGGCCCCCAGGTGTCGGCGCCAGGCAAGGCCAAGGCATCCTGTGCCGCGATGTTGTCAACCAGCTTGGCCTCGGCGGCTACAACGCTGATGTTATTCGTTTTCAAGTAGCCATTGGCTGTGTTGTCGCGGAGCGGGGATGGGCCGTTGCCGTAGCGGTCGCGGTTGTCGAGGGCGACTAAATAGGCGTCTGCGGTCGCCGCCTTGAATTCAGGCGCTTGCAGTATCTTGTGCTCTAGGCAGACGCAGTGCGGGCACCACAGCAGGCCGCTGAACAAATAGATGACAGGCTTGCCAGCGGCTTTGGCCGCTTCCTCGGCGGCGGCGCGGTCCATAGTCCACTTTCCGGGCCTGGCGCCGTTCCAATGCGGGTTGGTAGGCGTGCCGGCAGCAGGGGCCCGCTGAGCCTCGTGCGCCTTCAAGGTGTATGTCATCTTACTGACGTCGCCAGCGGCATGGCTGAGCCTGACGAAGTAGGTCTTATTGGTTGCCGTGCCAATCGGCATGTCGATTTGGACACCGCGGTCCAAGGCGTCAAAGCCTAGGGCGGTGATTGTCTTGTACGCATCCTCAAGCGGCGCAAGCAGGCCGTTGTTCCACTCGCTGCCGAACAGCTCAAACGTAATTTCCACCTCGGGATTGTTGTTCGTGATGTCCTTGGCCGAAAACACATAGCGCTTGCCCAGGTCGCCGACGAATTTGAACCAGTTCTGCGCCGCTGCCGAGTCCAGGACCTTTGCACCTGAATACATGATCCATTCTTTGCTGTTGGGCTGCGGGTTGTCCATGTTGGGTATTCGTCCGAAGTCATGGGCGTTTTCAAAGCCGGTGTGGGTGGGAACGGGCGGTGGAGTAGTATTTGCCCAGAACTGATTCGGGAAAAAGGTCTGGAAGACGCTGATAAACGTTTCCGGCGTCCAGGCGAGTTCAGTCTCAATTTGGACATGGTTTATCTTTATATTAGACAAGTAGTTGAAGCCGCTGTATCGGTTGGGCTTGGATGCGCCAGCGTCCAGCAAGGTGACTTGCTTGTCATGAAGCGACGTGGAATCTGAAGTGGCCAAGTCTGCGCCGTCATTGACCTTGAAAATGTAAATAAATGGGTATGAGGGAGTCATGCCGCATTTCTTTGAATAAAGGTTGTGCAGTGCCCCATTAAGCTCTTTTGAATCGCGGCATTCAAAAACAACGATTTTGTTGGCATCGACGTAGTTCTGAAATGCCGGCGTATGCAGAACAAGATTTTCAAATTTGTTGCAATGATCGCAATCCGCGCCGCCGGCTATGACCAGCAAGGGCCGATTGTAGCTGTATGCGAGCCTTTTGGCGTCCGCTACCTGCGCAATGCCGGTGAACCATCCTTCCCATGCTACTTGCGCAGGCAGACTGGACGCGAGCAAGCAAACAAAGGCCAAAACTGCGGCGCGCACAAGAAAATTTCGGGCATGAGCAGATAGAAGCATATAGTCACTCCGTAGTTAGGTCTCGACAGAGAAAAGCCATCAACGACATGGACTTGAATCCGGGAATTGTGACGATCTGGGAAAAATGTAAAATGCAGACATTAATAGACAAATGCGCTTTTGTCAAATACCAGGTCTGCCTTACGGTGGACTGCGCCAGTCCACAACGCAACCTATCCCCCAGGCTTTAGCCTGGGGATATGTGGTCCCCCCAAAATGGTGCCCAGTAGGGGCACTACCTGGCGTCTACCAGCACAATCACTGTGCCAAATCTCTCTTTTTGTCACAGGATTTCGCAGATTGACCCTATTTTAGACGTCATCCAAATATTCCCACATTTCATTTTGAAGCAGCCAGATCGGGTCGGCATTGCGGCGGATGAAATCCTCGATTTCCGCTTCCTCTTTTGCCGAGGGTACGCGCCTCACCCTTTTTTGCTTACCGTTCAAAAAGACAATCATGAATTCTTGGCGGTATTTATCTCTGGCAGCGCGCTGTTCGGCAGTTAATTTCCTTTTCGGTTTTTTGCTCATACCCACCGTCCTGCCTCAACCTCGTTTTTGGAGGAATTCCTGGAATCTGGCGAATGATTCTCCTTGTTCGCGGACAGCGTCCAACAGGGGAATAAGAGCTTCCAGGATCAGAATCTGGCGTTCCCAGGCTTTGGCGTATTCTGGCGGCATGATTGCTTTGAGTTCAGTCGGGGCTTCCGTGTTGTCCTTCTTGGCGCTTTGCATTGCCTGCGCTAAAGACGCCAAGTCCACGCGCTGATTCTGCAAAGCCTCAGTCAACGGCGCCAGGTCAATCCGCTGGTTCTGCAGAGCCTCGGTCAACGGCGCCAGGTCAATCCGCTGGTTCTGCAAGGCTTCGGCTAACGGCGCCAGGTCAATCCGCTGGTTCTGCAAAGCAGCCACCAGCGGCGTCAAGTCGATTTTCACATTGCCCTCGTCCCGCGCCTTAGGTTGGCGCGTAGCCAGGACTTCGCCTAGGCGGTCTGCGGCCTGGGCAAAGCCGCTGTCCAACGAACTGCGCACCTGCCCCAGGCCAGCGCTGAACGCCGACAATTGCGCTAGGAGCCGTCCGAAATCATTAGCGTCATCCAGGCCGGAGAGATTCTTCCGCCTCGTGAATTCGGCCTTGATGTCATCCCAGCGGAGTTTTTCTGCGGGCGTCAGGCACTGCATGATTTCCTTGGCCTTGAGCAGGTTGCTTTCCGCGCCGGTGGTCAGGGTCTGGGCCTCATTGCGGTAATGGTCAAGGATGACCTGGTCGACTTCCTGCTCGCTCATGATTGGGAATATCTTTTCCGCCATGCGGTTCATGTTGCGGTAGGAGCCTTGCAGTCGGAACGGCGGTTCGGTGCGGTACTCGTCTTGCTGCGCCGCTGAATAAATATACTGCTGGTTGACCTTGAGCACGATATCCCGCACCCGGAGCAAATGCCTGACCGTCTTGACGACGTCATCAAGCTCGCCCGGGGCATAAAATTCCACGAAGGACACGCCCTCGATGCTGCCGCGCTCGGCGGCCAGTGCGAAGTTGGCCATGTCCGCCAGGTTGCCGCCCTGGTTGTTCCAGGCCGCCAGAACCGAATTGGACGTCATGGCGTTTTCCAGGAAACTAAGCGCAAAGACCTCGGCATGAGCCTGGCTGATGTCGCCAAGATTATAGGTGTCAGCGCGGTTCGCCAGCATATCTGGCACCTTGAACACGCCGCCGCTTTCCGTATAGGGATTGCCGGCCATGACGACCGCGACCTTCTTGCCGCGCAAATCGTACGTCCTGGCCTGGCCATCCATAACGCCCTCGATCTTGCGCTGGGCGTCACACAGAGAAATGAACTTCTGCAAGAATTCCGGATTCAGGTGCTGGATATCGTCGAGGTAGATCATCACATTGTTGCCCATGGCAAAGGCGAGGTTCAATTTATGCAATTCTTCACGGGCAGTCGCATTCGGCGCTTCGGCCGGGTCCAGGGACAGGACGCGGTGGCCGATAGCCGGGCCATTGACTTTCATGAAGGCCAGGCCCAGGCGTTCGGCCACATATTCCATCAGGGTAGTCTTGCCATAGCCTGGCGGCGAAATAAGCAGCAGAAGCCCCATTTGGTCGCTGCGCCGACGCGGCCCGGCAGCGCCCATCTGCTTAGCGAAATTGGCTCCGATAAAACGCAGATAGACCTCGCTGAGCAAGCGGTTGCGGACAAAGCCTCCCATGGTGTGCGCCTTGAACTCTGACAAACGCAGGCGCAGGCGGCGCGCTTCCAGGAGTTTGCCACGAAGGCGCTGGTAGTCGCGGAAGCGGGGCGCCTGCCGGGAACGGAAGTCCTCCAGGCGCAGCAGGAAGGTGTCGAGCTGCAACGTCAGCTTTCCCTCCTGCAACAGCGGGTGCACCCCGCGCAAGCCGCTGACCGTAGAGCTGACTGCGGCTGACATGCCGTCAGCCAGCAGCATCTTCGGGCCGGCGCTGGCCAGGGTCGTCATCTCCCAGGCGAAATGACGGTCAGCAGCCTTGTCCCGGTGTTCCAGGAACGCCGTCACCCAGTCGTAGGCCAAGGCAATGCGCGCACCTGGCGACGACAGCGACGACAACGCCTGCTCAAAGCGCTTTTCCGCATTGCGCTCCCGCAGGACGCGGCGGAATTCTTCGGCCAGGGCGACTGCCTCCGCCGTCATGGTGAACCGCAGCTCCTCCTGGTCCTGGAGTTCATAAAAAAGATATTCGGCTGCCTGGTCAAGAGCCGCCGCCGGGAACGGCAGCCGAGCCAGCTCCGAAAACTCGGCCAGCAGCTTTTTCAGGTCTGCGACATAGACCGGATGGATTTCCTGCTGCTGGAACATAGCGGCTCTCTCGCCAAAGCTTCGCAGGTGTTCACGCCAGGCGTTTTTTCGGTCAGTGTCAGGATGGAAGCACCAGCACAGCACGGCCCAGGAGCGTCCTGCGCTGGCATAGCGCAGCAGCCCGCAGCGGTCGTGCAAAACGATCAGCTCGCGCAGAATCAGCGCGGCGTCATAGTCATGGACACCGCGTTCGTAGCCCTCGTCGTAGCGTTGCGCTGCTTCGACGCGCATCAGTTCAACCAGCTCTCCCAGTGTACCGGCGTCTGTCGTGCGCTGGCTTGGCGCTGCCAGCTGCCGCAAGCTGTCCAGGGTCAAGCCGCGTTCGCCATGCTGGGCGCGGCGGAAGATATCGTAGGCGAGGAATTCGGCGCGATAGACGTCTGGCGCTTCGCTCGGGAGCGTCCTGGTCCACATATCTTGGCAGGCGGCCAGCTCCGCGTCGCGCACCGGCTCGCTGAAGTCCGTACCTGTCAAATGCAGGCAGAGTTCGCCTTCGCGCACGATTGTGGTCAATTCCAGGGGCTGCTTGTTGACATGGAATTGGTGTTCGCCCAAGGTCACGGCTGAACCGTCAGGCGTGAAGATATCTTGCCGGTCGCGTTGTTGCCGCAGCAGGGCTTCCCTGGCGGCCTTGAACTGCCCTTCGAGATCGTCGGCCTTGACTGATTCCTCCATCTGGCGCAGCCTAGTCACGCAGTCGATGAATTTCATCGCCATGGCGTCAGTCTGGAAGCAGGCCGAGATGGCTGCTGGCTCGCTCAGCGACTCGGCCCGGGCCTGAATCCCCTTGAGGATGCGGAGGGCGGTCGTCTGGAGGCGCTGGGCATGGGCCTGGCGTTCGTCGTCCAGCTGCTGCTTGCGGGCATTGAAGGCTGCGACGATTTCCTCGCGCTTGTCCGTCAAGCGAGTCAAAAATTCATCGTACTCGGAAAACCGTCCTTCCAGTTCCTCCAGGGTGATCATGACCCTGGTCAGGAATTCATCGCATTTGGCCGGGGTGTCGGACATGCCGATGAAGTTGGCGACGCTCTGGGACAGGAGCTTGAACTGCGCCGCGAATTCCACCCGGGCTTCCTCCTGGCCGAGTTCGCGGAAGCGATGGAGCTGGGCTGCGCGCAGGCGGTTGACGCCGGCATAGACGTCAGTGATGTTGTTGATAATGGCGGCTGACCTCACCGGGTCATCCACCTGCAAGTTGTTGACGACTTCGGTAAGCAAGTCCAAGCGCACGGCCAGCGCATCCAATTCCTCCTGGATGGGCTTGAGGTCAGCTCCGCGAGCGGCGTTTTTCTGTCGCCCGTCCAATTCTGCCAGTGCTTCGGCATAGACCCGCAGGGCGTCGTCATCGCCGAGGCAATCAAGGCAGGCTGCGGCAATCTGCTGATGGAGTTCTGCCAGCCGCGTCTCCAGCTCGCTCACCTTGTCCTGGTCAGCATAGCGAAGGTTGCGCAGCGCCACTATCTGCCCGCGCTGGATTCGCAGTCGGTCAAGGGCGCGGATATAGTCGTCAATGCCGCTGCTGGCGGCGCTGGCAGCCAGCTCTGATTCCAGGCTGCGCACGGCTTCGGCGCTGGCTTCCAGCTGGCGCGCATGGTCAGCGCTGATGCGCAGCACTTTTTCGTATTCGCCGACAGCGGCGATGGCAGTGGCGCGGATATCCTGGACGACGTTCTGCAAGTCGCCGGCTTCGTCGTGCCCGAGCCAGTGATACGCATCCAGCATACGGCGGGAGGCGCGAATCAGCTCTTGGTAGACCCCGAGGGTGATAGTGTCATGGCGAATCAGTCGGCTCAGGCCATAGCCTTCGGCAATGCCGCGCACCAGGTCGCGGTTGCCGATTTTCGACAGATAGCACTCGGCCTTGGTTGGCGCCTGGAAGCTGTCAGCGCAGTACGGCGTTTGCCAGAACTGCATGGGGTGATGCTGCCGCGGCTCGCCGTCTGGCGCTGAAAACACGACCATCCGGCCATTGTCAAACAGGCAATAGCCGTGGCAGTTCAACGGCGCTGACAGATGCTTGGCAATGATGTTGTAGGACAGCATGACATGCCATCCTTGCTGCGGCTCGTAGAACACATACAGGAAATCCTCGCCGTTCGGGGAGCGGATGCATTCCAGGAACTGCATGTCCTCGGCTGGCCCGTCAAATTCCCGCAGCGTTCCCTCGGCCAGATAGCAGCCGCGCGGGAAGACCAAGCCCTGGTTTTCCGGCAGGCGCACGCATGTGTATGCGATGGCGTCAACGCGCCGCACCTTGCCGGTATGCTTGTTGTAGATGAAATGGCGCCAGTGTTCCTCCCGGTACGGGCGGATGCGCAGCAGCAGCAGCGCGTCGACCCAGGCGAATTGGATGACGGCGTCGTCCAGGCCCTGGTCGCGATCCTCGACCGGTTCGGCCAAGATGCCCTCGCTGGTGTCGGTATTGTTCTCGGCCTTGATCGTCAAATCGCCGCCGATGCACTCCACGTACAGCGTGTTGTCGATGTTGACATGCGGATGCGCACCGGTGACATGGTGTTCGCGCGTCGCTGTCTGCCAGACCTGGGCCTGCTGCGGCGGAAGCTGGTAGTCGACGTCGCCATGATCATCCAAGTAAGTCAGCCCGCCCTGGTCGCTCAAGGCAAAACGGAAGACCTTGACATCCTGGAAAGACGCCCCGCTCTGGAAAACGAGGAGAAGCCGCCCTGGACGCTTCCAGAATTGCAGGAAGCGCGCCGTCTTGTAGTAGCGGTACAGCTCCTTGAAATCCTTGACAAAGCGCGGGTCGTCAAACAGCTGCGAGGGCGCGGGGCGCAGCGCCTCGCCGTCAAACAGATGGGTGCTGAAAACGTCCTCGAGTTCGATGTCGGCACCGCGCCTGACAGTGACGTTGTAGCCGAGGACGAGCTGCTCGCCGATGCTGACAAGGTCGCGGGGCACGCAGTTTTGAGCCGTGGTCACGCGGTCGTCGCCGACGAGCTGGCTGTCCTGGCCGCCGAACAACTCTCGGCGGCGGCTGTTAAGGCCGCTCAAACGCCGATTCAGTTCGGCGTCAAGATTGAGCAGGCGTTGGCGCAGGATATCGTAGGAGCCGCTGGACAGGTCCACGTCTTCAGCGGCGACCTGGGCGGCGGTCTGGTTTTGCTCGGTCATAGCTCCCCCCATCTATTCACGCCGGGCTGCTCATCGGCAAGGCGCGGCGGCTCACATCCAGGTTCATGTAGCTCTGCTCCTTTTGCTCTGCGCCCGACCGCGCCTACCATTGTTCACGGCGATGCGGCAATCAGCGCCTCCCACAGCGTATCCACCGTGTAGGACGTGCATCGGTTGTGCTTCAGGTAGTGTTCGCAGTACTCTTTGATTTCCTGCGTCGTGGGGCGCAGGTCAATGAACAAGGTCACTAAGTCAAGGGCGATGGCCTTCCGCATCGATATTTTCGGCTTGAACTGGCAGTGGGAGACATCCAGCCAGTAAAGCTGCGGATTATCCTCTGGACTGTCCTTGTCAATCAAAATCTTACGCGCATGAAAGGCGGAATGATAGCAGCCGCAGGCATGCGCCTTGCCGATGTGCTCCATGCATTTGAGACTGAAGCCACGCCGCAGCTGCGACCGCTCCCACCAGTCTTTGCCAGGAACCAAGATCGATGCGTCCACCGTGTTAGGGATGAACTTCGTTACGATGTAGCCGCCAGTCAACCTGCCCCATCGGCGCGTCTCACCGCAGGCCAGGACGTCTGGCACTGGAATCTCCAGGCGGCGCAACGCAGCGAAATTCGCAGCCTCCAAGACGGCCGGAGAACGAACGCCGAAATTTTCGCTGAAGGACGGCGTGGAAATAAAGGATTTGTGCAGGATGTCGGTTCCGCCGAGATAGTCGGGAATCGGGAGATGCCAGACTTCTTTGCCTGGCGTGTCGGAAAGATATTGTCCACGGCGGATTTCGGCTTGATTGTCGAGCAGCCATTGCTGTCCCTGCCGGAACGTCGGCACCGACCAATGCCAGGTGAAAAAGCGCGACGGACGCATGACCTGCACCTGTTCGGCCCGGCTGGCACGACCCAGGCGGTTCATACGCTTCGTGTCATATTGATGCAGCTCGCTCATAAAAACAAAGCTAAACGCCTGTCTTTTCGTTTGGTTAAATAAGCATTTTCAATCCAGGCAGGCTCTCCAGCATGGTGAAAAGCTGTCGCAGAGTCGCCAGGTCTGGGACGACGGCGCTCACCTGCCAAGTCACATAACGCGCACTGGACGACTTTCGCCCCGGGGTAATGGTGGCACCGTCCACCAGGCCCAAGACAATGTATATCCGCTTCACTGCGGCCTCGACGTCCGCAGCCTCGGCGTGCATCAGCAGTCGGCCGTGCCACTGCACGGGAAATTGCATCAACTCCGAATCCATCGTTAGACTCACCATATCTGAAAAACAACGCCTTGAGCCGAAAGGGATGCAGGTAGCGCAAGGGGGAGGAAGGGGCCCGCAGCCCTTTCCTCCCCCTCGCAAAAACCTGACTAAGCTTTTTGGCTGGACTCCAACAAGGCGCATTGGCGCACGTCGACGCTGCTGCGCGAGCCCTGAGATGAAATCTGTCTGCTCGGGTGCGTTTATTTTTTCTCGAACAGCTCGGCATACTTGCCAGCGACTTCGGCCAGGTTTTCGGGCGTCACCAGCAGATAGCGCTTGTTGAAGGCTTCTTCCATGTTCGACGGAACTGGCTTGTCATCGTAAACTGCATCCGGCTTGTAGGTGACAGCGGCGACAATCACCTTGCCCTGGATAGCCGCGCCGTATTCATAGACGCTGCCGCCGGCAATGGCGACTTTCTTGCCTTTCAGGCGGAGGAGGCCGCCGGCCGGCAGCCCAATGCAGGTGATGACCATGTCATAATCGGCATTGGCGCCTTTCAGGATGTCATCCATCGCCTTGGCTGTGTACCAGGTTTCCATAGGCGCCATCATTTCGCCCTCGGGGCCTTCCGCATTCTCTATCTTGGGCACTGGTGGAGCGACTTCGGCAACAACAGTAATAGCGCTGCCCAGGCCATCCTTCAGGCCTTCGAGCATGGGGTTCGGACGGGTTCCGTCGTTGAAGGGGTCATTGATGATGATGGCCTTGGCGCCAGCGTGATTCTGCGCGAGATACTGGCCCAGCTTGCGGGTCTGAATCTTCTGGAACTCGACTTCTCGATCCTGGGCTTTCTTGGCGCCCGAGCCGCTCAGGTTGCTCACCGTACTCCATAGAGCAGCTACAATGGCGACAATGGCGCAAATAATGGCCACCGGCTGACCCCAGGCCGCGCCTGACTTCTGCTTGTTCATGGCTACAAAAGCAATGATCCCAGCGACAATCATGACAATGATTTGAATAATACTCATGGCAGAGGCTCCCTTTCAATCTGTTGGTTCAACATTGCCCGGCGCATGCTCGCACACGGCGCCGGATACCTTAACAACATAACAAGACAATTTTTTATTGCAAGAAAACTTTCAAACTAATAGAAGTTACATCATATTAGATGGAGCGCAAGCGGCTGGCAGCAAAAAAATGCTGCCCTCGCCCCAGTTTCTCCTTTCATTTTCCCCCGCTGGGCGACGGCAGGAGTCCCTTCCTTTCTTGCAATGCATTGAAAGAAAGTAAGTTACAAGAAAAAAGACCTCTTTGCGCCTCCTTCCCGACGCTGGCAACAGCCGAGAGTGTATCCAACGGCATACTAAATACAATGATTTCACTAAACCAAATTGCAAGCAGAAAAATTTATTCTTTCTGAAATTATTGCGGCATTTTCGACGTTTTTTCACTTCTGCGCCGGAAAACGCCCTGTTTTTAAGGAGGAGTCACGTGATGAAGCATTACAGCGAAGAACACCAGTGGGTGCAGGTCGACGGCGACACGGTCATGGTCGGCGTCTCGTCCTTTGCCGCCGAAGAGCTTGGCGAGGTCAATTTCGTCGAACTGCCCGAATTAGGCGCCATGATTGCTGCTGGCGGCGCACTCTGCGTGGTGGAATCCGTCAAGGCCGCCTCTGACGTCATCGCGCCGGTCAGCGGGCGGGTCGTCGAAGTGAACGCCAGCCTGGCCGAAAACCCTGGCCTGCTGAACGACAGCCCGGAAAAAGACGGCTGGATTTGCAAGCTTAGCCAAGTCCCAGCCGCCGAACTGGCCGCCTTGATGGACGAAAAAAGCTACCAGCGCTTCCTGCACGGCGACAAACCGTGACCTAACGCAGATAGACGGACGACGAGCAGGCGCCCGAAGGGACACGGCGGGCAATAACAGAGCTGCGGGTGCTTCGCAATGCCACCGCCCTAAAGCCGACCTGAAGACCTTATTGAACAGGAGGCAGCGCACTCGCGAGGCGGAAGCCATCCTCCTTATCACGCAAACCCGGAAATGTTCCTCCGCGATTCGCCGAGCGACAGTACATCGCGTCCCATACGAAGGCACCACCGCGACGCGCACGCCAGGTGGCGGCATCCAGCCCGATTGGGTCAGTCACCGCTTCCGATGAGTAATCAATAGCTTCATACCAATCAAGGCAAATCTCCCACACATTCCCGTGCATATCATACAATCCCCACTGATTCGCCGAATAACTGCCGACTGCAGCGGTGTACGCATACTCTGACATGCTATAGTAGTACCGCCCGACCTTGGTCATGTTCGGACACTTTTTCTTAGCGGTCAAATTTTTCCCGGAGTTCAGGGCTGTCGTCGTGCCTGCCCGGCATGCGTATTCCCACTGGGCCTCGGTGGGCAAATCAAGGGTCAGGCCGGTCTTGGCTCGCAGCCGTCCCAGGAAGGAGTTTGCGTCCACGTCATTGCTGGCAGGCCAGCCAGAGCCGGCGTCAGGCCCGCGAATGTCATCATAGCTGACCTGCTCCACCGGCCGAGTCTGACGATAAGAGGCGTTTGCATAATAACTCGGCCAATTTCCCATCACCAGCTCCCACTGCTTCTGGGTCACCTCAAACACGCCAATGTAATAATCCTTGGTAAGAGTCACTAGGTGTCTAGTCTCGTCCTCTTCCCGCCCCAGTTCATTGGCAGGCGACCCCATGTAAAAAGTCCCGGCGGAAATCTTGCGCAGGACCAGCTTGGTAGTCTTGTAGACATCTGTCCAGCCGCTGGCGGGTGGTGCGGACAGCGTGCTTAACGGGTAGCTCGTCGCCGTTGGCCCGCCTGACAGGTCAATGACCAGGTACTGCTCAGCCTTCACCTCGAACTCATACTGCGCCTTGTAGGCCACCGATGTGTTCACTGACGCCAAGTCCAAGTCCGGGGACCAGCCGACAAACCGCCAGCCCGGGGCAGGCTTCACCTGTGGCGCGACAGCCGAACCACCGTGCTTGACTTCCTGGACGAGTTGCCCGCCGCCAGTCCGGGTGCCGTGTTCGCCAAGATCAAATTCGACGGTGTGCTTGACCGGCGTCACTGCTGGCGCTGTCAGGACGATTCGGAGGCCGTGATCCCAGGAAGAGCCATCCTGCAACCCTCCGATACGGGCTGCGGAGCGGCAGTTTCCGGCGCCGTCACACCAGCCGCCGCCGCGAATCATGCGCACTTCGCCCCGCTCCAGGCCCTTTGGGTCGGTTACTGCCTGCGGTGAGTGGTCATTCCAATCCCACCAATCCAAGCACCATTCCCGCACATTCCCGTGCATGTCATACAGCCCCCACTGATTCGGCTGATAGCTGCCGACCTTGGCGGTGCCGCCGGTGGTATTGACATCCCGCGACGTGTTTTCTACGCGATTAAAAGCATACCTGCCGACCTCAGACATGTTCGGGCAACCCCAATCATTGGTCAAATCCTTTCCTGAGTTCAGGGCGGTGGTCGTACCGGCTCGGCAGGCGTATTCCCACTGGGCTTCGGTCGGCAAATCAAAGGCCTGGCCGGCCTTGGCCCGCAGCCGCCCCAGGAAGGAATCCGCGTCCACGGCATCGCTGGCTGGCCAGCCCGCGCCGACGCCAGCCCCGCGAATGTCATGGTAGCTGACCTGCTCGACCGGTCGGGTGTCACGATAGGCGGGATTGGCGCAATGACTCGGCCAATTCCCCATCACCCGCTCCCATTGCCACTGGGTCACCTCGAAAACGCCCACGTAAAGGTCCTGCGTCAAGGCCGCTGGATGCAGAGCTTCGACATCATGCCAGACGCCCAGCTCATTTTCCGGCGACCCCATGTCAAAGGCGCCGGCGGGAATTCGGCGCAGAACCAATTTATCTTTCTTGTAGTCGTCGGTCCAGCCTCCCGCTGGCGCTACGGAAAGAAAACTGCAAGGATACGCTTTTGCCGATGGCCCGCCAGACAAGTCTATGACCAGGTACTTCCGGCTGGGATCATCCGCGACCACGGCTTTGACCTTGATTTTGACGTCAAAGGCCGCCGAACTGAATTCCGGGCAATCCTTGTCCGCCGCCCAGACGACCCGATAGGGTCCGCCGGCCGCAACCGGTATCAAGACGCCTGGCCCCGACACGGTCGACATGGCAATAGGCTTGTCCATAACGCGGTCGCGCCCCTCGAAGGAAACCAGGAAATGATAGCGATTCCCCCTCAAGTCCACCTCGTTGCACTCGATGGCATAGGTGATGTCCACCAAGCCATTCCAGGGATGCCGCGCCAAAAAATCGACCTGGGTCACCACGAGTTCGCCATGCAGAAACGGCATGGCCAGCACCCATGACAGCAACACCAGGGCAAGACATTCTCTCTTGGCGATGGTCATATTGAAGCCCTTCTCTTATAGCATGTTGAAATGCTTAGGCATAATCCCCGCGTCTCCATTCGGAACCCATTGCCCACAGCAGATGGCCATGCGCCACGCAACGAACTCCGCTTACCGCAAACAGCACTTGTTTTGGCCGCCGCGCCTTGATTTGGCATAACTACGGCCTTCACGGGTGGACGACTCACACCGCCCCCCTGACATGGCAATACATTGGTCAAGAAAATACTATATGCGGTCGTCCTGGCCATGACTTCATCCATAATTCCTTGATATTATTTTTGATATTATTTTATAGTAAATAAAGGGGCTCAAGGTTCAATCACCAAGCGCCCGGAGCCAAGGTTCGATCGCCTTGAACGGCTTCCTGCTGCCAATCATAATTCCTCCAGCCGGGGGGTCAGCCCACCAGTCATTCGGATCCCAAAGGCAATACCCGACAAAGGGCTCCAGGAAAATTAAATTCAAGACTGACCGATGACTAACCCATTGCCCACCCTGCCAGGACCAGACACTTATCGTGAAGCCGAAATTGTCTTCCAAATCCAGCCAGACTGCTGGGTCAGGGCTTGGCAACCCCACGTACTTCCAGCCGTTGGGCAAAGCTGTGCTCACCGCACCGCTCCAGGGCAGCACGTAGCACTCCACCCGCAACATGTCTTCCTGTGGCGAGTAAGTCCAAAACGTCTCGCCGCAGCGGAGTTTTTCGGCGGGGACCATCGTATAGCTGTGTTGCCGCAACGCAAACAATCGCAGCTGGTTCAAAGTCCGCATCCCCTCTGACGTGAGCGGGGCTGACAAGGCCAGGAAATTCCAGCCTCTGGCCAAAAACAGCTCAACCGTCATCACAAATTGTGCCGTTGCGGTCACAGCGTGACCCGGCATGGCAAAAGTCACCTTGTCGTCAAGCGGGTCAACTCCGGCAATTTCAGGCTCAAAGTGCCAGCCGACAAAGACAGACTCCCAGTCCGGCTCGCAGACGGTCACCGTCACCTCTTCGCCGGCGCGATAATCGCCACTGCCGTCGCCATTGACGACCGTGAGGGCATACCTCAAGCGGGTGATCGTCGCCGTGACCTCAACCGGACTTGCCGGCATCACCAGAGTCGCCTGGGAATGGTCGGCGACGTCGGCGGTGATTGTCATCGGCGGTTTGGAAGACCATGTCACGGCATACTCGTCGGCAGGAGCGTCACCGGGAAGGTTGGCCTGCACACGGACGGTTGCCCCGGGGAAATAGTATTCCTCGTTGCTGCGGCCATGAACGACCGTCAAACGATACAGTCCCTCAGCTGTGGCCTGGGTCAGATAGCGGAAATCAGGATTGCCGCGGAGGATAAGAGCGCTCCGCATGACCAGGGCATACTGCCCGCCCGCTGGCCGCGTGTCTTCGCCGTCAAGGTTGGTGTCTCCGCCCGCAGTGTCGTCGGCGATATGCGTAAAAACGCTTGGGCCAACGGCGAACACGGCGCCCTCGTCCAGATATAGCCCTGCTCCGGGGCAGAATTTGACGATGGCTCCGGGTTCAATGCTCAGGGCGGCTCTGGCTGGCACCCTGGTATTGTGCTGCACAATGTGCAGCTTGTTGGCGGCCCAGGTCTCATCCGCCACCAGGCGTCCGCCATGCAGAACCACCCCGGGCGCATTCAGCACAGCCAGGGAGGCGTGGAAAATCTCGCCATTGTAGGCGTCATCATACTCGCGAAGAGCCGCCTCATGCCATCCGTCGGCGACGTTGGCACTGTTCCAGAAAGGATGCCCGGCTCTCCAATCCGCTGGTTCCTGGTTGTCCACAGTCAGCGTCGCCTCCGGGTATACTCCTGCGGCCACGGGCGAGATGCGCGTCTCGCCTCGGACCAGCCATCTGCCGAACGACGTCCTGGTGTCCAGGACTTTTGCTCTCGTCCACCTTTCGGCGCAGGGGGGAGGGTGGTGCGTCACCTTCGCAGTCACCGTGACCGCCTGCGAGGGCATCAGAAAGCTGGCCTGGATAGGGTTAGACTTGTCGACAGTGAACGTCTTGACCTCCGGGGACGACCACGACACGTCAAACTCCCCGGCGCATTGCCCATCTGGAATGGCTGCGGTCACAGTCACGGTGACGCCGGAAACGGCCCTGGCGACGTCAGCCGCGCCGTTGATCACGGTGATGGGATAGTCCCGACGGGTCACTGTCGCCAGAATAGCAACCGGGCGCGACGGCATGACAAAGCTGGCTCGGCGATGGTCGGCCGCATCGGGGGTGATGCCGGCAACGTCCTTTGACGACCAGGCCACGGCGTACTCGGACGCAGGCAGCTCGGTGGGAAGGGTGGCAGTCAGGCGCACCGTCGCCCCCTGGACAGCCCTGTCAACGCTGGCCGTGCCATTCGTCACGATGACCGGATAGTCCTTGCGCGTCAACGTCACCGTGACCGTGACCGGTTTCAGCGGCATGGTGAGGCTTGCCCTGGTCGGATTATCAGGGTCGGGGTCTATCGCCACGTCGTTTGAAGACCACGTCGCGTTGTATTCCGAGGCCGGCACGCCTGCTGCAAGGGTCGCCCACAGCTGCACTCTGGCTCCGACGAAATAATAGCTCGCGTCGCTGCTGCCGTTGACAACCGTCATGGCATACAATCCGCTGATAGAGGCTGGGTTGACATAGCGGAAATCAGGATTGCCGTTGACGATGCGGGTGCCGTTCAGGGTCATGGCGTAGCGTCCTGTTTCAGGCTGGGTGGCGTCGCCATTGCCATTGGTGTCGCCGCCGACCTCGTCATCGGCGATGTGAGTGAAAACGCAGGCACCGACGCCCAGCGCACCGCCCGACTCGACCAGCAGGCCGGCGCCGGACACGAATTTGACAATCGTCCCGTCAAGGATGGTCAGCTTGATTCCTGGCGGTACCCTGAGGTTGCCCTGAACGACATGGACGGCGTCAGCCGTCCACGTCTCGTTAGATATCAAGGAACCGTCATGTATGCTCACGCCAGGTCCACGCAAGGCTTCTGCCGCGACCGCTGTGTCGTCCGCAGCGGAATTGCCACAAAAAAATGGCGTTGCCAGCAGCCATGCCAGCAATGCCATGGCCATCCATTTGCCTTTGCCAGACGTCATACCGGCCATCCTCCGTGCTGACTGTTGAAAAACGTTAGTTGGAAATGCCGATTCTAATTTGAAAAAAACCCTTCTTAGCGCTGGTCATCCTGCCCAAGAAGATAGTCGAAGCATCCAGCGCACTAAGTTAATCGGCAATGCCCGTGTTGGGTGCGACATTTTCGCAAAGACATCCCTAACTGCCGCCATCAATCAGGAGGCAGATGCCTAAGGCTGTCTTTAGCTAATTCAAGCTATGAATTTACGACTTTGTCAGGAGAGATTTCAGCAGGTTTTCGCCTGCAATGGAATGCCTGCCGCCCTCCGGCGATTTTTTACGATGACTTGAGCCGCATCCGGACAAGGCAGGCCATACATCGCCGGACAGAACATAATCTACCGCTTTCAACAATGCATGCAAATAACGGTATGAGTTTTTTTTATAATTCGGTCATAAAGCAGTCAGCGATTGATAATGGCCATCCGAGCAGCATCTTTTCGGCGCTTCTGTTGCTCTGCTGCTGTGGACATGGTGGACATGGTGGACATGGTGGACGGCGGCTGCCTTAATTTGGCGCTTTTAGCGTTTTTGCCGCTACACGGCATACCCTAAAAAACCTTAGTGCCCTCCTTGGCGTCCTTGGCGTCTTGGCGGTTAATCTTTAAACTGACCGATCACCTGGACGGCGGCTGCGCCAAGACAAAATTCTTGTTTGCCGGTTGCTTCTGGCGAATCATGGATTATGTTAGAAGACTCCAACTCAGCAGCTATTCTATTTTCCTTGACTGCCATTTCGCTTTTCGGACGCCTTTTCACTCCTTCCATGCCTGGCGGCTCTGTTTGTCGTCGTCGTCGGGGCGGGTTCGAATCAGCACTCACATATTGACTGTACCCCATAAGCGTAAAGGAACACAACCATGAAAAGAACCTTCCAGCCGCATTCTCTTCCGCGCAAGCGCAAGATGGGCTTCCGTGCCCGCATGGCCACCCGGGGCGGCCGCAAAATTTTGGCGAACCGTCGTCGTCTTGGTCGCAAGCGCCTGGCCCTGTAGGCGGGATGGCTGGCAGGCCATGAGCACGCAAAGCCACGGCTCTCCATCTCGCCGCCATCCGGCCTTTGGCCGCGACGCCCGCCTGCGGGCTAAATGGCAGTTTGACGCGATGCGGGCCAGCGCTGACAAACAGGTCGGCAAATTCTGCGTGCTCATTGCCCTCAAGACGCCGCCTGACAGCCAGCGCAGGGCGGCGTTTTCCATTTCTCGGCGCTACAGCCCGCTGGCGGTGACGCGCAATCGCGCCCGCCGGCTGTTCCGCGAGACGTATCGCCAGCTGTATCCGGCCCTGCCGCCGGTATGGCTGCTTTTCATTCCCCGCCACACCCTGAAAAAAGCCAAATTAGCGGACGTTGTCGGCGACGTCCTCGGCCTAGTCGAACGGCTGGGTTTGGGCAGATTGGCGCTTCCCCAGGAGGCGTCGGGAGAAAAAGGCCATGACCATGTCCCCCCACCTGCTTCTCCGTGACCTGCTGGTCGGCATCATCACATTCTATCAACGCTATTTGTCCCGGCTCAAAGGGCCATGCTGCCGCTTTCAGCCAAACTGCTCCGAGTACGCACGACAGGCTCTGCTGACCCACGGCATCATGCACGGCATCGCCTTGACTGCATGGCGCCTCTGCCGGTGCCAGCCCCTGTATCGCGGGCCGGTTTACGACCCTGTCCCACCACCAGGAAAAACGGATTCCCAACACCGTGAAATACGATAAAGTCACTATCATCGGCGTCACTGCCTGCGTCCTGGCCTTTTTTCTCATGGCCTATTTCCTGCCCAGACCAACCAGGCCAGCGCCGCAGCCAGATGCCGGTGAACAGCAGGTCGGCACGACTACCCCCGCCCCCGAAACGACAACGCCTGCCGCGCCAGCGCCCACGCCTGCCGCGCCAGTAGCACCTGCGCCCCTCAGCCTGCGGGAACCCTGGCCAGCCCCGTCCCAGCCGCCCGTCGCCTTAGTCCGGCCAGACGAGGCGGTTGCGATGGTCGCGCCAGACGGCGGCGGGATTGCGGAAGTGGTTCTCGACCACTATGTCCAGGACAAGCCGCAGCGAGGCAAGACGCCGCCGGAAAAAGTCGTGCTTGGGCATTACGACTATCCGTTCCTGGCGCTGGTGCAGGACCCGGCTGGCCTGAACCTTGATTCCGGCGCGACCGTGACCAGTCAGACTGAAACCGAGCTGACCATCACCCGCCAGTCCACGGACAAACGCCTGCAAGTCACCGAGACCTGGGCGACCTTCCCTGAAGGCACCTACGAATGGCGCTATACTGTCACGGTCTCCAACCTTGGCGATTCGTCCCAGCTGCTGCCCGGACTTCGATTGGAGGCTGGCGCGCTTCCGCCCTCGGTCTCGCCAAACCGCAAGGCCAGCCGCGGCGAAGCAGCCGGCGGCGCTGCCATCGGGTTGTTCAACGAGTCAAAAACGCACTCCTTTGACCTTAAATCCCTCAGCAAGCTGAGCCTGGAAAAACAGTCAGAACTGGCGATGCTGCCAACGCAATGGACCGCTGTCCACTCCAAGTATTTCCTGTTTGCGCTCTGGAGCTTTGACCAGCCCTTAGTCGGCGTCGACGCTTCGGCTGTCCCGTCCATTCACCAGGAAGGCGTCCCCACCCATGAATACGGCCGTTGCCGCCTCCGCGCCATCCTGTCCGGCCCAGTCACGCTGCCGCCTGGGGAAAGCAAGACCTGGACGGTTGGCGCCTACGCCGGGCCTAAGAACTACCATCGTCTCCATGGCATGAAAAACGGCCTGGACACCATCATGGACATGAACCGCTTTTTCTTCTGGCGGCCGGCTTGGATGGGCTTTTTAAGCCGCGTTCTCCTGGATGGGATGGTCTGGATCAGCGGCCTGTTTCCTGCCAGCATCGGCTGGGGCATGGGCATCATCTGCCTGACGCTGCTGGTCAAGCTCCTGTTCTGGCCCCTGTCCCACAAGAGTACCGTGTCCATGCGCCGGATGCAGGCTTTGCAGCCCCAGCTGAAGGAATTGCGGGAGAAATACAAGGACGATCCGACTAAGATGTACCGCAAGCAGCAGGAGCTGTTCAAGGAGCACAAGGTCAGCCAGTTTGGCGGTTGCCTGCCCATGCTGTTCCAAATCCCGGTCTTCTTCGCCCTGTTCAACACCTTCCGCAACGCCGTCGAACTGCGGCACGCCGGTTTCCTCTGGGCCTTTGACCTTTCCATGCCTGACACCTTGGCCTTTTCGCCGTCCTTCCTGCCTATCCGTCCCCTGGCTCTCCTGATGGGCGCCACCATGTACTGGCAACAGAAGATCACCCCGTCGCCTGATCCCCAGCAGGCCAAAATGATGAACATGATGACGGTCTTCTTCATGGTCCTCTTCTACGGCATGCCATCCGCACTTACCTTATATATGACGGTCAACTACGTCCTGGGGATCCTCCAGACCATCATCACCCGCAAATTGGAGGCGAGAAAGCAGCCGGCCTGACCCGCCCTGCTCTCTTCGCCAGAAAGAGAATGCCGAACATGGATAATAGCACCTTGCGCGACCAGGCCATAACCATCCTGGCAGAATTGCTGCAACGCCTTGACATCGCAGCTCAAATCCAGCCCAGCGAGGACGATGACAG
The DNA here is from genome assembly GCA_002070945.1 of Lentisphaerae bacterium ADurb.Bin082. GTDB lineage: Bacteria > Verrucomicrobiota > Lentisphaeria > Oligosphaerales > Oligosphaeraceae > JAAZKI01. The sequence goes on from MWEG01000023.1 coordinate 133,031, forward strand.
CAAAATCGACATCAAGTCCGACGAGGCTGGGCGGCTGATCGGACGCAAAGGCCAGTACCTGGAAAGCCTGGAGCTGGTCATGAACCGCATACTCCGGCGCCAGTTTGCCGACGAGCCGTCAACGCCCTGGATCGTGCTTGACGTTGACGGCTACTGTGTGCCCAAGCCCTCCCGCGACGATAATGGCGAGGGCCGCCGCCGGCGCGGCGGATTTGATGTTGACCGCTTCGAAACCATGGCCTTGGACGCTGCCAAGGAAGTCAAGCGCTGGGGTGCGCCCCGTACCCTCGGGCCGTACCGGCCAGGCGAACGCCGCATCATTCACCTGACCCTGCGCAACGATCCCGAGGTCGAAACGATCAGTGAATCCGAAGCCGACGCCAACGGCTGCAAACGAATCACCATCCGCAAGAAACAATCCTGACTCCTGTTAAGGAAGCTGGCAGCCGCGACCACGCTCAACCATAAGGGTCCACTACGATGATCAATGACTACATGCGAACATTCATGGATTCCCAGGGATACGAAGCGCTGACCTTCAACGATGTCTCTCTGGAGACGCGCTACGCCGACTTTCTGCCGGCCGAAGCCAACATCAGCAGCCTGTTCTCGCGCAACATCAGCCTGAACGCCCCGTTCGTCAGCGCGGCCATGGACACGGTGACCGAAGCGACCATGGCCATCGAAATGGCCAAGAACGGCGGCATCGGCGTCATCCACAAGAATCTCACCCCGCAGCAGCAAGCGGAACAGGCTTCCAGGGTCAAGCAGTACCTGCATGGACTGATTCCGAAACCCGTCGTGTTCCACCAGAACATCAAGGTCTCCGAACTGATCGCCATCAAGGAAGAGCAGAACTACAACTTCAGCGGCTTTCCTATTCTGGACGACCAGGATCGCGTCGTCGGCATCCTGACTTCTCGTGACATCAAGTACCTGACCAACTACGACATGCCGGTGCAGGAAGTGATGACTAAAGACCTGGTCATCGGCAAGCCGACCACCAGCATGGAGGAAGCCTACGACATCATGCGGCGCAACAAGGTCGGCAAACTGCCTATTATCGACAAGGACGGGCGCCTGTGCGGCCTCTACAGCTTCCACGACGTCCGCACCCTCCTCAAGAACATCGAGCCCAATTTCACCCGCGACGCCAAGCATCGCCTGCGCGTCGCCGCGGCTGTCGGCCCCTATGATTGGGAGCGCATCGCCGCCCTGGCCGAGGTTGAGGCCGACGCCCTGGTGCTGGATACTGCGCACGGCCACTCCAAGGGCGTCATCGAGACGCTCCGCCAGCTGAAAAAAGACTATCCGCAGATCGACATTGTCGCTGGCAACGTCTGCACCAGCGAAGGCGCTGCCGCCCTTTGCGAGGCCGGGGCTGACGCGGTCAAGGTCGGCATCGGCCCTGGGTCGATCTGCACCACCCGGGTCGTGGCCGGCGTCGGTGTGCCGCAGCTGACCGCTGTCTTCAACGCTGCCAAGGCCGTGGGCAGCGATGTTCCGATCATTGCTGACGGCGGGATCGAGCATTCCGGCGACGTGGCCAAGGCCATCGCGGTCGGCGCCAGCTGCGTCATGATGGGTTCGGCCCTGGCCGGCACCGAGGAATGCCCTGGCGAGCGCATCCTCCACCAGGGCCGCACCTACGTCATCTACCGCGGCATGGGCAGCATTGACGCCATGCGCAAAGGCAAAGGCAGCCGGGAGCGCTATGGCGTTGACGCCGAAGCCACGACCGAAAAGCTGGTGCCGCAGGGCATTGAAGGAATGATTCCCTATCGCGGATTTGTCGCCGACGTTTTGAACCAGTATATTGGTGGTTTGCACTTTGCGTTGGGTTACTGCGGCAGCCGCACGATTGCCGAGATGCAGGAAAACGCACGCTTTGTTCGAGTCAGCAGCGCTGGCCTGCACGAGGCGCACCCGCACAATGTCATCGTCCAGAAAGACGCCCCGAACTACCGGGCCACCTGACCGCAGTCCTGAGCATCACCCACAGGCGGCCACGTGACGGGCGGCCGCCGAAACCGGAAAAGAAAAACCATGCCCCCCCCCCACTGCTGATGATCATACTGGCCATCCTGCTGCTGGCGCTTCTGGTGCCGGCAGGCTGGCTGGCGCTGTTCGTCTGCCGCCGGTTTCCCCTCTGGCTGGAAGCCAAGGCCGCCGGACTCAACGTCAGTTTCCTCGACCTGGTGATGATCCAGCTGAAAAAGCTGTCGCCGGAAACCATCGTCGGCTGCCTCAAGGTCATGCGCAAGGCCGGCCTTGACGTCAGCATCGCTGACCTGGAATCGCACCAGCTGGCCGGCGGCCGCCTGGATCGGCTGCAAGAAGCCTCCATCGCGGTCAACAAGGCCGGCCTGGACCTCACTTTCCGCGACATGGCAGCCATTGACCTGGCCGGACGAGACATCCGCGAAGCCGTGGACAGCCACGTCAACCCCAAAGTCCTCATCTGCCCGCCCCAGGCAGCGCGCGGCGGCCAGGAGAGCAACGCGATCACTGGCGTGGCCAAGGACGGCGTCCGCCTCGCCGTCCGGGCCAAGGTCACGGTGCGCACCAAAATCGACCGTCTCGTCGGCGCGGCTGGCGAAGCGACTATCATCGCCCGGGTCGGCGAAGGCATTGTCGCCGCCATCGGCAGGGCTGCAAGCCATCGCGAGATTCTGGAACAGCCCGAAATCATCTCCCAGGCCATCCTGGACCACGGGCTCGACAGCGCGACTTGCTTTGAAATCATGTCGGTCGACATTGCCGACGTAGACGTGCAAGACAATGTCGCGGCGCGCCTGCAAACCGTCAAGGCCGAGGCGGACAAGCGCATCGCCCGGGCCAGAGCCGAAGAGCGACGCGCCGCCGCCATCGCCACCCACCAGGAAATGCAGTCGCGCACCGTGGGCATGCAAGTCAAGGTGACGGAGGCAAGAGCCGAACTGCCTTTGGCTGTAGCCGCCGCCTGCCAAGACCAAAACCTCGGCGCGCCGCAGCCATTCCAACACCTGCTGCCAAGCCCGCGACGCTGGCAGTCAAAACCACAGCCAACCTGATGAACAACCAAAAACAGCCGCATTTCCAACCAAAAATAGCCGCCCTTGAAAAAAAAATAAACTTGGCACCTTGATTTAAAGATACTTTGAACGTATGGTATCCGGCGCGACATTTTTTTTCACGAAATAACTCTATCTAGGAGCCGTCTATGTCGACGGCGCACTGCCCAACAGTGAAAAAGACAGGGAGAATTTCATGCCTGCCATTTCATTTCGCTTCAGTTTCCGACTTTTTCTGCTGACCGGCCTGTTCTTGCTGGCTGCTGCTACCGACGCCCTAGCCCAGCGCAGCCGCACCGAGGCCAACATCAGCAAGTTGAAATGCTATAACGAGCGCACGCCGTCCTTCCCGGCCTCCATCCAAGGCAACAAGGGTTCGCGGGACGACTGGTGCCGAATTGACCTCGAATTCGACACTAAGACCAGCCCCAACGAAGGGTGGATCAATGAAATCGAGGTCAAATGGGCTGTCCTCGCGGAAGTGGCAGCTGAAAAGCGCGCCATTTTCATGACCCTATCCACGTTCTACACCGACGTCGAAGACGGCAAGCACAATGTCTGCGTCTACATCAAGCCGAAATTTTTCAAGCGGCACTTGAAATCCAACCGTCCTGTACTCAACCGCCTCAGCCTGTACGCCGAAATCCTGGTTGACGGCCAGGTCATCGCCCGCCAGGAAAGCAAATCCTCCAACCGAGTTCCCAACAATTGGTTCCAACACCCGGGCGGCCTCGCCAATGAATTGCTGCCCAAGCGCCTTACCCCGTTCGCGCACCTCGACTATGACTACTACGAACACGAAAAAGTCACTCCTTGAGTCTCTGCCGAGCCAGGGCAGGGCAAAGCAGTAAGCGGGAAACGACATCATGGCTAAAGAAGAACGAATTCTGGCTATCGACATCGGGGCAACCAGCATCAAGCTGTGCGAATTCGTCTATTCAGCTGAACAGACGATTAGCCTCGCTCTGTTCGCCCAGCGCGAATACGAGGAGGAGTTGTCCGAAGGCACTCGCATGGGCGTGGTCGCCGGGCTCCTGCGCCAGATGCTGGCCGAAGGCGGCTTCCAGGCGCGGCGCGCCTTGATCTGCATGTCTGGACAGTCTGCCCTGATGCGTTTCAGCCGCATCCTGACCATGAACTACGACCGCAAGGCCATTCGCCAGCTGGCCGAATTCGAGGCAACGCAGAACATCCCCTTCCCCATTGAGGAAGTCATCTGGGACTACCAGCTCATCACTGGCCAGGACACTGAAAGCCTGGACCTGATGTCGATCGTCATCAAGAACGAAGTCGTCGAGCAATTCACTGCCGCTGTTTCCCAGGTTGGCTGCATTCCCATCTTAGTTGACGTCGCCCCTGCTGCTTGCTACAACGCCATGCGCGCCAACGGCCTTGGCCAGGATGAATGCGTCATAGTCCTCAACATCGGCGGCCGCAGCACCAACCTGCTGTTCGCCGAGGGCGAGCGCTTCTTCGCCCGCACCATCCCGATTGCCGGCCACTCCATCACCCAGCAGATCGCCAAGGAATTCGGCATTGGGCTGCCCGAGGCCGAGGAGCTGAAGCGGCACCACGGCTTTGTCGCCCTTGGCGGCGCCTACGCTGAGCCGGAGTCGGAAACCGCCGCCAACGTGTCCAAGATCATCCGCAACGTCATGGCGCGCCTGCATGGCGAAATCGCCCGTTCGATCAACTCCTACCGGGTTCAGCACAAGGGCCAGCGCCCCACCAAGATGTACCTGACCGGAGGCAGCTCGATCCTGTCGTATTGCGACATCTTCTTCTCCGAAAAGCTGAACATCCCCGTAGAATACTTCAATCCGTTCCAGGTCGTCTCCCTGCAGCCGACAGTAGACCGGCAGCGGCTGCAAGAAGTGGCCCACATGTTCAGCGAGACGATTGGCCTTGGCCTGCGCTACAGCACCCAATGCCCCATCGAGCTGAGCCTTATCCCCATCACCCTGCGCCGCCAGCAGAACCTGGCCAAGAAAAAGCCCTATCTGGCCGGCACCCTCGCCGCCTTCCTGATGGTCCTCGTGGTGATCTGGTTCGGCATCCTGCAACGCACCGACCTCTACGCCGCCAACAACAACAAGCTCAAAAGCTTGCACGAAAAGACGCAACCGGTCAAGCAGAGAATCGAACAGGCCAACAGCGAAGCGTCCCAGAAAAAATCGCAGTACGAGGCCATTGGCGGTCTCCTGCTCCAGCAGGCCAAATGGACCGCCATTCTCAATGAAATCTACCGTCTCAAGCCCGACGACCTCTGGATCAGCGAACTAAGGCCCATCTACGGCGCCGTCAAGGCCCATGTGCCGGTCAGCGCCGCCAGCGACCCCATCGTGGCCGGCGGAGGTGGCGGAGGCTTTGGCGGCGGCGGCGAAGGCGGCATGTTCGGCGGCGACATGTTCGGCCCGGCCGCCGATGACTTCGGCGGTGGAGGAGGCGGCGGCGACATGTTCGGGGGAGGCATGTTCGGCGGAGGCGGCGGAGGAGGAGGCGACGCAGCCGCTGGCAGCGTCGCCACCATCGGTGGACTGACTATCTCCGGCAACAGCCTGCTTCCTGACAAGAACAAGGTCGCCTTCACCCTGGGCAAGGAAATTCCGTTCCCGTTCGAGGTTGACAAAACCGAGCCAGAACAACCAGATTCAGCCGGCGAGGGCGACGAGGCCGCAAAGCCCCTGGATCGCAACGCCAGAATCCTGGCAGCCGTCCAAAAGCACGGCACTACGCCCGAATTGGCCTTTGTCACCGCCCTGCGACACTCCCTGCTCTTTGACGCCGATGAAACGATGACCACCATCACCTTCTATAAAACCTCCAATGCCGCCAAGAACTACTGCACCTTCAAAATCCAGGTGAAATTCACTATGCCAGTGGAATTCTACCAAGTCAAAGGCAAATCAACCCCGCCTGGACGGCGAATGTGACCGCTCCCGGCTACGAACGAATCGACGGCCCAGCCGCCCTGAAACCAATGGAAACGCTCCTTGCCCCGCCTAAGGCCAGCAGCCGGCGGTCAGCAATAAAACCGCCCGACAAGGACAGGATATGGATTTAATCAAAAAAAACTGGGGATTCCTCGCCTACGCGACCATCTGCCTAGTCATCGGCGTCGTGCTGATTGTGCAATGCGTCCGCGCTGGCAAGACACTTAGGGAAGCCAAGGATCTGCACCAGCAGGAATTGGCCTTCTTCGACGGCGTCAAGAAGGCCAATCTCAAGCTGTCCCCGGACAATATCGACCTCGCGGAAAAAAACAAGAGGCTCGCGGAAGAGCAATTCCAAGCCTTCCTCGACCGCCTGAAAAAACAATTCCACCTGAAAGTCACGCTCCCGCGTGACCCCATCGAAGCCGTACACACCCTGCGCGATGAAATCACCGCTATCCGCAGGCGGCTGGATGAAAAGGGCATCGCCTATAGTCAATCCGCCTCCTCTTTCACCTTTGACTACTATGCCAGGCTCGACACCCTCCCCCCCGCCAGCGACCTGCCCAAGATTTTCCGCCATTTGGAGCTGATCAAAATCGTCGTCAACAGCGTCATGGAGGCCGAACTGCTGTCGATTGACGCCATTACCCGTCCGCTCAACCTGCAAGTGATGCAGGAAGACCTCTATAGCTACACCCCCATAGAAATCAATGTCACCGGCACCTTGAACAGCACCCAGAAGTTCATCAACCTGATGAACACGAACCAAAGCTGCCTGTTCTTCCTGCGAGAGTTGGAAGTGGTGGCGCCAGACGAGTTGAGCGATGTGGGTTCCATCCTGAAAGACGTCCTCACCGGCGCAACCAGCGGCATGGGAGGAGGCATGGGAGGAGGCATGGGAGGAGAGGACTTCGAAATCATGGGTCCGGGACCACAACGCCCAGGAGGACGCCAGCTTGGACGCCAGTTCCAACCCGGCCAAAATATGATGATGGACGGAGGCGCTGGGCCGCTGGACAGCAGAGCCGCCGCCGGAACCGCGCTCGGCCCGCCGCCGAAACGCCAGGACCTGCTGGTCTTCAAGCCTAAGCTGGTTTCCTGGCGCATTCGGTTTGACATGGTTGACTTCAACCTGGAAACGGAGGAATAGACTTTGGAATTCCTGCTGCGCCACTATGAAAAAATAATCCTGGGCCTGACCCTGCTTTTCCTGCTGGGCGGCATCTTCTTGGTCATGCTCATGTTTGGAGAAACCAGGGACAAGCTGGCCGATGAGTGGCGGCAGGCCGAGTCCCAGGCCAGCGGCGGCGGACTCGTCGCACTGCTCGACTCATCCGTGTTCACCGCTGAAGCCAGCTTGACCGACACCCGCAAAATCCTGGCCATCAACGCCGGAAGCCGGGAAGACCGCAAAGGCTCCCTGCTTGAGCCGAACCGCTACATCAAATGCAGCAAGCCAGACTGCCCGTACGTGATTTCCCTGTCCAGCGACACCTGCCCGTTCTGCGCAACCAAACAGCCGGAACTAGGCAAAGACGCGGCCGAAGGCGATGATTCCGACAACGACGGCATGCCAGACCTGTTCGAGCAGAGGTATTCCTTCCTTAATCCCTACAACCCGGCTGACGCCACCCAGGACTATGACAATGACGGATTCCTCAACGTAGAGGAATACAGGGCCGGAACCCAGCTTGACGACCCTGACTCGTTCCCGCCCCTCGGCAATTTGCTCCGCTTCACCAGAATCTTCCGCCGCCCCCTGCCTATCGTGCTGCGCTCGGTTGACGAGGGGCGCACCGACGACAAAGCCAAGTGGGACGTCAGCGTCAACGTCTGGGACAACACCCGCCGCCGGAACGTGTCTAGGACCATCCGCATCGGCGATAAAATCAATGACTTCGAACTCCTGGACATCAGCCGGGAAGGCACTGGCGCGGCCGCGGTATACCAGGTCGACATCTGCCCGGCCGGCCAGAAAGATGACGTCTACCGCCTGTCCCAGGGCAAGCCCGAATTGAACAAAACAACCACCGTGCAAATGGTCTACTTGGCATCGCGCCAACGCGAACATGCCCGCGCAGTCCTCCAGCGCTTCTCCATGTTACGCAACGTCGGCGACGAATTTCCCCTCAACAAACGCAAATCCACCGGCCCTGTCGTGGAACACTACCGGCTGAAGTCGGCGGACGAGGCTGCCAAGACGGTCGTCATCGAGCTGCTTGACCAAGCCAAAGGAAGCCCAATAGCGGAAATCACCCTGTTGCCGCTAACCCCGGCGGCAGACTTCGTCAGCTCCGGCGCCGGCGCTGGCAACGTCATGGGCGGCGGCGAAGGCCCCATGATGGAAGGCCCCGACGAAGGCTTCATGCCCTAGCCCCACCCACGAATCACGGAACCCATCTATACCATCATTCAATCGCGACCCAAAAACATTTGCCGACATCGGCTGACGACACCCTGCCCCAAGCCCACAAACAACTATCACATAATCCCAACAAAAAAAGTGCGTTTGCGCACGGCGCCAGGCAAGATGGCGGCTATCCCGCAAGGGATGACGCCGGGCTGCCTGTTCGCTAAGGCTGGAGAAAACGTATGAACACCATGATTCAAAAAGGCAAGACTCTGTCGGCGACGCTGCGCGTCCTGCTACTAGCAGGAATCCTCGGCATGACAACCGCCAAGATGCACGCTCAAGATGCGAACGCGGCGCCAGCCGGTGGCGGTGCAGCCGCAAAACAAGTGAGCGACCCGAAATTCGACGCCATCGAATTGAGCGAAAAAGAAGACATCAAACGCCAGGAATTCATCATGGCTGCGGACGAACTCTACGTCCAGGCCAGGGAAGCCTTCGTCAAACGCAAATATCCTGACGCGGCAGACAAGTATGAACTGGCCACCGAAAAACTCGAGGAAGCCTTGAAACGCTGCGCCGAGGCAGGTCCCCATAGCGCCGAGGTGAAACGGCGCATGGAAGCTATCAAGCAGATGCAGTACCAGGTCTACAGCGAATGGTCAGACCAAATCGTCAAAGAAGCCAAAACCTCGGTTGATCCGACCCAGATCGACATAGCCATCACCAAGCTGCGCGAAGCCGCGAAATACTCGCCCGAGAAGAAAGACTCCATCGACAAGTTGATCCGGGAACTGACCCAGGACAAGACGGAAATCGAATTCCGCCAGGAGACCAAGGTGGACTCGGTCATCCACGGCGGCGCAGAGGCCGACTACGCCATCAAAGTCAAGCTGGAGAAAGGACGCGTCTTCCTGGAAAACCAGCGTTATGCCGATGCGCGCGACGCCTTTGAATCCGTCCTGCTTGACGACCCCTACAACCTCACTGCTATCCGCAACTTGGCCCGAATCTCGGAAAACCTGAAAAAGATCGGCGATGAGCGCCTGGACGCTGTCCTGAAGGAGCGCCTGGCCGAAGTCAGATGGAAGTGGGCCGAGCCGGTCACGCCATTGCTGGCCGGGCCTGGCGCTGAACTCGGCGCCAAAGCCCTCAAGAAAACGGAAATGAGCCTGGGCCTGCGCAAGAAACTCGAAAACATCATCATTCCAGACATCAAGTTCCAGGACACCAGCCTGATTGACGCCTTTACTAAGCTGCGGCGCCTGAGCCTGGAGCTTGACCCGGATGGCGAGGGCGTCAACTTCGTCTTGCAGCTGGAGCCGATCGGCCAAGGCGCCGCAGCCCCGCCCGCCCAACAACAGCCCGCAGGAGACGCTGGATTCGGTGGCGGTGACATGGGATTCGGCGGCGGCGACATGGGCGGAGGATTCGGCGGCGGAGACCTGGGCGGGGGATTCGGCGACTTTGGCCAGGCGCCAGCTGCTGCAGCAGCGCCGGTCATCACCGAAAGCCTGGCAGATAAGACCATCACCATGGAAATGAACAGCGCCAAGCTGGATGAAGTCCTCAACTACATCTGCCTGATCACAGGCGCTAAAATGAAAATCGACCGCAATGCCGTCATCATCAACCACCCGTCCAACCCGATGGACGAACTGGAAACACGGTTCTACAACGTCGAGGCCGGCGTCCTTGACACCAAGAGAACCAGGAGGAGAATGAGCAGACTGACCATCAGCGACGATGACGACGATGACGACGATGATGACGACGACGATGACGATGACGACGAGCAGCAAGGCGCTGGCGGCAAATACTTTGTCGACGTCGAGACGTTCTTCCGCAACACCGGCGTGACCTTCCCAGTCGGTGCCCGCATCACCCACTATCCCCGCAAAGGCAAGCTGATCGTCCACAACACCCCGGAAAATCACCTGAAGGTTGAAAAAGTCCTGCAAGAACTCAACATCACGCCGCCGCTGGTGACCATTGAAGCCAAGGTGGTGGAAGTCGACCAGACCAATCTGGATACGCTCGGATTCGAATGGTCGCTAGTGGCCGGCGGCGTCGGCTACGACAACACTAGCGGCGGCAAGTACGGCCACCGCCTGTTTGACACCAACTCCGGCTCCAATGGCAACAACACGGGCATCGGCCGCAAGAATGACAGTTTCCAAATGGGCATCGGCAAGAATCCCACGATATCGAACGGTTTGCGCCTGGCTGACGCGGCGTTCGGCGATATCATCACTGACTCGCTGTTCAACGTCTACACCATTTTAGGCAACTATGCCTTCAACACTGTCGTCCACGCTCTTGAGCAGGAATCTCACGCTGACATCATGTCTGCGCCTAAAGTCACGACTATCAGCGGCAACACGGCCCAGGTGAAGGTCGTCACCAAGCGTTCCTTCCCGAGCAGCTGGTCTGACCCCGAAATCACTACCGGCTCCGGTGACAACGCCGCCATGAGCTTCACGCCCTCCATCCCTGAATTTGACGACACGCAGGACATCGGCGTCATCCTTGACGTCACCCCGGAAGTGTCCTCTGACAACTACTCCATCTCCCTGGACCTGGAACCCCAGGTGATTGACTTCCTCGGCTACGACACCTCCTTCAACACCAACCTGGTCATCGAAGGCCAGACAGTGGAGTCAAAGGCCGGCATGATGCCCATCCTCTCCGAACGCTCGGTCAGAACCAAGGTCGTCATCTGGGACGGCGAGACCGTCGTCCTCGGCGGGCTGATCCAGGAACGCCTGGAAAAATATGAAGACCGCATCCCGTTGCTCGGCGACATCCCATTCCTGGGGCGGCTGTTCACCAACAAGGGCGAAAAGAGCACCAAGGTCAACCTGCTGATCTTTGTCAACGCCCGCCTAGTCAACCCGGCTGGCATCCCCATCCGCATCAACGACCTGCGCGGTCTCCCCGACTTCCGCCATTAATCCAAGCCGCAGCAGCAACGCGCCCGACCAAGGGGCGACGACGACAAGCCGCAACAACGGCTGCTGCCCAGAGCCGCAGGCGAGCGTTTCCTGCCTGGCGCTTGAGAGCCTTTCTCGGGCGCGGCAAGGCTGCTCTGCCTGCGGCATATTCAATATCCTAACCGATGCCGGGAGCAAGACCGGTCATCTTATCATCCGAAAGCAGCAAAGGAAACATCACCACATGGCCACTTCGATTACCGTCAAAGCAGGACCTCATTCCAGGATCAACTGCCCAGTCACCGTCGCCCTCGCCTCCCCTCTGGACACCAGCAAGACCTACGCTGTCCGCTGCGCCGAAGGCAAGACTGTCCCGGCTCAGATTGTCAAGGCCGCAGACGGCGCTCAGCAGCTGTTCTTCATCCTGCCTGAACTGGCAGCCAAACAGGACTTGACGCTCACGGTCGTCGAGGCGCCCCTGCCGCTCAACACCCTGAAGCTGGAGCAAGCCGACGACACCATCAACGTCAAGGCCAACGGCAAGCTCTTCACCACCCTCCATTACGGCGGCAACTGGGTTCGGCCTTTCATGCACCCGGTCATCGGCCCGTATGGCAGCAACCTCACCCGCAGCTACCCAATGGTCGAGGGCGTGCCCGGCGAACCAAAAGACCATCCCCACCAGAAAAGCTTCTGGACCGCATGGGGCGATGTCAACGGCACTGACAACTGGAGCGAACTGGAACGCGGCCACGGCACTATCAAGACCACAGCCGTGACTATCCTGGAGAATGGCCCGGTCCGCGGCAAAGTCGCCCTCGCCCTTGACTGGCTCTCGGATAAAGGCGAAAAGCAAATGGTCGAAAACCGCGAATTGACCTATTATCAACTCCCTGGCAACGACAGCATCGTTGACCTGAAAGTCGTGTTCACGGCCACTAACGGCGACATCAAATTCGGCGACACCAAGGAAGGCGGCATCTGCTCCATCCGCGTGGCTTCCTCCATGGACGCCAAGCTCAACGGCACGATTGTCAATGCCTACGGTGCCATTGGCGAAGCTGAAACCTGGGGCAAGCGCGCTGCCTGGTGCGACTACTACGGCCCGGTTCCCGGCGGCGTGGCTGGCATCTGCATCATGGACCATCCTGACAACTACTGCTATCCGACCTACTGGCACGTCCGCAACTACGGCCTGATGACAGCCAATCCATTCGGCCTGTCCTACTTCCATGACAACCCGGCCAGGGACGGCAGCCTTGTCCTCAAGAACGGCGAAACCCTGACCTTCCAGTACCGCGTATTCTTCCATGCCGGCGACACCAAGCAAGCCGCTGTCGCCGAACGCTATCACGACTACATCAACTCGCCCAAAGCAGCCATCGCGGCCGAAGCCTGAGCCATCGCTCGCAATTGCCAGTATGCCCAAAAATACCGTTTCGGCCCAAAAAACCGAAACGGTATTTTTTAACCACTGAATACCTCTTAACCGCCAAGAATCGCGGAATAACGGCTTTTTTTCCCGGCAGTTGCCATCGTGATTCAAATGCCGTGCTAAATTAACCTTGTCCGCCCAACGCGGCCGGGTTTGGCACTCCTCCTGCCGGCTCCGTCCGCTTCCAGGCGAACAACCGATCCGGCATCTTCCCTTCTGCCAGGATAGCGCGCGAGCGTCGCCGCTTGCAGTTCTGCCGAAGCTCTCCCGAGGCGACCGGCGCCGCCAGCAGCCATCCCAGAAGCCTGATGCCTGCCACGAGCCACGTCCACTCACCTTGTGTCGCCGCGCATGCTATATATCGAAAGGCAGCCATCCTCCCGCAGCATTCTCTTCCTCATCGTCTTGGCGCCAGTTCTTTACCTGGTCAGCCTGACTATGCTGGAAGTGCGCTCTGGTGACGAAGCCGTGTACGCGGCCATGGCCAGGGACATGGTCGCAACCGGCAATTTTCTCAAAACGCACTTATACGGTCGGCCCATTGATGCCTTCCCGCTGTATACCTGGCTGACGGTCATCTGCTCCGGCTTCCAAGCGCCGACGACGTTCACCCTGCGCCTGCCAGCCGTGCTGGCGCTATGGGCCTTAGCGGTCATCAGCGGCCTTTTCGCTCGGCGCCTGCAAGGTCCCTTTGCCGGCACCGTAGCTGCGGGCATGGTACTCACCTGCGTGGTCAGCTTCCGCGTCGGCTCGCGCGCCCAAAGCGAAATTCTCCACACGCTGCTTTTGAGCGCCGCGTGGTTTTCCTGGTACTACTGGGGACAGGAGCGCAAGCAGTGGTATCGCGCCTGGGGGATAGCGATGGCCTGCCTGTTCCTGGCCGTCCTCGCCGTCGGCGCCAAGGCCGTCTTCTTCTTCTATTTCCCCATGCTGTTCATGCGGCGTTCCCTCAACCTCCCGCACCACTTGCAGTCTCCCGCCCATATCTTCATGGTGACCCTCTTTGCCTTGGCGATCACGGCCTGGCTCTTCATCACTCCCAACCAGCCCTTCCTGACCTGGAACACCACCATCGCCGCCGCCGTCGTCGAACCGACCACCGGCTATTTCTCCAGGCTGCTGAAGTTCCCTTGGAAATGCCTCCTTTACCTTTGCCCGTGGGCGGTCTTCGTCTGGTCGCCCTTCTGCCTGGCTCTGCACCAATTTGAACAGAACAGCACGGCCTGCCGCTACCTGCGCACCATCATCTTCAGCCACGCCCTGCTCTTCTGGCTGCTTCCACGCACGTCACCCCTTGACCTGCTTCCTGTCTTTGGCGCTCTCGCCGTTCTGATCGGAATCCACTTTGAAATCGTCATCCGGCGCTATCAGCACATCTTCATCCACGTCATCAAAATCTCCGCCTGGATCATCATCGTGGTGTCAGCGCTCGCCGCCGCCGCCTGGATCGGCGTGAGCAACGATGCGTTCATCATCGAGGGTTTTTCACCTAAGCTGGCCGGTGCCTGCGCCGCCCTCCTCCTCATCAACGCCGTCGTGCTGCACGCCCAAGTCATCCATCCAGAATCCAAACGCACCTTCCGCAGCAGCCTGCTCTGGTGCATCTGCGGCTTCCGGATGCTGTCCATCGGCTTAGTGCTGACGCTGCTAACCTGGGCCAACGCAGACCGCCGCCTGACCGCCCAGGCCCTGGCTGGACACGCACCCGCCGAGTACGTCCCCCTGCCCGACGACAGCGCCACGGCCCTGCCAGCAGGACCGACCGCCACCGTCACGCTGGCCAGCCTAGATGACGAGGTCGACGTGGTCTACCTCCATTCCTCGCCCAGGGAACTTTTCCTGGTCGAGACGTTCTACCTGGGAAAACGCATCATCCAGATTGACAACCCCGCCCAGGAACTCCCGGCTGACGCCAAAACCGTCCTCGTGCTGGCGCCGCGAGAGCCGGCCGTGCCCAGCCGAACTTGGGAAGCGATCAGCCCCAAAGTCGACATGACCTTGCGGCGACGCGTCAACATCGACATCAATCGCCTCGAACGACGACGCGACGGCGGGGATGACGAGGCCCTCGTCGTGATTTCGCGCCGTCCCTATCCGCGCTGGCCCGACTACACCCCAAAACTGTTCCGCCTCTACCGGGGCGTCCTCCGCTAACTCACTTGTCCGCCAACCACAACCACCACCGTCATGCTACAACCTATTCGCTCGCTGCCTGTCGCTGATTTGCAGCAATGGCTCGCCAAGCACCATCAGCCGAATTTCCGCGCCGCCCAAATCATGGATTGGGTCTATGAGAAATTAGCCGTCTCACCGGAAGAGATGTCCAACCTTCCGAAAGAACTCCGGCAAGACCTGGCTCGCGACTTCGACTTCTGCACCACGGTGCCGGTTGAAACGAAGCGGGATGACGACGACGCGGTCAAGTGGCTGCTCAAGCTCCACGACGGCAACACCATTGAAAGCGTCCTGATTCGCGCCCCGGGGAGGACGACTGCCTGCATCAGCACCCAGGTCGGCTGCGCGGTTCGTTGCGTCTTCTGCGCCACTGGCAGGCAGGGTTTTGTCCGCAACTTGAGTCCTGCGGAAATCATCGACCAGGTAGTCGTCGCCAGCCGCGAGCACGGTCGTCGTGTCGGCAACGTCGTTGTCATGGGCATGGGCGAGCCTCTGTACAACTTCGATCATCTCAACCTAGCCCTGGATACGCTCTGTTCGCCGGCGGGCCTGGGTCTGAGTGCTCGGCAGGTGACGGTCTCCACCAGCGGCATTCCCCAGGGCATCCGGCGGCTGGCTGACCAGCATCGTCCTTGGAACCTGGCCGTCTCCCTCCATGCCCCGACTGACGAACTGCGCGCCCGGCTGATCCCCTCCCGCCATCGCCATCGGCTGGCTGACATCTTAGCCGCCTGCGAGTACTACCGCTCTGCCACCAACCGCATGGTCACCCTGGAATACGTCCTCATCAAAGACATCAACGATTCGCTCGAACAGGCTGCCAAACTCGCCAGCATCGCCAAGCAAATCCAAGCCAAGGTCAATCTCATCCCCTGCAACAGCCCGGACGGCAGCTTCGCGCCGCCGGAGCGGGGCGACTGCGAAAGATTCCTCAATGTCCTGGTCAACCGCCGAGTGCAGGCCACTATTCGCCGCCGCAAGGGCTTTGCCATCCAGGCCGCCTGCGGACAGCTCCGCCAGCAGACCGACAGCCCTGCTGTGAAACCCCCGGAACCATGAGCAACATTCACATTCTCCCCTCTGACGTGGTCAGCCGCATCGCTGCCGGTGAAGTCATCGAAAGACCGGCTTCGGTGGTCAAGGAATTAGTCGAAAACGCCATTGACGCCGGCGCCACTAGGATACGGGTCAACGCCGAGCAAGGCGGACAACGCCTCATCCAGGTAATTGACAACGGCAGCGGCATGGGCCGCGACGATGCGCTGCTCTGCCTGGAAACCCACGCGACCAGCAAAATCACTGAAAATGCCGACGTTGGCCAGATCAGCACGCTCGGCTTCCGCGGCGAGGCCATCCCCAGCATCGCCGCTGTCAGCCGTTTCGTCTTGCAAACTCGCCGACCCGAAGATGACATTGGCACAGAAATCATCGTCGACTACGGCGCCATCCGCGATGTCCGCCCCTGCGGTTGCGCTCCTGGCACCCACATCCGCGTCAGCCAGCTGTTCGGCAACCTGCCGGCTCGGCGCAAATTCCTCAAGAGCGCTGACACCGAGGATTCCCATATCGAAGAAATGATGCTGAATCTGGCTCTGGCGCGTCCTGACCTGACCATATCCCTGCATCTGAACGGCCGCGAGCAGCTGCGCGCCAACGCCAGCGCCGACCTTGGCCAGCGCGTAGCTGCCCTGCTGGGCAAAGACACCTACGCCGCCATGCTTCCGGTGTCCTACAGCGAAAACGGCATCACGGTGCGGGGATTCATCACCAAGCCAGGCTTTACGCGGTCGTCGCGACGCGAACAGAGAATCATCGTCAACGGCCGCTCCGCCGCTGCCGAGACCATTTTCTTCGCCATTCGAGACGCCTACGACACGCTGGTCACCCGCGGCCGCTACCCAGGCACCGTGCTGTATCTCGACCTGGCGCCGGAACGGGTCGATGTGAATGTCCATCCATCCAAGCGCGAAGTCCGCTTCCGCGAGCCGCGCGAAGTGAGCGCGATTGTGGCTGCGGCTCTGCGGCGGGCCTTGCGCAGCCTGCCTGGCGGCGAAGACCCGGAAAGCACCCGCGTAGTTTCCCTGCCGCAGCCCCCGCCCCAAGTCCAGGCCGAACCGCCGCTCCCGCCAACGCGGCAAATGCCGCTGCCGCTCCCGCTGCCTCCGCCGCCTCGGCCAACAGACGCAAGCCCGCCGCAACCCTGGCAAAACCTCCAGCCAACGCCGCTGCCAGACGACAGCAGCAGGGCGACCGAACCCGCCGCCCCTGACGTCAGCGCCGCGCCTGATCAGCAGCCATTGACGCCAATCCTGGACGACGCGACAACAGCGGCAAGCGTTCCCAGCCCGCCTACGCCGTCACCTCAGCAGGGCGTCCTCAACGCTCTGCGACTCTGCGGCCACCTTGGACAGCGTCACATCCTCGCCGAAAGCCCGAATGGCCTGGTCGTCATCGACCTGCGTGCGGCTCAGCAGCGGATCGTGTTTGAACGCCTGCTGAAAGCGCTGAACAGCCACCGCGTCCAAACTCAGCCCCTGCTATTGCCCGTCACCCTGAATCTCACTATCGATGAAGCGCGTTTCCTGCGCGCCAGGCTGGACAACTTTGCCGACCTCGGCTTCATCCTGGAACCCTTTGGCGGCAATTCCTTCCTCGTCACCGCTGTGCCTGCGTCCTTCCCCAATTCAGACGTTGGCAAGGCCATGCGCGACATCCTCGACGACCTGCGGCGCAGCATCGTCTCCAGCCGCCAGAATACCATTCACGTCGCCCAGGCGGCCAGCCGGCACGCCATCCAGGCCCGCGACCGCCTCACCAACCAGGAAATCCAGGCGCTCATCCACGACCTGGCCGCCACCGCCATGCCATACGCCTGCCCAAATGGCAAGCCAACCATGGTCAACATCACCTACGCCGAATTGGAAAAACGCTTCATGGGCTGAAATCAACTCTCGCTGACCCAGCCAAAGCCCAGGCAAAATAACGGTTTGAGGTTCGGCAGACGGCTCCAGGCGGCAATAGGCCAATAATAGCAGCCAGCCAAGCGTTAAATTTTGTTACAGCCGCAAGCCTGATTTCCGCATCCCTCGTGGCCTCGCGCCAATCAATTTTCCTGTTCATGCATACCTTTTTTGCCATATTGCCCTCCCGGCGCTGGTGGTTCGCGTTCCTGTTGGCCGCCAGTGCACTCCTGCACGCCGCCCCCAGCGGCTGGCAATCCGTCGTGCAATGCCGCCGGGAAGAAGGCAACATCGACTTCGCTGCGCCCTGGGGCGAGGCCGGCGCAGCCAGCCTCCTAGTCGTGCAAAAGTCCAGCGGACGCTCCATCCGCCTTGATCTGCGCGCCAACAGCTGGAAAGCGACGGAACAGCTGCCAGGCGGCTACGAACGAGCGCTGACCGCCTTGCGCTATTTCCCCCCTGCCAGCCCTGATCCTGAACGCGGCGATACGCCCATCACCATCAAGTTCCGCGAGAATGAATGGTCTTTCTACGTTGACGGCATTCTCCGCGGCATCATGGCAGCGCCGTTCGCCCTCCCGGCCGAAATCTGCTGGCCTCAGCGCCCGCTGTTCTCGCTCAGCGAGCCGATGCGCTTCCGTCCTGTCCCACGAGCCGCCTTCACGACCGACTTCATGATCGAGGAAGGTGCTCCCAATGAGCTGTATCCGTGGAACATACAACTCGGAACCTGGGGCATCCACACTGCCCAGCAGGCAGCCGTCCTGCGCCCGGAAACCGACCAGAAACGAGCCAAGGAAGCCCCCCTGGTACCAGACAAGTCACCGAATTTCTATTCCCTCAAAGGCGGCGGCCAAAACCAAGACGCCATCATCACCACCGGCTATGACTATTTTGACAACTATCACCTGACCGGCGCGTTGCAACTGGAAAACGGCGAGGCCGGCATCGTCTTCTATCACCGCGACGAAACCGTTCAGCCGCCCGCTGATCCCGACGCCGAACCACCGCCGCCTGATCCTGCCAAAGCCGATTTCTACGCTTTCACCATCCGCATGAACGTCCCCGCCCCTGGCCAGAACGAGCTTCGTCTCTGGAAACAATACCGCGGCCAACGCACCGTGCTGGCGCGCGCCTACACGCCCCTTTACGCCAACCAATGGTATCAGCCCGGCATCAAGGCGCATGGCAATGAAATCATCTGCCTTCTGGATGGCTTTGAAGTCTTCCGCGTCACCGAACAACTCCCTGTCGGCGGCAAAATCGGCCTGTTCGCCAACACGCCAATCAGCATCAGGTTTGACGACATTGCGCTCTCGCCCTATACCGCCTTCCATCTGCAAGACGCCGCCCTGCTGCGCTATAACACGCTCCTCGCCGAAGGCACCCTGGCCAAAGCCCTGAACCA
Source organism: Lentisphaerae bacterium ADurb.Bin082 (assembly GCA_002070945.1). Classification (GTDB taxonomy): domain Bacteria; phylum Verrucomicrobiota; class Lentisphaeria; order Oligosphaerales; family Oligosphaeraceae; genus JAAZKI01. The sequence goes on from MWEG01000023.1 coordinate 152,281, forward strand.
TGCAGAAGCCAAGGCCGACGGGCTGACCCTGTTCGTCGGTGCTGGCAAGGACGACGCCAGCCTCATCCTCGGCCGCGTCCACAACCGAAACATGCTGCTGGAAGAAGAAGTGACGGTGCACGGCACCGCCTGGGCCGTTGGCCTGATCGCCGGCTGGCAAGACGCCCAAAAGCCGCATTTCCGCTTCCAAATCGAACGCTTCGACAACCAAACCGTTTGCAGCCGGTTGCTGCGCGTATCGCCAAAAGGCGACCTGGAACTCCTGGAGGAAACCGCCCTCCCGACCAGAATCAAACTCGACAACGAGCCGTTCACGCTCATGGTTGACGCCACCGACGCCGGCTTCCTGCGCTGCCGAGTCAATGGCGTCCTCATCCATCTCTGGCAACTCGATGGCGACCTCGAAGGCGCTGCCGGACTCTGGCAACGCGCCGACACCCGCGCCGTCCATCGTCAGATCAACCTGACCGACACCCGCCAAGTCTACCGCGACCTGGAACAAAAAAATCCCATTTTCCAGGCTGACAGCTTTATGCGCCATTGGGCTTCGCCAGAAGGCCAATGGATCAGCGGCGGCGCCAATCTGCTCTGGCACAAAGGCGACTTCTTCGGCGATTTCGCTATCCGCCTCCCCGCCGTCAACACTAGCGAACTCCATTTAGCCGTGGCTGACGGCGACAAGACCGGCCCGGTCGTCGTCTCCGTCCTCGACGGCAAAATCACCCTCGCCACCGCCTTCCCTGAGCAAAGCCCGACCACCGTGACCGCTGACCTGCCCGTCGTCGACGGCGCACCAGCCCCATACATCATCCATCACGAGGGAACCATCCTCTGGGTCGAAGCCAATCAGAAAATCGTCCTCCGCCAACGCATTGACGCCATCCTCAAAAAAGCCGGCACTCGCGTCCTGGCCAAGAATTTCAGCCTGACCGACATGACTAAAAGCAAAGTCACGCGGGACAACGTCATCGACGAATTTTTCAACGAATCGCCGTATATATGGTTGGCGAACGGCGGCGACTGGCAGATCATCAACCGTTTCCAATGCACGCCCAGCTGGTCGCACATGATCGGCGAAGCGCCGGCCGGCATGGGCGCCTTCTGGCGCAAGCAAGTCTTCACCGGCGATGTGACCTTGGAATTCTACGCCGGAACCAGGCACGGCTATTACGATGACGCTGGCAACCTCAACTGCACCATCATGGCTGACCGCACCAGCCCCAGCCGAGGATACACCGTGGCCTGCACCGAATGGGACCAGAACCTGTCCCAGAACTGGACGACGATGTACAAAAACGGCGAAAGCCTTGCCACGACCAACGCCTATCTTGTGCCGCGCCGCCGCAAAGGCATGTACCGCCGAATCCTCAATCCCCTGGTCTCCGAAGGACGCCCCATCCACGGCGCCTGGTACTACATCAAATTGCGCAAAATCGGCAATAAGCTGGAGTATTCGTTTGACGACGAAGTCATCTTCACCGAAACCGACCCCGAGACCATCCAAGAAGGTCTGCTTGGAATCTGGACTTTCGTACACAGCATGACCTTGGCTCAAATCAAAATCACCTTCGAAAACGTCCGCCCGCGCTCCTTTCCCGTCAATATGCTCCCCTTGGAGACAGCGACGCCAGCCGTAATCGAAGCCAAGGCCGAGCCTGAGGCTAAACCGGCGGTCGAGGTGCCGCGTCCCTGGACTGCCACCGTCAACGGCTTCCCGCTGGACCCGCTGGCGCCGTCCCGCTGGACCTGCACTGACCCGGTCGGCCAAAGCGTCATCACGCCTTTCTCCCTCAACGCCAGCGCCCTGCTGCTGCGTAACCAGCTCGGCTCTGGCACGATGCGCCTGGACGCCGCCCTGCCAGCCACGCCCCTGGCGGAAACAGCCGGTTGGCAAGTCAAAATCAAACGCACCGAAGGCGCCCGATTCAACTTCTTCTATTCCATCGGCGCACAGGACGGCAATGGCAGCTACCGCCCCCTGAAAAACTTCTATCACCATATCACCGGCGCTGATTTTTCCGACGGCCCGACCTGGATACGAGCCGGGGCGACAACGCTGCCAGCCGTACCGCACGACATCGCCCCAGACCGCCACGATTGGACAACGGTGACCATCTGGATTCCATCCAGCGTCAGAACGCCAGAGGACGCCACCCAGAAACGCATGGTCAGGCCAGATGGCTTCGGCATTGAACAACTCGACGCCATCGCCAACGGCATCCAAGGCAACGGCCCCGGAGAAGCCTACGCCATCAGCCAATTCGTCCCCATCTTCTACAATCGCCCTAAAATCGCGGCCGCACCCGAAGACACCGGCTATGTCCGCGCCTCTCTGGACGCCCCAAAGCCGCCGTCTGACACCACGCTGGACGACCAAGGGGCCGCGCTGTTCTCACAACACGGCCTGAACCACGCCTGGATCACCCTGCGCCATCAACACCAATCCTTAATTCAGCAGCTGGCCTGGATCGTGCCCCATCCAGAGCTGCCCTTTACCCTGGCTTGGGACAATGAAACCGGCGACGCCGTCCGCCTGACCCATGATGCCGACTACGTTGACCCGCGCTTCGCAGAAGTGACCCTGTACTGCCTGGGCGAACCCCTCGTCATGGAACGATTCGATGACCAGGAGACCATCCGCGCCATCCTGCCCAAGACCGACAACGTCCAAAAAGCCATTGCCGACGCAGGCGCTATCGCCTTCCAAGTCAAAATCGGCGCTGCCGACGCCCAGGAGACCATCCTCCCCGCCACTGCCCCGGAACGCCGCAATACGCCGCCAGTCCTGATGGCGGTCGAAGGCTTCAGCCCTATTGTCATGACCTTTGAAAATGGCGCACCAGAACCCCTGCAATTCTCCAACCAACGCATGGCTATCCGCCAAAGCGACGACCGCCAAGGCGCCTTCCTGCAAGTCCGAAACACCGCCTACGAACAAGCCCTGGAAACGCCGTTCAGCATGAATTTCTCCATGGCCAACTACCCGCTGGTCCAATTCCGCTATCGCGCCTGGGATATGGCTCAAGTCAGCCTAAGCTTCCGCAACAGCCACTATGTCCGCCTGGCGCCGGACGATTCCTCCTCAGCCCTGGCCGTCCGCCATGCCAACGACTTCGTATTTGACGAAACCTGGCGGACATGGCTTGGCATCGCGGCCGACGCTTTTGTCAACCAGCCCTTCTCAGTGGCGCGCTTCACGCCCAGCTCCTTCAAAATCGCCTCCATCGGCTCCACGGATCAGACTGGCCGCTACAGCCGCTATCATCTCGACGACCTGGTCTTTGGCCCAGCCGTCAAAACCGCTGAACAACTTTCCTGCACGCCTCGCTTCTTTGACGTCGACGGCGTCGCCGACGTCTTCAGCGCCATCCTGACCGGGCCGACGCCAGCCGCCGACCTGGAAGAACAAAAGCTGGCAGCGCTGGCCTGGACGCGCCACGACCCTGGCAGCGCGATCACGCCCAGCCTGAAAGACATCCCTGACGGCATCTGCCACCTGCTCCTCAAGGCCAAGGACGCACGCGGCCTGGAATCGCACATCATTGACCTGCCTTTCCTGCTTGACACTAAGCCGATGACCCCGGCGACCGCCATCGTCGCATCCAGCCACCCGCATCACAACGGAACCATGCTCACAGTGACTTTCGACAACTCCGGCGCCGCCCCCTGGAGCATCGAAAAAGCCAAATTCTTCGTCGCTGGCGCAGAAGTCCCCATGCCGCAGTGGACAAACGTGTACGCACATTCCAAGACTGCCGACAAGCTTGAGCTCAACCATCCATTCCTGTTCCGCAATCATCTCAACAAGGGCAAAGATGGCGACGTCTTTGAGTTTGCCATTGACAACATCGTTGACGGCGCCGGCAACCAGACTGAACGAGTCACCGTTCCGATCAAGATTGACTATGCCTCTGACAAGACTGGCCCGTCCTGGTACTCCCTCACCTTTGGCGCCTCTGTCAACTGGTTCATCAACTGGGACGGCTGCCGCTCCTCCAGTGCCCAACTCACTCCAGGCCGCTACAACTCGCTGGATGTCATCAACAACACTGGCCGTACGCCTTTCCTTTCCCACGGCACCTATTATTCGCAAGGCGACCTCAGCCAAGCCGTCGCCTGGCAGCCCTCCCGTCACCCCTGCCTATCCTTCCGACTGGCCAACAACAATCCCCGCAGCGACGTGACGTTCCGCATCGTCCTGACTACCACGGCCGACCGCGCCTACACCATCTCCTTGGGCAAGCCTGGAACCGCAGCCACCGAATTGAACCGCAGCCAGACATTCACCTGGATCGAGGGACAATGGCAGCGCGTATCCTTCAACGTCCTCGAAGCCCTGCAAAACATCGGCGTCACTGAGGACGCCATCAAAAACCTGACCATCAAGTCCATCGAATTCCAGCGCCGCAACACCAAGCATCGCGACACCATCTACCTCGACGACATGTTCATTCATGGCCCAGCCGAAGCAGACAAGCCCGACCTGCTCAAATGGACCGCCTTTGACGCCAGCGGCGTGGCCTCACTCGAAGCTACCGCAGTCGACGACCTCAACAAAGACCTCTGGACTCATTCCTTCACGGATTTGACTGACACTGACCTCAATGCCTTGAGAGCCAAATTCAAAGGCCACCAGTGGTTCCGCTGCCAGGCCAAGGACAAAGCCGGCAACCTCTCCGTCGCCTTCTGGCTACCCATGTTCGCGGAATAATTGACGCTTATCCGCTATTTCCGCGTATTCCGCCTATTCCGTGGTTAAAAAAACAACCTAAAACAAAATTTCCGTGTATTCCGTGTATTCCGTGGTTAAAAAAACAACCCCACACAAAAATTTCCGCGTATTCCGCCTATTCCGTGGTTAAAAAACACGCAACGGAGAAAATTGCCATGCGAGTCAACATCCGCGATTTTGGCGCCATCGGTGACGGCGTCGCCCTGGACAGCCCCGCCATCAACGCCGCCATTGCCGCCGCCACTGCTGACGGTTACGGCAAAGTCATCGTCCCGCCCGGAATTTACCGTTGCGGCTCCATTGACCTCGTAGACAACCTCACTCTCCAGCTGGAAGCAGGCGCTGTCATCCGTGGTTCACGCGACATCAACGACTACCATGAAGACCGCTATGCCTTCAACGGCAAGGCCGCCGAACGCCAAACCCTTCGCCATTACCTGCTGGGGGCATTTCACCGACGCAACGTCATCATCACCGGCGATGGCGTCATTGACGGCAGCGGCGACGCCTTCTGGGACCCCAATCATATATGCACAGACGGAAAGCCGTTGGAGGCGGCAAAGTCGTCCTGCGTGGCCTATTATCGGGTACTCAAGTCGGTCAATCCTCGGCCTGTCGTAGCCTATTTTTGGCGTTGCCAAGACGTGACTGTCCGCCAGGTGCGCATCGTGAATTCACCCAGCTATACGGTCTGGCCTGTCGGCTGCGACGGCGTCCGCCTCGACAATCTGACTATCCGCAATCCGCGGCACGGCCCCAACACCGACGCGCTTGATGTCGATTGCAGCTCCAACGTCATCATCAGCAACTGCGACATCGACGCTGGCGACGACTGCATCGCCCTGAAATCCGACACGTCTCGCCTCGGCGAGGACAAGCCTTGCGAGCGCATCGTCGTCACCAATTGCATCTTGAGTTCATCGGCCTGCGCCATCCGCCTAGGCTATGAAGGCGACGGCATCATACGCGACTGCGCCTTCAGCAACCTTGCTATTCACAACGCCAAAAATGGCATTGACATGCTTTCCCTCACCCCGGTTAAGCGGCTGGATTTCAAGCGTGGCACACCCATTGAAAGCATTGCTTTCAGCAACATCGTCATGCGCAACGTCGGCCGGCCCTTTTTCATCTGGGCTGGCACTGAGCCAGGCAGCCCCAATCCTTATCAGGCCCAGGTGCGCGGCCTGACCTTCTCGGCCATGGAAATCCACACTATCAGCGGCAGCTTCATCGGCTCGCTCGATGGCGCCGCCATCACTGACGTGACCTTGCGCGATATCCGCCTGCACCTGCAAGACCACGTCTATTTCCAGGATGCTGTCCCTGTGGAATACCCCAACATTTGGGCTAGCAGCTTTATGCCTGACGCGCTTAGGCTGCATCGCGTTGACAACGCTGTCCTCGACCAGGTCGCCATCCGCATCACCCCCCTGCCCGGACGCTCCGCACCCTACGGCCACCGCCTCCGCTGGAGCCAGCTCAATAACTTCTCCCGCGACGGCACCCAACTCCCAGCCAATGGCGCTATGCTTTGAGCCGGACTATGCATGAAAGACCCGCGCAAAGCGACACCCCTAAGCAAAATTTTCGTGTCCGCTTGTAGTATAAAAAAGCACGAATTTTTTATAGGGTTGTTGCTTTGGCGGACAGGGTTGTTCTGGCAAAATTCTTGCGTGGCAAGGTCGGCCTTACCGAATTGCGTTGGAACAGTGGACAGGCTTGCCCTGGATTGTTCCATTGTCCAGCCATTTCACCACCCAGTCTGCGAGTGGAAGTGGACAGCTTAGCAGCCCGTCATTCAATTGAAGATTGTTGCTTGAAAAGCGGATTCTGCATCGGGGAGCGAATTTTTTGTTATACACCGACAGGCTTTTTCCGCTGACGCGATGCTCCGACTTGATTTCCACCGGTATGATGTCAGTACGCAATTGCAGCAAGAAGTCCACTTCCGCCTTATTGCCTGAACTCCAGTAATACGGGATGTTCTCGCATTGCGGCAGCAATGACTGAAGCACTGCGTTTTCGGCAATGGCGCCCCTGAATTCTGTATAGTTGCTGTATTCCCCCAGAATAATCTCCGGAGAAACTTTTGCCAGCACCCGTAGCAACCCGCAATCGGCGGCATAAACCTTGAAAGCGGAGATATCCTTGTACGCACTCAGGGGAATGCCCGGTTTTGAGGTATTGAACACCCTTTGAATCATGCCGGCCCCCTCAAGCCAAAGCAGTCCATCCTCATATTCTCGTGCCCGGGCGCCGGTCTTCACCACTTTGTATATGAACTTCCGATTTTCCCGGGCCAACTGCGAAGGCAAAGCATGCCATAACGCATGAATTCTCGGTATTTGGACGGGTTCGGCGTATTTGGCGAAATCCAGCTCATAAAGCGCCAGGATATCCTGAAGAACCTTGTCCACCTCCCGTATCCCTCGGTTTTCCAAAAGATGGTTAACCGCTTCCGGCATTCCTCCGCAGACAAGGTATCTTTTGTATTCCAGCAAAAGACGGCTCAAAATGATTTCCGGAAGATTTTCCAGCTTGACGATGCCTTCCACATATTCCCAGGTCTCAAGGTCCGATGCGCGCAGAAATTCCTGAAAAGTCACTGGGTACATCCGTAAGGTCATCACTTTCCCTACCGGAACAGTCATCCGCTTTTTCTTGACAGCTACGCCCAGCAGGGAACCAGCCGCAATGATATGAAATTGCGGGGCATTCTCATGAAAATATTTCAAACTATTCAGCGCCGCCTCGCACTCCTGAACCTCGTCAAAGATGAGCAGAGTCCTGCCAGGAATAAGCGGAACCTTAACAAACAACGCCAATTCCTTCAAAAGGCGCTCGACATCCTTGGTGCGCTCAAAAACTTTGCGTAATTCAAGGTTGGCATCAAAATCAAACTTGGCTGCATAGTCAAAGCAAGTCCTGCCAAACTCATCCATAACCCAGGTCTTGCCAGTCTGACGAGCACCCTGCAAAAGAACCGGCTTGCGAAAGGGCATGTCTTTCCAAGTCTCTAACTTGTCCAAAAGAATACGGTGAATACGCATAATGCCCCCTGTTTTATGCTGATTTTGTGATTAAAAACACGTTTTCCGCATGTAATAATGTATAAAATAGCGCCAGGCGTGACAATTATCAACAGGTTCCAGATGGTTCTTCCCGGGGGCGAAAAGAATGCAATGGGGCGGTCATGGCTCCTCGGAGTTCCGGCGTGCTGCCGTAATGGTTCAGTCTTTTGTGCCGCTTCTCCGAGGCTCAGATAGCGGGGGATGCCATGCCCCAGGCCCCGCTTCGCTTCACCAGGGGTTACTCGTGGTGGCGCATCTCAGAGGCTTGGGTGGTATTCAGGCCATTCAAGTCAAGCATGCGGCGACCTGAATGACTTCTCCGCCTCATGCGGCCTGTTCGACTGCTCAGTCGGAGAAACCAATCGATCAAACCGCTATTATTCGAAAAATGACTTTATTTATACCCGTTCGGTGGTAAAGTCAACTACGTCTGCAAAAAGCAATCCCGATAGAATGTAAATATGATTAGTAAATGAGCAAAGCACAACGCAAATGCACTTTGCCGGTCGCCTGCACTCTGAAGTTATTGCTATTACCATAGCATTCATGACAGTCATCACTCTCAATTCCCCTGCTTGCGGCGACACTTGAAATGTTTGGGAGGAAAGCCGTATTTCCGCTTGAATTCGGAAGCGAAATACTGCGGGGAGGAATAATGGAGAAGTTCGGCAATCTCCTTGACAGAGTACGAATGACTCTCCAGCAAGGTCTTGGCGCGTTCCAATTTCTGCTCAAGATAATAGGCGACCGGCGATGTATTCATATAACGGCGGAACTGCCGGTGAAGCGTCGCACTGCTGGCGCCGGAATGACGGACAAGGTCCTGGAGGGACATCGTCGATTCAAGCTGATTATAAATGTACTCAAGCGCCCGTTGCAGTTCCGGCGGACGTCGGCAAACCGTTATCATCTCAGCCAGCTCCACAAGAAGAGAATAGCAAAGGATGCTTGATTCTCGGCGGCTTTCCTGCGTATTCTCTCCGTTCAACTCATAAAGCCGGTCAATGATGCCATCTAACCGAGCATGATCACCGGCGGAGATCATGTCAACGCGGGTGAGGCCAAGCATCTCAAGTATCTGCCGTAGCAGCGGCCCCTCCATGATAACCGTCTTCTTCACGGCAAAAGCGGTCTCGCATCGGATTGAGTTGTCCATGTCCAAGTGCGGCAGGAAAATCTCGCCGGGATTGACCCGCATGGTGAGATTATTCTGTTGGAAGATAAAAACTCCCTGCTGGACATATTCCACGGCGAATGTATCAGAAAATCTCCTCTCGCGGTAACACTCCCTGCGCCATTCATCCAGGCCGCATGACGGCGTCCATAGCGGATAAACAGGGTCTGGCTTGTTGATTATACTGAACTTGTGAAGCGGATATGGCCCGTAATTGTACCCGCCAAGCCATGACTTTCCCCTGCGAACTTCGATGAATCTAATGTGTTCCGGCATCTCTGCTTTGCTCCTTGCAAGAATGTCTACCGTAATTGATAATATAACATACATTTTCTGTCTTGAAAACTTTTGCTAATGAATGAAGGCTATGATATAATAATATAAGTATGATTCATTGGGGAGAAAACTGAAAACTTCGATCTTCCTAAATGATTCATCATCTCGACGAACGTAATTGAAGCACTTCAACAAACAAGTAAAAAAAGGAATCATCCCATGAAGCCGCATCATACAAACAAAGAGCTATCCGCATTCACGCTGATCGAATTACTGGTTGTCATCGCAATCATCGCCATCCTGGCGGCAATGCTGTTGCCTGCCCTAAGCAAGGCGCGTGAGAAGGCTAGAACCATCAGCTGCGTGAACAACTTGAGACAGTTTGGCTTGGCCGACGCCATGTACATTGGTGACTTTGACGACATGATCGTGCCGGTGGCTAACGGCATTCCTACGGGAGTTCGACCGTGGATTCCGCCCTATTGCTTCCCCTTGCTTTTCGACTACATTGGCGACTGGAAGTCCTATCTATGCCCGTCGGACACCACGCCGTATTCCTGTATCGATTACAACAGAATCCACGGCAACAGTCTCAGCTATATCGCCAATTATGGCGTTCACAAACAGGGCAATTGGGATCCGAAGGTGATCAAGATCAATCGCTGCCTTGAGCCGAGCAAAAGCATTTCTTTTGGGCCGAATCAACGCAGTTCGGGAGGCACTCTCGGCGCCACCCACGAACATCTGATCGTGAGCCTGACCGACCCCACGCGGGTGAACACGTCCCGGCACGGCGGGTCATCAGCCAATTATGTCATGATGGATGGCCATGTGGAGAACATCAGCGCGGTGAAAATGTACGCCGAGCGGGGAGTCTACTGGAAAAACTGGTTCTAACTGCCGGGACACACGGCAAAAGGCGCGACGCCTGCCGCGCCTTTTGCGTCTATCACAAGATTCAGCACATTATTGTGCTGGACATGGATAATTTTCATAAAACTTATGGAAAACAAGTGCCTTACTGTCTAACGTCCACTAAAGTCCACTAAAGTCCACTAACGTCCACGTCCACTCTCCACTAATGTCCATTAACGTCCATTGTCCATTGTCCACTAAAGTGCCTTACCCGGGGCGTTTGGCTCCGCAGCTTGTGGAAATCGCGAGTATCAATCGGCGACCGATTGCCATCAAATTATATATGGCCATAACATTAACAAAAGTTTAGGTATCAACGGCTGGCCGATTACAATAATTCATCATCTGGAATGGAATTGAAGTACCCTGAATCAGTGAAGTGAAAATCGCGTCGCTATTTCCACTTCACTGATTCAGGGGTTTGAGTACTTTTTCGGACTCATGCTATTTCCTTGGGTTTGGGATACACATCTGGATAGCGAGGCTCCGCTTACTGTATCATAGCACTGTTATTCAGCCAAGAACATAGCCGCCTATGAAGAAAACGACCGAGAATATGCTTAAATAGTCAAAAAGGAAAGGGAAAACATGGAAATGAACTCTCTTGAACAAACCTCCATTAAACCAGCTCCTGATTTCAACCGTCTGCTTGACGTGTTGTGGCGCAGGAAACAACCAGACTACGTGCCTTTTTACGAACTTTACGTAAATAATCCCGTTATGGAGTCCATCCTCGGCAAACTTCTGCCCGACAGGATTTCCACGATTGAATTTTATTACCGCGCCGGCTACGACCACCTTCCCGTCTGGCCCGGATGCAAATTTACAGTAGGAAGTCTAATTGACCGCAGCACCGGCTATCCTATCAACGACCGCGAATCCTTTAACAAATACCCGTGGCCCGAAGTTTCCTCCATAACTTTCCATGAATTTGAAGCCGTCACACCCGTACTGCCCGCAGGCATGAAAATAATAGGGCAGAGAAGCGGAGTTTTTGAACTACTGCAAGAGCTTTGCGGATATGAGAACATCTGTTTTTTTCTTGCGGATGACAGAAAACTGCTTCACGAAATTCTTGAGAGGATAGAGACGCTCTTCGTGGCAATGTACAAAGGCATGGCTGGGTTTGATTCTGTCGGAGCACTCATTATCAGCGATGACCTCGGATATAGAACGCAGACACTCTTATCTCCACAGGACTTGAGGGAATTAATCCTGCCGGTGCATAAAAAACTTGCCGATATCATACACGACCATAATAAACCCTGCATCATGCATTCCTGCGGCAACTTGACGTCAATCATGGACGATATCATAGATTTCGTTGGTATTGACGCAAAACATTCCTATGAAGATGCGATTATGCCTGTCTTTGAATTCGCAAAAAAATATAAGGACAGAATAGCCATCCTCGGAGGATACGACTTAGACAAGTTATGCCGTTCCTCAACTGAAGAAGTGAGGAAGCATACACGTTCTCTTCTTGATGAACTAGGCAAATGCGGAGGATATGCGCTCGGCTCAGGCAACAGCATTCCGAAATACGTGCCTGTCGCCAATTACCTGACCATGCTGGATGAAGGATGGAAATCCCGCTTGTAATCCCGCCGGGGCAGTCAACAACCCATCACTCCCTCATGCTCATCCCGCATGGGCAGTCTTGAGTTCGCTATGAAACTGCAGTCCACTAAAGCACCTTATCCGGGGCACCTTGCTCCGCAGCTTGTCGGAACCCCGAGTATCAATGCGCACCCGATTATAAATTTCCGCGTATAGGGCTTGCTCATAGCGCCGCCTCTGAGCCTCAGGCCTGGGTGGCAGCTACCCTCGGTTAAGGCGCACGGAACGGCAAAAGCCCGGAGGGCGACACATAAAAACCCAGGGTAAGCCGGGTCGCCAGGCCCGCGCAGCCCTGGGTGAGGTGAATTATTTTTTTGAGTCCCGGAGGGGTGACACACAAACGTAGTTGTGGCTCAAAGACAACATGCAAGCCTGAGCTATACGCCACCTGGAAGGATTATAATTATTCATCACAAGATTTTGCGCATTGGCTACAATTAAGGTGCGGCACAACGTAACTTGCAGCACGCTCCTGCCTGGTTGCCGCCTTCTGCAACGACCGTTGTCGGCTCTAAATACTTGCTGCCATGATATTGTACCCATTTGTCAACTACGCACTTCATTTCAGACGGCATATCGACTTCAACGTAAATCGAAAAGTCAGTAATGGGTTGATGCTCCGAGTCGTCCGACTCCAGCGGATGGGATATGTCTTCGAACGAATCGAACAAAAGTGGCTGGGAATCATCCTTGGCAGCCTTTGACGGTTTTGCAACATAGTCCCCCATAGGAAGCAACCCACGCTCAAAACGCTCGAAGATCGTGAAAATGGCCTCATGGCTTCGGTCTACGCCAATCCAACGCCGCTGGAGTTCATCTGCTACTGCTAACGTCGTTCCTGAACCCGCATAGCAATCGAGAACTATATCCCCTGGATTGGAAGACGCTAGAATGATGCGCCGGAGGAGATCCGGGTTCTTCTCTGTAGGATAGCCCGTTATCTTGATGTTCTGGTTGTGGGCATCTCGGAACTCCAGCCAAATGTCCTGGATGCCGACGCCTGGGTGTTCGTCCAGATAAACTTTCCGTCTCGGATTGCCATTCTTTGACCAGCAAATCTCGCCCCGCGCATCCATCTCATCAAGGGTCTCCGGTGTATACTGCCAATGTTTTCCCGGCGGCGGGAGTTTGTCACGCCAACGACCGCCAGTAGCCCCATCGCGTTTCCCCGGCGCATGGACGGGAACCTTCATAAAACGTCGCCCGGTTTCAGGTTCTACATAGCGGTATTCTTTTGCGCTCTGTTCAGTAAGCGGCTCAACAGGGCGATTCCATGTGTAATTATCTGTCTTAGTGTAAAACAAAATGAAATCAGCTACATTGCCATACGCCTTTTTCGTATAATTCTTTGGATTGCATTTTTTTCTAACGATCATATTGCGATAGTTAACCGATCCAAAAACTTCGTCCATAATATGTGAACTTCCTAACATTTTTACACTCAATAGCGTATCTCATTGAACTATAGGACTATACAAAGTTAGTATTGAGTGTAAAATAACACTCAACATTTCCTTTTGATTTTTGATACAATCACTTCATAATCAAGAACATAAGCTTTTTAAGTGTAAAAAATTCAGGAAACTAACATAATAAGTTTCATCTGGAAAACCATATTTTCATCAAGGTGCAGATATATCGACCCTGACGGTGAAAGAAGCTCGTTCAGTAGGATAAGGCGTTGCCTGAGGTTTTCCACGTATTCGGCGCCGCACAGGTCATCATCATAGGCTTTTCTTTGTTTGCGAGAAAGAAATGCGCCCTTTGTTGCAAACGGTGGATCAATGTATACAAGGGATACTTTGCCTTGGACCGTCGGATCGCCGACCAACGCTTTCAATGCAGCAAGATTATCGCCGCAGAACAAACGATTTGGCGAGTCACTCTTTTGGACAGCCCGAAAAGTCGTATTGGCCGGTTCGGCAAGCACCTGGGTTCTCGGCAGCTTGCCGGAATACGTGAGTTCAACAGCACTTCCGCTGTCGTTTCCATTCTTGCTGGGTACGCTTGTCGCCATCTGTACACTCTATTTCATTTCGAGAGAAGCCACTTCATCGTTACACGCTCGGGAATCATCCTGAGAGTAACGACTCTAATCAAATCAGGGCACAAATTCTCAATCTTGTCATAATCCCGCCACATGGAGCCGAGGAGAAGTCCTGGGCCGTCGTTGAGAAAAATTACTTTCAGAGGCAAGCTATGTTTCTTGGCATAGTTAAGAATTTCTGTAGCGCAGTCCCTGTACTGTCCGGTTCGATCGTCTTCCTGTGTTCCGCCACGGTCGGAATCGTATCGCGCAAGCCCAATAGCTACGGGGTTTCCTTTGTAAGCCAAGACAAAATCAACGGGCCTATCAGGCTTAGGATAGTCATCAAACAACTCGCCTAACAGAATGTCTTTGCCAGCACGTTCTGGGCCACTGATTGTAAGTTCTGGAAAATTTTCGCATCTTCCGGGTTTTACGGCAAAGGTCATGCCTGCAAGCAGAAACTAAGCAGCAACGTCTTTATCTCCACTGAAGGCAATTCACGAATTTTCAATTTTATTTTCCCTGAACCCGTAAAGCCCCCCATCACTCAATCCTTCGGGGGATTCTTACCGTAAACAGGTTGGCCTGCTGATTTGATTCCAATTCCAGGTCGGGCACCTTGGACAGGGCGCGGAGGATACCGATGCCGACGCCGCGATATGGCAATTCTTTGGTGGCAAAGGACGTGATAGTCGGATTGCGGATAATCGACACGCCGCGGCGCATATTCTCGACAGTCAAATTGCTCGGCAACGCACCAGGGCTGATGAGTTCCACGCGGTCATCGAAAATCATAATCCTCCATGGCTCAGCAAGGAAGTAATCGCGGCGCAATAGCATATTGATCACGAGTTCTTGCAGCACGACGAACGGAATCTCTGTGTCGGCCTGGGTATTGAATTCCCTTTCCCCCTGCAATTGGTGCAGATTGCGGGTCAGGAACGACATGGCGCCCTTGTGCAAATCCCGGATACAGCCGCCGATGTCCTCGCTATCCCGGTACTTGCCGGCTTTCGGATTATTACCGGAAAACGAGACTGCCTTGATAACAAGTGCTGGACGGAAACGCTGCGGATTCCGTCCAAACATCAGCAATCCGGCCAAGTTCAACCTTTCTTCGCATGCGAGTCCCAACTTGTTCAGCATCTGGCCGATGGTGATGCCATCTTTCTTCAAGGCTTCATCCAAGCTTTGTCCGCGGTTACGCAAATAGAATTCGCCGAGATGATCCTTGTCCAGGTCCTCAATGGTAGTGCCACTGACCGGAAGCCCATCGGCATAACCACGATGAGATGCTTGTTTCCATAGTTGATAGATTTTCTTTCCTAAGGTCATCCCGGGGGTTCTCCCTTGTTCAGCAGCTCAGACAACCGGTCTATGCGTTTGCCGTCAACCCGCACGATGGCAAGGATGAAATGTCCTGACTTCTTGAGTATACCTGAATCTCGTTCTTGGTGACGGTGACCGCATCTGCTCCTCGCACACGCCCCTTGGCCTCGATGAAACGCTGTCGGGAAGAGTCCTCAGGCACTGCGCGATTCGATCTGTTTTTTACAATGGCTGTTAGTCATTATTCAATCTTTCGGGGAATTCGCGCAGTGAACAGGTTGTGTTCTTGGCTTGATTCCAGTTCCAGGTCGGGCGCCTTGGACAGGGCGCGGAGGATGCCAGTGCCAATGCCGCGATAGGGCAGTTCCTTGGTGGCAAAGGAGGCGATAATCGGATTGCGAATGATAGACACGCCGCTACGGATATTCTCGACAGTCAGATTATTCAGCAGCATGCCGGGGCTGATGAGTTCCACGCGGTCATCGAAGATCAAAATCCGCCATGGCGCGGAAATGAAATAATCGCGATGCAATAACATATTGACCACCAGCTCCTCCAGCGCGGCGAATGAAATCTCAAGGTCGCCCAGGGAGTTGAATCCCTTGTCCCCCTGTACATGGCGCAGATTGCGGTTCAGGAAAGACATGGCGCCCTTGTGCAGGTTCCGAATACAGCCGTCGATGTCCTCACTATCCCGGTAGAGGTCGCCGGTCGGATCGTTGCCGAAAAAAGAGACGGCTTTGATAACAAGCTCGGGTCGGAAACGCTGCGGCTTCCGTCCAAACATCAACAAACCGGCCAAGTTCAGCCTTTCTTCGCGTACGAGTCCCAGATTATTCAGCAGCCGACCGATTGTGATGCCTTCTTTCTCCAAGGCTTCATCCAAGCCTTGGCCGTGATTACGCAAAAAGAACTCGCCGAAATGATCCTTGTCCAGATCGGCGGCGCTAGTGGCCATTGACCGGCAGTTCATCAGCGTAAACCAAGTGAGATGCTTGTTTCCATAGCTGATAGATTTTCTTTTCTAAGGTCATCCCGGCAGTCCTCCCTTAGTCCATTCTCCTCGGCGTTACTCCATTGCCAGGCGCAATGTTATGTAAAAATCTATAGTTACTTTACATGTCCACCGTCACCTGTCAAGATTGGCCACACATGGAAACGGCAGGCTGTTCAATACTGCACAACAATAGTGTCGCCAGCAACAAGCGAGTCAACGCAGGCGTAGTGGCTTTGTCCGACTAATTCGTCGTGCCAGGCAGTAGGCTGTCCATTGCGCGACACGGCGCTGGCGCTAGCGCCGGCAGGCAGATACAGGCGCAACTTGGCGTTGTGATGGTCGGAGAACAATTTTACGCTCAGGCTGCGGGCTTGGTAATCTGCGGCAAAGTCGTACTCGACGGCCTTACCGCTGCAAGCATATTCCAGCCTGACGCTGGCGCACGGCTCGTGGGCAGCGGCAAAGCGCGGCGACAGCGTGACGTCGGCGAAGAGCTTGTCGTTGTCGACGACGCCAGCAAGGCCAGCGCATTGGGCATGCATGAGTTCGGCGCCGCACCAGCAGCGGGGACCACCGCCGATGTCCTGGCCTTCCCAGTCGTAGAGGAAGGCAACCTTGCCGTCGCGGCTGATTTTGCGCGCCATGCGCTTGAGAATGTCCACGCCGTAGGATTCCTCGCCGGTTTCGAAGGCGCCGAGGGCGAGCTGTCCAGCGACGAATGGCGCGATGGCGCCATTGACATACTGGCCGGCCTTGCGGCTGTGAAACATCGGGTAAGGCGGCTCAAGATTACGGAAGTCGTCGTATTCGCCTTGGTATTTGTCACGCATGGCGCGATAGGCGGCGATGACGCGCTTTTTTTCGGCGAAACTGAGGATATTGCGGTTAAGGGCGTAGGCGTTGGAAAGACTCATTTGTCGCTCTTCGTCAACGCCGTAGTCAACAGGATCAAGGGCAAGGAAATGGCGGAAGAAATCGCCATTCCAAAGCAAAGTCATGATGCGTTCGCGGAGTGCAGCGGCCAATTCCTCATGGCGCTGCGCAGCGGCGTCATCGCCGAGATAGCGGTGGAGCTTGGCCATGATGAGCCTGGCGTTGTAGAGGCCAGTGTTGTCGCCGTGGAAGATACCCATGGGATCATCGGGGTGTATGGCGCGGTCATAGCTGGAGCGCATATTGTCCAGAAAATCCCAGGTATCAAGAGTGCGTGGGCGTTTGACGAGCTGGTAGTGACTGTCCCAGCGGAGCGGGTCGCTGCATACATAGTCGAGGCCTTTTTCGAGTTTGGGCATGGCTTGGGCGAGCCACTGGTCATCGCCGGTAGCCTGCCAGATCATATAGACTCCTTCGACCATCAGGTATTCGATGTCGGCTTCAAGCTCCAAGCGGCAAAGACCAAAGTCCATGCCCTCTTCATAATAGCAACATTCAGGCGAGGACATCTGCGTGATCACGCCATTTCTGACCCAAGGCCGGCCAGAGTGCATGTCGCTCACCGGAGCGATGATTTCGTAGAAAAAGCCCTTGTCATGCTGCTTTTCCAGCAGGAGGTCAGGGAAACTGCGGAGATCCTTCTCAGTGTAGCGGAACCCCTTCATGGTCAGGACGTAATCGCGTATCCAGTTCAAATTGACGCGAATGAGCCGGTCGCCATAAATAAACACACGGTTGTTGAATTTCATCGCCCCTTCGCAGAAGCCGAAGAGGAGCGACAGCACCTCGCCGTGGTAAGAAGTGGTGGCGTTGGGGATGTTCCCAGTGGCAATGTAGCTGCCTGGCAAACGATTAGTCATGACGGCTCCATTAAATTCCAGTACTCAAGCACAGTGGGTAAGTAGACGATGAGCTGGCAAAGTTTGCCCACCAACATCCCCGGCGGCCCTTCGCGAAGTATACGGTGCATCTCGCCTGCTCTCATTAGCGACAAAAAAATCGCGGCCGGAGTCTCGGTTGCAAGGCTTTGGCCTTGTGCGCCGAGCTGCTCCGGCCGAAGAACCTGGGGTCTGTCCCCAGGTCAGTCACGCTGTGTCAGCCTGCTTCAGTCGCCATAGACGACGCATTCATACTTGCCGATGACGCCAAGGATGTTGCGCGCCTTCCAATCGACGTGATGAATTTTCGTGATGTTGCCATTTTTGCAGGCTTGCTCGATCGAGGCGTCGCCGATGGCGACCAGGCCCAGGATGGACTCGCATTGCGACCGGCCGACCTTGCTGTAGCTCGCCTGGCTGGTGACGCCCGCCGGCAGGCTGACTTCCGTGAAGATGGTGCCCACCGGATACGGTGTCGCACACCCACTCAACAGACCGATAATTGCCGCACATCCAAGAGCCAAGAATGTCTTGCGCATGATTGCTTCCTCCTTTGTCGATATGTGTTGCCAACTCACCAAGGCGGCCGACGAGCAGCTCATCGGCTCGACGGTCGGCCTTGACGTATCAATTTACACGTCCCTTCGTGTTTATCAATGCATAATTGCAGCAATCGGCGGACTAAATCAGGATATGAAACCCCGGACAGCCCGTGCAGGCGCGGATACATGCTGATGCTGGTGAAGCCAGGAATCGTGTTGACTTCGTTCAGCACCCAGGCGCCGTCAGGCCGCAAGAAAAAGTCCACCCTGGCCATGCCTGCGCAATCAAGAGCCTCGTAGACCCGTTTGGCCAGCGCCTGCACTTCCGCGACCTGCGCTGGCGTCAAGTCAGCTGGCGCACGCAATTCTGCGCCGTCTGCCATCGTGTATTTGGCTTCATACGAATAGAAGCCGACCTTAGGGATGACTTCGCCAGGCACAGCGCAAAAAAGCTCGTGGTTGCCGAGTACGGCGCATTCAATCTCGCGGCCGACGACGTACTCCTCCACCAGGACTTTTTCGTCATATTGGAAGGCTTCGGCTAGGGCGCTCTCCAAGGCTTCGGCCGACATCGCCTTGGATGCTCCGACCGAAGACCCGCCGCCGGCTGGCTTGACGAACACAGGCAGGCCAAGCTGCGCCGCGATCTCGTCACACCCCGGCTGACTCGCGCCTGCCCGCAGGCAAAGACCGCGCGCCGTCCTGATTCCAGCTTCATGCAACAGCCGCTTAGTGATCGCCTTGTCCATGCAAATAGCGGAGCTGGCAATGCCGCAGCCGACGCAAGGGCAATTCAGCATCTGCGCCAGCCCCTGGAACGCCCCGTCCTCGCCATTGGCGCCATGCAAAACCGGAAACAAAACCTCGAAAAACTGCCGTTGGCCAGGGTTCTCGAGTTCAACCAGCGCCGCCCCGGCTGGCAGCCGCACTGGAAAAACCGGAACGCCGCCAGGCGCCAGCGCAATGCGGTCAGCATCACTGCCGTTGACGTGGAAAACACCGTCTGGATACCAATGCCATCCTCCCTGCTGATCAATCCCCACAACAAGGACATCATACTCGTCACGCGGAATCGCAGCCGCGACATTGATGGCCGACAACAACGACACCTGGTGCTCAGTCGATTGACCGCCGCAGACCAGACAAATCGCCTTCTTTTTCATGAAATGCTCGACTCCCGCGCCAAATGGAACTACGCAACAGCAATAAAAAATCGTTTCATATCACCCGAACTGAACCAGCCATGAAACGCCGCAGGCACTACCCCAGAATGACGCCTGGCTTCTCGGCGCATCCTGGGAAAACAGCTCTCCTGGCAAAGCAACATGGGCAGCTACGACTACCGAAATTTTTCCGGTTCCCGGCGCATGGCAGCAGCAAGGTCAGCCAAGGCTTCGTTCATGCCTTCTTGCATGCCTTCCGGATAACCGATAAAAAGATTGTCTCTGTTGTAGTATCCGCCGAAGACCTTGCTGCTGTACTTGCTGAACGGATACCGCCAGACCACCTGGCCGGCATTGCTGAGTACCAATTCTATATCAAGGCTGTTGCCAGCCACGCCTTTGGGCAAGGCCATCACATACCAAGGCACAATGGCCAGGAAGGATATCCCATAAGTAATTTTAGACAAGGTCATTTTCGTGCCTAAGAGGCGGCAATCCAGCACTAGGCTGCCTGCAGGAATCTCAGCAGGGGCTGGTTCGACGCGGCTGAAAAGCCGTGACTGCGTCGTGCTATAGTAAACTGCCTCTGTCAACGTGTCGCATACCGGCACAAATCCTCTGCGCTTCGGCTCGTCTTCCCTTGGAAACGAAAACTGGGGCTGAAAGGCGCGCCGCCATTTTTGTTCCGGATGCTCAATCGACCCCGTGCTGAACGGGACCAAGGGAATCATAGCAAGATTGGACCTTTTCAGTGAATTGTACTCAGGAGGGCGTTCGTCGCTAAACGGAACGACATACACGGGACGGTTCACAAGAACATCCGGCTCGGAATACAAATTTCCGGCGTTGATAGGATAGACGAATCCCTTGTTCATGCATCCGCTCACTACCCCAACCAACAGCACCACCACACCAAGGCACAAACTTCTCGGCAGCATACGGGCAAACATTTTTTCCACTCCTTCCATCTGATTCTGTCATAACCATATAACGGGCCGCTGGCAAGAAAAACGCCAAAACTCCAGCCCTCTATTCATTCATCCGCACAATCGCCACCCCCGGGTGTCCAAGCTGAACAAGACCTAAAGAAGATCAGCGCCAGGCCAAAAAACGAAACGCAGCATTTTATAGATATTACTTTATGGCGCCCTGGTGCCTTTGCAAATCCCTATCTGTCATCTTAAAGTTTGACTTCCCATTGCCTTTGCATTAAATTTTATCTTTTTTAACCAAACATCACGTTTTCAGAACACCGCCAGCCTAGGGAACGCCCGTCTTGGCGGCTATCGGTCGCACAACGCCGGCCGGAGACGGCGAGGCACAACCTTGAATACCACCCAAAAAACGGCACTTATCATCGGCGGCAGCCGCGGCATCGGCCGGGCGACGGCCCTGCGATTGGCGCGCGACGGCTATGCCATCATCGCCACTTGCCGACAGGAATCCGCAGCCAGCGCTGAGCTGGCTGACGGCGTCGCGGCCTGCGGCGTCCCTTTCACCCTGCTCACCTTCGACGTCGGCGACCGCGACGAGGCCCGCCGCCAGCTCGAAGGCGCGTTCGGCGAAGGCGGAGCACCGGATGTGGCCGTCTTCAACGCTGGCCAGGCTGACGACAACTTATTCGCATTCATGACGCCGGCGCAATGGTCTGACGTCCTGCGAACCAACTTAGATGGCTTCTACAACACTATCCAGCCCCTTGTCTTCGGCATGCTGGCGCGGAAAAGCGGCCGCATCATCGCGATCAGCTCTGCCTCTGGCCAGACCGGCCAGGCCGGCCAAGTCAACTATTCCGCTGCCAAGGCCGGCCTGATTGGCGCAGTCAAGGCCCTGGCCCGCGAAGTCGGGCGCAAAGGCGTCTTAGTCAACGCCATCGCGCCTGGTCTGATTGAAACCGACATGACCAAGGAACTCCCCAAAGAGCGCATCCTGCCACTGATACCGCTGGCGCGGGCTGGAGTCGCCAATGAAGTCGCCGGCGTAGTCAGCTTCCTCTGCGGTCCGGACAGCACCTATATTCATGGTCAAGTCATCGCAGTCAACGGCGGACTGGTGATGTGACCCATGACAAACAAGGCTTCCAAACCGCATTCCCTGGTTGTCGGCAGCGGCGCCGGCGGCATGACTATGGCCGTGCTGCTGGCCTTGGCTGGCCGCCGGGTGACGCTGTTGGAGGCGACGCCGCGCGTCGGCGGCCTCCTGCGCCGCTTCCAGCGCCAAGGCGTGCCGTTTGACACGGGCTTCCATTTCACCGGCGGCTTTGACAATGCCTTCCCCCAAATGCTCGCCATGCTCGGAATCGCCGACCTGGTCCAGGAAGAACCCTTCCAAAGCACGCTGTGCCTGGCGCCCACTGGCAGCCGCTATGATTGGCCGCGCGGAGTCCGAGCCATCGCCGAATACTTGTCCCAACGCTTCCCAGCTGACCGGGACAAAATCTTCGCCTACTACCAAGCCGAACAGGATGCCTTTGCCAACACCCCCATGTTCGACGTGCGCTGCGATGCCGAACAACTCAACAGCAGCCCGTCCGAATACGACTTCCTGACTTTAGACGAATTCCTGGATCGACTGGGTATCGCTGGCGAACTGCGCACCGCGCTCACCGCCAATGCCACCTGCCATGGCACTCCACCCGGCGAATGCTCGGTCAACCACCACTTCCGGATCAGCCATGGCCTGGACAGCCGCATCGCCAGAGTTCGACGCAGCGGCCGCGCCCTCCTCACCGGCTTCCTGCGCGAAGCCAAACGGCACGGCGTCACCATCCGCACCGGCGTCGTCCCGCGCCGCGGCCTTGACCTGGTCAACCGAAACTGCCACCAAATCGAATGCACTGACGGAAGCACCATCGTTTTCGACGATGCCTACTTCGCCATTCACCCCAAGGCCATCCTGAAACTGCTTCCCCCGAAAGCCGTCAAAGCGTATTACCGCGAACAAATCGCCGGGCTGCCGGAAACTTGCGGCTTCTTCACCCTGTATGGCGTCCTCGACGCCAGCCTCGACGTGGAACCGCGGCTGACCTCCTGCCTCAATTCGCTTGACTTGAACCGCATCCTGCGCGGCCAAGAAGAGGCTGCCGCCACCGGCATCGTCACAGCGACCGAACAGACCGCTGCTGGCCGCCGCGTCCAGACCATCACGGCCTTTGCCAGCACCGGCCTTGACGCCGCCAAGACCTGGCAGCAAGGACGTGACGCAGCGTACCAGGCTGACAAGGCCGCCGCCGAAAAAAGACTCCTGGCCACCATCTACCAGGCGCACCCGGAATACGAGGGCAAGCTGACCGTCCTGGCCACGTCCTCACCGCTCACGCATCGCGACTTCATCCCGCCGCTCTCCAGCGCGTATGGCGTGAGGCAATGCGCGGGCGGGCCGCGCCTGTTTGGACGCCTTCCTGTCCGCAACTGGCACGCCATTGGCCAGAGCGCCTTGGTGCCCGGCGTTTTAGGCGTTATGTTAGTCTCTTTTCTACTTTTCCGACAGGTCATTGGCGAGGAAACATATCAACGCCTGCTGTCTTCACGCCTGGGAGCATAGTCATGCCAAAAACGCGCGTCGTCATCACAGGAGCCGGGGTAATCAGCTCGTTGGCCCACAACCGCCAGGATCTCCTGGCCGCCCTGCTGAACCGCGCCTGCGGCGTCCGCGCCATGCCGGAATGGGCTGACACCCTGCCGCCGGACACTGTCGCCGCCCCGGTCACCCTTGATCAGGACGCGGTCATGAAAATCGACCGACGCTTTCGCCGTTCCATGGGACCAGCAGCGCTGTTTGCCACCCTGGCGGCTGCCCAGGCGGTGGCAGAAAGCGGTTTGAGCGAAGACATCCTCGGCTCTGGCCGCGCCGGTTGCGCCGTCAGCTCGACCATGGGCAGCGCATCCAGCATCATGGAATCCTGCTCGCTCCTGCTCCAAGGCCGCCAGGACTACATCTCCGCCCAGCAATTTTTCAAGAGTGCGGCTCACACCGCCGCCTTCAATGTCGCCAATGCCATGGGCCTGCGCGGCGTCCAGCTTTCGCCGTGTTCGGCCTGCGCCTCGTCGCTGCAAGCCATTGGCGTCGCCTATGAACAGATTCTGCTCGGCCGCCAGGACGTCATGCTGGCCGGCGGCAGCGACGAGGTGACCCCGTCCGTGACCCTGACCTTCCAACAGCTGTTCGCCCAGGCCGAAAACAAGGAAAACCGACCGCCTGACCAGATTTCGCGGCCGTTTGACGTCGCCCGCACTGGGCTGGTCTGCGGCGAAGGCGCCGGCATCGTCGTGCTGGAGTCGCTGGAACACGCCGTCAGCCGCGGCGCCCGCATCCTCGCCGAAGTGACTGGCTACGCCACCATGAGCAGCGGCGAACACATCAGCCAGTCTGACCAACGCGCCATTGGCCGCTGCATGACCGCCGCCTTGGCCGACGCTGACCTGCGGCCGGAAGACGTCGACCTGGTCAGCGCCCATGCGACGGGCACCCGCCAAGGCGACGCCGAAGAAGCAGCGGCGTTGCGAGACTTGTTCGGCGCCAACACGCCCGTGTCCAGCCTGAAGGGCCATCTCGGCCATACCCTCGCAGCCTCTGGCGCCATTGAATTAGTGGCCGTCCTCGAAATGCTCGCCCAAAACATCATCGTCGGGACGAAGAATCTGACTGCGGCAGGGCCGGACTGCGCTGGCCTCGACCATGTCCAGGCCAACCGACCCGCCAGCATCGGCACCTTTGTCAAGAACAGCTTTGCCTTTGGCGGCGTCAGCGCCGTTCTAGTCGGGAAAGCCTTCGCCTGACTGCCCTTCCCTCGATTTTCTTCCCATATCGGCAATTAAGGAAAAAATCATGCAGCCTGAAGACATCATCGCCGCAGTCAACGCGGTCTTTGTCGAACAATTTGAAATTGATCCGGCCGACTTATTGCCGGAGAAGGAGATTTTCCGCGATCTTGGGTTAGACAGCCTGGACATCGTCGACATGATGGTCGGTTTGCAGCGCACCTTTGGCATCTCCTTGCGCCAGAACGAGGAATTGCGCCAGATCGTCACTCTCGGCGACCTCCATGCCTTCTTCCTCAAGCTGGTTGAGGAAAATCCCGACCTGGCCGCCAAGTTGCAGAAGAAATAACCCCGGCCCAGAAAACTCCTGATGCTGTCGCTTTATCTCTACATGTCCATGACGTTCTGGACCTTCGCCTACCTGCTGGTCTGCGCGCTCCCTGCCGCTGTCTGCCTCTTGCTGCCAGTGCGCTGGTCGAGAACTGCGTTCCGGCACCTGATCCTCTGGTACGGCAACATCATCGTCAGGATTGCCGTCTGGCCCTGGGTCCGGGTCATCTATGACTCGACGGCGCCGTCTGACGAGGATGACGAGGGCGTCTACGTATTCAACCACCGTTCCGCTTCCGACCCTTTTCTCATCGCGATGCTCGGTTTGCCCATGCTTCAGCTCGTCAACGGCTGGCCTATGCGCCTTCCCTTGTTTGGTTTTTTTGCGCGTCGTTGCGGCTATATTGACACCACCAAGAACAACTATGAGGAGTCTCGCGCCAAAATCGCCGCTGCCTTGGGTGCGCATGTGCCGATCGCGTCATTTCCCGAGGGGACGCGTTCCGGCAGCCGCAACCTCAATCAATTTCGCAGCGGCATCTTCAAGATCGCGATGGAATTGCACGCTCCCATCCACCCCTGCTGCATTGTGGGCAATGAATACATCCCGGATCGGCGTTTCCGCTTCCAGGCTGGTCGCATCCATGTGCGCCGGATGCCTGTCATCGCTGCCGATGAAGCCGCCTCCTTTGGCAATGCCTACCTCCTCAAGCAGCACGTCAAAACGCTGATTCAGGCGGAAATCACCAAATTGGAAGAACCATGACTACGGCTGCCTTCTCGCGCCCAACCGACCTTGGCTGGCAAAATCGTGACGCCCTCCGCGCCATGCAGACGCGGCTCCTGAACGAGCATTTGCACCATTGCCGCCAGCATTCCCCCTTCTACCGGAAGCTCCTAGCTGGGCTGCCGGAGCGTGACCTCACCCTGGAAGACCTGTCCCAGCTGCCCACCACCAGCAAACAGGACTTGAGCCTCCACAACCAGGATTTCATCGCCCAGGGCCAGCAGGCCGCCGACCTCTGCTTCACCAGCGGAACTACGGGCACGCCCTGTCAGATCGCCTATTCCCAACGCGATCTTGACCGCCTGGCCTACAACGACGCCGTCGGCTTCCTGGCCGCTGGTTTTTTGCCTGGCCAGCGCATCCTTCTGACCTGCACCATCGACCGCTGCTTCATCGCTGGCCTGGCCTACTACCGGGGCGTCGTCGCCATGAACGCGGCTGCCATCCGCAACGGCCTCAATACCATCGAAAGCCACGCCCAGATCATCAGCGCCCTGCGGCCCGAAGGCATCGTCGGCGTGCCGTCCTTCCTCGCCAAGCTTGGCGCCCATCTGGCGGAACAAGGCGTTGATGCGTCCTCGGTCAAGAAAATCGTTTGCATCGGCGAACCCATCCGGCGTCAGGACATGTCATTGACGCCGCTGGGCCAGAAGCTGGAAACGTTTTGGCCGGAGGCCGCGCATTCCACCTACGCCTCCAGCGAAATCGCCACCAGCTTCACCGAATGCCAGGAGCGCCAAGGCGGGCATCCGCCGGCTGACCTGGCCATCGTCGAAATCCTGTCTCCTGATGGCAAAGTCCTGCCGCCCGGAGAAGTCGGCGAGGTGACCGTCACCCCGCTGCAAGTCGAGGCCATGCCCCTGGTGCGCTTCCGCACCGGCGACATCAGCTTCCTCGTGCCTGGCGACTGCCCGTGCGGTCGCTCCACCCCCAGGATCG
The DNA here is from genome assembly GCA_002070945.1 of Lentisphaerae bacterium ADurb.Bin082. GTDB lineage: Bacteria > Verrucomicrobiota > Lentisphaeria > Oligosphaerales > Oligosphaeraceae > JAAZKI01. The sequence goes on from MWEG01000023.1 coordinate 178,756, forward strand.
GCCCCATCCTCGGACGACAGGCTCAGATGCTCAAAATCCGCGGCACCACCATCTTCCCCAACGCCTTCTTCTCTGTCTTGGATAACATCCCCGGCGTTGTCGACTACTACCTGGAAGTCTCGGGAGCATCCCTGTCTGACGAGGTCGCCATCTTCGTCGTCCTGGCCGAGGGTTCCCAGGTCACCCCAGCGGAAATCACTGAAAAGCTGTATGCCCGCACCCGCATCCACGTCCCCACTTGTCTCGTCCCGCCGGACGAAGCTCGCCAGCGCATCTATGGCCGTTCGCGAAAACCGGTGCGCTTCTTCGATTTCCGGAAAGGATGACCACCATGTTCACCGACGACCATTTCGATTTTTCCGACCAGGACATCCGCCAGGCCGTCGCCGCCAATCGCCTGCTCGCCATTGAAATCGAATTCAACTACCGCTGCAACTACCGCTGCCCCTACTGCTACGTCGGCGAAACCCCTGCTGCGGAAATCGACTCCAAGCTGGCTGACGATGTGATTGCCGCCGCAGCCGCCCTCGGCGCACGGAAAATCGTCGTGCTGGGCGGCGAACCCATGCTGTATTCGCGGCTGTGGGAAAAGCTCGAATTGATCAACCGCCTCGGCATGGGCGCGGAAATTTTCACCAACGCCTCTTTAATCGACGCCGAGGCCGCGCGCCGCCTTGGCCGTCTGAATTGCCGCGTGGTGCTGAAGCTCAACTCGCTTGACCCGACCGTGCAAGAGCGCCTGACCGGCGTGGCCGACGCCCACGCCAAGACGATGAATGCGATAACTCTGCTGCAAAGCCACGGCTTTGACCAGCCCGGACGCCTCGCGGCCAGCACTGTCATCTGCGCTGACAACTATGACGGACTGATAGAGCTGTGGGCATGGATCCGCGACCGCGGCATCCTGCCGTACTTTGAAATCATGACTCCCCAGGGCCGCATCTGCGAACACGCCGAATTGAATGTGGAAGCGCCCCGCTTGCAGAAACTTTTCCTTGAACTCCAGCGCCTGGACGCTGAGCGCTACGGCCGGCATTGGGAAGCGCAGCCCCCGCTAGTAGGCGGCAAATGCCTCCGCCACCTCTATTCCTGCCTCGTCAACCCGTGCGGCGAGGTGATGCCCTGCGTCGGACTCAATGCCGTCATCGGCAATGTCACGACTCAGCCGCTGGCAGAAATCCTGGCTGGCAGCTCTCTCCTCAACGATTTGAAGAACTATCGGAAAAAAATCAAGCCGCCCTGTCGCGACTGCGACCGGGCGGAATCTTGCTACGGCTGCCGCGGCGCCGCCTATCAGCTCACTGGCGACTACCTGGCGGCTGACCCGATGTGCTGGCGCAACGCCGACAGGTTGTCCACCATCACTTGCCTGCCCTGCCCAGCCGCGCCGCTGATCCCCCATCAGCCGCCCATAGCCATGATCGACAGCGTCGTCTCCACCGGCGAAGTCAGCCACATCCGCACGACTATCCGACCAGACAATCGCTTCCTGGACGCCGACGGACGCCTGGACCCGGAAGCGCTGCTGGAAATCACCGCCCAAGCCTGCGCCGCCTTCAACACCCTGCGCGATAACGGCAGCATTTCGCCAGGCATGCTCGCCGGCGCAACCAACCTACAATTCGAACACGACGTCCACGTCGGAGACGAACTCGACATCGCTATCCGCGAAACTGCTGTCATCGATAAAATCCACCTTGTTGACTTCACTATCGAGCGCCACCCCGACCGTACGCCAATAGCCAAGGGAGAAATCAAGCTATGCCTGTGGGATGCATAATGCGACGCTGTGCGCCAGTCGCCCTGGCACTCGCCCTGACGCTGCTGGCGCCAATGGCCGCAGCCGAAAACGCAAAACCGGCCGCCCCGCCTTTTCCAGACCTGGACCGCCTGAAAAAATCTGTGATTCCAGTGCAGACCCTCCAGGCTGACTTCACCCAAACCAGAACTTTAGCCGAACTGGGCATGGAACTCACCTTCACCGGCCGCATCGTCATGGAGAAACAAGGCCGCCTGGGCTGGTTCGTCCACACCCCGCTTGCCTACGCCTGCATCCTGGGCAATGGCCGCCTAGTTCAGTGGGACGGCGAAAGCAACCAGGTGCTGACCCTTTCCGAGCGCCAGGTTCCCTGGCTCAAAGCCCTGCAAGAATCCCTCGGCAACTGGCTTGGCGCTGATGTGGACGCCATTTTCCAGGACTTCACCCTTATCGGCGGCAGCGAAAAATCCATCAGCCTGGCGCCTAAGACGCCCTTTCTCCAGGACTTCATCAAAACTCTGGTGCTTTCCTTCACGCCTGACTTCACCCAGGTCGATAATATCCTGCTTTTGGAAGTCAATGGCGACAGCATGCTCATTCAATTCAACCATCCCGTCCTCAACCAGCCGATCCCGGAAGACACATGGCAGGTTCCGCCCAAACCAAGGCAACCGTAACCAGACTGCTGCTCGTGGCCATCCGCCAGCGGCGGTTGCTGTGGACAGTGTTGCTCGTCACCCTGACTCTTGCCGCCATTGCCGCCAGCCGCGCCCGCTACACCAGCAACCTGGCCGGACTCTTCCCGACCGGCTCGGAAACCGCCAGAACAGCCCAAGTCCTGGCTGACAGCGGCATGACCCAACGGCTCTGGGTCGACATCAAGGCACCTGGCCCAGCCGAACTGGAAGCCGCCATCCCCTGGCTCGACCAAGCTGCCGCTGACCTGGAAGCCGTGCCTGGCATCACCCGGGTCGGCTTCCGCTTCCGCCGCCAACCGCTCGCCGAAGCCCTGGCCGCATTGACCCCCTGCCTGCCGCAAATCGTCAGCCCAGACCAAATCCAGGCGCACCGCAACCCGGAGCAAATCGTCGCCCAAGCCTGGAAAATGCTCGCCCAGCCGACTGTCGGCGCGGTCGCCATGTTCCGCGAAGACCCTTTCGGCGTTCGGGGGCGTCTTCTCCTCAAGCTCCAGACGCTGCGTCGCCTCTCCGGACTCGGATTCTCGGAAAACCATCCCTTTATGGCCACTGCGGACGGCAGCCGCGCCGTCATGAACCTGGCAACGGAAATCCCCTATTCTGATGGCGAAGTCGCTCGGCAGCTGCTCGCTGATCTCAATCGCGTCCTGGCCAACGCCCCGGATGGCTTCACCTGCCGCGTCATCGGGCCGCACAACCACACCATTGGCAACGAAGACGTCCTCCGTCGCGACCTGACCGTGGTGTCTGTCCTCTCCGTCGTTTTCCTGGTCGCGCTGTTCTTCCTTGTCTACCGCGGTTCGCCCCAGGCTTTGTGGATTCCGCTCTTTCCCCTGGCTGGGTCGCTGATTGCGACTGGCCTGTCCGCGCTTCTCTGGCCAGAGCTGTATCTCTTTGTCATCGGCTTGGGCGGCGGTCTTATCGGCCTCGCGGTTGACCAAGGCATTCACGTCTATGCCGCGTTTCGAGGGCGGATGGCGCCGCGCCGACTGGCTGGCCTAGCGGCGCCTCTGCTGGCCGCCACCCTGACCTCGGCCGGCAGTTTCGCCCTGGTCATGACCACGGGCAGCCCAGCGCTGCTCCAGCTTGGCCTCTTTGCCGCGCTCGCCCTCATACTCAGCCTGGACTTGAGCTTTTTCCTGCTGCCGACCGTACTCCGGCCCAGAACCGCCCAAGCCGTTGTCCCAACCCAACTGCCATCGTCGCGGCAGGACCGCGCCATTGTCGCTGCCTGGCTAATCATCGTTGTGGCCGCCGTCGCTGCCACGCTTGGCTTTCTCAAAACTTCCTTCCGCTTTGAAGCCTTTGACGGCGTTCCCGAAACAGTCCGCGCCGAAGAAGCCGATTTCCAGGCCGCCTGGCAAACCAGCGCCCAGCCCGCCATGCTCATCGTCAGCAAAAACCCAGCCGTCAAACTGGAAGACTGGCAACAACGGCTGCAAGACTTGGAGACGTTCGCACCGACCGAACTGTGGCCAGCGCCGGCCACGCGAGCCGCACATCTCGCACGCTGGCGCGAGCTTGACGTCGACGGCCTGGAGCAGGAACTGGCAGCAGCCGCAGCCAAAAGCGGCCTGCCAGCCGCCTTCTTCGCCCCGTTCTTCACCGCGCTCCGCGCTGGCCTCGCCGAGCCGCCTGCGCAGCCACCGCCGCTCGTGCAATCGTCCCTCGACATGATGCTTTCCGAGAAGGCTGGCATTCTGTTTTTCGCAGACAAGCCCGAATTCATCAACCAGGTACGAGCTGCGGCCAAACCTGGGGAGACCGACTTCGCAGTTGTCTCTCCAGAGGCTTTCAAGCAAATGCTGGCCAGCGATTTCACGGGGCGGCTGCTTCTCGCCTTGGCTGCGGCCAGCATCGCCGTCGTGCTGATCGTCGCCCTCTTTATGCGCTCTCTTCGCCTGACTGTTCTCGCCCTGGCGCCAGTCGTCACTACCGCCATTGTCCTGGGCGGCTTTCTCGCTGTGACCGGCATTCCGCTCAACTTGATCATCGCCATGGCAGGCATCATCCTGACCGGCCTCAGCATTGACTACGGCATCTACGCTGTGCAGGCGTTCCAGGACGGCCCAAGCTCCTCCATCCCGTTCGCCATGGGCATGTCAGCGGCGACAACTGTGTTTGCGACTGCTGCCCTGCTCTTTTCCAGGCACCCCATCCTCTTCCACATCGGCCTGACGCTCACCGTCGGCATCACTGTCGCCTATCTCACCGGATACCTGGTCGTGCCAGCCCTGCTCCGGCTGCGCATACCGAAAAACCGTATCATCCTTTTGACTTTCGGCCTTTCCGCGACAATAGTACTTTCCGGCTGCCGCAGTTTCCAGGCCGCGGCGACGCCGGAGCTGACCGAGCAACTCCGGCAGGAACTGACACTCTGGCAGCAGCAGAGTCCCCGGCAAGCCAAATTCCAAGCCAAAGTCACTCTAAGCAATATATTCGCCAGCATACCTATGCTCGTGGTCGGAGAAGTTGACCTGGACAAACAGACCATCGCCCTCACCGGCCTTTCCCCCACTGGCGCCAAGCTGTTCACCATCACCAGCCAAAACAACGTCATCAACCAACTCAATATCTCAAACTTTTTCCCTGAAAAACACGCCAAAATCCTCCGTGACCTGCACCAGCATTTCTACCATCTTCTCTTTTTCAACACACCGCAGCTGCCGGATAACTTCCGCCTTTACGAACAGGAAGTGACCTTTACCAGCCCATGTCCAGAAGCAAAGCCTGTCCAATACCACTTCTCCGGCCGCCCTCTCGTGCTGGCCGCCAAGCGTCAAAAAGGGTTCTTGACCACCCGCTGGCAATGCCAGTACCACACCATCGAGCGTTTTGGCAGCTATTGGCGACCAGGCGTTGTCACTGCCAAGCTGGCTGGCTCGGCCTTCCGCTGCGACCTCGACTTCATCCGCTTCACTGTCCTGACCCAGCCGCCCCCCAATTCCAACCCTACCTCCAACTGACCATGTCGGATTCCTTCTTGCGCAACGCCCTGCGGCAACGCCTGCGCTCCGTCGCCATTGCCGACGACAGACGCAGCGGCAGCCTGTCCATCACCTTTGACCGCGCTTTCCCCGGGTTTGACGGCCACTTCGCCGAACAAAGCATTGTCCCTGGGCTGTGCTTTATCCAACTGGCCGTCATCCTCGCCGAGGAAATCCGCGGCCAGCCGACTCGCCTGGCCGAAATCGTCCGCCTGAAATCGCTCAAGCCGATCCAGCCGGAGGAGTCCGTCAACCTTGCCCTCACCCGCCGCAACGGCCGTTGGCAGGCCGTGACCACAACCCCGGCCGGCGAAACCGTCTGCCAGCTGCTCTTCACCGTGAAAGACGCATGAGAAGACAACAACACTATTTTCAGCAATATCCCGGCGACCCGGCGCCGATCACCGTCACCATTCAGCGGCGACTGCGCTTCAGCGAGGTCGACGCCCTCGGCATCGCCTGGCATGGCCGCTATTTGCAGTTCTTTGAAGACGCCCACACCGAACTGATGCACAAAACCGGCCTGACCTACGACCACTATTTCAAACATGACGTCGCCGCCCCTATCGTCCAGGCTCATGTCGACTACTTCGCTCCGCTGCTGCTTGACGAGCAATTCGCGGTCAAGGCGACCTTCTTCTGGTGCGAAGGTGCGCGGCTGAACGTCGAATACAGCGTCACCAAACCCAATGGCGAACTCGCCGCGACCGGCTTCACCGTGCAGATGTTCTACGACATCAAAACGCGAAAGCCCTGCCTGCTCATACCAGACATCTTCCAAGAATGCCTGGAACAATGGAAAAAAGGCGCCTTTTATGACTGACGTCTGGATTGAACATACTGCCCTCAAGACGGCTCTCGGCGAAGGCGTGGAAACGACTTTCGCAGCCTTGCTGGCCAGGCAGACGTCCTTCACGGCGCCGCTGCATTTTGACGGCAAAGGCCGCACCCTGGCTCTATGCCATGACCTCGACAGCCACACCGTACCCGGCCAGTCGCGCGCTGAAGCGCTGCTGGTCAGCCTGCGCCAGCAGCTGCCGGAACGCCTGCCGGAACGCCTTTACCTGGCCACCACCGTCGGCGCCATCGACCTGCTGGAAAAAGACGGCAGCCCCATCGAAACCAGCCGCGCCCTGCTCGACAGCGCCAAGCGCCTCTTCGGCGCTCGGCAGGCCTGGCTGGTGGCAGCGGCCTGCGCCTCTGGACAGGCCGCCATCACCACAGCAACGGCGGCCATCCGCGCTGGCCAATGCTTAGACGCGCTCGTAGTCGGCTGCGACATCACCAGCGAATTCGTGACCGCTGGCTTTGCCTCGCTCGGCGCACTCGCGACGACCTCTCCACGGCCATACAGCCAAGACCGCGACGGCATGGCTCTCGGCGAAGCTGCGGCCGCCGTCGTCCTGACCGCTCGGCCAAAGCAGCCCTGCGGCCGCATCGCCGCCTGGGGCGAAACCTGCGACGCAGCCCATATCACCGCCCCAGACCGAGCCGGAACTTGGCTTGGCCTGGCCTGCCAGGCCGCCTTGGCCGGCCGCACCCCAGCGGCCATCATCGGTCACGGCACCGGCACCATCTACAACGACGACGCCGAGCTGGCCGCCCTGACCAGCCTGATGCCTACCCTGCCGCCGCTGTTCTCGCTGAAAGCGAACCTCGGACACACCCTGGGAGCAACCGGCGTTATCCAGGCCATCATCGCCACCGCCACTCTGCAACGCCGTCAACTGCCGCCCCAGGCCGGGCTGACAGTTCCCGACCCCAGAGCCGCCCAGGCGGTCTCCGCCCTCCCCGCCGCCATCCGCGACGGCGGCATACTTTCCATCAACGCCGGCTTTGGCGGCATCAACCACGCCCTGCTGGTCGAGGAGGCATCATGAGCATCATCGGCCAAGCCACCATCACTGCCACAACGGCCAGCGCCCTCCAGAGCGGCCTGGCCTTCGCTTTCACAGACCTGTCCGATCTGCGCGACCAGATCACCAGCCGGCCAGAATGTCCGTCCTGCGACCTAAGCGACTTCCGGCGAGCTGGCCCCAACGTCAAGCGCGCCATCCTCGTCGCTATCCTCGCTGCCATCGACTGCGGCCCCCAGTGGAGGCCAGACGCCACCGCGCTCCTCGGCTGGAACGGCGAAGGCTGCGCCGCTGAAAACGCCCTTTTCTGGCAGGACTATGTCGCCAACGGCCGCACCCAGGGCCGCGGCGCACTGTTCGTGCCAACGCTCTGCTCCATCCCGCTATGCGAAGCGGCCATTACCCTGGGCATTCATGGCCCAGCCGCCTATCTCCACGGCCCCGACCTGGCTGACGCCATCGCCGCCCGCCACGCGCCCTTCATTATGACCATCACCATCGCAGACTCGCAGACCACTGCCACGGTTCTGGAAACTTCCCATGAAGCTTAAACTCATCTACCCGCGCTGGCCAAAATTGCCGAACCAGCCTGAATTCAATCTCCCGCCCGTAGGCCCGACTGTGTTCGCCGCCGCCTTGCCGCCGGATGTCGACGTCGACTTCTACGACGAAAACGTCGAGGACATCGACTTTGACGCCTCCTGCGACCTAGTCGCCATCTCCTGCATGCTGACCTGCCAGGCGCCGCGAGCCTTTGAACTGGCCGACCGCTTCCGCGAAGAAGGCAAAACCGTGTTCATGGGCGGCATCGCCATCATGCTCCATGCCGAAGAAGCCGCCCGCCATGCGTCATCCATTTTCCTCGGCGAAGTCGAAGGCCGCCTGCAAGCCGTTTTCCAAGACTTCCAACAAGGCAAACTGCAAAAATGCTATGACTTCCTGCACGACTATCCTGACACCAGCCTGATCGGCCCGGCCCGGCGCGACATCCTCAAGCATCACCTCTATAACTACCGCGGCGTGCAGATGGTCGACCTGGTACACGCCTCGCGAGGCTGCCGCTTCAACTGCTTCCCCTGCTGCACGCCTTACCTCGGCGGCCGCAAATTCCGCCCCCGCCCCATCGATCAAGTCGTCGAGGAAATCGCAGGCATTGACAACAATCGCCTCTTCATCGTTGACAACTCCCTTGCCCAGGATGACGAATGGGAAAAAGACTTGTTCCGCGCCCTGGCTCCGCTCCGGAAAAAGTGGATTTCCCACCCCATCAAGGACACGCCGGAAATCCTGCGCCTCGCAGCCGAGGCTGGCGCCTGGTACGTTTACCAAGCTATATTCGACACCTCGGACTACATCCGCGACCGCATCCAACGCTACCGGGACCACGGCATTGGCGTCGAAGGAACCATCATCCTCGGCACGGACGACCAGTCCCTTGACGACATCAAGCGTCTCGTCGACTTCCTCCTCGAAATCGACCTTGACCTGGCTGAATTCACTGTCCTAACCCCGTTTCCGCATTCGTCCATCGCAGCCAAGCTGGAAGCCGAAGGCCGCGTTCTCCACCACGACTGGATTCGCTACACAGCCGGCGAAGTGGTCTTCAAGCCAGCCAAAATGACGGTTGACGAACTGCAATGGGCCTACCAATACGCCTGGGATACCTTCTATCACGACGCCAGCAAGGAATTCAAAATGGCTAAACTCTACCTGGATGTGATGAAAAAAGAACGCGCCGACGGCCAAAACCCAGATATCCGGCTGACCAGAAGCAAATGGGGACGCAACGAGTGAGCAATCCTTGACTTCCAACCACAAAAAGCCAGCATGCGCATTCTCCTTTCCTCCGCCAATTTCTGCAATTCGCCCTACGTCGTCTATCCTCTCGGCATCGGCGTACTCGCCTCAGCCTTGAGCCAGGCCGGCCATGAGGTCTGCCAGTTCGACCCGCTCTCGCTCGGCGACTATCAAGCCCAAGCCCGCGCCCTGCTCCAGGACTTCCGCCCGGAGCTGATTGGCGTCAGCATCCGCAATTTAGACGACATCGACAGCCGCCAAATCACCGACCGGCTGCTCGGCGAATCGCTTGACGTGATCCGCTTCTTCCGCGCCGAGGCACCCGGCGTGCCCATGGTCTTAGGCGGCCCCGGCTTCTCCCTGTACGCCGAAGACATCCTCCGCCTGACCGGCGTCGAATACGGCATCTGCGGCGAAGGCGAAGACGCTATGGTTCAACTCGCTGACAGCCTGGCCGCTGGCAAGCCCCTTCGCCCCGGCGTACTCCGTCTTCCCAACACCACCCTGGCCGGCGCAATCTATGACGGCGCTATCGCCGATTTCTACAATGCGGAAACGCACCTGATTCCAGTCCAAACGAAGCGCGGCTGCCCCTTCCGCTGCGTCTATTGCACCTACCCAGTCCTAGAAGGACGCAAAATCAGAACCCGCGACCCTGACAACGTCCTCGCTGATTTGGCTGACATCCATGCCCGCTGGCCAGACGCCATGGTCTATTTCGTCGATTCCGTCTTCAATGACCCGTCCGGGCACTATAAAAAACTCTTGGAAGCCATGCTGAGCAACGGCTTGAACCTGCCTTGGACTGGCTTCATCACGCCTGCCAGCCTGACTGAAAGCGACATCCGCCTCATGGTCGACGCTGGCCTGGTCGCTGCTGACCTCGGCGTTGACGCCGCCACGGACCAGACCCTGGCTGGCATCGGCAAAAATTTCTCCTTTGCAGACGTCCAGCGCTGCTGCCGCCAGCTGCTTGAGCAGGGCGTTTTCGTCACCACCAATGTGATGTTCGGCGGTCCAGGCGAAACCGATGCGACCGTCCAACAGGGCATCGCCAACCTGCTTTCCCTCGAACCAGCCTATTCTGTCATCTTCGCCGGCATCCGCCTGTTCCATGGCGCACCGCTCATCGAAACCGCCCGCCAGCAGGGCAAAATCCCGGCTGACTGGAACGGCATCGGCGCTCTCTACTACTTTGCACCAGGCATCGACCCCGAACGCCTCCACGAAATGCTCCTGGAGGGCTTCCAGAACAGCCGCTACTGCATCTACCCGCCTGCCAGCCGCAACCACGACATCCAGATGATTCACAAGTTCGGCTTCCTGAAATTACGCAACTTGCGCCTTGGAAAGAAATGACCCGCTGCCTCTGCGCCATCCCTGTCTACAACAACGCCGCGACGCTCGTCGACGTCGCCCAGCGCTGTCGGCGCTATCTGCCGGATGTACTGGTCGTTGACGACGGCAGCACTGACTTGACCCCCAGCCACCTGGACGCCCTGCACGACGCTGGCGTCGACCTGCGGCGCCACGAGCTCAACCAGGGCAAAGGCGCCGCCATCCTGACTGCCCTAGCCGTCGCCGTCGAACGCCAGGATGACTACCTGATCACCATCGACGCCGATGGCCAGCACTTCCCCGAAGACCTGCCTGCCTTCCTCGCCATCTTAGAGCAAGAGCCGGAAGTGCTGTTAGTCGGCTGCCGGAACTTCGGAGAAAACGTGCCTGAAAAAAGCAAGTTCGGCCGCGCCTTCGCCAATTTCTGGCTAAAGCTGGAAACCGGCGTTGACTGCGACGACTGCCAGAGCGGCTTCCGCGCCTATCCGGTCAAGGCCATCAGCCAACTGCGCTTCCTCAGCCGCCGCTACAACTTCGAATCAGAAGTGATCGCCCGCGCGGCCTGGGGCGGCGTCAAAATCATGGACACGCCGATAAAGGTGTCTTATCCCAAAGACCGCGTCAGCCATTTTGACCCTTGGCGCGACAATCTGCGCATCTCGCTCATTCACGCCTGGCTGGTGACGCTCCGCCTGCTGCCCTGGCGGCCGCGCCGGGTGTCCAGCCTGCCGCCGCCGCCCCCGCCGGTCATCCAGCTGTTCCGGCATCCGCTCCGCAGCCTGCGCCGTCTCCTCAAAGAGAACCTCACCCCTGGCGGCCTGGCTGTCTCCGCCATGCTCGGCACCTTCCTGGCCGTTCTGCCTATTCCCGGCTTCCACACGCTGGCCATCGCCTACTTCGCCACCCGCCTGCACGTCAACGCCGTCCTCGCCCTCGCCATCCAAAACCTGTTTATGCCCCCCCTCACGCCTTTCCTCTGCATCCAACTCGGTTTTTTCCTCCGGCACGGCCATTTCTGGACTGAGCTGACCACTAAGAACGTCATTCACGAGCTTCACCAGCGCCTGTTTGAATGGCTCCTTGGCAGCCTGATTCTCGCGCCCCTGTTCGCCGTCCTCGCCGGAATCATCGTCTTCCTGGTCGCTTCCCGACTCCAAGCCCGACCAGACCCTTCCCCGAAAGCCTCCTAAAGCACCTCGCCATGTCCACTGACCGCCAGGACAATCTCAGCGCCAGCCGCGGCAACGCCTTCGGATTCTGGTTCTTCCGGACCCTGCTCCGCTGGGCCGGACTGAAGCCGACTTGCGCTATAGTCTGGGTCATCACCTTTTTTTATGCCCTCGCTGATCGCCAGGCCCGGAAAAGGACGCTATCTTATCTGAACCGGCGCTTTCCCGGTGCCGGCCCTGTCAGCCGCTTTCTCCATACCTGGCGGCTGTTCACCGCCCAAGGCCAGGCCCTGGTTCTCGCTCGCCACCTGGCCAGCCCAAATCCAAACATCGCCTTCATAGAGGAAAACCGCCAGGCCATGGCCGAACTCATCGGCTGCCAAGACAAGGGCGTCATCATCGTCACCAGTCACTTTGGCTGCTGGCAGGCAGCCATGGCCGCCCTCGCCGGGTTCAACCGCAAAATCAACCTGCTCGTCCAAGCTGACAACCGCATTGACGTCGAAAAACTCATGGCCGTCCCCCATCATCGCTCTTTGTTCCATCAAATCATCGCCAGCGACGGCCCGGGGGGCGGACTCCTGGAGTGCCTGCAAGCGCTCCAAAACCGCGAAATCGTCTGCATCATGGGCGACCGGACTGCTGGTGCCAAGACTGTCAGCGCCGATTTTCTTGGCGCACCTGCGAGCTTTCCGATTTCGCCGTGGAATCTCGCCGCCCGCAGCGGCTGTCCTGCCATCGTATTCCTCATCGCCTTCCGAATCGCCAAGCGCCAACTGATTTTCCATTTCAGCGACCCAATCCTGCCTGCCGCCAACCCCAACCGCAAGCTCACCCCGGAAGACGTTAAACCTGAAGTCGAAAAATACGCTGCTGAACTTGAACATATAGCACAACGCTTCCCGTACCAGGTGTTCCGCTTCGAAGACTGGGACTGAAGCCGAAACTAACTCCTTGGATAAGGACAACACACCGTGGATGAACAAACCGCTGATTTCCGCCGAGAATTCAAAGCTAATCTGATCGACTGGCTGCAAATCGAAGACAAGACGCCGGATGACATCATCGACGACGAGCCGCTGTTCGGCGAGGGCCTCGGCCTTGACTCGCTTGACGCCGTCGAAATCGTCATCATGCTCCAACGCAAGTACAACATCAACCAGCGCGAAGTTGACCAGAAGCGGGAAGTCTTCGCCACCTTCGCCACCTTGAGCGATTTTGTCCAGGAACGGAGCAGTCGGCAATGAACGTTTGCATCTCGGGCTTCGGCGCCGTCTCCAGCCTCGGAGTCGGCCTGGAAGCCACCCGCCAAGGCCTTTACGCGCCCCCTAAGCTGCCGACTCTGCCAACCAGGGTTGACACGTCTCTGCGCCTGCCTGTCTTTGAAGTGCCCTTAGCCGGCGAATCCGGCCAGCCCGGCGGTTTCACCAACACCATGCTTGAACTGGCCCTGACGGAAGCGCTTGACCAGGCTGGCCTGACCCGTTCCAGCCTGGCCGGCCGGAAAGTCGGCGTCTGCATCGGCACGACCGTCGCCTGCCAGCTCAACAACATCCCGTTCTACGACGACCTGCGCTCTGGCCGAGCAGCTAGCGCCGACCTCTTCCGCCGCTACGTGGTCTCCGCCCCAGCTGAATGGCTGCGCCGGGAATTGAAGCTGGATGGGCCGGCTATCAACGTCTCCAACGCCTGCGCCTCTGGCGCTGACGCCATCGGCATTGGCGCACTCTGGCTGGAACAAGGCGCCTGCGACCTGGTCATCGCCGGCGGCGCCGATGAATTGAACAAAGTCCCGCTGGACGGCTTTCACGCCCTGGGCATCTGCTCCAAACAGCCCTGCCGACCCTTTGCCGCTGACCGCGATGGACTCAACTTAGGCGAAGGCGCTGGCGTCATGGTCTTAGAGCGTCCAGACGACGCGAAACGACGCGGCCATTGCCCACGGCACACCCTGGCCGGATTCGGCAAGGCCGCTGACGCCTACCATATCACGCAACCGCACCCAGACGGCGTCGGCCTGGAAATCGCCATCACCAACGCCTTTCGCCAAGCCAAAGCCAAGCCGGCTGACGTCGCCTTCATCAACGCCCACGGCACTGGCACCGACGTCAACGACCGGGTCGAAGGCCAAACCCTGGCCCGCCTTTTTCCGCCAAACTTCGCCTACATGTCAACCAAATCCTTAGTCGGACACACCCTGGGCGCGGCCGGCGCACTGGAAGCCATCTTCACCTGCATCATGCTGGAACAAGGCGTTGTCGCGCGCAATCACCGCTGCCCCGCCTGTCCGCCTGACATTCCCGTTGCTCCGTTGAGCGCCGACCTGGCCTTTGACGGCGACCTTGCGCTGTCCACCTCGCTGGCTTTTGGCGGCTCCAACACCGCCCTCGTTATCAAGAGGATGTCCTGATGTTCATCGGCAATTTCGTCGCCTATTCCGACCAGGCATTGCCTGGATTTGAACTCCTCACCCCGGAGCTTTTGAAGCGCACCCGTGAACGCGCCACGCTCCGCCGGGCTGACCGCTACACCACCCTGATCGTGTCCGCCGCTCTTGCTCTCTTAGGTGACGACGCGGCTGACGACGGCCTGGCCCTGATCACAGCCACGGCCTTTGGAACCCACCGCACGACTTTCTCCACCCTGGATGACATCCTCGACTTCCCGGAAGCGCAAATCCTGCCGACCAGGTTTTCCCACTCCGTCCACAACGCTGCTGCGGCCTACGTCGGCGCCGCCCTCAAAATGCGCGGCCCGGCCATCGCCCTAGCCGGCTTCGAGCAGGTACTCTGCGAAGCCCTCGAACTGGCCAAGACCTTCCTGCACGGCGGCCTCTGCACCCGAGCTATGGTGATCGCCGCCGAAGAAAAGGCCCTGTTGACGGAAAAAGCGCACGAACTGTGGCCGGAACGCTTTGCCGCTGACATGCCCGAAGGCGTCGTCGGCTTCCTGCTGTCCTTGTCACCCCAAGACAACCGACGCGGCCGCCTGCTTTTGGACCGATCAGCACGTGTCTCCTTATCTTCGCCCTTCACCTTTGGCGGCGACGCCAAGCTTTTCCAGGCGCTCGCACACGCCGACGCGACCAGCGAACACCACCTATAAAACGCCGTTTCCCGGCCAAATCGGAAGCCCCTCTCCGCATCTGTCGCCATGACTAATACTCATCTTCTTCGCCAAACTGCCGCCACGCTCATGGCCGCCGTCAGCCTCTGCCTGCTCAACGGCTGCCTGCACCTGGAGCAGAAACTCCAGTTCCTGCGCGACGGCAGCGTCATCGCCACCTACCACTACGCTGTCCCGGTGGCCATGCTCCCTGCTCTGACCGCCGCTCAGAACGCCTTGGAACAACAGCTGCCAACCCCTGCCCAGGGCAACGCTGCCAGCGCCCAGCCAATGAACTGGTTCCTGAATGAAACCGCCGTCAGAAATTTCTTCCAACGCCCGGGAATCGAACTGCGGCAATACCGCCAAACCGAAAGCGACGGCCAGCATCATGTCCATATCATCATCCTCGCCCGAGACGGCGTCCGCGCCGTCAACACCGGATTGTTCGGAACCATGACCGTGAAAAAACAGGAGGACGGCCGCACCGCCTTCACCGTCGAACCCCCCGGCCACAACCAAGCCTGGACCAAGGAGCAGGTCGAACGCCTGCGTCGACTCTGCCCTGACTTGAAATTGACCCTGACCGTCGTCGCGCCAACTGACATCGTCACCAGCAATGGCGACCAAACCGGCGCACACACAGTGACCTGGACATTTGCCGACGACGGCGTCGCCCACAATCCCTTTGCCATCATCCCAACCCTCAAGGCGACCTGGTAACCACGCACGAAAGCAAACCGTCCGGGCCTGTCGCCCGCTGCGAAGATGACCATCGCCACGTCAGCGAGCACGACTATGACCATGCCATCCCTCTCTGAAGGCGTCCAGCAGGCCGCCAAGCTGTTGCCGGCGCATTTCCCGAACTGGCAGCCGCCGCAATTCTTCCTGCAATTCGGCAGCGGCTTTGACCTGGAAACGCTTTTTGACACGCCTGCGTCGTCCCTGCCCATGCAGGAGCTGCCTGGCATGCCTTGCCAGCCTACTCCAGACCGCGAACACCCGGAACTGCACTACGGTGCCATCTGCGGCATCCCGGCACTGGCCACTCGCGGCCACCGCCACCTGTACGAAGGCCTCGGCCTCTACCCGTGCCTCCTCCCTCTCTGCGCAGCCTGGAAACTCGGCGCACAACGCCACCTCCTCATCGACAGCGGCCTCAGCTTACGCCAAGAAATCAAAGCCGGCGCCTGGACGCTCTTAGTCGACTACATCAACGGCCATCCCTTCTCGCCACTCGACGGCAACCATGACCTGCTCGAATCATCGTTCCCCGACATGACCGGCGCCCTATCGCAAGAACAGAATTCCGAACTGGTCAACGCCATGTCTGAAGTCGGCCTCTCCCCACGTCATAGCATTTTCATGGCGCGACCAGGTTCGCAACTCTGCACCGTCGCCGAAGCCGAAGTCGCACGCTCCAATGGTGCCGACCTCATCGGACATGACTTAGTCATGGAAATCATCATGGCCCACGCCCTCGGCTGCAAAGTCTCTGCCCTAGTTCTGGCCGCTGCCATGGCGCCAGACTACCGAGGCAAACCGCTCAACCGCCAAAACCTGCTTGACAACTGCCGCTTCTGCTCCAAAGACATCATCCGAGGACTGCGCAAAGCCATGCCAGAACTCATCGCAGATGCCGCACCCCCAGTCCGACTGCCAGACGCCGACGCCGATGAAATCCTCCACCAAGACTTCAAACGACCAACAGGACGCACAACCCCAAACCCACTGTCATTGAAAAAATCATAACCGATGGATACGAACGGCGAGGGGCGAGAAACTGTTGTTTTATCCGCAGATTACGCTGATAACGCAGATTTTTTTAGGGTATGATGTTATACAGGGGAATCAGCCGCGTAGCGACAAAAACGCTAAAAGCGCAAAAATCATGGCAACCACCGTTCACAAAGTCCATATCCTATTGTGCCGCAGGAACTTAACCATGTTTAATGGGCATACCCCAAACTCAGGCGTCTCGAAGAGGTGCTACAGAAAACCGCTCAATAACACACAAGCCCGGTCGAAACGCCGTTTTTTCACGCCCGCAATAGACAACCCGGCTTTGTTCAATTATGTTATGAATTTAACAATTGCATGCCGTTCCCAATCATCAATCCCGCACCATATCATACATCAAGGCTCATAATGAACAAAAACAACTGGCTGCTCATCGGCGTCGTGTTCGTCCTGGCCTGGGCTGTCGTCGGCCGCGCTGAAAGCGATTTTTCCCAATTCATCGCCAATCGCACCCTCCAGGGGGAGGCCCAGGAACTGGAAATCGACGGCAAATACGTTAAAGCCGCCAAGCGCTACCTCAAACTGGCCAAGCGCACCAGCGACCCGAAAAACCAGGCTGGCTGGACGCTGCGCGCGGCCGACTGTTATTGCACTGCCAACAAAAGCCACAAGGCCTTGGAACTCTATAAAAATTTGCTCGCCAACGCTCCCTTCTTCGTTCCATACGAACACGTCGTGGGGAAACTCCGCATCATCGCGGAAAGATTCGTCGATGGCGAAGGCACCTTCCTCGGCATCCGGGACAAACAGACGGCCATCTCCATCTATGAACTGATCATCCAGGAGGCGCCGTCCATCCATGTCTCCCTGCAAGACCGCCTGCGAATGGTCGAATTGCTCAAGGAAACCGAGCGATTGGAAGAAGCCGTCAACGCCTACCAGGCCATCCTTAAGCTCGACCCCGGCCTGGATGACGTCCGCCTTGACCTAGCCATCCTCCTGTCTGAATTAAGCAAAATCGGTGATGGCGACGGGACCAAGCTGCGCGCAGCTGTCCGCCATGCCGAGGCAGTCAAGGAAAACCAGCCTGAACACCCCCGCCGCAAAGAGATTGACCTCCTGCTCCGCGACGCCCGCGAGCAAGACGCCCAACGACTGCTCGACCTCGGCCAATTCTACCTCCGCCCCAGCCACCGACGCACTGGCGCAGCCCGACGCTATCTGCTTGACGTACTCCGCGACTACCCAGATACACAAGCCGGCTGGGAAGCCAAAAAAATCCTGGACGATAACCCGTCCCTCCGCGACGCCCCTGCCGTCAATGACGACGACAAGCCTGCTGCCAAGCCCTGACCGCCAAGGCGCATGAGGCAGGTTCACCTCTCGCCCAATCTCCTGTCCCGTTGCCTTTAGCGGCAACAACCCTCGCTGGAAAGCCACTATGAAAAACCATCTTCTCCACGTCTCGGCCCTGGCCGCCGTCTGCGGGTTGATGCTCACCGCCTGCTACCATTGGGGTTCCGCCCGCCCTGAGGGCCTCTATGGCCTTGATGTCGGCGTTGTCACCAACCTGACCCGTGAAGGCGCCCTGACCGCCGCCTTCCGCAAATCCGTCCAAGAGCACATCAGCACGGACCCTGGCCTGAGCAGCAGCCTGATCACTCACCAGCTGAATGTCGAGCTGGAAAACCTCTACCAGAGAAACATCGCCCGCGCTGAACTCCGCGACCGCGACAGCCGCGATGACGACAGCGCGGCTTACCAGACCGTCCTCTACCGCTTGGAACTGCGCGCCCGCTACGCTGTCTGTGGCCGCAATGACACCAGCGCCAAGCCCGTCCTCTCCGGCTCGGTCATCGGCCGCGCTGACATTCCCCGCATGCATGACATGAACGTACCCTTCCAAGCGGCCTGCCAACAGGCGGCTGACGACGCTGCCCGCCAAATCGTCGCCGCCGTCGTGGAATCCGCCAGCCTCAAACCATGATCTTCCGCATCGGCCAGGGTTTTGATCTGCATCGATGCGTCGCCGACCGGCCGCTTGTCCTCGGCGGCGTCACTATCCCCTGCCCCTGGGGCCTGGATGGCCATTCCGACGCTGACGCGCTCCTGCATGCTATCACCGATGCCGTCCTCGGCGCCCTCGCCCTCGGAGACATCGGCACCTGGTTCCCAGACACAGACCCGCGCTGGAAAGGCGCTGACAGCGCCCAACTCCTCCGCCAAGTCCTGGATGACCCGCGCCTAAATGGCTGGCAACTCGGCAACCTCGACAGCACCGTCATCACCGAAAAACCAAAACTGGCACCCTACAAACTGCAAATCAGACAGTCCATCGCAGACATCTTCAACTGCCCAGTCGAAAAAATTTCTCTAAAAGCCAAAACCAACGAGCGTCAAGACGCTATCGGTCAAGGTCTAGCCTTGGCTGCCCACGCCATCGTCCTGATGCAGCGCGAACGCTAACGCCGCTGAACAAGCACCAAAATGCAGGTCAGCGTTTATGTGTCGCCCTTACGAAGCCGCATGTCTGCGCACCTCCGTCCACTGATGTCCACTGATGTCCACGTCCACTCTCCACTAAAGTCCACTAAAGTCCACCGTTCATCGTCTACTAATGTCCATTAAAGTCCACTGACGTCCATTGTCCACTGTCCACTAAAACGCTTTACTCTTCCTCGATATGCTTACTTGTTCCGCCGTCTCCACCAGGCTTGTCCGCCTCTTCGTCGATCTATGCGCTCCTCCGCTCTGTCCCCTCTGCCGAGCGGCGCTGGCGCATGGCCAGGCGGAACTTTGCTCGGACTGCCAGGCAGACCTGCCCCAATCGCCGGAGCGCCGTTGTCATGGCTGCGGCGGCGCCAATGCCGGCCATCTTGCCCTCTGTCCCGAATGCCTCCGCGTCGGCGCCCGTCCTTGGGACTTCGCCGTGTCGGCCTTTCCTTTTCATGGCCTGGTTCGCGACGCCATCCATTGCTATAAATACCGACGCCGCACCAGCTTAGCACCATTTTTCGCTCGTTGCATGGCCGAAGCCTGGACAGCCTACGCCGAAAACCGGCGCATTGACGCGATCACGCCCGTTCCTCTGCACTGGTTCAGAACCTGGCAACGCGGCTACAACCAGGCCGCCATCCTCTCTCGCCTAATCGCCAAGCAACTCCAAGTCAACTGCATAACGCCGCTGCGACGCATCCGCTATACTCGACAGCAAGCCCGCATGGACCTCACCCAACGCCGGAAGAACGTCCACGGCGCCTTTGCCGTCGCCAACCGCAAGGCCGTCGTCAACCAGCGTCTGCTCCTGGTTGACGACGTGTTCACCACCGGCGCGACGCTGGCTGCTGCCACTGCCGTCCTGCTTGATGCCGGCGCAGCCAGCGTCTCCGTCCTCACCATCGCCCGCGACTGACCCAGCCGCCGACAATCTCACCGACCGCCCTTTGTGGAGACATACGCCATGCCCAGCTTCCATGCCAGACCCTTGCAGAATCCGCCTACTGACTCGCCCCGCAGCGACCTCCCAGCCGGGCTGTGGGTGAAATGCAAAGACTGCGAACAGATGGTCTTCCAGAACATCCTCGAAGAAGCGCTTTTCGTCTGCCCGCATTGCGACTATCATCATCCGGTCGCGGCCCGCCAACGCATCGCTATGTTGTGTGACAAGAACAGCTTCCAGGAACATGACGCCGACCTGGTCTCAGTCGACGCCCTGAACTTCGCCGACGACGGCAGCTACGCCCGCAAAATCAAGGAAACCATGACCAAAACCGGCCTGCGGGACGCAGTGGTGTGCGGCAATGCGACCCTGAACAGCCTGCCGTTCGCCCTTGGAGTGATGGATTTCCGCTTCTTTGGCGCCAGCATGGGTTCGGTCGTCGGAGAAAAACTCACCCGCCTGATCGAATGGGCGACCGCAGCCAGGTATCCGGTCGTGATCGTCACTGCCAGCGGCGGTGCTCGCATGCAGGAAGGCACCCTCAGCCTGATGCAAATGGCCAAAACCTCCGGTGCTCTCATGCGTCACGATGAAGCTGGCCTGCCCTTTTTCGCTATCCTCACCAACCCGACCACTGGTGGCGTCACCGCCAGCTTCGCCTCGCTCGGCGACGTCATCCTGGCCGAGCCGAAAGCCTTGATCGGCTTTGCTGGCCCGCGTGTCATCAAGCAAACCACCAATGCGGAACTGCCCAAGGATTTTCAGACCTCGGAATACCTGGTCAAACACGGCTTCATCGACCGCATCACCCATCGTCACAAACTGCGCGCCGAACTGGCGGCGCTGCTCACGGTCTTCAGCACCAACCGGTGAGCCGCACCCACCCTCTATCATGCCTGAACCGACGTTCACCTTCCCAGTCATCGGCGTGCTGCGCAGCTGCTTCCGAGCCAAATTCGGCATCCCGCGCCAGCCGGGACTGATCCTCGAGGCCACCGGCGCCATCGAACTGCTGCCGCCATACGACCAGCCTAATGCCGTGCGCGGCCTGGAAGACTTTTCCCACCTCTGGGTACTCTTTGTCTTCCATGAGACGATCCGCGAAGCCTGGAAGGCGACTGTCCGCCCGCCACGCCTCGGCGGAGACCAGCGCATCGGCGTGTTCGCTTCCCGCTCGCCTTTCCGGCCCAGCCCAATCGGCATGTCCGTGGTCCGCCTACGCAACATCCGCTGCGGCCACGGAAAAGTCGTTCTGGAAGTCGACGGCGTCGACATCCTGGACAATACGCCAATCCTCGATCTGAAGCCCTATCTGCCGTATGCGGACATCGTGCCTGCGGCCACGGGGGGATTCGCGGCAGCAGCGCCAGCAGCCGAGGCTTTGCCGACCTCGTTCACCCCAGCTGCCGAAGCCCAGGCCAAAGCCATAGAAAAACGCTTCCCTGGCTTCATGGAACTGGCACGCAAAGTCGTCAGCGCTGACCCGCGGCCAGCCTACCAACGCGAGCCAGGACGCATCTACGGCGTATTCCTGCACGACTATGAAGTGGTCTGGAAAGCCGGCGAAAACAGCGCCGTCATCGTCGATATCCGACGCGCCAGCCCGCTTTAAATGCTGAATGCTGAATGCTGAGGCGCATTTCATAATTCATAATTCATAATTCATCATTCGTTGGGGGCGAGGGGAGCTTGGAATACGCTGTCCACCAAGTCCACCCCGTCCACCAAGTCTACTTCGGCCTGCGCCGTCCTGGGGAAATCAGAATCCGACCATAGTGAGATCAGCTCGACGACCGCCCGGGAGGCCGCTGTTCTTGAATTCCGCCCCTTTAGACGCCAGGACGTGGCCGTCCATAAACGCTGCGTTGGCCATGCCGCCATGCCGCAGATGCACTGTCCGGACGGTGTTTGCAGTCGGAAGCGCCGTATCTATGAACGTATGCGGCACCCATTGGTTGATGCCGCCCCAGGTCATGTAGTACACGCTATCAGCCAGATACACCTTGGAGGCCGGATTGTCAATGACGCCGATGCGCGTCGCCCAATAGTCGGTGCCGGCGACGGTGCCGTCCAACTTGTAGCCTTTTTGCGCATAATTGACAGTCATCCCGTAGGAATGTGTCTGGACAAGGCCAAAAGTAAAGTTCCCGCGTGCATTCCTGATATCACCTTCCGAGAGCGGGCAGGTCATAAGCTTATATTCCTGGATATAGCTAAGGTAGTACAAATATCCCGTCCAGCGGACTTCGCCACGTCCGGTCATGGAGCCGATCAGAATGCCGTTACTGGCGCCATCCTCATTGTAGCGATACCGCCACGGCCCCCACCCTTCGTGATCGTCGGCATACATCAACAGCCCCAGCATCGACTGCTTCTGCTGATTGACGCAGGATATCGACCGCGCCTTGTCCCTGGCCTTGCTCAAGGCCGGCAGCAACATCGCCGCCAGAATCGCAATAATTGCAATCACGACCAACAACTCAATCAAGGTAAAACGCTGCCTTCTCATCTCTGCACCTCCTTAGGACGCATTATAGTTAACCCCAAGCGCTATAAATTGATGCGGCGTAGATATTGTAACATTAAACAGAGTCTTTTTCAAGGCAACCTGAAAAAAGCTTGGGCTACAGACGTAATTGTTCAGCCATGATAACGGCAACTTCTGCCTACATGCGCCTAGGGCGACGCGAGTCAGAAGCTGATCGGGGTATAGGCCTGAACCCTGCCGCCGGTAATTCCGGAAGTACGCCATTCGCTCTTGTCAGCGGCTACGGCATGACCGTCAAAAAAGGCGGCGTTAGCCCGGCCATTATGGCGGCAATGAGCTGTCCGATGGGTATCGTCTGTCGGCGGCGAATGTCGCTCGATGCTATATGAAGGAACCCATACATTTGCACTGGCCCAGGTCACATAGTAGATGCTGTCCCCAAAATAAATCCTGGACGAGGGGTTGGCGATATTGCTGAACCGAACCGAGCTGGCCGTCTCGGTATTATTATTCACCATGCCATAGGAATAATTCCCGCCCTGGATTGATTTCTGCGTCGCTGGGGTCAGCATAGATGCTGGCAGAGCAGACAGCAGTGTTACCGCGCTTGGGCAATGGAACACCTCCATGACGGGGACATAGCCCATAGCCCAAAGGCCGCCGGCCCAGCGCCATTCGCTGTTAGCTATCGTCCAATTAGGCCCAGTAGCGTAATAAGGATAACGGTATCTCGGCGAGCACCAGCCATCGTAGTCATCGGCATACATGGTCGCACCCAGCGAACATTGCTTGAGCTGGCTGATGCAGCTAATGCCGCGCGCCTTGTCGCGAGCCTTGCTCAAGGCAGGCAGCAGCATCGCCGCCAGAATCGCGATGATCGCAATCACAACCAACAACTCAATCAAGGTAAAACGTTGCCTTTTCATTTCTGCCTCCTTGGGCGCAAGCCCGTTTTGTCAAAAATAATGCCTGGAACAGATTTATACTCAACAGCGCCAAAAAGCCTTTCTGTCGGACGTCCGGCGTTCACCCTACTCCAGCCGATAGACCCGCGTGATGCCCAAATCAAGATTCTCCTTAAACTGCGTCGCCTTGTCTGCCACGACCTTGCCGCTGATGACTTCGGTCACCCGGCTGGGACGCGGCAGCGTAATCGTCTTCTCCCCGGCGGTCGAGGTGTGCAGCATCAGGAAGTTCGCATTGGCGCTGAGCACGTCATCCGCGTCTGCGTAGACATGGATGCCGAGCTGCTGGCACAGTTCGCGCAGCTGGGCCGGCGTCAGCCCGCGCGGATTGTACATGGACTGGAAGCCGCGGTAGTTGACCGCCTCCAGATTGCCGCCGTCCTGGCGCGAGATGATTGGCGCGGGGGCATTGCCGCCAGGCTGCGTGGCCTTGAACGCCATGCCGGTCAGCTCCCGCATAGAGTCCAAACTAAAGCCAGCGGCAGTGATATACCCCGGCGCATAGAGCCATACTGCTGTCGCTCCGTTGCGCCTCAGCTTGGCCTGAATCCGGGCCGTGGTCTCTGCGTCAACATAGCATTGGTTAGTGAAAACGTACAGTTTGTAATCCTTCATGCGCGGATGGTCAAGGTCGCTGCTTAAATACAGATCAAACAAGGCTCCGGAACGGTGCGCGTTCTTGTACGTCTCCCACATCAGGCTGCGGAAAAGCTCTGACGTGGCCGATGTCATCGACAAGTATTGGATGGTCGGTTCGTCCATCACCAGGGCCGCTTCCGCAATCTGCGTTTTGGGGACGGACAGGAAGCTCTGACCGAGCTGGATGTATTTGGCCACATCGTCCATCATCCGCTCGCTGTGAAAGGCGTGGTTGCCTGCCAGGGCGAACCACCACAAGGCATTGCCCTTGGTGAGCGTGTAGCCGAACGAGCGTCGCATCACGTTAATTGTCTCATCCTCGTTCGCCGTGGCTTCGCCGCCGCGATAGCGCAGCAGGGTATGAGTGCGGTAGTCGCATTCATCCCAGAACATCTTGTTATTGAGCATATAGGTGCCGTTGAAGTTGCCGATATGCAGCCCTTCGCCGCCGCCTTTGCGCCGACCGTAGTCAAGCGGCGTAGCAAAGAAGTTGATGTTCGGGTCCTTGACGGCCTCGCCCAAAATCGTGTGCCCATTACCTTGCAGATGGAACGTACCATGCAGTCGCGCCAGCGGCAAGTATGAATAAAAGTAACCGGCAAGGCAGCGGCCGCCGGTGACCTCCTTGACGATCGTGGCCGCGTTCCGCATCGTCCTGATGGTGGTGTCATTCAAATAATCGACATAATCTATGCAGGGCCGCGCCTTGACCGGGTCGCGAAACACGCCATTCTCTGTCGCCAGGCGTAATTCCGGGTCCGGGGTCTTGATTTCGGCAAAGTCCGTGAACGCTGTTCCCCAGGCGGCATTGACCTTGGCTATAGTGCCATAGCGGCGCTGGCAGTAGGCGGCGAACTCGCGGTGCGCTATCGGCGAGTAGTCGATCAGGCCCTTGTCCTGGCCATGATAGTACCACTCGCTGGCGCTGCCGCCGCCGATCAAGTAGCCGATCACATGCCCGGCGTAGGGCTGCTTCTCAATGTAGCCAATCAAATCCCGCAGCATCCGCGAATATGCAGCTTCCCATTCTGGCGAACCCAGCCCGCACCAGCCTTCCCGCCGACCATACTCGCCGCCGGAATAATAGACCGGCACAAAGTCCTGGCGCTCTTTAAACCACCACCAGGAGGGCGGGTCAATCTTGAGCCGAATCATGGTTCGCGCCTGCGGACAGGCCGCCAAGAACATGGCAAAGCGCTCGTCAATGCGCTTCCAGTTGTACTGGCCTTCGCCTTCCCACCACTCTCCCATCAGCTTCTCGCCCCGTAAATTAGTCGAGAAAAATTCATGCATCAGGGTGACGCCGGCTGCGGTGAAGTCCTGGATGGATGGTTTGATGGCGTCGTCGCCGACCCAGCAGGTAGGCGCGTACATCATCGGATACTGGGGCTCGCCATCTAAGCACAGCACAGAAACGCCATCACGCATTTCCTGGGTGGCGACCGTGCCTTTCGGCATGTCATCCGGCGGCGGATTGGTGAAATAAGCCGCTGTACGCTTCAACGACACCTTGAAGTCTGGATCGTAATCCGGCGGGGGCGGCAGCTGCACCGGCGTAGTGAAGCGCCCGCTCTCCTGCTGATGCAACTCACTGATTTCGTCGCTGGTCAGGGCCTGCCGATACGCTGCCACCCGGCCGATCAAGCCCCAGAAGCCGTAGTAGAAGCTGCCGTCACCGTCCTCCCGAATGGCCAGACGGAACACGTCTTCCACGATGCTCAGCGGCTTGTCCATGACGGTTTTTGCGTTGAGCTTGCCGTTATGGTAAATTTCCAAATCAGTCCCACGGCAAACGACTGTCGCCATTTGCCAGGCGCCGCGCTGGACTGGACTTTGCACCACGCACACCGAAGTCTTATATTCCGGCAGCCGCGAGTCAATCCCCTCCCATTTTGACTTAGCCGTGATCCACCAGCGGAATTCAAGGCGCAAATTCGTATGCCCAAACCAGAATCCGACGTTGCGCTCAGGGTGCGGACTGCGCCGACAGTGGATCAAGGTAGTCTGGCCGCTCTCTGATTCTTTCTGTGGGATAAACCACATTGACACGGTGAAGTCCGTCGTCCCTTTCAAAGCTTCGGGGACGGCAATGCGATAGCGCGTCGTGTTATCGCAGGCAAGCGCTCCCAGAGCCAGGTCGTCCTCTTTGATGCCGGTTGTGCCAGCTGGTACGACGCCCTTTTGGAAATCGACCTCCAGCACCGGCGGCGGTGTCGCCGCTGGCAGCGACAGAGCCAGCAAAGAAGTCAACATCACGCATGACAACAAACCGTTACCGCATTTCATGTCACCATACTCCTTTGTTGTTCTGCCGACGGTCGCTATGCCTGCGCGCGCCCGGGCTATCTACGGTCAACGCGTGCGCAGCACTAGGTTAATGATCTTATCCCGGAAAGCCAGCAGTTCAGCCGGGTCCTTAGTAAAGCTGGTAGCGCCGCCGACTACATTATCGTCAATCGCCAAGGCGGCTTCGGCCTCGCGAACCAAGGCGTCCTGGCCGCCGCGCTTCTTCAGAGCGTCGACCTGCCGGCGCAGCATGACGAAATACTCGTAGTCCTGCATGCCGTCCCGCAAATTCTTCAGGCGGATGCTCGGCAGCGGCTGGAAATTCTCGCCAGGATACAGTAAATTGCCGCCGCCATTAGTGCGGCTGACTGACCGGATGTTATTGACGCTGCGGAAATAAGGCAGCCAGGGGATTTCCGGCCAGCGCACCTCGCCGGCCCGCATCCTGTCGAGGATTTCCGGCGTCATCCAGTCGAGTCCGCGCAACTTGCAGAATTCCGGCGTGAGCTGTTTTGCTTCGAACACGCCGTTTGAACGCCATTCACGGTTCAGCCCCCAGTACAACAGGCCGGTCAGGTTCAATTTCCAGTTCATCCAGGGAATGACTCGCGGGTCAATGCCAGGCGAATCCAGGTTGAAGTTCGCGTAGGGCGCCAGCGGATAGTCGGTCGGATACCACCAGACTGTCTCGCCCAATGCCTGGCGCTCAGCCGTAGCCTCAGCGTTAAAATGCCCGAACAGCGGGCACCAGATATCGACGTAGCCAAACACCCGCTCGTCAATCGGGGCAGTGTTGAGCCGCGGCACTTCGGGGAACAGCTCCTTGGCGTCAGCATAATCCTGCTTCATCCGATCCAAAGCGCCGGGCTTGGTGGACATCAGGACCTCGTCATGGCCAAAGAAAATCGGGCGCAGACGGTCGCCGTAGCGGTCAAGCAACTCGCGTGTCTTCTCCTGCCTGTTGCGAATGTTGCTGATTTGCAGGAACATCATCGTCTTGCCATGTTCGGCGCAGTAATCAAAGTATTCTTCGCCAATGTCATTGCTTGACCAGAGATTCATCGGTTCCAGGCGATGGTCCAGTATAAATTGGCAATAGGCCAGCATCTGGTCGTGGTTGGGCGCCTGGCCATAGAAGTCCTTGACCCAGCTGGGCGCAAAGCAAAATGCGGTGTCCAGCGACGCTGATTTCGGCAGAGTCAAGCCGGTCGCCGACACGGTCACCGGCACGTTGACCGGCGGCAGGCCAGCCGGCGTCACCGTGACCGTGGCCGAATAGTCGCCAGCCGCGATGCCAGCGGGCAGATACACGTCGACCCACAGCAAGACCATCCCGCTCGGCGCAAACGTAAACTCTTCTCCTGGCCGCAGCACATCAGCGTAGCTGACTTGCGACTGCCCCTGCTCCAGTTGCATCGCCGTGCGAACCATCTCCTCCAGGTAAACCTGCACTTTCGCGCCAGTCACAGGACGCTTGTCAGCGCCAGACAAAGCCGACGCCGAAGTCTTCACCGAACTGATGGTCTGGCCAGGAGACGCCAGCAGCATGATCTGGAAGCTGCCGTATTCATTGCCGGAAAGACGCAGTTTCGCAGAGTCAACCAGCGGGAATGCATTGCTCTGATTGCCTGAGACTTTCTCCATTGACGACAAGACCAAGCTGGCATAGCCGCGCTGCTGACCCACCGAGCCTTCGGCAAAATACGCCTTGGAACGCTCCACCGCCAACTCTAACTGCTCGGTCGCCGCAGCCAGCTTCTGAACATCCTCCAGCAAAATCCGGAAGGCGGTAAAGCTCTTGGCCTTGGCCAGTTCCTCCTGCCGCACAGCCAACTCCGCCCGCAGGCGCTCCTGCACTAACACCAGGTTCGGGCTCACATCCTGGCCTAAAGTGAGCCTCTGCTCAATCGCGGCGATCCGTGCCGGTAAATTATACAGACGATTCATCAAATCAAGCGTGCGCACCTCGGCCGAACGCTCGTCCGTCGCCGCATGGAACAACAGCTTGCCGAATTCCTTCGGGGTGTGGAAATTGTCCAAACGCGTCCAGGACAATACATCTTTCGCGTGCGGATTTTCGCGCCCCACGTTAAATCCCCAGATAGCGTCGCGGGCCGGTGCGCCGCCAACGCCGGCAAACGGAATGGTGACCAGCGCCGTCCAAGACGCGGCCTGGCGTTCAATCACAGCTTTCCAGTCGCAATCCCAGCTATTGTCACGGTTGCCGTAGCTGTGCCGCGAATCATAGATGCCGCCCGAAGAATTGCCGACTAAGTGAAAATAGGTCGGCTCAGCAATGTCCGGCTGCAAGAAAATTTCAAAGCAGTCATTGAGCCAAGGCCGGCCATCGCGCTCGACGACTTCGTTAGTCCTCAGTGCCATGTCCTTGGCGTGCATCTGGAAATAGACGTACAAATAGTCAGCGTCGCGCAAAACCTGGGCTCGGGTTGGCTCAATGGCAGGACCGGTGCCGGTGGTGAGTTCAATCGGTGCAACGCCGACAAAATCGCGAGCCGAAGTCGGCGGCTGTGCAGCCCAGGCGACGCCGCGCACGTAATAGGGCCATTCGCCCAAGGACAGCGGCGGGAATTGCGACACCGCCTTGGCCGTGACCTTGATATTGCCCAGGTAAGTCGTGGACTCGGTGCTTTCGCTGCCCAAAGTCCACAGGCGCGTCAACGAAACCGTGCGAGTGTCGCGATACGAAATGCCTTCTACGCGCGGAGTCTCCATGTCGTCGACATAGACCGCAAAGTCGCCGCGCACGCAGTTGACCACATAACGGAAGTGATGCCATTTGCCGATGACGACCTTTCCGGCCGGCTGCCATTCCATGTTCATGCTCTTGGCCACTTGCAGCTGTCCGTTGCTATGCTGCGTCACCGTGATTGACTTGATGGCATCGTCATTGGCCAAAATCGCGTAACGCGCTGACTCCGTGCCAAACTTGATCCAGTAGTCAATCGTCAACACCTCGGCGCCCCGCGTGTCAAGGCCGCCCTTGAGCCACGAACCCTGCTTGACCTTGCCGTCTGCGCCCATAACCGACTTGAACTCCAAAGCATGGGCGAAATCAGGATGCCCAGAGGCAACTACCTGCTGATTGGCGCGTGGCTGGTAAGAGCTGAAATCCTCCTGGTAAATCACACTGTCAGCCGCCACAACCCCTAAAAAGGCGCATAACGTAAAGGTAGTCGTCAAAAATGTTCTCATGCCTAACCTCGACTGATTGTTATTTTTAACCGAAAACACAAAAAAACGCAACGGATACTTAAAGATACGGCAAGTATAACAATGATGCGCAAGCGGTATAACAAAATTTTTGCATAGCCGTCCGACAGACTTGTCGTTTTATCTGCAGATGACGCAGATTTTTTTTTGGGGGGGGGTGTACGGGGAAACCAGCCGTTCAGCGGCTAAAACGCCCAAAGCGCGAAACATACTACAAGCTAAAGCTTGAACTACGTACGACGCGCAGCCCTATTCTCGCCCCTCGCCCTTAACGAATTATGAATTATGAATTATGAATTATGAAATGCGCCTCAGCATTCAACATTCAGCATTCAACATTCAGCATTCGGCATTCGCCCCTCGCCCCTAAAACCGCATCGCTTTCACGACTTGTCCTGGGCGGGCTGGTGGCAGCGTTGTTTCCCGGCCTTCGGGCCAACGCACGGTGATAGCTATCTCGGCGTCTGCGGCGATTTCGCCCAGGCCAAAGTGCAGCACAGGGTCATTCTGCTGGCCGTAGGTGCTGGTTCCCGCCGCAAAAATCTGCGTCTGCGTCATTCCAGCTGCTTTGACTCTCACTATCGCCCCAAGCGCTGTAGCTTGGCCTGGTCCGGCCTGCACAGCGACTTTGATCCACGCCCGCTGCTGACCGTTGTCCAGTCCCTGGTTGCGATACAGACAGAATGCCGCCGGGGCGTCTTTCTTTGGTCTGCCCGCCGTCGCCAAGTCCAGCCAGCCGTCGCCGTCGACATCTGCCCAGGCGCCGGCATACGTATCAATACGTTCTATGCCGGCTGCTGCAGCCTGATCGCTGAACGCCTTTCCGCTGCGGTTCAGCAACAGCAGCGCCTTGGCGTATGGCAGATTATAGACCTGCGGGACATACACGTCAGTCCAACCGTCGTTGTCAGCGTCGCCGGCAGCGGCGCCAGCCCACAGCTCGTCCCCGGCAAACACGCCACGGCCGCCAATCGGCTTGTAAGCCACCCCAAGCCTCTCCCGCCAATCCGTGAAAACACCAGAACCGTCATTGCGGTAAATCGCCGAATCATCGCATACATAGCCGCGAATGTCATACGACAACATGTCTCTGCCAGACGGGCCGACGTACTTGTGAACCAAGTTGGCGACAAACAAGTCGAGAAACCCGTCCTGGTCAATGTCAAGCCAGCATGAGCCAATGCAGTGGCCATAGCTGGGCCCGTAATGCCGATTATGGACTTTGCTAAAATAGCGCTCAGGTTCCTTGTTGCCAGCCACGCCGCGTTTCTTTGCGTCCTCGCGGAAACGCAGTCCGCCCCGGTTCAGCCAAAGGAAATTCGCCTGCAACCGGTAATTGGCCACAAACACATCCTGCTTGCCATCGCCGTCCACGTCATGTATCAACACCGACCGGGCATAGCTTTTGCGGTCGATCCCGGCTTCCGCGCCGCGCTCGACAAAGCGCTTGCCGCCCTCGTTATGCCAAAGCTGCGCCGGATAATACGTAGGCGACTTGCCTTCATTCCAGTCTTCGGCCATGCCGATGAATAAATCTGCGAAACCATCGCCATCCAAATCGCCGGCCGCCAGCGTCATGGCTTTCGCATGCGGGGTGAAGCCCAATTCCGCAGCGACGTCGACGAACCGACCGTCGCCGACATTGCGCCAGACCTTGCCCTTGCCGGTGACAATGTCTGTCCAACCGTCATTGTCATAGTCGTAGCACAACGCTACGCCGCCGCCAGAAAGGCCGGCCTCGGCGGTGACCTCGGTAAAACGGCATTCGCCCGGCGTGCTGTCATTGCGAAACAGTCGGCCACCGTTAACCAGCAGGTCTGGGCGACCGTCGCCGTTGTAGTCAAGCCAATGTACGTAACTGGCCCGCAAGTCGTCTGGCAGCCCGGCTGACACCGCCTCAAAACGTGGTGCCTGGGCGTTGGCCAGCGTCGCCGCCAGCAACACCGCAGCTGCCAGCAGCCAAACATGACCTGCGAGCCAGACGTCAAGCCAGTTCCACATTTCTTTCATCTACGGTCGTCCTCCTCTGAAAAAACCTCCCTGCTATGGCGCGTCCATCACTCCAGAATCAACTCAGTATAGCTGGTCTGGTTGTTGGGAGCGCAGTCAAGCAGGTAAGTCACTTCCGTGTTCTTGTTGTTATGGCTGTAATAGCGCAGCGCCGCAAAGCTGACATCCTTGGGCATCTCACCTTGAGCATAGCCCAGCGTCGTGAAGGGCACGACAGTCAGGCTGCTCCAGCCGTCAGCCGTAGTCTGCCGCTGCACAGTGAAATCGCCGTCCCAGCTGGCATTCTTGTTGCAGGCATCGTATAAATTCCCGTTGATGTCAAACGCAATCTGGTATGAAACCTTCTTGCCGTCCTGGAGGCCAGTCAGAAAAAACTCGAATTTGTCGCCGACAGGCCAGCGGTCGCGCGGCTGTCCGGCCGGCTTGGCATACGCCTTGTCCGGCTCAGAGTCAAAGCACTTCGCGCCGACGTAGAACGCGGCGCCGTCATGCAGAATCCGCACTGCCGTACGCTGCGTGGCGTCGCTGCCGTTAGTGCGGTGGAATCTATCCTCGGCTGCGGCGCGGCTCCAGTCGCCGGAAGCGAAGTCAGGTTCAAAGGCCGGCGTAGCCTGCGCCCGCGGCACACGATAGCGGACGACCTCCAGGTTCGCGGTCATGTCCTCGAAAACATTGCGCAAAGCGGCCAGCATCTTGCTGCCATTCGAATGCATCGGCTTGGCGGCGGCGCGCTCCAAAGCCGCCCGGCAGGCGTCGGTTTTCTTCGCCTTGATCACGCAGATCAGCCAGTTGCCGCGAGGCCGGTCGTTGTACGACGACATTCCCCCGACCTCTAGCCAAGAATCCTCAATGATCCGGTAAAACTCGCCGACGTCCTTGCCGCCCTCCCCGAACACGCGCGTCAGATAATCGTTGCGCATGGCCTGGACATCCTGGTACGGGTTCCAGGAGCCGTTCGCCATAATCCAGAAATACATGGCGTTGACGTCCCAGCTGCGCGAGTGGTCAGCACGCTCAGTGTCCTGGTCAGGATACAGCTCAGAATACGTGCGGTTGACGCCGAAGCTGTTCGCATAGCGCCAGTCAGCCAGGGCCACCGCGTCCATCGGCCGCGGAAACGCCCCGCACAAACCATAGTATTCGCGCCAGGTGAGCTGGTTCGTCACCTGCATCCAACCGGTGAAGCGGTTGTACGTGGCCTTGTTCTCAGGATGCGTAGTCGTGTACTTCGAATTCTTGTAAATCGGACAGTACGAAATGCTGATGTTCGACTCAATCGGACAACGCGGCGGAATCTCCGTGAAAAAATATCCAAAGGTGAGAATCAGCTTGCCGGGATAGTGCTTCTTGACATGAGCGGCGATCTGGTTGAGCCAGAGAAAGAACTGCGTTGACCGGAACGCCGGATCGTCTGCCTTGACCTCGGCGCCATCTGCCAGCGTCAATGGCTGGAGGCAATTCGGGCATTCGCAGAGGTTGTAGTTATCCTCGATCATAATCCGGTACGTGTCGTAATTTGGATTCTCCTTAATGCGGGTGTCGACTTCGTCAATGAACACCTTGAGCAGCTCGGGGTGGGTGAAGCAAAGCTGGGTTGAGCCGCTCGTCTCGCTAGGACGCAGCCGCTTGCCTTCGCGCAACGGATAGTACTCTGGGTGCGTGTCAAAATACTTCCTCTCCGGGATATATATGCCGACCAGGTTATGGCCGCCACCGTATTCGAGTATTGGCGCGTACTTGACCCGTTCCTCCCGGAAACGCATGCTGCCCGCGCTCCAGTTCGAGCCGTTCCGCACCTGCCATTCCTCGCTCGGAATATGATTGCCAGAACCCATCTGCCAGCCGCGCAGGACGTACACCGGGAGGTCAAGATAGTCTGCCTGAGTCAGCGCCAAATTCGGATTCGAGCTGTAAACCGTCCCAAACTCGGTGTTGGGGCGAGCCCAGATGATATCCGAATTGCGGTACAACAGCTTAAAGACGCCATTCAGCACGCCTTTCGGCTTCGCGGCAAGAAGCGTGACCGTGTCGCCGCTCGTCCGCACGGCATAGCCGTCCGCGCCGGCCATCTTGGCCAAATCATCCTCAAAGCCAGCCGGGTTGACCGCCAGGACGACTTTCGGTCCAGCGCCGCCGGCCCCTGCATCGATCGGCAGCCGCGCTCCGGAAATTGCCTCTACCCACCGCTGCAACTCCTCAGCCGCATACGCCACCGCCGGATGCGCGTCCGCCGCTATCACAATACGTGCCGCTGGCTGTCCGTCCTTCGCCAACGGAAACGCCGCCTGCGCCGAAAGACAAGACAAACCAGCCATGACCACAACTGCCAAACGATTGACCATAACAATTCAGCTCCCTATAGTGAAAAATCACCTAAAACAAGGCTTAGGAAAAATTACGGATTGAATGCCAGGGACGAAAACAAGAACACCAAAGTACTATAGCAATTCGCTTACACCGGTGCAAATGGCGGATGGGACATTTTGCGCGTTATTGGCAATCGGGCGCCGATACTCGGAGTTCCAGCAAACTGCGGTGCCAGGTGCCCCGAGGCAAGGCGATTTTAGTGGACAGTGGACAATGGACGTTAGTGGACTTTTATGGACGTTAGTAGACGATGGACTGTGGACATTAGTGGCAGTGGACATGGACGGAAATGGACTTTCGTGGACGACGTCTGCCGTAATTTTCGTGCTTTGAGCGTTTCTGCAGCTATGGGTTTCCCCGTACAAACAACACTCTGAAAAAATCTGCGTCATCTGCGTCATCTGCGGATAAAACAACAATTTCTCTGGTTTTACGCTTCTAACGGCGGCGACGCGACCGAGGCGCGTTCGATCAGCGGCATAGTATAGTGCCGTTTTTGCTGTGGCAGGGACGGCGTCTCAATGCGCCGGATGACTGTTTCCGCCAGCAGATTGGCTGCCAAGTCAAAGCGCTGGTCAAACGTAGTCAGCGGCGGCAGGCAGAAGGCCGCCTCGCGCAAATTGTCATAGCTGAGAACAGACAGGTCATCGGGTACGCGTTTGCCGACTTCATGCGCGGTCAGAATCACGCCCATCGCGAGGTGGTCGCTGTGCGTGATTACGGCTGTCGGCCGGGTCGGCTGGCTGAGAATTTCGCGGATTCGGTCGAAGTTGGCCTCTAAGACGTTGCTGGCGGGAATCATCCAGGTAGGATTGACGGCGACTCCAACTTCGGTCATCGCTTGCTTCAGGGCCTGATAGCGAACGTCCTCGAAAAAACCCATAAAGGCCATGCGGCGATGACCGCGTTCATACAGATAGCGGACAGCCTGAACCGCATATTCCTTCTTGTCGGGATACACGCAATCCATGAGCCGCCGCTCATTGCCGTAGGTGACGATCGGAATGCCCTCCTCGGCCAGCGATTCATCATACTCGCAGGTGATGATTCCGTCCACCCCGTACTGGCGCATGCGGTCAAACGCATGCCGGAAAGCGCTGCGCGCGTCCAAGTGCGTCGGCCAGTAGGAAAACAACCCGTAGTAGCCATGCTGCGCCAGGATCGCATCCAAGCGGATGACTAGCTCATGGTAAAAACTGCCGACCGCAGGGAACATCACTCCGATAGTGAAGCTGCGTCGCGTACTCAAGCTCCGCGCCGCAAGATTCGGCTGGTAGCCCAGTTCCCGAGCTGCTGCCAAAACCTGTTTCCGGGTAGCCGCCGCAGCCCTGCATCTCTCTGGCGAACGCAGCACTTGCGCCACGGTGCTCTTCGAAAAGCCGCAATGGTCAGCAATATCCTGCAATGTGACTGAACGGCGCATGGCCCCTTTTCCATCTGCAGAACTTCATAGTCAGGGGCGCTCTTTGCCGCCCGCCTCGGCTAACGCCGACACGATGACACCGCTGTCGCAACAACAACCCGGCTCGATGACAAAACCATCACCGGTCGCTCAACTGGGTTGAACCCTCAGCATCCCAGACATTCTCCCGACCCGAGGAGGTGAACACCGTGACTTTGTTGACCGTGGAGACGTGGCCGTCCAAGTATGCGTTGTTGCGACCGCCCGGATGCGCCGCATTGGCGCGCACCGAGGCTCTGATCGGATCATCCAACTCCTTGTTATAAAGGATGCTGCTGATCAGGCCATTGTAGTAGTAGCGCCAATTGTCAGCAAACGTGGTGATCGAACTCGGGTTGTTCGCCCTAGCCAAATGCCCAAGATTCGTCCCGACGGGCGGCCTGGTGACTGGCTGCAAGCCGCCATCCGGACGGTTGTTGATGTAGCGGTTATAGCCATAGCTGACGAACACCGGCTGGTTATGGTACAGTGCTAACTCATTCGGGACGTGCGAAGGGCAGTTGAGAGAAGAGTAAAACGGCGCCAGTAACGTCTTCCCCGCCATCCATGGCAGCATCTGGTAGCCTTCGTTCAGGGCCCGAGCATAGTAAAGCCACTCGTACCAGCGCACTCGGTTGCCGCCGCCCAACGAGCGATGATACAGCTCTTGCGGAAAAATGAAATCCTCGTTCTCGGCCTCGTAAAAATGACCGTGCATGGCCAGCGTCTTCAAATTGTTCACGCAGGAAATCTGCCGCGCCTTCTCACGCGCCTTGCTCAACGCAGGCAACAGCATCGCCGCCAAAATCGCAATAATTGCGATCACGACCAACAACTCAATCAACGTGAAATGGATTACGCGCATTTTCACCTCCACTGCTCACGCACTAGACACACCTAAAACGCAGAAAATCACCAGCAAGACCAGCCTTGCACCGGTGCAACTGAGTATATTATAGTTGATTGATTGAAGCAACGCAAGTGAAAGTTAGAAATTTATTACGGCAAAACTCGCTTTAGTGGACAAGCGGCGAGGAGTCACTGTCCACATTGTCCACAGGGGACTCAGAGCCGTCAGGGCTACATACGACAGGCTGAAGCATGGTCTACGTACCTGCCAGCAACTCAATCAAGGTGAATGGAATGCTCCGCAGGTGACCTCTGCTTCCAGCCAATTATCTATAATTGCTGGACGGCACGGCACCCGGACGTCTCCACATGTTTATGTTATAGATAGCCAGGTGTCAAAATGCAAGCGACGACAATTTTTTCGTTCGCCACCCGCTGCTGGGCCGCCGGCTACGTCTGTCTTTCCGCTGCGGTCTGCGGCACGGCAAGGACAGGTTCTGGGCGCCCGAATGCAGCCCGAATAAAATGTCGATACCCAGGGCCAAAAATCACATCAGCGTTCACTGACTTTTCCCCGGCCAAACAAACTTCATAATAATTTCTTGGCTTTTCCTGAGGATATAGCAACCTGGTAAAATCAACAATATGGTGCCTAGCCAGTAAACGTTCCGGTTCTCAACAGTGCCTCTTGCCAGAACATAATTATCAAGAACATTAAAAAAGAAAATATGTAACAAATATATCTCAAAGGAATATCCTCCAACAACGGTTAATATTTTCGCAAGTATCCGAGCCGATTTGACAAATGACAAAAAATGAAACAGAGCTGAAATCGCCAGGCACATCCCTGGCGTGATCAAGATAAAGGGATACCACCACAATCCGCACGACCACATATAGTTAGGAAATCGGCCTGTAAAATATTTCAGGATGAGTAGCCCACTAATCAGGCTGATCGCGGAGACAATGATCATCATTTTAGAGAGACAAACCTCACTTTGCCCCAATTTGGCACAGTACATCCCAATAAAAAAAATGGGTATCCGAGTGGCGATTATAATATATGAATCAGAATGCCAAAAAGGGAATGAAAGTAAAATCAAAAAGAAAGTCGAAAGCAAAAAAGTTTTCCAGGAATTTATTCTTGCGACAATGGCTTTCATGCTAGGCGCCAGGATATATAATATCAGCAACACACTAAGGTACCAATTAAATCCATTGCCACGGTTAGTAAGGTCCTGTATGCAAAATAGATTTCCCAAAATAGCAGGCCAGGGAATCCCACGGGTGAAAATAACATATATAGTCCATGGGATAAGCACACACCAATAAGTCGGAATTATCCTGAACAATCGCCTTCTGAAGAATCTTACAATATCATCATCCTTGCTCAAGGAATAGTAGCACCCTATGCCAGAGGCAAACAGGCAAATATCTACGCCGCCATAGCCTAAATTCTTCAAGCTCATAAGGATTGAGCTCGGGACACTGATTTTGGAATGGAAAAAAACTATCCATAGAATAGCTATCCCCAGCCAGATGTCACGATAATCAAAGCTTTTCGCTATTTTCATGGATGACATATCACGCTCCCGGCCAATGCGAGCGGAACAAAAGTGGCGGAAATTCCGAGTCCAGCCCAGCGTCAAAAGACGGCTTTGCAAAAAGCCAACGCCCAAAAAAATCGCCCGTCAAAGACGTAACAACGAATATAGCAGGTGTAAATTGCCGGTTGGACAGCGGTTGCATGCCCTTGGAGAAACGACAGACGCAACGTCAAAATTTTTCAGGATGGACTCTTTCGACCGCAAAGCCCCCCCATAGGGCACGCCTTTCGCTCTCCTGCGAACTTCCCCAGCTGATTGACCTGCGGTTCAAGGGCTGTTGGCGCCATTCCGGTCATCCGCGTCCAGCAGCCCACCACCTCTGTGCTGACTCAGCGCCTCATTTCATCGCTTCCGGCTCGGGTATCCCCAGCAGTTTCCGGGCCTGCTCCCGAAGCTTGAACTTCTGGATTTTGCCGCTCGCCGTCTGCGGGAACTCCTTCACCAGGAAGAAATGCTTAGGCGTCTTGTAGTAGGCGATCTTGTCGCTGCAAAAATCGCGGAGGTCTTCTGGCGTCACTTCGACGTCGTCATGCAGGATGACAAAGGCACCGACGATTTCGCCGTATTTCTCATCCGGAATACCCACCACCTCGACGTCCCGGATACCTGGATGGGTGCGCAGGAATTCCTCGACTTCGCGCGGGTAGATATTCTCCCCGCCTCGGATGATCATGTCCTTCAGGCGGCCTGTAATCCGGTAGTAGCCGTCCTCGTCAACAGTGGCGACA
Source organism: Lentisphaerae bacterium ADurb.Bin082 (assembly GCA_002070945.1). Lineage (GTDB taxonomy): Bacteria > Verrucomicrobiota > Lentisphaeria > Oligosphaerales > Oligosphaeraceae > JAAZKI01. The sequence goes on from MWEG01000023.1 coordinate 217,255, forward strand.
TCGCCGCTGTGCAGCCAGCCGTCGGCATCCACCACCTTGGCCGTTTCTTCTGGCATCTTGTAGTAGCCCTTCATCACATTATAGCCGCGGCAGCATAGCTCGCCATGCGTATTGGGCGGAACGATTTCGCCTGTCTCCGGGTCGATGATCTTGATTTCGATATGCGGCTGCCCAGTGCCGATGGTCGACACGCGGCGCTCAAGAGTTTCATCCGTGCCGCTCATGATATACACTGGCGATGCCTCAGTCAGGCCATACGGAATCGTGATTTCCGGCATGTGCATCTTCTCAATCACCTGGCTCATCACCGCGACTGGGCACAGGGAGCCAGACATGATGCCGGTGCGCAGGCTGCTGAAGTCGAACATGTCGAACATCGGATGGTTGAGCATCGCGATATACATAGTTGGAACGCCGTAGAGCGCCGTGGCTCGGGATTTCTGCACCGACGCCATCACCACGAGCGGATCGAACTGCTCCACCATCACCGCTGTCGCACCATGCGTCACAATCGCCATAATGCCCAAGACACAGCCAAAGCAATGAAACAGCGGCACAGGCACGCAAACCCGGTCGTTCTTGGTCAATTTCTGTCGCTCACCGATGTAATAGCCGTTGTTGAGGATATTGCGATGGGTCAGCATGACCCCCTTGGGAAAGCCCGTCGTCCCAGAAGTGTACTGCATGTTGATGACGTCATGGCGGTCATGGCCGGACTTGGCTATGGCCAGCTCTTCGTCGCTCAAGGTCTCCCCAAGCGCAAACAGCTCCATGCTCGTGTACATCCCGCGCTGCTTCTCCTGGCCCAGATAAATCACGTTCTTCAAAAACGGAAAACGGGCGCTCTTAACATGGCCGCGCGGATGCTGCCGCAGCTCGGGGACGAGTTCATGCACCACGTCGACGTAATTGACGTCGCGCAGACCGTCGACGATCGCCAGCGTATGCATGTCCGACTGCTTAACTACGTATTCCAGCTCGTGCGACTTGTAGTTGGTGTTGATGGTCACCAGGACTGCGCCGATTTTCGCGGTCGCGAACATCAGGGTCAGCCATTCCGGGATATTTCGCGCCCAGACGCCGACATGGTCGCCCTTGCGGACGCCAATCGCCAGCAGACCCTTGGCAAACAAGTCTGTACGCTCATCAAACTCCGCGTAGCTCCAGCACAAATCGCGATCCGGATACATGATAAACGGATGGTCAGGATGCGCCTTGACCTGGTCCGCGTAAAAATCGCCTATCGTCTTTTCGGTAAATAATTCGCTCATCGCCAAACAATCCTCCTTAACGCGGCACCCTGGATGGGGCGTCGTACGCAGCTGCGGGTTCGGAATCTACACGCCAGCGTCGTCCTTGGTTAATGCGGAGTATAGACGACGGCGAGAATCCGGGCGTCCTGCCCGCCGGTCGCATGCACATGGTGCGGGACGATCGAATCATAATAGATGCTGTCGCCGGCCGCCAGCTGGTACTTTTCCCGGCCGTACACGATCTCGAGCTTGCCCTTCAGGACATAGATAAATTCTTCGCCCTCGTGACTCGACAGCTCGTGCCGATCATCTTTCGCATCGTGCACGTCAATGATGAACGGCTCCATGTTCCGATCGCGCTTGTTAGCGGCCAGGGCGTGGAAATCAAGGCTCTGTCGGTCAGTGCCGCCGGCAAAACGCACCGCCTCAATGCCTTCGCCGCTGCCGCGGGTGACGACCGGATCGCACAAATCACTGTCGTCCAGAAAAGTCCCCAGGCGAACCCCCAGCCCACGCGCCAGCTTCAAAAGCGGTGTCAGCGACGTGGTGACGCCGCCCTCTTCAATTTTCCTGATCTGTTCCAGGCTCATCCCGCATCGCTCGCTGAGTTCCTCCTGGCTGACTCCACGCATCTCGCGCAAGCTCTTAATCTTGGCGCCGACTTCGTTATTGGCTGGCATCGTATTTTCTTCCTCAATCCATGATGAACGCTGAGCCGGAACTCCCGGCCATGAGTAAAATATATAATATAAGGCCATCCGGCTGAAAAAAACAGCGACGACGCATTCTATGGGGAAAAGGGCAAGGGTAAGCGGTCACTCCTATGAAACCTACAACTGTGGGATTCACGCAGGCACGGCGCGCCTTCAGGGCGTCGTCCCTATTTGCAAATCATCAAAATAGACCCGTCCGCGCATCGTATTTGTCACCGTGTACAAGACCACTAGCCGGCAGGGGAGTTCGCTTGGCGTGATGTTATAGAGCGTCAACTGCTGCCACTCGCCATTTTTGACTTCTGGCGCGGACACGGCGGTGTTGCTGTCAGCCGCCCGCCACTGCGGGTCGCGGGCGTTGGCCCCCTGCGAGGTCGGCGCCTGCCAGCGCATTTCCAGCTTCACCCCTGTTCCCTCATCCACCCCTTCCGCCCGGAACCAGACCGAGGCTTTCAGCTTCTGCGGCGTTTCAATCCTGACATTGTGCAGATAGCACATCGGCGTGCCTTGACTGCCGGCAGTGTCGATATACACGGCGCCGGATGCGCCGCGGCCAGCGGCCTCATCCCAGCCAAAGCTTCCCCGCGAATAATCACGCTGCCAACTCGAAACCTTGACATCGCGGGCATTGTAGTCAACGGCCTGCAAGGGCTTGAACTCTGTCGTCTCCAGTTGACGCAGCATCTGGCGCCGGGCTATAGGTGCAGCGACCTTCTCCTTCCAGTTCAGGAAAGACTGTCGAATGAACTGCGCCCGCTCTGGATGCGTCGACAACGACGCCATCTTGTCCAACAGCTGCTCAAAGCGGCTGATTTCGGCCGGGTCCAGGGCCTCCAGGTAGTCGGATGATTTGAACGGCAGATACTGTTTTCCGCTTCGGAACCAGTTTGTCTTCGGCACCGCCGTCGTCCAGAAGCGCTCCAGGCTGGCATAATAGTCTTTCAGCAGGGGCGCGGCCTCGGCGCCGACAGCGCAGACGTACCATTCATCCAGCAGCGCATCAACATCCAGGCCGAGATTCCAGCACAATTTCATGGTCAGATAGAATTTCGGCCCTTCGTGCCAATCGCCAGCCGGATAATATTCGGCATAGTAGTGCCGGACGCCATGCTCGTGTCCCCAGCGCAGATAATCAGCCGCATGGTGAAAATAAATCCGCGGCACACTGTAAAAACGGCCGTAGATATAATCATACCAGCCGAGATTTGGGACTTTTTCCTTCCACCGGATCGTGAGTTCCTTGCCGCCTTTTTCCTTTTCCGGGTCAAGCCACATCATGCGGTCGAAGGTCATGAATGGCACCAGGGCGGGGTCCACCGCCATGTCCTCGGGCGGCTCCAATATCCCGACGTATGCCAGAAAGCCGAACTTACGCTCGGGAAAATCGCCGCGCAGCCGCTCGGCCAGGCGGTTCGCAAACTGGATGAACGACGGCGTGACATGCGCATACCCGGCAAAATTATTCCGGTCGCCATTGACGGCCTGGCACGTCTCACAGGTGCAGAACCCGACGCCGTCGTTGACGCCGAGGGAATAGGAGTCCCTTGCGGGGTTCTTGGTCCAAAAATCGCGAATACGCTCGGCTGCGGCGTCGGCGCTGCCCGGTGCGGTGAAGCAGGGCTGCCAGCTGACCTGGTCCTCAGGCTTGGGCACAAACCGCTCGCCGTTCCGCATTGGAAAGTACTCCGGGTGCTCGACACCTAATTCGCCGGGGAAAAGGCGCCACAGATTGTGGTGGAACTGCACCCGAATCGAGCTTGCGCGCATTTTCCTCATCCAGGCCGGGGTTTTTCTAAAGACGCCAGAATCTTCTCCAAAAGTGCCGGAAAAGGTGCGCGACAGGAACGAGGGGCTCTGCGCCACCTCTTGGCGGGGAATCACCACCTCGGCCATAGTCGGGATATACTCGCCGATCTCACCGGGGAACAGCCAGCGGATGCCAAGATAGCGTTCCAGGAATTCGTAGGCAGCGTATTCAAGGCCATTCCCGCTGCCGCCGGTTATGACCATGACATCCTCGGCCGGGAAAGTGAATGTGAACGCATCGCGGTCCATGTCGCCTTGCACGGCCAGGCGGATTTGCCTGGCGCCGCTGACATCCGCTGACAACAGTTCCGTCCCGGTACTTTTTGCGACATAATTGGTCAACTGCTGCATCGCCACCTTCGCAGCCTCGCGATGCTCCGCCGCTGCGAACAGCGTCACCTGCGGCTTTCCGTCCTTCACCACCACAAATTGACCGTACAGCGGCGCAACCACCGCAGCAAGCATCAACGCCATACTCCAGATTCGCTTCGACATCGCTTGCCTCTCCTTATAAATTATGAATTATGAATTATGAATTATGAATGACAAATACGCCTCAATATCCAACATTCAGCATTCAGCATTCAGTTCCTCGCCCCTTAATACGCCAGCGGCTCGGTTTGCAGATAGCCGTCCACCTGCGGTAGTTCGACTATCACCCGCCGGCAGCCGTCCCCCTCGTTCAGCCAAATCGTCAGCGGCGAGGGGCCGTCATTTTTGCCGGAAAGCTCGCACACCACCCGGTTGTCAGCATCGACTGCGGCTGACACCAGCGTCGTGCGGAACAGGCGTTGGCAGATGACGCTCACCTCTTCGCGGCTGGCTGGGATGACATCCCAGTTCCGGCTGGTCGTCTCCACGATGGCGCTGACGATTGCGTCCCAGTCCTCTAAGCTGATCGCGTCAATACGCTCCTCGTGGGTCATGATCAATCCCCATGCCATCATGTCCAGCGACGTCTGCGCGTTGAAGCAGCCTCGCGCAATGGCCGCCTCGCGCTTAACCGTAGGCGACTCTCCTATAAACGGCACATAACCATTCAAAATGTCGATATGTGTCGGCGCGAATTGATATGGCGGATACACCACCGACGCGAAAAACAGCTCGGGATGGCCGGGCGCATTATCGATTACCGTGCCGCTGCGGCCATTAATCCCTCTCAATCCGTACGGCCGCGGCCGCCACAACGGCTGATTGGCATACAACTGCCCGGGAATATTGTTGTTGCTGAGCAGACTGGCGCCCCGCTCCAGAAAATACGGTATGGACGTATACGACACTTCGCCGTAATGGGCGTTGATAATCCGGCTGTGACGAATTCCTGCAGCGGCAAAAGCCTCGTCCATGCGCTGGACATTGCGTCGCAACTCCGCTGGCGGCAGATTCAATCCAGTGTCATGATCCAGCCCCAGGCCTTCAAACAAAGTCACCTTGCCGCCGTTGGACAAGTCTGGCTTGTCCGCCAAAACAGCGTAGGGACGGTAGTTCGAGCGCGCCTTGTAGAAGTCGTCACGAAATGCGTGCATGGAAAAATCAGCGCCTTTTCTCTGGAACAGCCTGGTCGCGCCAGCCCAGTCCGAGGGTCCCATCTCGTCGATGAACAGCCCCAGGTTCGGCGAAATGCCGTGTCGATTAAAGGCTTCGACATAGCCGAATGCGCTGTAGGCGCCGTTGCAATCGTCAATCCGCGCGGTCAGATACGGCGGCATTGAGCGAGTCGGCAGCGGCTTGGCCGCCGCCCAGACGATGGCGCGCCAAAGCATGCCGTCATAGCCGCGGCCATGCCCAAATACATCTTCGCGATAGACTTGGATGCCGCAGCCGAAAAACACCTGCCTGCCGCCGCCCGCCGTGCGCACCGCAATCGCCGCCTGGCCATTGGCCGCCGCTATCGCCTGCCAGTCAGCGTCGGTTGTGTACGCGCAAACAACAGGCTGTCGGAGAAGCCAGGCGCTGCCCGGGGCATGACCAACGCTGAGATAATGGCCAGGAGCGGAGACTTGCAAATCCTGGCAACGCCAGCGCCTGGCTATCTTCGGCGCCAGCGTTTGCAACTCCGCAGGCCACTCTTCCACCCGCCGGTCCAGCGACAGAAAGCCAGCGCCGGCCTGCACACCAGCGACAATCTGCCTGGCCCGCGCCGGCGACACGGCTCTCCCCGCCCCGTCATGCCCGAGGACATACAAGGCACGGTTAGCAAAATGCGCTGGAGCGGAAGGGAAGCTGTCAGCGGCTTCCCAAACCTCAAACGCCAGCCCTAAGTGACGCAACATCGTAAACAACTCTAATTCAGCATCGCGCTTTTCGCTTGCGATGCGGCTGTCAATCATGATGAGTACACTGCGATTGCCGGCATGCATAGTGCCTACCTCCGTAATGCTGAAAGAGTATTTCCACTGCGGCAGCGCCCAGGCCGCCGTTCACAAAAAACAAACCGGCATCCGCATCGGTGACATGCCGCTGCGAATGCCGGTACCGAGCGGCTCAATTCAGACGCCCGTCAACGTCGACGAAAGCACTTACCGGACTGCATTGCCGGAGACGTTGGTCGACCTCATATAGAACAAGAACGGGAACGGGAACGGAATCATCAGCGAGCTGCGGTCCGAGCTGATAGCCGTCACCTTGCTGGCGTTCAATTCCTTGGCCTTTTGGGTCATGACGCTGACCGTCTTCGGCACAGTCACCGAATCCTCGCTGAAAAAGGCGATCCTGCCAGGATTTTCCGCCGAACCGGTGATCAGCGGGATGCTGAGAAAATAAAAACCCCAGTTCTGCGCGTTGATGTGCGCAATCGGCTCCTCGGCCGAAGTCAACTTCATGCCGCTAAGGTCAGCCAGCTCAGTGACCTGGGTACTGGCGCAACCGGAGACAATGACGACAACGGCGGCAAACACGACTGACAACAGTTTCTTCATTAGTTCCTCCTTGATTTGTTTGTGAACACATAACAACTACGAACGCGGCAAACAGCCTCCTGCCGCCGCGTGTTGGGAAATTACCGTAATACCAAGATGCTTTTTTACAATCACCTAACAATAAATTTATCGCGTCACGTCAACGGTGAATTGCCGTCCAGCCTCTTGGCAGCCGCCCTTTCTTCATATATATTCCAAAAAACGCACCGATTGTCACCCTGCCTGACGACCCGACGAAGCTCGGCGGAGCGCCAGGCGCAACCAGCCATTCCCCCGTAGGAGACACAACCCATCATGGACGCCTTGCAACGACTCAAAGCCAAATTCAAAAATTGCGAAAAAATGTACGCCGGCATGGTCAACGAAAACACCACTGCGGAATCGGCAGCCTCGGCGGCGCGCTATTTCGACTTCATGTTCATCGACTTCGAACATGGCAACCTCTGCCCAGAACTAGGTCGGCCAATCTTGAAATTCTGTCGCGACGCCGACCTGCCCACCATCGCAAGAGCCCAAGACTGCGAATACCACTGCATCTCAAAATGCCTCGACATGGGCGCTGACGGTGTCATGATCCCGCGCACTGAAACTATGAGCCAGGTAAAGCTCGCCATCGATTCCATGCGCTTCCATCCACGTGGACGCAAAGGCATCGGCGGTGCCGGGCTGTTCCGCAAAGGCGAGAAATTCGAGGAAATCAACGACAACCGCCTGTTGATTCTGCAAATCGAATCGCCGCTCGGCGTAGCGACTCTGGACGCGATGCTGACTATCTATGGCCACGAAGTCGCCGGCGTAGTGATTGGCCCATGCGACTTGGCCTGTATGTGTGGCCACGGCATTGACACCGAATGCGAACCGGTCAAGCAACATGCGCAGACCGTCATCAAAATCTGCCAACGCCACGGCAAACCGTCTGGCATTTACTGCAGCATGGGTAACATCAACTACTACCACAAGTCCGGCATGTCCATCCTCTGGATGCTAGGCGACGGACCTTTCCATACCGGCGGCGACGAAGCCATGGCAGCCCAACGAGAACGGCTGGACAAAGCGACCGCGTGAGAGGCGAGGGTCTGAATGCTGAATGCTGAATGTTGAATGCTGAATGCTGAATGCTGAGGCGCATTTGTCATTCGTCATTCGCGAGCGGCGAGCGGCGAGAAACTGTTGTTTTATCCGCAGATGACGCTGATGACGCAGATTTTTTAGGGTGTGTTATACAGGAAAAGCAACCGCGCAGTGCGCAGAAACGCTAAAAGCGCGAAACAGGCGGCACTCACCGTCCATTATGCCTGCTGTTGGGATGGCCGCTATCAATCAATGACCGATTACACTAAACCGCCTTGCCACAGCTCGCCGCAAGTGGCTTTTTGCTGCATTTGGATTACTTTAATGCAGGATTTTGACGTCGGCTCAATGCCTTAATTAGACGCTGCTTCATCATCGTTGACGTGAGGGAGTCATGGCATCATGAAAATACTTGTTACCGGGTCTGCCGGATTCATTTGCGGGTATCTTGTCGAGGAGCTGCTGAAGCACGGGCACGAGGTGTACGGGATTGATAATTTCTCGAAGTACGGCCCTGTGGAGAAAAGTTACGACCGCCACCCGAACTACCACTTTATCCGAGGTGACGTGAAGGACACCTCGCTGATGCAGGACTTGTGCCTGGAATGCGAGCAGATGGTATGCAGCGCAGCGATGATCGGGGGCATATCCTATTTTCACGAGTTCGCTTACGATCTCCTGGCGGAAAACGAACGCATTATGGCATCGTCCTTTGATGCGGCCATCCATGCCTTGAAGCAGGGAAAGCTCCGCAAAATCAATGTCATCAGCTCAAGCATGGTGTATGAATCCACAGACAAGTATCCCAGCCAGGAAGGCGACGAGCGGAAGATACCGCCGCCGCTGAGTACATACGGCTTTCAGAAGCTGGCATGCGAGTATTATGCGCAAGGTGCGTGGGAACAATATGGCCTGCCCTACACCATCATCCGACCGTTCAACTGCGTTGGCACCGGCGAGAAGAGAGCCCTGTGCGACCGCGAAATTCAGTCGGGCAATGTGAAATTGGCGATGAGTCACGTGGTGCCCGACCTGGTTCAGAAAGTGCTCAAAGGACAAAATCCACTTCATATCCTCGGCGCCGGCAACCAGGTCCGCCATTATACCTACGGTGGCGACCTGGCCAAAGGCATAAGGCTGTGCATCGAATCGCCAAACGCAGTCAACGAGGACTTCAACCTGTCCACCCCTGTATCCACCACAGTCCTGGAGCTGGCAAGGCTGATCTGGCGCAAAATCCGCGGCACAGACGAAGATTTCCAGATAGTTTCAGACGAGCCGTACCGCTACGATGTCCAAAAGCGCATCCCTTCAGTCGAAAAAGCACAACGCCTCCTGGGGTTCAGTGCGGACACGTCAGTGGAGTCGATATTGGACGAGGTCATCCCGTGGATTCGCACCCAAATTGAAAACGGGGGCATCTGATGCAGCTTCTCAGCGTGGTCATCCCAGTCTATAACGAAGGAGAGCATATTGCAGCCACACTGGAATCGCTGGTACCCAACATTCCTGCGGATTCTCAAGTGATGGTCGTTTATGATTTCGACGGTGACAACACGATTCCCGTAGTCCAGCGCATCCGCGACGCCCTGCCATGCAAAGTCACGCTGCTCAAAAATGATTTGGGACGCGGCGTCCTCAATGCGTTGAAAGCAGGTTTTGCAGCCGCGACGGGACGGTTTGTCTTCGTGATGATGGCTGACCTGTCAGACCCGCCGGAAATCATCCCGGTCATGCTCGACAAGGCTGAAAAGGAAAACCTGGATGTGGTGTGCGCGTCACGTTTCATGCCAGGAGGAACCCATGAAGGCGGACCTTGGCTCAAGAATCTCCTCTCCAAGACGGCAGGGCTTTCTCTCTGGTATCTGACGTCGATGCCAACCCATGACGCCACGAATAATTTCAAACTCTACAGCCGAAAATTCCTCGACAGCGTCACCATCGAAAGCCAGGGAGGATTCGAAATTGCGCTGGAATTGACGGTCAAAGCCTGGCAGAATGGCTGGAATGTGGGTGAGGTGCCGTCGTCATGGAAAGAACGCAGCAGCGGAAAATCAAATTTCAGACTGTGGAAATGGCTGCCGTACTATCTCAAGTGGTATTTCAAAGCGCTGTTCGGTCGCCGCCGACCCCAAAAATGCTCCGCTGAGAAAATAGGGATGTAGCCATGAAGAACCTAGCGGGAAAAGAAACAGAGTTCCTGGAGCGCCATGGGCTATGGTTCGTCCTGGTCTGCGTGTGGGTGCGCTTGGGCGCACTGTACATGCATAATCCGTTCTTCGGAGAATACGATTCGAATTTTCCCTATTGCCTGCTGTCCTATCGGCTGTATTTCTGTCCGCGTGCGGTTGTAGGAACGGTCTATGACGCCCTTTCTACGCTATTCGGCGTAAGCTGGAAAGGATTCTGCATCCTAAGGTTCGCTTTTGTCTTTACGGCCTATACGGCGGTCGCCGCAGGCGTCTGGCGCATGCTCCGGCGGCTGGAAAGCCGTGAGACAGCCCTGCTCCTCGGTTTTCTGGCATTCACGCTACCCAGCACATTCCATCCTGCCAACATCATCACCATGTTTGATGTCTTCATCGTGACTGCCATGGCAGCCAGCATTGGGCTTATCCGCCGGGACAGCGCGGCCTGGTTTATGCCAGTGCCTGCCCTGGTGGCGCTCGCAGTCCTGACTCACGAAAATTTCATCTTCATGTACCTGCCATTCCTGCTGGGAGTTCTGCTTTGGTGCGGGGCATTGGGGAATATGCGAGGACGCGCCAAGTTAGCTGCGGTATTCGGGGCGGCAGCCATCGCATTCTGCGCGATGGCTTACTACCGCAGCCGCCTCCATACGGAACCAGGACTCCTGGATGGCTTGAATGCCGAACTCATCAGACGTGCGCAGGCGCATGGCTATGAAGCGGAAAACTGCCTGGTAACGCTGGAGCTGACCTACTGGGAGCACATCAAGTCGGTCTGGAGCCATTTCTTCCTGGAGCAATTCGGCCCGTACCAGATTGCCGTCAACGTGATCTCGGCGGTGCTGCTTATTCCTGCGGGAATAGTTCTGCACCGCCTCTGGAGACACGCCTGGAAAACTGTCCCGTGCGAGCTGCGTCCACGCCTGCTGTGCCTGCTGGTGTCCTGCTTTGGGGCAGCAGGGCTGTTCATCGTCGCCCATGACTACATCCGATGGTGCAGCGCCATCCTCATCTGCCATACTGCCGCGCTCCTCATGGTCTATGCCGACTGCGGACTTACGCTCGCCCTGACGCCAGCTAAGAAGCTCTGCTGGCTCTACATCGGGCTGTTCTATCTATGCCTTGAGCCGCCTTCAGGAATCTGCTTTAGTATTGCAGACCTCCTGGCCTATCCTATCTTCAAACTCTGCCTGTAAAAAAGTCACGCCATGAAAAAAATTGCCATTATAGGTGGATGCGGTCACGTCGGCATTCCCTTGGGACTGGCCCTGGCCTCCAGGGGATTTCCGACGACGCTCATCGACATGAATGCCGAGGCGGTGGAGACCATCCGTTCAGGACGCCTGCCATTCCACGAGGAAGGCGCACAGGAGATACTCAACGAGACGCTGGGGAACACCCTCCAAGTCACAACAGAGCCAACAGGCGCCGCTTCCTGCGATGCGCTCATCTTCGTCATTGGGACGCCGGTGGACGAGCACATGAATCCCTGCGTGAACGAAGTCATGAAAACCATTGAGTCCTACATCCCGTTCATGGCGGACGAGCAGCTGGTTGTGATGAGAAGCACGCTGTACCCCGGGACGTTCCGCATTATCGAGCGCATGCTGCACAATGCCGGGAAAAAGACACGCCTGGCGTTCTGCCCTGAGCGTATCCTGCAAGGCAAGGGCATCACCGAGATATTCCAACTGCCGCAGATTGTCTCAGGCAATTCCCCAGAGGCGCTGGAAGCGGCCAAGAGCATATTCTCACGGCTGACAGAAACGCTGATTGAAGCCACGCCAGAAGAGGCGGAACTGGCCAAGCTCATGACCAACAGCTGGCGCTACCTGGAGTTCGCCATCGCTAACCAGTTCTACATCATGGCGCAAAGTTCCGGCGTGGATTTCCACCGCCTCTACCGCATCATGACAACAGACTATCCTAGAGCCAGCCATTTCGCACGGCCTGGACTCACTGCCGGACCCTGCCTCCTGAAAGACACCCTGCAACTCGCCTCATTCTACAACAACAACTTCTTCCTCGGACATTCCGCCATGCTCGTCAACGAAGGCCTGGCGAACTTCCTGGTCGAGGAACTGGAGAAAAAACTCGGCGGCAGCCTGAATCAAAAAACCATCGCTATCTTCGGCATGACCTTCAAGGTTGACAGCGACGACATACGAGACTCCCTCTCCTTCAAAATCAAAAAGAAACTGGAGCAGAAACTGGCGATTGTACTCACCGTCGATCCCTATCTGGCCGACGCATGCCCTATTGACGAGGCGCTCAAGAAGGCGCAAGGCATCATCCTCGGCATGCCGCATACCGCTTTCCGCGACATCCGCCCAAACGTGCCCTTCGTCGATTGCTGGAATGCCTGGGGCTAATGCTTGCAATGCCAGCAGTGCTTCAGCGGCCTGGATAAGGCGCTTGGCTCCGCAGTTTACGGAAAAAGCCAGTATCAATCGGTGACCGATTACAATAATTGATACGCGAATTTTCGCCTATTGCCAAAAATGGTGATTGCCTATTGAAAACAGGTAATATTAACCACGCCATCCTTTCCAGCCCGTCAACCGCAAATAGAAACCGGGAGGCTTTGGGAATGAAAAGTCGCCTAAAAAAACTGCTGCGGCACGTCTTTTACTGGGATTCTCCTGCACAAGGCGCATTTTTCGGGCTGACCTTGGCTATTGTCGGCGCCTGGCTGCTGCTGTCGCTTTTCCACTTCCTTTGGACTCTCGGCGCCTTTGGTTGGATTTGGCTGCCGATGTGGGAAGATTACATTACTGCGCCACTTGTAACATTCGGGGGTGCAGCGGCAATCCTGCTGGTCTATTCCCTGTTTCTCACCCTGCGTTCTTACGCATTGTTCTGGCGACGGCGCTTGCAGGCTTGGGTACGGCTGCTTTTTTTCCTATGCTTCGTTGCTCTCGCAGCGAAAGTCATCAGTATCGCACCGGAACTCATTACGGGAGAAGTACAGCTGCCATTTGGCAACATCATTTTCATTTGCTTCCTCATTTTCTGCTGGATTCTTCCCTTGTTGCTGCTGCCTGAAATCGGCTGGCGGCTCTGGCTCGGACACGCGCTGTGTTGGAGCCTCGGACTGCTGGTCTGTGATGTTGTTCGAAGTAATCTGAACAACACCTTGGAACATCTCATTGGGTTCCCGAAACTACCCGAATTCTTTAAGTTGTTCTCCCTCTCCATCCAGGAAGTTCTGCATCTCCGGGGTGCTGGCTGGGTCTGGCTCCTGGTCGCTGGGCTCTTCCTGCTCCTTCTGGGGTATCTGCTGACCGCCCGGCTCTGGGCACGGGCGGCAGGTCTGCCATATCGGCAAATTTTCGGGCGCGGGATAGTCATTCTGTGGCTCCTGTTCGGAATCAATTACCTTTTCCAGCTTTGCCTCGCCTGGCAGGGAGTCAAAGAAGCGAATCAAGCAGTCGCCGCCCTGGAACAGCGTTTCAATCGCCCGCTGACAGCCCAGGCCCTCGACGAATTGTACTATAACGGTGAACAGCCTGAGCCCGACTTCTGGCAAAGCATAAAGACGCTGTGCGAAAACAGCGATCTGGCCACCGATGAACTCGTCATATCATACCATCTGGCTGAGCTGTCGCCGAAAGCGATGCTACGGGTGCGCCAGCGCTTCCAAGATATAGAGGCCAATCTGTCACAGTGGGAACAGATGTATGCCAGCAGTATTCCGCCACCGGCGCTGTCTTACAAACGCGGCCATCTGTTAATCATGCCGTTGCCGCATCTCTACTCGTTCAGGGCCTTTAATCGTCTGTCATGCTGGAGGATGCGTCTGGTGCTGGAGGACGGCGATGTCAACACAGCCCTGGCAGCCTGCGAACGCCAGGCCAATGTCAACAATGCACTGCTGCGCGAAACTACTCTGAGCGGCACCTGGGGTTGGATGGCCTGTACAGTAATTTGGCTGGATTCCCTGAAAATGCTGCTGGAATCCCAAGCTTTGTCGGATATACAGTTGAATGCGCTGACGCCCCGGCTGAAAGAAGCGGAAAAGCAGGTGCCGGTCATGCATGAACGCGCTATCTACGGCGAGGCGGTCATGAATCTGGACCTCTTTGAAATGTTTGCCATTATACCAGAAACAGGAATCGAAGAATTTGACAACAGCGCACGATGGCGTGACTTCGCACGATGGCGTGACTTCCGCTATTTTGTGCCGCAGCTCTGGTGGTATGCGGCTCTGGACAAAGCCAATATAGCGCGAACCCTCATGGTGTCTGATTTTTCGGAAATGCCAGAGCAGTCGGATATTGGCAGACCGCTGCTTTTCAGCAGCATGCTCCTGCCGCCGAATGCAGTCGGCAAAGAGTTTCATGGCTTAACCGCCCGGCTGCGGGCGATGCAGGCGCTGATCATGGCGGAGCAGCACCGTCGCCGCCATGGCGACTGGCCGGAACAGCTGGAGAACCTGCCGGAGGACCCTTTCACCGGCGAACCTCTGCGCTATCACTGCGGGGATTGTGTCCTTCGGGTCAATGTCGCCACCTGGGATGAAGAATCCAGCCGCTGGAGAGTCGATGCTCAACAACGCACCGTTCCGGCAGTTCAGGTCTGGAGTGTCGGACCCGACAAGATCAACGACAATGGCCTGCAAGCTCCTACGCAGCCGGATGGACACCGCCCAGATGACATCCGCGCCATTCTGCGCCTGAAGCCGCAGCAGCAAACACCAGAATGAACGTATGGAGTAGGCAGCTGTGGTAAAAAAAATGGGTGATGGCCGTCGACCTACGCCTCTTCGATTTTCCACTCGGATATCTGCCTTGAGGCCGCGTCGAAATTCGCGCCGATGAGGACGATTTTCTTGCCGGCGTGCTGATATTTCTGATAATATTCCTTTTCGCGGATTTGCGCCAGCGCTGCCTCGGCGTTTTGATTCATCTTGAATTCAAAGATGTAGATGCAGTCC
>MWEG01000024.1 GCA_002070945.1 Lentisphaerae bacterium ADurb.Bin082
CTATGCCCAAATTCCCGGATGGCAAACCAGAAGAGGAGCGAATCTGAAAATTCAAAATTTGATTTCGCATCGCTGCCCTCGCCCCTAAAAATCTTGCACTCCCCTGGCCAGACATTATATTCATGGTCTTAGGTGCAAAGACCGGCACCGTGAAAAACCTCGTCACCCCCTGCCCCGGAGTCGCCATGCATCCCTTACATCAACGCGCCCGTGAACTCGCTATCCAGGATTACCGGAGCGCCCCCAGCGTCCGCGAAGCCATCCTTGCCCTGACCAACTATGACGAAAGCCAGGTGCCGCCCTACACCCTTCCGTCGCCTCTTCAAACGGCCAATGGAAAAACCATCACCACTGCCAGCGAATGGATGAATTTCCAGCGCCCGGCCATCCTGAACCTGTTCAAGGAGGAAATGTACGGCCAAATGCCGTCGCGACCCGACCAGCTGGCCTTCGAAATCCTCTCCGAACGCAACGACGCGCTTGACAATACTGCTATTCGCCAGGAAATCCGCATCCATTGCAGCATGCGCAACGGCCGTTCGCACAGCTTTGACATGCTCCTCTACCGGCCCAAAAACGCCTCGGGGCCAGTGCCGGCTTTCCTGGGACTCTGTTTCAAAGGCAATCACGCCACCACGGACGAAACCGACGTCCGCATGACCGGCCAGCGTCTGGGCAGGCCGGAACTGCTGGCCGAGGACACCCGGGGCATCCAGGCCGAACGCTGGAGCTTCCGCGAACTGGTCAAGCGCGGCTATGCCGGCGCCACCATCTGCTACCACGATATCTTCCCCGACCATGCCGGCGGCTGGGCTCAAAGCATCTTCGCCTTGTTCGAAGACCTGGACGGCTTCAACGGGGCCCACCCGAAATACTCCTCCATCGGCGGCTGGGCCTGGGGACTCTCCCGCGGACTCGACTGCCTGGAGCATCTGCCCGGCATTGACCCTACCCGCATCGCCCTGCACGGCCATTCCCGCTTGGGCAAGACCTCCCTGTGGGCCGGCGCCTGCGACCAGCGCTTCCGGATTGTCATCTCAAACGACTCCGGCTGCGGCGGCGCCACCCTGGCGCGACGCTTCTTTGGCGAGACGTATCTGTTCATTGTCAACGCCATGCCGCACTGGTTTGTCAAATCCTTCCGCCAGTACATCGCCAATGAAGACGCCATGCCTTTTGACCAGCACTTCCTGATTGCTTTGGCCGCTCCCCGGCCAGTCGTCGTCGCCAGCGCCGCCGAAGACTTGTGGGCTGACCCGAAAGGCGAATTCCTGTCTGCCCAGAATGCCGGTGCCGTCTACGCCCTGTTCGGTTCCAAGGGATTGGAAGCCGACGCCATGCCTGCCCTGGATGAGTACGTCACTGGCGACGTGAGCTACCACGTCCGCACCGGCAAGCATGATCAGACCTGGGTTGACTGGCAGCATTACCTGAAAATCGCTGACCACTATCTGGTCTGAGCCGCTCCAGCGGGCGGACGGCAGGATAGCAAGCGCTCATCACATTTTGCACACAAAAAAACCCGAATCATTGCCTTTCAGCAAAGATTCGGGTTTTGTGATAGCTATGATGGTACCGGAGAAGGGATTTGAACCCCCACGACCTTGCGGTCACTGCGACCTGAACGCAGCGCGTCTGCCAGTTCCGCCACTCCGGCGCAAACACAAACAATACAATACCACCGGTTCTAGCCTTTGCAAACCATTTCCCCGGAAAAATTCGCGCAGGCAGCGCATTTTGAGGGGGTGCATTTAGTCCTGCCAGGGCCTTGTTCGGGCGCTGGCAACAGCGTCAGCGGGCATCCACCCAATCGCTCGGGCAAATCGCACTTGGCGCCAGCCATTGCGTTCCGCTGTCAGCTCAACCACATCCCCTGCTGCGACCTCGACGCCGGTTGACAACGAACTTTCCGGCGCTGGCCGCAACGGCGCCCGATGCACCACTACTGCCAGCCGATGCAGTCGACTGCGATCCAGGCGATGACACAGCGCCAGGCGAGCAACAGACATTCCCGCGATAAGAGCCAACATCGCCAGCAACAGCCGCCGCCAGCGCCACTGTCGCCAGTACAAACAGGTGGCCAGCATCGCCACCACGGCAACCGCCGCAGTCACCAGCGCTATCTCCGCCGAAAACCATCCAGGCAGATAATGGGGATGACTGGCAGCGACTTCCATCGGCAATTCCACCAAGCGGTTCCATGCCGCCGCGCTCTCCTCTGGCGATGCGACAACTACTGCTGGCAACACCGCAGCCGTCCAAGACGACAAGCGGCCATGTTGACGCAGCCATTGGCGCAGGAATTCCCGCCAGGCCGCCGCAGCGCGGGTTCGCTCCGCTGTCCCAGCTGGCGCAAACCGGCCGACTTCCCAGGCCATCACCGCAGCGGCGGCCGACGCATCTAAACCCTGCAAGGCTGACGACAACTCATGCCCATCCAAGCCATCCGGCAGTCCATGCCATTTAGCCAGCCACGACATTGCTGAATCCAGGTCGCTGTCGCCGTCACTGTTGACAATCGCTTGCAGGGCGCGTCGCGCTTGTCGGCGACGGCGACTTTCGGCAGCAGCGCACCTTTCCTTTGTCAAAAACAGCGTCAGCCGCGCGCCGCCTAGCGCGGCACCAATCACCAGGACACCTGCGGCAGTCGTCCATGCCCACGGCGCAATTCCCCAAAACTCAAGGCGGGGACGCAGCAATATCGGCGCTGGCCGAGGTTCCCGTTTCACATCTGGGGCTTGCGTTTCGGTCGACGCACTGCTGACCGAGTCCGCAGGATCGTCCAAGGCTGGCAAGGTCAGATAAAAGTCGCGCAGCAGAGCCTGATCCACGGCCCAACAGGCCGGGAGCGTCGCCAGGAACAACATAATGACGAGACGCGCTGCCAGCATATCGTGTTTCTTCAATCTGTCCAACACACTGTCGCTCGACCTTCATTCACTCCTGCTGCCGTGCCAGAAACCGCTGATAGTAGCGCTCAATAGCATCATCAGGTGACGACGGCAGCCCCGAAGCCTGGAACAGCCTGGCGATGGCACTGCGGAAGTCCGGGACGAACTTCAAACCGACCAAAGCAATGGCCGCTGCTCCGGCCAAGGACGCCTCTGAATTCTCCGGCAACAACAATTCCTTCCCGGCAAAAAGTCCGGCTGCGGCCTCCCGCACCACAGCTTCGCGGCATGCCAGAGCTTGCAGCACCAGGCGCGGTCGTTTGCCAGCAATGGTCTCCAGGAGGTCGCCGGATTGACGGAGCGCTGACAGCGTCCCCAACACAGCTGCGCGGCAAAGGTCTTCTCGCCGATGCAAGGCCGTCAACCCGCGCCAGCTGCCGTCCGGCACATAATCCATGAAAGGTGCGCCGCGCCCGAGAATATAAGGCAGATAGACCGGCAGTTCATTGGGCGCGGCGCCGGCTGCGGCTGTCTGGAAGAATTCCGGCACGGAAATCCCAAACAGGCCCGCAATCCACTCGAAATTAAACCCGCCGGCCGGCACCGAGCCAAGGAACAGCCGCAACTGCGGATCAGCATGGGAAAACACAAAAAGTCGGCCAGCCAGCGCCTCGCCAGCAGCCCGGTCTCCAGCAGCGAGGAGTTGCCCTGCCGTTCCCAAGGTCAAGGACATGGTCTCCTCGTCAACTCCGGAGCCAACCGCAGCCGTCGACAAATCGCCAGCGCCGATAATCACCGGAATCCCGGCTCGCAGGCCCGTGCGATTAGCAGCCATTGCCGTAACCGTGCCGACGATTGCCGTCGACGGCAGAATAGCCGGCATCTTGGATACATCAAGGCCAAACTCCGCGAAAAAAGCTGGGTTCCAGGTTTGCGTGTCAAGGTCCATGCCCAGAACGCCGGAGGCGTCAACCGGGTCGGTAGCGTATTGGCCGGTGAGGCGCAACGCAATAAAATCCTTGCTTTGCAGAAAGGCCTTGGTGTGTACATAAACGTCTGGCTGCTCTCGCCGGAATTTCATCATCTTAGGAAATGTGAACACTGGCGTAGCTGTGTTGCCAAATTGCCGCAGCAGTTCCGCGCCGCCCTGGCGGTTCAACTCTGCTGTTTCGGCTTGCGCACCGGTGTCGTTCCACAGCACCGCTGGCGCCAAGGGCTCGCCAGCCGCGTCGACAGCCAGCAAGGCGTGCATATTGCCAGTTAAAACCACGGCTTCTGGCGTATGTTCAACCGCCAGGCCGCGCAGCAGTTCCTCTGTCGTTTCCGCCCATTCCAGAGCTGATTGCGTCGTCGGACTGGCCAGGCGAGCCAATCGACGATCAACCAAGGCGGTCATGACGCCAGAATCGATGAACACAGCGGCCTTGATTCGGCTCGTCCCAACATCAATGGCGACAATCTTCATCCCTTGCAACCCTCTTCACGCCAGGAACCGCCAGCAAAGCCATTTTCCGGCAACTAAATTCACCCAATGTTTGTCTTAAAGTAAAACACAGCCCCTAAAAAGCAAACTTTCCAGGTTGATTTGCACCTATCGCCCCGGCAATGGATATATTACAATAACATATTGTCCACTGACGTTCACTGTCCGCCAAGTTCTCGCCCCTCGCCCCTAACAAAAAGGATGCCGCTTATGACGAACATCTTCTCACCTGTCTGTCGCCTCACGTTTGGCCTGAGTCTGACCCTGGTTCTCGTCAACCACGCCGTTGCCGAGGACGTCACCCAATGGCGTGGAACTGGCCACCGCGGCGTCTACAAGGAAACCGGCCTCCTGAAGACGTGGCCGGGAGACGGCCCGCCCATGCTCTGGAAAACAAGCGGCATCGGCGCTGGCTATTCTTCCCCGACCATCGTCAATGGCAAAATCTACTTCACCGGCATCAAGGACGCAGGGGGCGGCAAAGTTGAATTCATGTCCTGCTTAGACGCAGCCAAGGGGAAGATTCTTTGGCAGACCGAATATGGCAGCCCGTGGGTGCGCCAGTATCCCGCTGCGCGCACCACGCCAACTGTCAGTGATGGCGAGGTCTTCGCCATTTCCGGCAACGGCGAAGTGGCCAAGTTCAATGCCGAAACTGGCGCCCTGCTCTGGAAGGTCGACGCCAAGAAGACCTTCGGCGGCACCAACGGCAGCTGGGGCACGGCAGAATCGCCGCTGGTTGATGATCGGGCCGTCTATTTCACCCCGGGCGGCTCGCAGACCACCATGGTCGCCTTAGACCGCAAAAACGGCCGAACCCTCTGGAAGACGAAATCGCTCAACGACAAGGCCAGCTACGTCACCCCGACCCCAATCCGGTACAACGACGTCCGCCAAATCATTGGCGCCACCACCAATTACGTCTTTGGCGTCAACCCTGCCAATGGCGACATGGCCTGGTCTGTCAACTTCGCCAAAATCCTTGACGCTGGCCGCACGATCAAGCGCTATGACATCCTGGTCAACTCGCTGGTGCATCGCGATGGCAAACTATTTCTGTCCAACGGCTACAACCACGGCTCCATGATGTTCCAGCTTAACAAAAACGCCACCAAGGCCGAGGTACTCTGGACCAACCAGGACCTGTGCTCACAGCATCACGGCTTCGTCTGGCTTGATGATTTCATCTTCGGCACCTCGCACGGCTCCCGCAAATGGACCTGCATCAACGCCAAAACCGGCAAGACCGTATTTTCGCAACGCCTCAACGGCGTTGGACAGGGCCAGGTCATCGCGGCGGACGGCATGATTTATGTTTATGACTCCGAGCGCGGCAATGTAATTCTCGTCAAGCCGAATCCCAGCTCCTTTGACGAAGTGTCCCGCTTCCCCATCCGTGACGGCCAGCAGGAACACTGGTGCCACCCGGTCATCGCCAACAGCACCCTCTATCTCCGCCATGGCGACGTCGCCCTGACCTACAATTTGAAGCAATGAACCGCCTTAACTCTTGACCAAGAAAGCCTCCAGCCATGCGACTTCTCTTCTGCGCCTGCCGGCTTTATCATCATATCGACTCCGATGCTCTGGACGCTCTGACCGCTGCCTGTTGCGTCCAGGGCTATGAAGTGACCGTCGTTCCAGACCTGTGCCGCCTAGCCGCCCAGCGCGACCAGAAGCTGGCTGAATCTTACGATTTGATCATAGCCTGCCACCCCCGCGCCATCCGCGCCATGTTTCCGGATTTCCCTGCTAACAGCTTCTACAACCTCCGAACCGACAGCGCCGCTGAACTCGCTGAGTCCCTCGGTGTGAGGCTCGGCGACAAGATGTCAGAGTTTGACGAAATCGAAGAGCTGCCAGACCAGGAAACCTGGATTCCCTGGTTTCCCGTGATCGACATGGAGCGCTGCGTCAATTGCGGCAAATGCCTGGACTTCTGCATGTTCGGCGTCTATACCAGAGACTCGTCGGGGCAGGTTCAGGTCACTTCTCCGGCCAATTGCAAAACTGACTGCCCTGCCTGCGCCCGTATGTGCCCGCGCCAGGCCATCATCTTCCCAAAAGCCAAGGAAGAACCCATCAACGGGGCTGAGCCAACAACGGCCGCTCGTCCGGCTGCCGACAATGCCGGCGGTCTGCTGGCCCGCTTGCGGTCGCGCAATGCTGCCAAGCCTTCTGCCCCACCCCTGTTCAAGGACGACCCGCCATGAACCCCGTCGCCCTGTATCGCATTGCTCGCGGCTGCTCCTGGCCGGTGTTGCGGCGCATCGTCGTCAACTTCGCCTGGCGCGGTGCCGGCGCCGTTCGCGCTTTTGAAAAACGCCTTCAGACTGGGGCGCCGTTCTTCCCTGCCTTCCTGATGCTTTCCATCACCAATCAATGCCAGCTGCGCTGCCGAGGCTGCTGGGTTCAGCCGACCACACCGCCGCAGCAGCTGTCACGGCAGCAGCTGGACGCTTTGGTTGAACAAGCTAACCAGCAACGGTCATACTTCTTCGGCATCCTCGGCGGCGAACCGCTCCTCTATCAGGACCTGCTGAACTTCTTCGCCACCCACCCGAAATGCTACTTCCAGCTATACACCAATGGCATCGCCCTGACCCACGAAACCGCTGCCAAGCTGGCACGGCTTGGCAACGTCACACCTATCATCAGCATTGAAGGACTGCAAGAAGAATCAGCTCGACGACGCGGCCGCGAAGATGTCTTCCAGCGCGCTATCAGTGCCCTCGAAGCCTCGGTCCAGGCCGGATTATTCACCGGCGTCGCCGCCAGCATCACGAAGCAAAATTTCGCCGAGTTGGTTTCGACGGACTACCTCGACCTGCTCGTCCGCAGGGGCGTGCATTACATCTGGTACTACATCTACCGCCCTGCCGGCGCTCACCCAGAGCCGGAAAACGCCCTTGACCGCGAACAGATCAAAATCCTGCGGCAATTCATTGTTGACCAGCGACGCTCCGCCAAGCTGCTCATCATCGACGCGAGCTGGGACCACCAAGGCAACGCCCTCTGCCCAGGAGCGACCGGCATATCCCACCACATCGCGCCCTCTGGTGCCGTTGAATTCTGCCCGCCTATGCAATTCTGCTCCGGATCCCTCAATGCAACGGCTGACAACCTCAAGACCATCCTGCAAGAGGACGACTTTCTGCGCCAGCTCCGGACTTTCATCGCTGACCGCACCCGCGGCTGCATCCTCCTGGAAGACCCAGCCGCCCTGGCAGATTTCATGCGCCAACATGGCGCTATTGACTCGTCCAATCGCGATGCCCTAACCGAACTCGACCAGGCGACAGTTCTGCCAGGACACAATGACCCGGACGGCATCATCCCGGAAAAATCGTGGCTCTACCGCCTGGCAAAAAAATACTACTTCTGCGGATTTGGCGCTTATGGCTGACCTCACCATCCCACCGGCGCCAGACACCTCTGACCACGCCGACCAAAATCATCCCTTGCACCCGCAGGCCGTGCCGCCCTCCCCGGAACAGCGCCGCGAGCTGCGGACGCGCCTGCGCGCCTACATCGACGCCTTCCAGCTCATCCCGCCTGTGCCGCTGGCGCGACTGCTCAGCCTGACCACGGACTTCCAGGCCAAGCACGGCATTCCGGAGCAATGGCGCGACTGGTGCGCTGTCACGGTCAGCAACGCCATCTGGGAAAAAGCCATCCGCCGCATCCCGCGTGAACGACGCCTGCTCCTCCTGCCGATCTGCATCCGCGACCACGACAGCTGCTCAGCCACCTTTGACGATCTTGGGCTGCTGTGCAACGATTGCGGTCGCTGCCTGGTTCCATCCTGGCAAAAGCAGGCCGAACAACTCGGCATGGCGACCTTAGTCGCCGAATCATCCTCCCGCGTCGCCGCCTGGGTCGAAGCCGGTGAAATCGAGGCTGTCATCGGTGTGTCCTGCCTGGACGCTCTGGGCAAAGCATTCCCTTCCATGAACCGACATGCCGTGCCGGGATACGGCATCCCCCTGAATCGCGACGGCTGCAAAAATACAAACTTTGACCATGACGAACTGCTCTATGCACTGGCGCTCCCCGAAGAAAACCCGATTTTCACGCCGCCCCTGGCCGAGGTCCAAAACCATATCGAAGCCCTATTCCAAGACGACACCCTGCGCCATCACCTGGCCATCGCCGAACACCACGACCTAAGCCAATTCCAGGCAGCCGCCCTCGGCGCTCTGTCTAAACACGGCAAGCACTATCGGCCTCTGCTGACCGTCCTGGTCTACCTAGCCTTGACTGAGTCCAGCAAAATTCCAGCCTGGGTTGACCGCATCGCCATCGCTGTCGAATGTTTCCACAAGGCGTCGCTTATCCACGACGACATCGAGGACGGCGACGACTACCGCTACGGCGAGGAAACCATCCATCACCAGCTGGGCGTGCCCATCGCCATCAACGTCGGCGACTATTTGCTCGGCGAAGGCTACCGTCTGCTGGCCTCGAACCAACTCCCAGCGTCGCAGCGAGCCGAACTAGTCGCCGCCGCTGCGGAGGGGCACTGCCAACTGTCCATCGGCCAAGCCCGCGAATTTGAACTCCACCATGCCCAGCCCAGCCTCGACACGGTCATCAATACCTTCCGGCTCAAAACCGCGCCAGCCTTCCACGTCGCCTTCCTCCTAGGCGCCATCGCTGCTGGCAAGGCTGACGACCATCGCGAAACCCTGCTCCGCCTGTCCGACGCACTCGGCGTGGCCTATCAGCTCCAGGATGACCTCGAAGACGACGGCGACCCGGCTTCCCTGGTCACTCACCTCAGCCAGGCCAACGGCGTTTCCCTGTCGGAGGCAGCTGCTGCTGTCCTCAACCTGTACCGCAACTATCGCAGCCAGGCGTTCAACGCCATCGACCAAGTCAACAACATGCAACTGAAAATCCTCCTCGCTCGCGTCACAGAAAAAATCCTCCCGGAAAAATGACGCCTAAGCTCGGAATGGCCGCTATTTGAGTCAAATATCACTTTCCATCACCCACACATTACACATTGCCGATTTATCACAAACTGCATATCAATCATTTATGCAAGCACTTGCGCCGTAGGCGCTTAACCATGCTTAACCCCAGGCTTTAGCCTGGGGATAGCCCCCCAAAAAAGTGTGCCCCGTAGGGGCACTACCGGACGTCCACCAATACAACCACAGTGTCAAGTCTCCCTTCCTATCACCACATTCCGCACACCCCGGAAAAATGACGCACCACGCCGGCTCAGCCGTCGTCTTTTTTGACGGCCTTTCCGCCCCTGCATAATGTCACGCTCACTTTCAACCCTCATGTTCCAAACCATCCGCGGCGGCTGGCAGCAATGCCACCCGGAGACTGCCGTGCGAATGCATGCGTTCGTGCGTTCCCGGCTGGCTCAGCCAGGCGGATTCGCTGACCGACACGGCCAGCCTGACCTCTACTACACTATGTTTGGCCTGCTCTTCGCAGCCGCAACCGAGATGCCGATAGACCTCAACGCTATGGAGCGCTATCTCCAAAACTTCGCTCCGCAGACCCTCGACCTGGTGCACCTGGCCAGCCTGACCCGTTCATGCTTGCTGGTCCAGCACCTCCGCCAGTCCTCCCACGCAGCCTGGCCTCGTCAAACACTGCCGCCCACGCTGCGTGACGCCTATAACGCCCTCGACAACGGCGACTTGGAGCGCTTTCCCCATCGCGATCCCTGGTCGCCCTATTCGCAAATGCTCAGTTGGTCGCTGGCCGAAGACCTCGGCTTAAACTATATTCCCCAAAGCCTGGCCCGATACCGCCTGGCAGACGGCATGTTCGCCAACCTCCCTGGCAACGCCGCGCCAGCCGTCAATGCCACCGCAGCCGCGCTCGTGCTCCTGAACGCCACTGGTGCTGACCGACGCGCCCTCCAGCCCGACTTGCAGCGGCTCGCTGCCTTGCAGGCCCCGGACGGCGGCTTCCCTGCCACGCCCTCCAGCCCAGCTGCTGACCTGCTCTCAACCGCCACTGCCAGCCTGGCGCTGACCTGCTGCCAACATCCCCTGCCCTACTCTCTCAAACCATTTCTGCGCCAGGCCATCACCCGGGCCGGCGGTTTTGCGGCTCTTCCCGGCGATGACGCCCCTGACCTGGAATACACTATCTACGGCCTGATGGCCATGGGACTGACCCAATGACTTCCCACGACTATCAACGACTGAGTTCTGAACTGCTGGCCCGCCGCCGACCAACCGGCGACTGGAACGGCCTCCTGGCCTCATCAGCCATATCGACCGCAACCGCCGCCATCGCCCTCTATGAACTCGACCACGTCCGTCACGCCCAGCCCATCGCTGCGGCCTGCCAATGGCTGGCTGACACCCAGCTCGACAACGGCGCCTGGGGAGACACCCCAGAATCCCCGCCCAACCTGACCGCCAGCCTGCTCGCAGGCGCCGCCTTGATGCGAACAAAAACCAACCCGGCAGCCGCAGACAAAGCCCAGAAATACCTGACCACAATCCTCGGCGATTTCTCACCAGCAGCCATCCGAGCCGCCATTCTGAAAAAATATGGCAAGGATTTGACCTTTGCCGTGCCCATCCTCGCTCTCTGCACTGCCACCGGCCTGCTGAATGACTGCGACTACCCGTGGCAAAAAATGCCGCAATTGCCCTTTGAGCTGACGCTTCTGCCCCGGGCATGCTACCGTTTCCTCAACCTCCGGGTCGTCAGCTACGCCCTTCCCGCCCTGATGGCCATCGGCATCGCCCAGGCAACCCAGGCCCGACCGGGGCTGGTGATTTCCTTCCGCCGTCGGTTGATTCCAGCCGTGCTGCGCCGACTCATCCCCTTGCAGCCGCTCTCCGGCGGATTTCTGGAAGCCGCCCCTCTCACCGCCTTCTGCGTCATCTGCCTCGCCGCTGCCAATCACCGCGACCACCAAGTCGCCCGCGAAGGCGAACGATTCCTGCTCACAACCGTCCGGCCCGATGGCTCCTGGCCGATTGACACCAGCCTGGCGCAATGGTGTACTTCCCTGGCCGCGAAAGCAGTCGCGCCAGTCCTGTCCGACGCCGAACGCAACACCCTCGCCGAACTGATCCGAAAACGCCAGTTCGACGATGTCCACCCATTCACCGGCGCACTGCCCGGCGGCTGGGCCTGGACGTATCAGTCAGGAGCAGTCCCTGACGCCGATGACTCCTCCGCAGCCCTGATCGCCCTCCATGCCCTGCAACCAGACCAACCAACGCCAGCCGTTGCCAAGGGCTGCGCCTGGCTGATGCAACTGCAAAACCGCGACGGCGGCATCCCGACCTTCTGCCGAGGCTGGGGAAAACTGCCCTTTGACCGTAGCTGTCCTGACATCTCTGCCCACGCCTTCCACGCCCTTGACCTCTGGCGTGACACGCTCCCGCCGCACCTCAGCCGCCAAGTCGAACGCAGCCAGCAACGCATCCTCGACTTTCTCGCGAACAACCAGCAGCCAGATGGCTCCTTCCTCCCGCTCTGGTTCGGCGAACAACTGTCACCGAACGGCCAGGCACCAGTCTACGGCGCTGCTGTCGTCCTCGAAAATACTCCTGGCCTGACCGAGCCGTGGCGCCTCCGCGCCCGCGATTACCTGCTCGCCGCACAACTTCCTTCCGGCGGCTGGGGTGCAGACGCCCGAAAAGATGCCCCTGCTCGCTTCCTCTTCACGGCCAGAGCCGTTGCCGCCCTCGCCGTCTGCCCTGGCCAAGAAGTTGACAAAGCCATCCAAAGAGGCCTTGACTTCCTGCGCACCGCACCGCCCAACCTCGACGACTTGCCCCCCGAACCGATCGGATTATATTTCTCCGAACTGTGGTACTCCGAACAACTGTACCCCCACATCTTCCTGACCAGAGCCTTCCTGGCCGCCAGTCAGCGTCAAAATCAAGCCATCGGCTGAACCAGCCTAACACCATGCGCGACCGCCTTATCATCGCTCTTTTCACCGGCATCTACCTGGCCGCCGCTGCGGCCGGCATTGTCGCCTTTGCCACTGTCACCCCAAGCCGGGACATCACCCGCTCGCTGCCAGACATGGACGGCGCCGAAACCCGTGCCGCCGCTATCGACGAGGTGACCATCGGCGAAAACTTCCAGCGTTTCCCAATAGCTGACCCGGAAGCCGACGCCGAGGACTACCCCTGGCCAGGCTTCCGCGGACCACGGCGAGACAATATTGCTGACAATGCACCACCGCTCGGACATGACTGGCCCCCAGACGGCCCGCCGCTGCGCTGGCGAATTTCGCTCGGCGAAGGCTACGCCGCACCAGTCGTGGCCAAACAACGCGTCTATGTGCTTGATTACCTGGAAGAAGAAAAAGCCGACGCACTGCGCTGCTTCTCCCTGAAGGACGGGGGCGAGTTGTGGCGCCGCTCCTACTACAACGACATCCGCCGCAATCATGGCAAGTCGCGCACCGTCCCTGCCGTCGCCGCAGACACAGTCGTCACCATCGGCCCCAGGGCGCATGTGATGGCCGTTGACGCACTCTCCGGCGACCTGCTCTGGACCCGTGACATGATTCGACAGGACGGAACGGAAATCCCGCAATGGTACACCGGCCAATGCCCGCTCATTGATGGCGACCGCGCTATCCTGGCGCCAGCCGGCGACAACGCCCTCCTGCTCGCCATCAACCTCAGGACCGGCGACACGATTTGGAGCCTGCCCAACCACCTCGGCCTCAAAATGTCCCACAGCTCTGTCATGATTATGACCTTGCACGAGGTGAAACAATATGTCTACGCTGGCCTCGGCGGCATCATCGGCGTCTCCATGGACGGCGAATTGCTCTGGAGTTCCCGCGACTGGCAGCCGCCGGTCTGGGCGCCTTCACCGGTCCAAATCAGCCAGGACCGGCTGTTCCTGACCGCAGGCTATGGCATGGGCTCGGCTTTACTGCAAGTAACCCACGACCAAAACGGCTGGCAGGCTGCCCTTCTGGACAAATGGAAACCGACCCTCGCCCCAGCCGCTGAGCAGCAGACGCCCATCTTCCATCACGGCATGCTCTTCACCATCCAACCCAAGGACGCCGGCGCACGACGCGCTCAGCTGGTGGCCGCTGATCCTAGCCGCCTGCCAGACATTGTCGCCGCGTCCGGCCGCGAAATGCGGTTCGGCATAGGACCTTTCCTGCTGGCTGATGACAAATTCTGGATTCTTGACGATGACGGCCAACTGTCTATCCTCGCGTTCCAGGACAACGCCTTCACCCTTCTCGGTCGCCATCGCGTCCTCCCTGGTGTTGATTCCTGGGGTCCCATCGCCCTTGCCGGTGACCTCATGCTCGTCCGCGATTCCACTTCCATGGCCTGCCTGGAACTGAAAAGGACCAACCCATGAAATTATCCCTGCCACAATTCGTCCTGTTTGCCTTAGGACTGCTCGTTCTCGCAGGCTCAGGCATCCTGATCTTCCGCCTGAACTCGCCCAGCCCAGAGCACGTCGCGGAAAACGCCGAGGTGACAGTGCTGCCAGACGTCCCTAAACCGCCGCCATTGCAGTTGAATGGACTGGAATTCAGCGTTGACCGCGAGCGTTTCCTCGTCCAAGCCAAGTCAGTCGCCACTGGCGAAACCGTCTGGGAGTCAACCGGAATGGACCGTTTCATCATCCCCGGAGACGCATTTCCCCTTGACCTCTCTCCGGAAGGCAACCTCTGGGTCGGCAACGTCGGCCGCAAACGCCTTGAGCAGCTTGACCCGCAAACTGGACGCTTCCTCGCCTCCTGGGCGCCGCAGGAGGCGTTCTTAGGCTGCTGCAATCCAGTCCGCTTCGCCGCCCTCCGGAACGGGCACTTTGTCACCGTTGAAAAAGGCGTCCGCCAGGCCCGCGTGTTCGACCCAGCCGGCAACGTCGTCCGCGTTATCACGAGCGAGCTGTCGTCTTCCGAATTCAACTACCAGCTCGTTCATGTCCCTGACTGCGTTTATATTATTGACAAGCAGTTGAACCGCGTCTGGACCGTGCCTGATCCGGAGGCTCCGGAACAGTAGCCTTCGGCCGCAGTCGCGTCTTTTTTTGCCAACCCATTTTCTCCTTTTTCTTGATTATGACACGCCGCGAGTTTATCACTTCTGCCATTCGCCTGGCCCTTGTCGCCTTCTTGGCGCGACTGCTGTTCCGTTCGTCTCGCACTTCCCGTGCGCCGCTCCAGGAGCACTGCCGCGCTCAGGGCGTCTGCCGTGGCTGCCACTACCTCGCTACCTGCGGCCACCCCACCGCGCGCTCATTCCGGGAGGCCACCCGATGAACCGACGACGCTTTGTCCAATACCTGCTCGGCACACTCCTGGCGCTGCCCGTCCTCAACCTGCTCCGCAAACGTCCGCAGCCAGCCAGGACCTTCTGGCAGATCAATCCAGAAAAATGCATCCAATGCGGCAAATGCGCCACTGCCTGCGTCAAAAAACCGTCTGCCGTCAAATGCGTCCATCAATACGCCAGCTGCGGCTACTGCGACTTCTGCAGCGGCTATTACCATGATGACCGCATCCGCTTTGACACGGCCGCCGAGAACCAGCGCTGCCCCACGGGGGCCATCACCAGGACGTTCATCGAAGACCCCTATTTTGAATACAAAATCAACGAGGAACTCTGCATCGGCTGCGGCAAATGCGTCAAAGGCTGCGCCTCCTTTGGCAATGGCTCGCTGTTCCTGCAAGTCCGCCACAACCTCTGCCTCAATTGCAACCAGTGCCAAATCGCGCTGGTTTGCCCGGCTCACGCCTTTGTCAAAGTCCCGGCTGATAAGCCCTATATTTTCAAGACTCTTCCCGGGGAGGCGACGACATGATCTCTCTTCCCGCTTTGCTGGCACCTGCCCTGGCCCAAATCACTGCCCAGGCCAGATTTCCTAAGCCAGAATTCCAAGACTACACAGAGCCGCTCCTGGAAATGGAGCTGGAGCCGTCCCTGTTCGACGATGGCTGGCTCCGAGTCGCCATCCTGGTTGGACTTCTGCTGCTGGCTGGCTTGGCTACGCATCGCTGGAAATCACGCAAAGCCCTGCTTGCCATTTCCGGCCTGACCCTCGTCGTCTGCGGATTCTGGCTGCGCCCCTGCCCCTGCCCGGTCGGATTGCACCTCAACCTGACAGCGGCCTGGACAGACAGCCACGCTCTTCCGCTCAGCCTCACCTTGCTGACCGTGCTTCCGCTCGCCGCAGCCCTGCTATTTGGCCGACTTTTCTGCATTGGCGGCTGCCCGCTTGGCGCCATCCAGGAACTCGTCCACCTGAAAACCGTGCGCGTCCCTTTAGCTCTTGACCGCCTGCTCCGCTTCCTGCCAATCGCCATCCTTCTGCTCTCCGTCGTTGTTGCCGCTGCGAGGGGCGGTCTCCGGCTCTGCCATCTTGATCCGTTCTTCCCGATTTTCACCTTCACCTTTGCTGTCCCGCAAGTCATCTTAGGGATTGCACTGCTGGCTCTCGGCATCTTTGTTTCCAGGCCATTCTGTCGATATCTTTGCCCCTACGGCGTCCTGCTCCGGTTCTTTGCCACCTTCACCGTCAACAAGCTCACTATCACGCATGGCGACTGCGTCAACTGCCGACTCTGCGAACAGACCTGCCCAAATGGCGCTATCTTGGCGCCGGAACCAGCCGCCTGGCCGGAAAAATACGTTGCTGGCCGGCAACGCATCCAGCGCCTGCTCGCCATCACGCCCCTTGCCCTCGCAGCCGGCGCCTGGCTCGGCTTCGCCTTGGCCCCACTAGTCGCTCAGACCAACCCGGATGTGGCCTTAGTCAAAGAACTCGACGACATGGGCGGCTCCGAAACTGTCATCGCTTTCATCGTCTCTGGCCGTTCCGAGACAGAATTGCGGCAGGCAGCCTGGAAGGCTACCCGCACCGCACGCTTAGGCATGACCGCTGCTGGCGCTATCGGTGCCCTCATCATCATGACGGAACTGATCGGCTTGGCACGGCGCCACCCGGAACGACGGAACTATACGATTGACCCGGCTCTCTGCGTCGCCTGCGGACGGTGCTTCGCACTCTGCCCAGTCGAACGCGCCCGCCAACTGCAAAACCCAAATACGGAGAAACAGACATGAAGGTACTGTTGATCAACGGCAGCCCCAACCGTAATGGCTGCACCCACACTGCTCTGCAAACAGTCGCTGCCCAACTCCAACAGGAAGGCATCGACACCGAGGAACTCCATATCGGCAACAAGCCCATCCAAGGTTGCATCGGCTGCGGTGTCTGCCGAAAAAAGGGCAATAGCTGCGTCTTCTCCGATGACCTGGTCAATGAAGCTGCTGAACGCCTGTGCCAGGCTGATGGTCTGGTCGTCGGCACGCCGGTCTACTACGCTGGCCCTAATGGCGCACTATGCGCCTTCCTTGACCGGCTGTTCTTCTCCCGCGGCAGCGCTTTTGCGTTCAAGCCAGCAACCGCTGTCGTCAACTGCCGCCGCGGCGGTGCCAGCGCAGCGTTTGACCGCCTCAACAAGTATTTCACCATCGCCAAAATGCCAGTAGTCTCCTCGCAATACTGGAACTCCACACATGGAATGACGCCAGAAGAAATGCAGTCTGACCAGGAAGGCTTGCAGACTCTGCGCACACTGGGACGCAACATGGCCTGGCTGCTGAAATGCATTGACATTGCCAAAGACAAAGTGCCCCGGCCAACCCTGGAACAGACCGTCCGAACCAACTTCATCCGCTGACCACAAACGCCACTTCCCCCGAGACCAGATTGCATCAAAATTATGAATCGGTCCCTCCTATACCATCTCAGTCGGAATCTCTGCCTGGTTGCACTGGCATTTCTCCTGCTGCTGGGCTGCCTGCTGGCCGCAGAATCGCAACGCGCCAGCAAAGCCCTGCCTGGCACCGAAGTCATCATCGCTGACCTGCGCGGTCAAATCGGCGAGAAATCCGGCGACCAGCAGTTCGTTGACTCTCTCCGAGACCTCGACCTGCTGTATCGGCAGACTTATTTTCGGCATCATGACCGCATGAACCTCGGTCGCATCCTGGCGGCCGCCGGCCTGTTCGCCTTTCTCGCCGGCGCTGCTGGCATGGCCATTACGGGCGACTACGCCCTGCGCAAACCGTCTGGAGCTGCGACCGCAGCACAACTCCAGCAGAACACGTATCTGCGGCACGGCCTGGCTGCGGCCATGGCCGTCGTTATGGTTGCCTTGGTCATCACCACCATCCGTGATGCCAGCCAGCCGCAGCGACAAACGCCACCGGCAGACGCGCCACGGCCAGGCGCCGCTGAAACTGCCTCCAGTCAAGCCGCCGCGACCAAGACAATACCGCTCGCAGACCTTGTTCCTGTTCTGCCACTCCCTGAAGCCTTAGCTCGTGCCGCCAATTTCTGGCCAGGCTTCCGAGGCTCCATCCTCCCCAACCAAAACCGCCTGCCAGCCAACTGGAACCTACGCACTGCCTGGTCAACTAAAGTCCCGTTGCCAGGCTACAACTCGCCGGTCATCTGGGAAAACCGTATCTATCTGACCGGCGGTGACAAAAAGGAGCGCGCTATCTTCTGCTTCAGCCTCGAAGACGGGAGCCTCCTCTGGACCTGCAAAGCAGACCACGTTGCAAAATTGCCCACCGTGACTGACGACACCGGCTATGCCGCCCCTACCGCCGTCGTTGACGACAATAGCGTCATCGCTGTATTCGCCACCGGCCAAATCATCGCTGCTGACCACCAGGGAAACCGACGCTGGACCAGCCAAATGC
The DNA here is from genome assembly GCA_002070945.1 of Lentisphaerae bacterium ADurb.Bin082. Taxonomy (GTDB): domain Bacteria; phylum Verrucomicrobiota; class Lentisphaeria; order Oligosphaerales; family Oligosphaeraceae; genus JAAZKI01. Next base: position 18,081 of record MWEG01000024.1, read on the forward strand.
CTGACCAGGAAATCTCCTACGGATACGCAGCCTCGCCATTGCTGGCAGGCGATACCCTCGTCCTCCAACACGACATGGAAAAGCAGCAAACGATTCTTGGCCTGGACCCGCTGACCGGCAACATCCGCTGGCAGACAACCAGGCCAGCGGCCACCTCCTGGTCATCGCCAACGCTCCTCCTCACTGCCGATGGCTTCCCAGTCATCTTCACCGCAGGCAGCGCCAAGGCCGAGGCTTTTGACCTCACTACCGGCAAGCAACTCTGGGAAAACGAATGTCTGGGCGGTGAAGTGGCGACCTCCGCTTTTGTTTATCAAGGCAACTTCTACTTCGCCAATGCCGGCACCGTCGCCATCGCCTTTGAACCCCTCTCGCCAACCCCACGCTGGCAAAACCATAATGTGCCCATGCCGGATGTAGCCTCGCCGGTCGCCGCCGAAAATACGATGTACCTGTTCACCAGCGGCGGCACCGTCATCGGCCTCAATGCCAGCACTGGCGAAGAACTCTTCGAGGAAAATTTCGACAACGGTTTTTACTCCTCGCCGGTCATCGTGGGCGGCAAAATCATCGCCGTCAACCTGGACGGCAAACTCATTGTGGTGACGCCGTCGTCAGAGCGTTTTATCCTGGAAGCCGAGCACGATCTCGAAAAATCAGTGGTGGCTATACCGGCTTTTGCCCAAGGCCGGATCATCATCCGCACGGTTGACAACCAGCTGCTCTGCCTGGAGGCCGCGCCATGATTGTCAACGACCTCCTGCCCCGGCTCAATGACCTCCAACGGCGGTTCGGATACCTCCCCTTGCCCGAACTGACGGCGCTGGCGGCTGAGACTGGCGTCAGCATGGCTGAAATCACCTCCACCGCCACCTTCTACAGCGGCTTCCGAACGCAGCCGGGCGGCAAGTACCTCATCCGCGTCTGCATCGGCGCTGCCTGCCACGTGAAAGGCGCGGAAAAAGTCTATGACGCCTTTCGCCGAGAGCTGGCCATCACCGGCGAAGACGACACCAGCGCTGACCGGCTCTTCACCGTCAGCAAAGCAGCTTGCCTCGGCTGCTGCATGCTGGCTGTCGCCGTCCAGATCGAGAATCATATCTTCGGTTGGGTCGAGCCAGCCACCGTACCGGATGTGATCCGCGATTTCCTGCATGCCAAGGCCGAGGAGTTGGCCGCCGTCCAGGAAGGCCGAGCGCCAGCCGACTCAACCGGCGCCAGCGCCGAAGCCCGCGTCTGCCGCTGCTCATCTTGCCGGGCCGCCGGCGCTGAAAAAGTCTGGCAAAGCCTGCACCGCGAAGCCGGTCGCTACGGCCTTCCCGTCCACCTCCGCGAAGTCAGCTGCACCGGAAAATCCTACCGCGCCCCGGAAGTGACTATCCACAGCGTCGGCCAAAGCTTCCATTATCCTAATGTCCAGCCCGACGTCGTCCCGCGGTTACTGCGGGAGCATTGCAGCCCGCAAGGTGCCCTGGCTAAACTGCGCTGGCGTTCAGCCGGTGTTGTGGACGCTATTTACGCAGGAACTGGCGCTTGCCCTTGCCAGCCGCCCCAGGCACTCATGGCCGGCCAAGACGACAGCCTTCTGATCGCCACCGAACGCGGCGGCGAATCCACCCCGCTCGATCTCGAAGACTATCGCCGACACGGCGGCTTTGTCGCCCTCGAAACAGCCTTGAACGCATCGCCCGAAGCTATCCTGACCCAACTCGAAGCTTCCAAGCTCCGTGGTCGCGGCGGCGCTGGCTTCCCCACTGCCCGCAAATGGCGACTGGCCCTGGAAGCCGTAGGTCAACGCAAAATCGTCATCTGCAATGCTGACGAAGGCGACCCTGGCGCATTCATGGATAGGATGCTCCTGGAGTCTTTCCCATTCCGCGTCCTGGAAGGCATCCTAATCGCCGCCCGTGTCATTGCTGCCCAGGCCGCTGTTATCTATATCCGCGAGGAATACGGCCAAGCTATCGACACCCTGACTGAAGCCATTGACATCTGCCGACGCGACGGCCTGCTGGCCAAGTTGGGGCCAGACTTTGACCTCGTCCTTTTCCGCGGTGCTGGGGCTTTTGTCTGCGGCGAGGAAACCGCGCTGCTGGAATCCTTGGAAGGCCGACGCGGCATCCCGCGCCGACGGCCGCCCTTTCCGACCACTGCCGGGCTGTTCGGACAGCCCACCCTGATCAACAATGTCGAGACTTTCGCCTGCGTGCCCTGGATCATCCGCCAGGGGGGCGACGCCTTTGCTCGTCATGGCGCTGCGACCTCGGCCGGCACCAAGACCTTCGCCCTGGCCGGCAAAATCCGTCGAGGCGGCCTGATCGAAGTGCCGATGGGGACGACGATTCGCACCATTGTCGAAGACATCGGCAGCGGCGCTGAAAACGGCCATCAGATCAAGGCTGTACTCATCGGCGGCCCGTCCGGCGGCTGCCTGCCCACGGCTTTGTTCGACCTGCCGGTCGACTATGAAGCCCTCACCGCCCACGGCGCGATGATGGGCTCCGGCGGTTTGGTTGTGCTTGACGAACGCGACTGCATGGTTGACATCGCCGCCTATTTCCTGGATTTCACCCGCAGCGAATCTTGCGGCAAATGCACTCTCTGCCGGGAAGGCCTCCAGCGCCTCCACGCTATGGTCGCTGACCTGACTAAGCGCCATGATGCACCGCTGCCAGCCTCCACCCTGGATGACATTCAAGCCCTGGCCCAGCATATCAGTCAAGGTGCGCTCTGCGGCCTGGGACGAACCGCGCCTAATATGATTCTCAGCGCTCTCCGCTATTTCCGAAGCGAATTCGAAGCCCATCTGCAAGGCCGTTGCCCAACCGGTAAATGCCGTGACTTAGGACGTTTCGAAATCACCGAAAAATGTATCGGATGCACGAAATGCGCTCAGCACTGCGCTGTTGGCGCTATTCCCTTCACTCCGTTCGAGCAGCACCATATCAACCAGGAACTCTGCGTCCGCTGCGGCGTCTGCCGCGACACGTGCCCGCAACACGCCATCATCGCAACCATCGCCCAAGAAGAACCCGAACCGACTCCAGAGCAACCAGCAACGCAGCCAACCGCAACGACAAATCAAACCGCCGCGACTGCTGAAGCAACTGGGCCAGCCAAGGTGAGCAAGGCAACCGGAGCGGACGAGCCGCCGGTCATCACCCTGGACGGCAAAGTCATCCCCTGGCAGGCCAATCGCACTATCTTGCAGCTCGCTGCCGCCCATGACATCGCCATTCCGACTTTATGCCATCTGCCCGGCTGCCAGGAAAATGCCCGTTGCTTGGTCTGTTCAGTCTATGACCGTGCCCTTGGCCTTTTCGTCCCTGCCTGCGACACCTTGGCCGTGGCTGGCCACCACTATGACAACAACACCCCGGACGTAACCGCTTTCCGTCGCCGTGCCGTCGAACTGTTGCTTGACCGGCATGATTTTCGCTGCGGCAGTTGCGCCAAAAAAGACACCTGCCTGCTCATCTTCCTCATGCGCACCTTCAAGGCTCGCAAGAGAACGCCCAACCCATCTGCCACCGCCGTCGTCACCACCGACCGCATCGCGTTCTATCCCGAGCGCTGCGTGCTCTGCGGACGTTGTGTGGCTCTGTCCAGACAGCGTGGCGCTGGCCTCTGCTTCCACCACCGCGGCGGCAAAACCCAAGTCGCTCCCCCGTGGGGACAGACTTGGGAACAAGCGACCGACAACCTGGCTCAAGACCTCATCGACATCTGCCCAGTCGGAGCCCTCTGCCATCCCAAGGCAGACACCAAGTGAATCCGAGCGTCCGAGAGGCACACTCAACGCCGCAGGTGGCTTGTTGACCTCTTCTCGGTTTTACAGAAAAATGGACTCATTTATGATTGGGACAGCACTGCGAGCTGAAACCGTTATAACCTAAAAATTCTTGGTGGAAAAGCGACTCCAAAATACGACAGAGACTTGTCAACCGCTTCCTGAATGACTTTCTACTCCATGCCTGAAGCTTCATTCTCATTCGCAAACCTCGGAAGAGCCACGAAAACTCTCCCGCTCAGGAAATTCGGGGCACATCCAGGACGCCTACAATCCATGACCACCCCATCTTCTAAAGCTATTCACAGAAGAAAAGACGTTCGACAAGCTTGCATTTCCATTGGATTTTATTCATGGTTTATCCTTCGAGTCATCCTCTGCTTCCGCAGATTTTAGCCGATTATGCCCCAACGATGATTCAAGCTGCTTCAAAACTTTATCGAAATCACTTTCAAACAAACGATCCTGAATAATTCGGTATTTCTCAAATTCACTTTCCGCATGAGCTTTGGCAATCTCAGCGGTAACCTTCCCTGCATCCTGTAGAATTTCACGGTCGGTGGCCGCGATAAAGCGATTCAGGCGCGTTTCCCAATCCTGCATGGTCATAGGAATTTTTCGCTGCGCCATGTCTTCGGCGACATCCAGATAGGCGTTAACCAACCGCGCCAGTTGAGCCATTTCCTTTTCGCTCAGATAGTTTTTGGCGACACTGACATCGAACTTCTGAATTTTTCCTCGCGGCGCATCCTTCCAGGTGGTCAGCCCCATATTCTGTTTGCCGGCGTGCGCACGGTTAACGATCACCTCAGCCGCTGTTTGACCATGTATAGCCCAATGTAGTTTATTTTGCACAGTGGCGAAAAAGCGCTTGGTAGCCTGTGCTGTCACATCATAATCAACGGAGGTGGCATAGATGTCGGTGATCTTCTGGTAAAATTTGCGCTCTGAGAGACGGATTTCTCGGATGCGCTGCAACTGCTCCTCGAAATACTGTTCCGTCAAAATGGAGCCTCCGCTCTTTATCCGTTCATCATCCATCACATAGGCTTTGATGGTGTACTGCTCAATGACGGTGGTTGCCCATTTACGGAACTGCACAGCGCGTTCAGAGTTGACCTTGTAGCCGACAGCGATAATGGCAGGCAAATTGTAGTGCTTGGTGTTATAGACCTTGCCGTCAGCGGCAGTTATTCGAAAATTTCGAATAACTGAATCCTCCTGCAACTCACTATCGGAAAACACCTTTTTCAGGTGGTAGTTGATGGTATGGGTCGCAACATCATACAAAATTCCCATCATCTTCTGAGTCATCCAGACGCTTTCATCAGCATAGACCGCTTCGACGCCGCTGCTGCCTGATGCAGCTACAAAGATCAGATATTCTGCCGCCGAGGAGCGGACGATGAAACCACCATTTTTTGCAGGAAGCTGCGCTTTGTTCTTTACACTCAATGCTTTGCCCCCCTTCTTTCTGTCAGTGACTTTTAACGACTCAGTCCGGCATGGAAAACCAGGTTTATTGTAAATTTCAATGGCAGCCACCATCGCCGCGCTCACCAGTCTTAGGAATGCCTTCGACCTTGTTCAGCACAATAAAGCAAAATATATTTAGGCACAAACCGATTGTCAAACGTTTTCATCTGGATAAGACCGCACAAGCGTAATGGGTCAGCCAATGATATAAGCTCGCACCTCACGCGCGCGACCATAGGATGGAGGCCCCCTACAATGGGTGGGGGGGCTTGATTTCTGGAACCGCTGAAAAAATAGGCCACAAAACGCCCTTTTTCAAACGGCTTTTTGCAGAATCATAGTGATTTTGTGCTTGATTAGGATTCTGCCTGGCACGCTGGCATTATGCTTTCCATCACTAGAAATGGCACCCGTGTGCGACCGATGATTTGTGGGAACCTCAATGAAATAAGGCGAGAGGGGTGGTGCCCTGCGGCTCAATGTTCAACGGCTGACCGATTACACACAAGCAGACTCATAGGCGTAACCACTCGCACTGGCGATTCTTCCAGCGCAAGATTGGCGTGATATCCGAAATCCTCCCCCTGGCTGATACCTCTCTTAAGCAAGGCATCAATCCCCTCCTGCTGCGTATATGGAAACCGAAGCAGAAACTGGCCTGTTGTCCAAGTAGCGAAACGGCAAAAGCCATCTGGACTGTCGGCGTCGCGAATGGCTTTTTGTTGCGCTTGAGTTATTGTAATGCAAGGTTCGCCAGCGGCCTAATGCCCTGGATGGACTCCGCCCACTCACTGTCCACTAATTAATTACATTAACCAGCAATTCACCCTCCAACCCGGGAGACTGGCATGAGCGTACGAAAAGAATTCTAGCGCAGGATGCTGCGCCCTTTCGTCACAACTGGCGACCACATTGTTGTTCGGCATAATAACCCTTTGTCTAAGGTAAGTAGGAGGTACGGCATGAGATGGACTATTCTAATGATGGCACTGCTGGGCTGTGCGCTGTTAACGCAAGGCCAGGCACTTGACCATGATCCGGCGCTCTTGGGCTACTGGCCATTCGAGGAGGGCTACGGCGTCTTCAGTGCTGACAAGGGGCCACTGGGTCGTGATGCGATGCTGCGCGGCGCCTCGTGGGCCAGCGGCGACTTTGGCAAAGCCGTACATGGCAACGGCAAAAATGCCTTTGTATCACTGCCGTCGATGCCTGATCTGAATGGTTCAGATGAGCTGAGCCTGTCCGTGTGGGTGTACTGGGAAGATGGCGGGCGTTATCCGAATATCCTGAGCGCAGGATGGAATCCCGGCGGCTTCATGATCTTTGTGGCTGACGACCATTGCAGTTTTCGCATGGGGCGTCCAGGTCATCGCGCCGGCGCACCCGGCCAGGAATGGCGGGAAATCTCAGCGCCGATCGCGAGCAGCTTGCCCAAGAATCGCTGGGTGCACATCGGCGTGACTTTCAGCCGCCCAGACATTTGCACTTACCTTGATGGCAAGCCCGTCGGCAAAGCCAAATGGGACTACCCGGTAGCTACGGACGGCGAAATCCAGCTGGGACGATGGCACGGTGACACGACCCACCAAGGACTGATCGACGAACTGCGCATCTATAAACGCGCCCTGAGCAGTGACGAAATAGCTAAATTGGCAGACGGAACATCTCGCACCAAAAGCGGATACGAAATCAAAGAGGAGAAACCGGCCATGCAGGAAATCGCTCGTTGGGAGACCAGTAACGCAATCTTCACAGTCTGCGAAGACGGCCAGCTGCACTCCTGTCGTCTCAAGGCAACAGCAGACAGCCCTGAACGAGAGCTGCTCAGCGCGTCAGCGCTCCTGGGCTACGTGACTTTGGAAGACGGCCAAACCCTCTATGGCCGCCGTGCAAGCGTGGACGACGCAGGCCGCCTAATCATCAGCTTCAGCCGCCAGAGCGGCTATGTGCGCCTGGTGCCTCGGGTCGAAGCGGATTATGTGGTGCTGACAGTGGACGAGGTAACCATGCCCAATGTCAAGAACGTCTATTTCTGCCAGCTGTCAACGGTGATGGACCGCTATGTCGGGTGGATGGCCGGGCTGGCTTCCGATGACGACGCCGGGCTTTGCCTGCGTAGCCTGTCCCTTGGCGTTGATACGCGCTTCTCCAATAAACCGCCGCATCTGCAAGCATGGACAACGGCTGAACACGGTCTCTGCGGCCACAGCATCGCTCTGCTGGCAGCGCCGCGCTCACGCCTGCGCCCCCTGCTGCAAGACATGGCCAAACGCGAAGCCGTGCCACATTCCGCGCATGGCGGACCCTTTGCAGCAGACTCGCCAGCCACGCGCGGCTCCTATCTCTTTGCCGACCTGGCAGCGAGGCAGGCGGACGACTGGATTGACCTGGCGCGACGCGGCGGCTTCATGTTCATCCACCTCCACGGCTGGTGGCGTACGCTCGGCCATTATGACATCAACCCTCGCTATTTTCCAGACGGCCTGGAGGAAATGAAAGCGACGGTGGCAAAAATCCATGCAGCTGGCTTGCGGGCGGGCATTCATACGCTCACGGCTTGCATTGATCCTCGGGATTCCTGGGTGACGCCGCGTCCATCGCCAGACCTGATCGCCAGCGCACGCTACACCCTGGCGCGGCCTTTCAACGCTGAAGACCGCACGCTCTATGTGAAGGAAAAGCCCGTGCCCGGCCATGAGCTGGTCTGGACGTATTCCAGCAATGGCAATGCAATACGCATCGGCGAAGAAATCATCCGCTACTCGGCCATATCCCACGAAGAACCCTACGCATTCAAAGAGTGCGAACGAGGCGTTTTCGGCACTGCCGTCACCGCCCATGCGGCTGGCGCGACCGCAGATTACTTACAGCAGCGTTACATCGCTTTCTATCCCGAACCCGACAGCGCTCTGGCTGACGAACTCGCCGACGCTGTCGCCAACGTGTACAACACCTGCGGCCTGGATATGCTCTACTTCGACGGCTCAGAGGGCATGCGCAGCCGCTATGGCATCGACACCATGCGCTGGAAAATCTTTCAGCGCTTGCAGCCCGGCGGCGTGAGCGAAGCGAGCTGTCATGGCCATAACAACTGGTGGTTCCATTCGCGCCTTGGCGCGTGGGACCACCCCGTGTGGGCGATGAAGCAGTTCCACGACGACCATATCCGCATCGCCTCGCGCTATCGCAAGACCGACCTTGTCGAACCCCAGCTGGGCTGGTGGGCGCCGCGGGGGCCGACGAACATAGCGCGAGGGCATTTTGTGGATGAAATGGAATACTTTGGCGCCAAGAATCTCGCCATGGACGGCCCGATGTCCATCCAAGGCGTCAATGTGTCCCGACGTCCCCCCAACGGTCGCCAGGAGGACATGTTCACCATCTTAGGCTGGTACGAACGGCTGCGCCTGGCGCGCTATTTTGACGCCGCGACGCTGGAACGCATTGCTGAGCCTGGGCAGGATTTCCGCTTGCGCCAGGACAGCGACGGCCAGTGGCGCTTCACACCCGTGGCGATGATCAAACGCCGCCTCACGGGGCTGAATCCGCAAGGCGTGGCCTGGACAGCGAGCAATCCCCATGCCGCACAGCCGCTGCGCGCCCGCATTGAGGCATTGTACAGCCTGGCGCCGGTGGATGACAAACGAGCCGTCATGCTGATTGATTTCAGCGAAGACGGCGCTTATAGTCAGACCTGCGCGTCAGACGTGAGGCTGGCGCTTGAGCCCGTCACTGAGGACACGCGCGGAGCAGCGCGCAATCTGCGCTTGCGGGCGACAAGCAAGCGCACCAGCTCCCGCGGCGCCTGGGCAATGCTTGGCCGCAGCTATGACCACCCCTACCACAAAATGGGCACAGGCCAGGGCGTGGGGCTGTGGGTGAAGGGCGATGGCTCTGGTGCGCTGCTCAATGTGCAACTGCGCACGCCAGCGGTCTATGGTGGAGCTATCGCAGACCATTACGTTGACCTGGATTTCACTGGTTGGCGCTACGTCGAACTGCTACTGCGCGAACGCGATGCCGAGCGTTTGACAGATTACGAGTGGCCCTACCGCGCCACCGGCGGCAGCCATGCCGTATACCGCAATGCCATTCGCGCCGACGCAGTGTCCGAAATCAACGTCTTCATCAACGAGATTCCGGCAGGCGGCGCAGTCGATGTGGTGATCAGCCCCATCTTCAGTCTACCCGCACTGAAAAATGTCCTGAGCGATCTGTCACTGGCACTCAATGGCCAGCAGCTGACATTGCCCTGGGCGCTGACATCGGGCGACTACGTGGAAATCGAGGGGCCGGATGGCATAGCCTACTACAATGAACGCGGCGAACTCCAAGACCGCGTCAAGCCCGAGACGCTGCCTGCCTTCACAGCCGGCGATAACACTATCACGCTCTCTGCCAAAGGGATGGATGGCCTAAACACGCGCGCGGAACTAACGGTCTGCCCGCTGGGCGAGCCCTTCGGGAAAATGGCTGAAAAACCCGATTGGAGCGCACTGGCTCAAGAATACGAGATGACGCGCCTAATCACCGCGAAAGACCTCGCTAGCAACGACAACAGCTGGACGATCATTGGCCGCGCTGGCGCGACCCGGCCGCGGCTGGAAATCGAAATCGAAGCGCAGACTATCGGCGCTGCGAGCGAAGCCCATAACGCGCCCGACGCACGCATAGTCGATGACTGCGCGGCCTTGGACGAATACCGTGCGTCAGAACGCAACGACTACGCTAAATTCGCATACGATTCGGAGAACCAGGGTATAACCGCCAAGCCGGGAGTGACGTTTACAACGGCGGCGGCAACAAGCCCCTATTCCAAGGACGGCGCACTGCGCTTCACAGCGACGAGCGCGCGCCAGGACAATGGCGGCTGGGCAGCGATTGGCCGACGTTTTGCGCAACCCATGGACTTGAGCGGCGCCACCGCGCTGTCCTTCTGGCTCCATGGCGACGGCGGCAACTACTCCTTTAAGGTACAGTTGCGGGATGTGAAGGGCGTATGGCATGACATGGTGACGCGCGTTTATTTCACCGGCTGGCAGCTGTGCAGCTTCCCGCTGAATGATGTCAAACTCGACTTGAGCGCAATCGAATACATCCTGTACTTCTATAATTCGCTCGCCAGCGGGCAGACGGCGACCTGCCTGATAGACGACGTCAAGGCCGTGACAGCGGCCTACAGCCTGGATACGCCAGTGCTGACAGTGGCCGGCCAGGACTACGCATTCCCAGTGCGCCTGGCGGCAGGTCAACGCCTGCGCTGCCGCGATGGACGGCATTGGCAGCTGCTGGACACCCGCAGCCAGGAAATGGCGTCCGGCGACCTGCCGACGCCTCTGCCGACGCTGCCGCCCGGCCCGTCGACGCTGCGCCTGGCAGTGAAAGACACCGGCGATCGGGACTTCAAACTCCTGCTAAGGGCAGTAAAGGTATATTGAGGGCTGCCATCGGCCAACATCTTGTTTTTGTGAAAGATTTTCTTCAAGTCAAAGCTTTTGTGCCGCCTCTACGAGGTTGGGGTGGCTCCCAGGTCATTCGAGCCAAGCGAGCGGTGACCTGAAGCACCTAACCTATTAGTCTGCCGCTGCACGGCATACCCTAAAAATCTCAGTGGCGTCCTTGGTGTTCTTGGCGTCTTGGCGCCAAAAACTAAGGATTTTTGGATTGAATTCCAAAAATCCTGATGTATTTTAGGATTGAATTCCAAAAATCGGCAATGTGCGAAATCTTGTGACAGAAAGGGAGATTTGGCGTAGTGATTGTGCTGGTAGACGTCCCGGTAGTGCCCCTACAGGGCACCAGTTTTAGGGTATGCCTTCCCCCAGGCTAAAGCCTGGGGTTAAGCATGGTTAAGCGCCTACGGCGCAAACTGCATGCACAAATGCTTGTTAAGCAGCTCACTATGAATCAGCAACATGTAGTTGCTGAAGCGGTATTTGACAGTACGCACAGGAGTCATGGCCAGCAGATGGGACCAATCTCACATACATCAGCCTAAAAATCTACAAGCATTCATCACAAAACTTCGCACATTAACCAAAAATCATGAGGTAAAGTCCATGAAATACATCCATCGAACCTTGGAATCCGAGCTTGAGCGCCGTCTTTTTACCGGCAAGGCGCTGATTTTATACGGCCCGCGCCAGTGCGGCAAGACTACTTTGGTCAAGCATCTAACCGCAAAATACGGTGACGCCGTCCTCTGGTTGAATGGCGACAACCCAGCTACGCGCCATGCGCTCCACGAAATCACGACTGCGAGATGGAAGCTCCTGCTTGGCAACTGCAAAATCATGGTGCTGGACGAAGCGCAACGCATCGACAATGTTGGTCTGGCTCTGAAGCTCCTTACGGATGAGTTGCCTGATATTCAGGTCATCGCCACAGGTTCTTCTGCCTTTGAGTTGATGAACCGTACCGCCGAGCCACTAACCGGCCGAAAGTTCGAATACCGCTTATTTCCGTTCTCGTTCGGAGAGTTATGCGAAGAACACGGTCTTTTTGCAGAAAGCCAGAAACGCGAGAAACGCCTTCTCTTCGGAAGTTATCCCGATGTCGTGGCCCATCCGGGCGATGAACAGCAACGCCTTAGTGAACTGGTCGGGAGCTACCTGTTCAAAGATATTTACGCCTTAGACGGCTTGAACCGTGCCAGTGTTTTTGACAAACTGGTCCGTGCCCTGGCCATGCAAATCGGCTCCGAGGTCAACTACAATGAACTGGCAGGGCTGACAGGAGCTGACAACAAAACCGTGGAACGCTACCTGGACCTGCTGACAAAATGCTATGTCATCTTCCCGTTAGGGGCGTACAGCAATAATCTTCGCAACGAAATCAAAAAGGGATTCAAAATCTTCTTCTGTGATCTTGGCATCCGCAACGCGATCATCAACAACTTTGCGCCACTGGATTCCCGGCACGATGCAGGAGGAATGTGGGAAAATTATCTGATCCTGGAACGAATGAAGAAAAATTTGAATCAGCCCTTTCCTCCGCGTTCTTTCTTCTGGCGAACAATGGCGCCGCAAAGCCACGAAATCGACTACCTTGAGGAAGCGCATGGCCAACTCCAGGCTTGGGAAATCAAGTCAAATCCCCTCGCCAAGGAGAAAATTCCGCTGACCTTTCGAAAAGCATATCCAGCGGCCCGGACTGGCATCGTGACCCCGAATAACTATGCCGAGTTCCTGCTGGATTGAGTTCGGCCTTCCGGCTCAGCCACGATGACCATCACCTCGCGAATTTGCATTGTCCTGGTGTGCCAAAGACGGGTTGAAGATATATTGTATGCCTTCTGCCTGGAATCGCCTGCTCCGACCTTGACCTCCTCCCCGGCGCCGACATCTTCTCGTCTCCCCTTTCTTCCGCCCCCCTCCGAACGCTTCCCATGCGCCTCTTTCTGCAAAAACTCAAGCGCCGCCACTGCGACGGTCCCGGCGGCATCTCTGCTTTGCTGCCGATTGCCATTCCAATGATTGTGTCAAGCGTCTTTGACACGCTGATGACCTTCATCGACCGTCTGTTCATGGCCCATGTCGGCAAAGAACACATCGCCGCCTGCATGAGCGGCGGCATCACCTCGTGGCTCTGCCTGACTTTGTTCGCGGGCCTGATCGGCTATTCCTCCACGCTCGTCGCGCACCACTATGGCGCCAAGCGCTATGAAGAATGTCCCAAGGTCGTCTTCCAGGGCATCATCCTCGCTTTTGTCAGCTATCCGCTGGCTTTGGCGGCGTCTTATTTCGCGGCCATGTCCTTTGAGTGGGCCGGCCATGACCCCATCCAGATCGAACTGGAACGCAGATACTTCTGGTACATGGCCTTTGGCGGCATCCTCGCCCTGCTCCGGTCTGCTTTTGCCGCCTTTTTCGCTGGCATCGGCAAAACTAAAGTCATCATGCGCGCCAACGCCGCTGCCGTTGTCGTCAATATAATCGCCAACTACGTCTTGATCTTCGGCAAATTCGGCTTTCCCGCGCTGGGGATTGACGGCGCTGCCATTGGCACGCTTCTCTCAAGCGCCTGCATGACCGGCATCATCGGCGCGTCATTCTGGCGCCATGCCCGCCAGAAGCCCTTCCGAACCAAGCGTTTCGCCCGCCTGGACCCCTACAACCTCAAGGCCCTGCTCCGCTTCGGCGCGCCCAACGGCCTTGAAAACCTGCTTGGCATGGCATCCTTCGTCGCCATCAACTCTGCCATGCACAGCTACGGCGCTGACGCGGCCGCAGCCATCACCATCGTGTTCAGTTGGGACTTGGTCATGTTCTTCCCTCTCATCGGCCTGCAAGTCGGCGTCAGCACCTTAGTTGGACAGAATCTCGGCGCCGGTGACATTCCAGCGGCAGAACGCTCCGCCTATTCCGGCTTCAAGCTAACCTTTTGGTATTCAGCGCTGGGCGTCTTTTTCTTCTGCGCCTTTCCCCACCTGCTGGTCGGCGTATTCACGCCAGACATCCCGGGCGTCGACTACCAGGCTGCGCGCGACCTGGCCATCCCCATGCTTCGAATCGCATCTCTGTATCTGATGTTTGACGGCGTCATGCTCATCGCCTCCGGCGCCCTGCGCGGCGCTGGAGACACCCTGGCCGTCATGCTGATCACCGTCAACCTCCATTGGATTTCCGCTGCCTTGGCCCTGGCTGGCGCCTACTATTTCAATTGGCCGCCCACGACCGCATGGATCGCGCTGGTGATTTCCTTCATGCTCGGAAGCATCGTCCTCTGCATCCGCTTCAAGCAGGGAAAATGGAAGCAAATCCGCATGCTGGAACCGGCGGCTTGAGCAGGACTCGCTGTTGCCCGCAACCATCCATCAACGCCGGTTACAGTCCATAACCAGCCGCACCCGTCCATTTTCCTTGGACGAGGACGCCGACGACTTTGCCGCGGCAAGCCCAGCCGTCATACGGGCAATTATGCGACCGGGATGCAAATTCAGCCACTTTCAGGCGGTGCGGCGCATCCAGATCAAGTACCGTGACATCAGCAACAGCGCCGATGGTCATGGCGCCGACCGGCAGCCCCAGCAGCTCTCGCGGCCCCTGGGTAAACAGCGACACCAGGCGGCTGAGGCTGAGAAAGCCGGTGTGATACAACCCGGTCAGGCACAGCGGCACGGCTGCTTCCAGGCCGACGATGCCAAACGGCGCTTCCAGCCAACCAGCGGCCTTTTCAGCCGCAGTATGCGGCGCGTGGTCAGTGGCAATGCAGGCAATCGTCCCGTCCAGCACTCCGGCCAAGAGCGCCTGGCGGTCGCTTTCTTCGCGCAGTGGCGGTGCCATCTTAGCGTTGACTCCATACACTGCGGCGGCAGCGTCAGTCAGAAACAAGTGATGCGGCGCGACTTCTCCGCTGACCGGCAATCCTTCCTGGCGGGCGGCCCGCAGCTCTTGCACGGCGCCGGCAGTGCTTAGATGCTGCAAATGCACCCGGCAGCCGGTTTCCCGCGCCAGGGCGATGTCCCGGGTGACAATCGCCTCTTCAGCCGAGCGCGGCTGTCCTGGCAATTGCAGCAGAGCGGCCGTAGCGCCTGCGTGCATAACGCCGGGCTTGGATAAGCCAATATCTTCGCAATGGTCGACTATCGGCAATCCCAGGGCGGCAGCGGCCTGCATGGCGGCCCGCATGACCGCACTGTCCTGCGGCGTGCTGCCGTCGTCCGTCAAAGCTGGTACTCCAGCTGCTTGCATGCTCGCATAACCTGCCAACTCTTTCCCGGCCCGACCCAGCGTCAGGGCACCTGCCTGCAAAACATGCACCACGCCCCGCTCGGCAGCGGCTTGCCGCACGGCCTGCACCCTCTCCGCCGTGTCGATCGGCGGCGCCGTGTTCGGCATTGCCAGGACTGTCGTAAAACCGCCAGCCGCCGCTGCGCGCGTCGCGCTGCCAATGTCCTCCTTGTGCGTCTGCCCCGGTTCCCGCAAATGCACATGCAAATCAATGAAGCCAGGCGCCAGCACCAGCCCGCGCAAGTCGACCCGACGCGGTGACTTCAAGGACTCCAAGGCCGCAAACCGACCGTCGCGAATCCCTATCTCGCGAATCTCGTCTATTCCGTTGACCGGATCAACCACTCGCGCCCCGCACAATACCATGTCTTGCTGCATCATTCCCGCCTTTGCCTGAATGTCATCTCACAACTGCTGCCGGACATCCCGTCTTGCGGCCTCTGCGCCGGCCTCATGCGTCTCTTCCTGCAATGTAAGCCATCATTCCACATCCGAAAAGCGGCCAGGCCAGAAAATCATCATTTCGATGCGGAATGTGGCGATGAGCGCTGGCAAGACAGCCTCTAACTTTGACGAGTTACATCAGCTTTAATGGCCGCCTTGCGTGGCAAGATTGCTGTCGCGGAATTATACTATAATACCAAAAAAGGGCGACACGAAGCCGCGACGGCTAGGTCCAGGCAGCACACCTTGCGACCGGCCGTCATCCGCCGCCACGCCAGCGGGCAATCCACCTAGCCATGCTGAAGGCAACGCCCCAAGCCTCTTCAACCACCGGCGCAGGGGTTGCCGACGCCAAAACATTTCTGAAGCTGACCTCTTCTTGCTTGCACGATGGAACGCCCCTGACTGCGGGACTGGCGCCTTGAAACAAGGAAAAGCATAACATGATCACACCGCGATTCTGGCGAAAAACGCTCCTTGGGCTATCGAGCCAAGGTCCTGGCGCCCTGAACCAGTGGCTCTGTTATGGCATCCTGCTCGTGTTCATCCTCATCCCCGGCCTAGTCTACGTCATCTGGGCTGCACGCGAAAGCGACCAGGATCGCCGCAATGAACTGCTGCAAAGAACACGGCTCCTGGCCTCCGCCATCGACCCAGACGCCATCAAGTCGCTCCGAGGCACAGAGGAGGACTTGCTGAACCCAGGATACCATCGCCTCAAGCTTAACTTCGATATCATCCGGCAAGCTTATCCTGACCTGCGTTTCCTTTACCTAGTCGGGAAACGCAACAAGGATGAAATTTTCTTTTTTCTGGACAATGTGCCGAGAGACTCCCCGGACGGCCTGTCCCCCGGAGAAGTTTACCACGAAGCGACTCCTGCCTTCCGCCAGGCCGTGTGCGAGGCAACGGAGCTGGTGGAAGGGCCGGATAGGGATCAATGGGGAGTGTGGGTTTCGGTGCTGGTGCCAATCATCGACCCGCAGACTAACCCAACTTCCCCCAAAATAACCTTTTTCCAAGTAGGAATACGCAGGGGAAATTGTAGCAACTAATTTTCTAA
>MWEG01000025.1 GCA_002070945.1 Lentisphaerae bacterium ADurb.Bin082
CTATGCCCAAATTCCCGGATGGCAAACCAGAAGAGGAGCGAATCTGAAAATTCAAAATTTGATTTCGCATCGCTGGCGGTCAGCGCGGCGGGTGGCTTTTTTCCGTATTGGAGTTACTGTAATGCAAGATTCGACGTCGGCTATATGACCTGAATGGACGCTTACGCATAACCTGCACTGCCATGCCCGAAGGCAATGTCAGGTTAAAGCAGGTGTTAGGTTTTGTTTACTCTAGAATTGCTTCTGGAGTATTTTGGAGTACAATTTTATCTACGATTTTACCTTTATTTTTTAAAAAATCAATCAATTCTTTTTCAAGACTATTTTTATAATATTCTTTTAGCATTCTAATAGATCCAGAGATATGTATTTGTTTTTTAGTTTGACCAAGTGAAAAAAGGGGTCTTAAATAATCTTGGATTATTATAAATTGCCAAGTGTATAAAATCGCGCCAGTATGAATATGATAATTACACCAATTAAATACCTTCCTCAAAACAGCTTTATTAATATCAGGAAAATTTATATTGTTATTATTAAATATAAAATCAATGAAAATATCTGAAGTAATTTTTTGTGGCTTATTTTTATGTAATATCGCTTGTATTCCTAGGCCGTTTTTTACTCTTATTTCTATACTTTGTCGTATTAAATACACAAGAGTAGAAAAATAGGTATTATTGGAATAATCAATAATTCCAGATGCAAATAAATCTATAAACCAGAATATTTCATAGCCATCAATCTGTCTACGAGAATGGATAATAGATTCTGGCTCTATACCCGAAGCTTTTTCTAAATATTGTAATACTTCACTTGAATCAATCATTAGTTTACTCAAATGTTTTGTTTTTGCATTAATTATATCATTCTTATATATATCTGTTAAAGGTGTTTTTTTTATTTCATCTTTTATTTCATTAACGATTTTATTATATGCATAGTAAAAAGCATACATATGGTATGTTAAGTTTACAACTTTATCCTCTTTATTAATTTGGCTAATAAGTATTTGATGGCATATATGCTCTAACGAATATTTTTTATTCGGAAATGAGCATGCTACTTTTTTCATACGTTCAATAATATTATCTAAATACCTATCACTATGATAATTAAATAATATTATGAAATCATTTTCATAGATAAGGCTGGTATAGTTTTGAAAAAATTCAATAGGCATGTGTTCAATAAGGTGTGGTAAGTATATTGGATTATAATTTGGTGCGTCCTTCATTTTAATCTTTGTAAAATCCATTTTTTTCTCCTGTGCTGCGAAAGTGGCATCAACCTAACGTCGGCGCTTCTATTTGAACGTGGGAAAATACCTCGCAGGTGAGGCCTTCTCCATTACCTGAATCCACTCGTTGATCTGGTCCAATGCCCACTGAAGCCCCACGCCTGTCATGTTCTATGATTGCTCCCAAAGCCACTCCATGTAGTCGCCAAGTGCTTGGGGATAGTTGATGGAATCATGATTGAGGTTCTCAAAAAGACACGGATGGCCTCGTTTGTCATAGTCGCCGTCGATACTGAGGGGCGACATGTTCCGTCCGGTTGATATGCGTTTCACCGTGTACGATTCGTCATGTTCTCATCTCTGGGAGCAGACTTCGAGTTTCACGTGATCTCCTTTCCTTTAGTCCAAACCTGTTTTTCTATGGAAATCCCCATTACCCGAGCAAGACGCTGTTGCAGGCATGACCAAATCTAGTCCGCTAGCCCACGGCGTCAAACCGGCAGCCAGGAAATCTCATCCGACGGCACTTGCCAAGGCTGCGAGGTGCATTCTCATAACTATGGTGTTTCTGTGGTTGTGGAGATCCCCCATAAGCCGCATTTTGAAAGAGGAGGCCTTGCCCGACCATAACATTCAACAAAAGATAACGACATATTCAGTACCGTCAAACGTGGAATAAGGAAAGCCGAGCCTCTGCCTTTTTAGGAAAAGGGAGCGTTGTGCAGCAGTCATTCCCATTGGTTGGCTCCCCGGCCAAACATGACTTCCGGGCTATGGCATAAACCGTATTCGGGCAGCGTTTCTGATAGCCCTGATTCAGTAAAGCCAGGCGTGTGTTTCTGGACTTGGTTTGCCTCTCCGAACTCCACAGACTATTCAAACCGAGGTCGTCAGTTCAGGCAAAAAATGCAGGCATATCTCCGCGAACGATAAATTTCGAGTCCTTGGCGTCCGCCTCAAAACGGCCAAATAGAGACAGACGACAGGCACACGCGCCGTCGGCAGAGACACATTTATGCGTAAAAAAATGGTCAGGCATAGAATCGCATAAATCCGAGGACTCCGGCCTTCAGGCGCAGAGACAACTGCGGTGATTTCCGTCTTTGCGGCGAAAAACGCGGCCAAACTGTCGTCTCTTGGAATGGCAAACCGGCAGGGAGTCACCCGCGCAACTCACTGCCCCATCGACACTTGCGCCGGAAACAGAAAGCCCGTCGAATCCGTGGACTCGACGGGCTGACTAAACTGGGTGGTGGAGCATATCGGAGTCGAACCGATGACCTTCTGCATGCCATGCAGACGCTCTAGCCAGCTGAGCTAATGCCCCTCATTGCTGAAAATCTTCATTACTATAGCCCTTGCGGACTGTTAATCAAGCGTTGATGTGCTATTTTTATAGATAGCACGACCGCGTGGGCGCGCTGGCCGGTTCCAAGCCACCGATTCCTAATCCGCCCAAGAAAGCATAAGCAAGTCAACAAAGGATGGTACAACATGTTAAAACATTACGTCTCAATTCTGACCCTATTCATTGCCGCCTGTATGTTTGCTCAGCCTCTTCAGGCCAATGACGCTAAGGGAGCAAAAGGCGCCAAGGAGGCCAAGGAGGCCAAGGCGGGCGAGGAGACGCAGATCGTCAACGGGCTGGAAATCCCGTTGAAATGCCCGAATGTGCGGAAAGAGTACTTGGAGTCGTTCCAGAAAAACAAGAACAACGCGGAGCTGCTGGCTGCGTACGGCGAACAGCTTGCCTTGTACGTGGAACGCGAAGCGCTCCAGACGGGCAACGACCCTAAGGAAGCCCGCCGCGCCGAGGAAAAACTGAAGAAGATCAACAGCAAAATCGAAAGAAACAAAAAGAAATTATTCAACATCGCCAAGAAAATGCGGAAGCCCATTGACAAGAACTATGAGCAGGTCGTCAAAAAGTTCAACGAGCATGAGGAGAAAGCTAAAAAGGCGGAGGAGCGCGGCCAGGAGAAGGTGGCTATGAAGCACAGCCAGGATGCAGCTAAAATCTCCCAGAACATGATCAACCTCAAAAACTCCATCGACATGATCAACTACCACTTGTTCTTCGACGACTATGAACCAACGCCCGAAGCAGAAGCCGACAAGGGTGACAAGAAGAAATAATTGTCAATGGGCAAAATGTGGTGATGAGCGCTGGCAGCCTTCAAGCCGCCGTACGTAGTTCAAACTTCAGCTTGCCGTTAGGTAATTATATAGTACAGGCTGCACACAGGCGCCTTGATAATTAAACCGCCAAGGACGCCAAGAAAAACATTCTTGGCGTCCTTGGCGCCTTGGCGGTTCATCCCTCTTCGCCTTCAGACATCGTACGCCCTGGGCTGCCCCAGGACTTCGCTGAGGACGACAGCGCGCCGAAGATCGGCCTTGCCGCGGACTTGGATGCGGAAAGGCCTGCGACGACCCCCTTCCGGATGTTTTTTGGGGGCAGTGGGAAAAGCCGGCGCCAGGCTCTGGCTAAACAGCTGCGCCGGGGAGGCGGTCTCTGCCAGGGGCGGCAAGGTCGACCCGCTGCCGCCCTCTTCAGCCGCTGCCTTGGAAGGCTGCACTGGCAGAATCTCTTCGGGTTCCGACTCCAAGATGTCCAGTCCCAGCAATTCATCCAAGAGCTGCGGCAGACTACTCTCGCCATGCTGCGGCAATGTCATTGGTCGCTGCGGCCGGGGCTGGGACTGGGGCTGAGCCGGGCGTAGAACCGGGCCGGGCGGCTGGCGACTGGGCGGCAGCGGCGGCGGGAACAAGTCAGGCAGCTTGCCATCCGGGCCTTGCTGCCCAGGGCGATTCTTTTGGTACGCCTTCATCCCCTGGCGAACTTTCAAAAAGAGAGCCACAGCGACGATGATGATGGTAAGAAGAGTTTCCATGACAGCAGATTCTGTGTAGGGTTCAGCGCTTACTCCTTGCTGGGCGCTTCACCGCTGATGTTGTTGCGCATGTCCGTGTCAGCCTTGATATTTTCCATGCGGTAATAGTCAAGCACGCCGAGCTTGCCTTCCCGGAGCGCAGCGGCCATGGCCAAGGGCACTTCCGCCTGGGCCGCTACGACCTTAGCCTGCATCTCCTGCACTTTCGCCCTCATTTCCTGCTCAGCAGCGACAGCGGCGGCGCGGCGCACTTCGGCTTTAGCCTGCGCTACACGGGTGTCGGCCTCGGCCTGGTCAGCCTGCAAGCGGGAGCCGATATTGTCGCCGACGTCGACGTCGGCAATGTCAATCGACAGGATTTCAAACGCAGTTCCGCTGTCAAGGCCCTTTTCCAACACCCGCTGGGAAATGTTGTCGGGGTTTTCAAGGACTGTGGTATAGGACGGCGACGAGCCAATAGTGGTGACGATGCCTTCGCCGACGCGGGCGATAATAGTTTCCTCAGTGGCTCCGCCGACGAGTCGTTCCAGGTTGGCGCGTACAGTGACGCGAGCCTTGGCCTTGACTTGGATGCCGTCCTTGGCAACGGCGTCGACCGTTGTCCGGCCCTTGCTCGGGTCTGGGCAGTCGATGACGCGCGGATTGACGCTCATGCGGACGGCGTCGAACACATCGCGCCCAGCCAGGTCGATAGCGGTCGCCCGTTTGAAATCAAGAGGGATGCCGGCCTTATCCGCGGCGATCAAGGCATTGACCACATTCTGGACGTTGCCGCCGGCCATGGCGTGTCCTTCCATTTCCTCGGTAGTGATGTTGTGCAGCCCTGCCCGGCGCAGCTGGATGTAGGCGCGCACAATCAGAGCCGCATTGACTTTTCGCAGCGACATGCCGATCAAAGTGAACACGCTGATGTGGGCGCCGGAAGCCCATGCCTGAATCCAAACCCCGAAGAAATGAAAAAACACAAAGGCAAAAATCAACAGCGCGATCAGCGCCACGACTACCAGAAAACCGCCAATTGCTCCGAATGCCATGATGCGTCCTCCTTAGTTTGACATGCTGGCCAGGCGTTCAGAAAGTCATTTCTGTTCCCCGGCCATATTTTCGTTTGACTGTTGTTCAACTGCTTCCACTACGATGCGATTGCCATGCACTTCGACGACGGTGATCGCAGTTTTGGCCGCAATCAGCTCGCCGCGGGTGACGACGTGATAGCGCTTGTCGTTGATGACGACGACGCCACTCGGTCTCAGCTGGGTATGGGCGACGCCATTCTGGCCGACCAACGCCTGCAACCCAGGATCATACCCGAGCCAGGTCTCGGCATCGGCGTTGGTCATAGCCATGAATTTCCGACCCATTCGCGACCGAGAGAAAAACGCAAACCAAAGCTTGAAAACGATAATGGCGACAATGACAATGACAAGCGTGGAGACCATGCCGACGAGTGCGCCATAATTGACGAATATGCCAGCCAAGCCAGCCACTAAGGCGACTAGGCCGAGGGTACCAATCACCCCGCCCGGGACAAATAGCTCAATGCCGAGCATGAGACACCCGCCGAGAACAAGGGCTATGATCAACAGCAAATTCATAAAAACGCCATCTTTATCTAAACTGTAGATGCGATTGCCAATGCCATAAGATAGTCACAACTGGCGCAAAAACAACCGCAAAAAAGGCTTTTAGTGGACAGTGGACAATGGACTTTAGTGGACTTTGATGGACGCTAATAGACGATGGACTGTGGACTTTAGTGGACTTTAGTGGTCAGTGGACGTGGACATTCGTGGATGTTAGTGGACAGGCGGGCGAGGGGCGAAAAACTGTTATTTTATCCGCAGATTACGCTAATGACGCAGATTTTTTTTTTGGGGGGGGGGAATAAGGAAACCAGCCGCATAGCGGCAGAAACGCTAAACATACGGCAAGCTGAAGCTTGAACTACATGCTCCTGCAAGCGAGGCACATACGGCAAGCTGAAGCTTGAACTACGTACGGACGCCACGTCCACTACGTCCACCATGTCCACACCGTCCACAGACATCATTCAGGCAACCGGCAGGCGGCCTGTACGAGTTATCCCGCTATTTCACGCGAAGCGATAGGCAAACACGTCTGCGTCCTGCAATTCGAGCCGGAGCTTGATTGGCTGGCTGCTCCATGGCCGCAGGTCGCCGCCGCGCCAGCGCATAGGCAGGTCAATGCTGTCGCCGAAGAGGATTTCGCAGTCGTCTGCCGCGAATCCTGGCAAGGGGCGCCCGTCGTCTGCGGACAGGATTTCGCCTCGGATGCCACCGGCGGCTGAGGTCGAGGCATTCAGCTGCAAGGTGACTGGCTCTTGACCTGCGGAGGCGCTGAACGTAAAGGGCTTGGTGATAAGGCTGCCGCCGCTCGCAGGCGCTTGCACCGAGACAAAGCCATCCAGACGCATGACTAAGCGCCGCAGTCGCACAGCACCTTCGCTGTAATAATTTTCGGTTGAATAAAGCGAAAACACGGGCGGCGTTCCCGGCAGCTCTGGGGCGGTTTCCACTAATCCCCAGGCAGTCATATTGTTGCGATTGACCCACCGCTCCGTCTGCAAGCCCGGGCGCACAAAGGCTTCAGTCCAGCGCTTGAAGTGCACGCCGTCCCGACTTGACATAAACACGCCGTCGGACAGACCAGGTATCCACCCGAGCCCGCTTTTGTCATAGCACGTAGTCCGATTGGCGATAAAGCGTTTGGGGAAGCCGACATAGATTTCAGGAGCGCGCGGATAAGGCAGGATGGCGTTAGTGTAGAGTTCCTCGTCAGGCGTACCCTCGTCATAACTCAGCCAGACCGGCTCGGACCAATGCAGGAAATCGGGCGACGTCGCGGTTTTGATAGCGCGGCATGGCCGACCGTCTGCGAATTTTAGCAAATCGCGAAAATAGCTCACATAAAGCTGGCGGCTGCTGTCCCAGAACACGACATTTTGGGAATCGAAAGCGCCTTTGGTGATGACCGGCTCGTTGGCAAGTCGGCTCCAGTTCACGCCGTCGGCGGAAGCAAAGGCCAACAGGCCGCATCTGCCGTCTTCTGAGCTGCCCAGGGCTTTGTAAGCCTGTTCTGGCGGGCAGTCTGGGCGAGTGTCAAAAAACGGCGTAAAGCTATGGGTCGCGGGATCGTCCCCCAGGATGATGTTATTGGCGCGTGAGCCACCGAAAGCGCATAGTCCCAGGTTGGGCTTGCGCCAGGTGACGCCGTCATCGCTTTCGGCATAGCACGTCACTTCCGGGTGGGTGCTTTTTCCTTCTCGCCGGTCTCCGCCGCGGTAATACATTTTATAATTGACCGGATCGCGGAACACGGTATGGTAGCAGCACGTCGAGCCTTCCCAGGGCTGGTCATGCACGATCACTGCTTCGCGGAACTCTGGCCGGTGCAGCGTCAAAGCCGCCTTGCCGGCTAAAGTCTCGATCCGCTCCATGTCCCACAGCAATTCGCGGGCGTTCCCCAAGGGTTTGATGCGCGATGCGCCCATGACCAATTCTCCCTAAAATGATGATGACATCCACTTGGTCAAGCCATGAAGTCGTTCACTTCCTGCCGAGTGGGGATGGACGGAATCGCGCCGTGTCGGCTGATGGTTACGGCAGCAGCTTTGCAAGCGATCTCCAGAGCTGCCTGGACTGGGGCGCGCCGTGCAATCTCGGCCAGGAAATAACCGGTGAAAGTGTCGCCGGCCGCAGTCGTGTCAACCACCCGGGTGGCGAAAGCGCTTTGCCGTACCAGGCCAGTTTCCGGCGACCGGCAGACAGCGCCATCAGCACCCAGGGTGATGCAGATCATGCTTTCCGGAAAAGCCGCCTGGAGTTCTTCGGCCAGGTCGTCGAGGTCCATTCCTACTGGTCGCCGCGCCAATCCGGCGGCCTCAATTTCATTGAGAATGAAGACGTCAACGCAATCAAGCGGGAAGTCGAGGGCATCAGCGGTGAAGGGGGCAGGATTGAAGCAGATTTTCATGCCGGCGGCCTTGCCTGCCTTGAGCAGTTCTGGGGTCAGGTTGATTTCATTTTGCAAGACCAGCCAGTCGCCTTCCTGTGCTTCGTCCAGCACCTGGGCGATGAACGAATGCGGGATATGCTGATTGGCGCCGCCGTAGACGATGATGCTGTTCATGCCTCGGGCGTCCACCTGGATGATGGCATGGCCGCTTGGCCAGGTTTCTGAAAGTCTGACGAAGCGGATGTCGATGCCGGCCTCTTGCAGCAGGCTGCGCATCCATTCGTCGCCAGCGCCGAGCATTCCGGCATGCCAGACCTGGATGCCGGCTCGGGCGAGCGCCACGGACTGATTAGCGCCTTTTCCGCCGGGGAACCTGGTCATCGTATCGCAGGGGACGGTCTCGCCAGGCTGGGCGAGGGTTTTCACCTGGTACACGTAATCAAGATTCAAGGAGCCGAAGTTAATGACTTTCATCGCGCCTCCTCCTTGTTGCTCATTGGCGATTACTTGCCAAAGATGCTAAGAACGCTCTCGGGCAGGATATCATAGCCGTTGGCGATCATCCAGGTAGAGAAAGCCAGCAGCAGACCGCCGACAAACACGGAGCCGATCTGCCCGGCGACGTTGGCGCTGACCGTGTACGGCAGAATCACATTGCCCGGGTCCTCGTCCTGGGCAATCTTTTGAATGACTCGGGCTGACATCGGGAACGCGGAAATGCCGGCAGCGCCGACCATGGGGTTGACCTTTTCCTTGAGGAAGAGATTGGCGATTTTGGCGAAGATGACGCCACCAGCAGTGTCAAAGATAAACGCGCCCAGCCCGAGGGCCATAATCTTGAGCGTCGCCGGGGTCAGGAATTTATCTGCCGTCATGGTGGAGCCGATAGTGATTCCCAAAAGCAGGGTGACTAAGTTAGCCAGTTCATTCTGGGCTGACTTCGACAGTCTCTCCAGCACGCCGCATTCGCGGACCAGGTTGCCGAACATAAGCATGCCGACCAGGGCGGCGCACATCGGCGCTATCAGCCCAGCAATTATAGTGACAGCGATCGGGAAGATAATGCGCGTTGTCTTAGAGACGTCGCCGCCTTGATACGGCATTCGGATCAGGCGTTCTGACTTCGTAGTCAGGAGGCGCACCACCGGCGGTTGAATCAGCGGCACCAGAGCCATGTAGGAATACGCCGCCACTGAAATCGGCCCGAGCATGTCGGCCGCCATGCGCGTCGCCACAAAAATCGAGGTCGGCCCGTCAGCAGCGCCGATGATGCCGATAGCGGTCGACTGCCCCAAGTTGAATCCCAGAAAGCGCGCCAGGAACATCGTACAGATGATGCCAATCTGGGCGGCAAAGCCGAAAGTGAGCATGAATGGCCGACGCAGCAATGGCCCGAAATCCATCATCGCGCCAATGGCGACGAAAATCAGCGTCGGAAACAACTCGTTTTTGATACCGTTATTCAGCAAATAAGTAAGCACACCATGTTCACCGACTGCGGACGACTCAGGGAAATTCGCCAGGATGGCGCCGAAGCCAATCGGCAACAGCAACATCGGCTCGTATTCTTTGTAGATGGCAGCCCAAATCAGCGCCAAGCCGATGACAAACATGACGATATGGCCAAAATCAAGTTGACTTAAGCCGACAAAAAAATCTTCCATGAGTAACTGTCCTTTGCGTCTTGATGCTGTTAGATGGAGGGCTCACCCCAGATCGGATTCATCCGCAAACCGGCTCTGGCGCACGGGTATAAACAAGAATATACTGCCAATTGTATTTTTTTTCCCACTCTTGCTGTAAAAAAATGGTTAATGTGCGGCATTATGGCGATGAAAGGTAATGGGTCAGTCTTCTGTAGTGCCTTTACAAGGCACCAGTTTTGGGGCACGTCTATCCCCAGGCTGAAGCCTGGGGTTAAGCATGGTTAAGCGCCTACGGCGCAAAAGAATATGACTATAAGCATGATGCATTTTTGCCGGCTGGAAGCCTGTAGAAGCCTGTGGAGGACGCATGTTTTCGCTCTACCGTCCACCAACGTCCGCAGCTACAGAGCTGCGGACGTTATGGACGCTGATTGTCGTATGTAAGCCTGGCGGCCCAAAGGGCCAGCAACATAAAAGCCCAGGGTGAGCGTAGCGAAGCCCTGGGTGAGGCGTATAATAATTTTGAGCCCCGCCAGGGGTGACACATAAGTGCCGTTTTGAAGAAAATCCTTTTTGGATGGGGTCTACATACACCCCCCTCGCCCCTCAGCATTCAGCATTCAGCATTCACCATTCAGCATTCAGCTTTGCGTTTCGGCTGGCTTCATTTGCTTGAATTGATAGATAGCGAGCAGCGGCGAGGTTCTTCCCTGTGCTGGCGTTAGTGTCGTCAAGGTGAAGCGCTTGCCGTGCGATTCGAATTCTTCGGCTTTGGCGGCGATTGCATCCAGCAGATGTTGTCGCATGCTTTTTCCGGCTTCGTTGGCCAGCCATTTCCATGCTTCTTGATTGGCGAGGAAGATTTCCTGGCTGCCGGCCAGTGCCATAGTCGGTTCTGGGAAGACTTCGATCAGGCTGTCAGCTGTTTTGCGCATATCTGCCAGTTGGCTGCGGCTAGCGTCTTCCGTACGCAGGCGTTCGGCAATGATAGTATTGCACAGGCTGGCCAGGTGGTCGAGTTGCTGATTCTCCTGGCCTGGCAGAGCCATGAACTCAGCTGGGTTATTGATGGCGGTGCGCAGCAGGCTGGTGATTTTTTCCAACGGCTGGACCAGCAGTTCTTGTAGGCGCGAATGGCCTTTCAAGGTCATATAGAGAACTCCTGACGTCACTACGGCCAGCAGCCAGATGGCGATATCAAGGTGACGTCGGCTGACCCGCATGAAACGAAGCTGGCGTTCCTGTTGCTCTAAGATGACCTCCAGCAACGCCTGCCTGATCTTCTCCTGTTCGGCGGCCACGGCTTGCCACTGCGCACCGGACGGCTTTTCCGGGAGTCGTTTCAATTCCCGGTCATATTGGTCGATCAGCTCTGGCAATCCAGGCGCCTGGGGAGCCTCATCGACTTCTGTGGTGCTGTCGCCGGCTGCTTTCAAATCCTGGATGACGCCTGCTTTCTGGCGCAAATCAGCTGCGTCTTGCAGCAATTCCTGGCGTCGGCGTTCCTCGTCCTGACTGTTCTGATGGAGACTTCCTGGCCTTTCCAGCAGGCTTAGCATGTCCCGCGCCGTCTTAGTCACGGTGGCTGCCAGGCGCTGCTCCAGCTTCAGGCTGATCCTCAGCTGGGCATGCATCAAGATAGCGGCCAGCCCGCCAATCAGGAGCAGGGCTGAACTCACGGTCATGAAAAATTGCGGTGATTTCTTGGCGCTCATAGTCATGCAAGCAAGCCGGTCGGCCGCTCACTATCTTTGGAATATTGCGGTATCGTCAAACAAAACGGCGCTTAGCATTTAGTCGTCAGCCAGACAATCAAAGTATCCTTGAATCAGGACGACTGGCGTTCCTTTGTCTCCGGAGCCGCTGGTCAAGTCGCAGAGGCTGCCGAGCAGGTCGGTCAGCTGTCGCGGCGTGGTTCCCAGGGATTCCTCTTCTCCCACCTGGCCGGTATTTTTCTTATCCCGGAGGCGTTCCTGGATAGTGGCGTTGACTACCGCGTCGTCCTTTGTCTTCTTCTGCATCTCGTCCGCCAGGTACTTCAATTTCACTTCATGCGGGGTGCCTCGCAGGCCAGCCGTGAAGCCGGGCGAGACGACCGGGTCGGCCAGTTCCCAGATTTTGCCGACCGGGTCTTTGAAAGCGCCGTCACCATAGACCATCACTTCGACGCGCTTGCCGGTCAATTCCAGCAGGCGCGCCTGAATCCGCTCCACCAGGGTCTGGCAGTCGCGTGGAAAGAGCTTGACTTCCTCATCGTCTGACTTGTTGGAGCCAAGCAGGCCATAGTCAGCATTATAGCCTGCTCCTGGTTCGACTGGCGTTGTGCAGAGGTCGTCCAGCCCCAGCACGATTTCGGCGCCGGCGGCTTGCAGGCGCCGTTTGCTCCGAGCGCGGCTATGGATGTCGGCCGTCAGCACCTGCCGGGAAAAAGGCAGGATAGCGCAGACGTCGTTAGCGAAATGAATCTCGGCCTTGTCAGCGCCGACGATTTTCTTGTACAAGTCAACGTAGTCGATGCCGGTGAACGGATGCAGCACCTTGGCGCCGAACAATTCCCGGTAGTGCTTTTCGTCCAGGACATCCGTATACGGATTAACCGTCGTCCGGTCCAGCACTTCCGGGTCCATCAGGTGGTTGCCCACTTCGTCAGCCGGATAGCTGAACAGCAGGTGGACCTTGTCAACGCCACGCGCGATCGCCTGCAAGATGACGGCAAAGCGGTTACGGCTCAAAATCGGGAAAGTCACCCCGATTTCGCCGGACGGGAATTTGCTGCGGACGTCCTTGGCGATCTGGTCAGCGGTGATGAAGTTTCCCTGCGTTCTGGCGACGGCGGACTCGGTGATGCCGAGTACGTCGCGGTCATTGAGCTGGTAGTTAGCTTGCTTGCAAGACGTCAGCAAGGCGTCGATGACCCGCTCGGCCAAATCGTCGCCCGGACGGAAAATCGGGCAGCGTATGCCGCGGACTTGGGTGCCGATAGTGCGCATGGAGTTCCTTTTCTGAAATGACGTTTCTACGGGCGGCTGGCGCCTGAGGGCCGGGTCATTTTTTCACAATCTGGCGAAGGTATTCGAGGCTGATTTTAGCGCTTTCGAACTGCGGGCGCTGGCAGACATCCTGTTCATAGATGAGCCATTGGCAGACTGTGCCGCGGGCAGCGGCGACGACAGCCGGGAGGTCGATGCGGCCCTGGCCGAGTTCAGTGAAGGTTTCCTCGTCCTTGGCCATGTCTTTTACATGAATCTGGGGCAAGCGCTGGGCGTACTTCTTGATATAGCGGACCGGGCATTCGCCGCCCTTGACAATCCAGTAGACGTCGAGTTCAGCCTGAACCTGGACTGGGTCAGTGCGTTGGAACAGGATATCCAGCGCATACTCGCCGTTAATCTTCTCGAATTCGGCGGCGTGGTTGTGGTAAGTAAAAGTCAGCCCCTGGGCTGCTGCTTCCTTGCCCGCCTTGGCGCAGATGCGAATCGTGTCTTCGAGGGTGTCGCGGAAAGGCCCGCCATGGCTGATTGTGACATATTTGCAGCCGAGTGCGCGGGCGTAGTCAAACGTCTGGTTGGCCGGATTGTCGAACTCCTTGGCGTTGACATGCATGCCGCAGGTGCTGATGCCGGTCTCCTTCAGGAAGGCGGCCAGCTCATCCGGCGCCATGTCGCCAAAATAAAACGCGAATTCAACGCCGTCGCAGCCAAGGCGTGCGAGGTCGCGCATAACGCCTTTGAAATCCTGCTTCAGCGGTTCGCGGATAGTATAGAGCTGAATGCCGATTTTCATGTTCTGCATGGCGTCACCAGTCCTTTCCCAGTAATTTCTCTATGTTGCGATAGAGGATATTGTGCTTGTCGTCCTCGCTGATATCTGCCGAGAGTATGCCGCCCACGTGCTGGTATTCGTCAAACCAGGGCATGTCAGTGCCGAACAGCAGGCGATGGCTGCCGATGTCAGCGCAGAGCCGTTCGATGATGGTATGCTGGCCAGGCAGGCTAGTCAGCTCGAAATAGACATTCGGGCAAGCATCGGCGACGCGCTTGGCGCCGGGCAAGTCGCCGGAAAACGAATGCGCCATGAAGAACGTCACTTGCGGGTAGCGGGTGGCGACCTCTTGCATCACGTCTGGGCCGTCAAACTGGCTGCCGCCCCAAGTGTGGACGAGGATGGGCAGGCGGCGTTCGGACGCGAAGTTCAGCACCGGTTCGTAGCGTGGGTCGGTCACCTTGACCTTGTGATAATCGGGCAGGAATTTAAAGCCGATAGCCAACGGCGCCATGCTGTCGTACTGGTCCAAGTCCTCGGCGATAAAGTCTGTTTGATGCGGACTGATGCTCACATACATGCGGAGGATGTCCGGGAAACGGGCGGTGATGGCGTGGACGCGCTGGTTGCGGAACGACCCCATCAGCGAATAGTGATGCGAAAAGACCAGGCGCCGCACGCCAATGCGGCGCAAATGAGCGACCATTTCCGGCGCTTCGCAACGCGCGAAGTAGATAGCGTTATGCGAGCCCATGTGACCGTGCATGTCATATATCGGGATATCGGCGATGCCGTTTTTCCAAAAGGCCTCGGCTAACGACCCCGGCTGTTCCCACACTGCTTTTTTCATGTTCTATGGCTCCCTTTTATGGCAACGGATACTCGCGTCATCAGACCAGCTGTGCCTGGGTCAGAAGGCGTTCGAGATTCTGGCTGGCGATCTGTCGAACTTGCTCCATGGGCAATCCGCTGTGGCGGATCGACAGCATGGTGCTGCCGTGGCCAAACCGCGGATAGCCGCTGCCGTAGAGCAGTCGTTCGGCGCCATACAGCCGGGCTAAGTCAGCGATGCCTTCCGGCACCCAATATTCTGAAAGCTCGACGTGGCAGCCAGGGAAATTCTCCAGCAACGGCCGGATATTGCGGTCCGCCCCCCAGAGGCTGACCCCATTGACAATGACGGTCGCCGCCGGGAATTCGCGCATGAAATCGAAGACGCCGCGCCAGCCGCCGTCCATGATCCGCTGTCCCAGGAAGACGGGGATGCGCCGTTCTGCGGCAGCGTCCATCAGTCGGCCGATAGTCAGGCGGCAGGCCTGCCAGCGGTGCGCGACCGGAAACAAGTTCAAGGCGCCGACGCGGTTGGCCGCCATGCGTGCGAAGAACTCGTCTGGAGGCGGCAATTCGTCGCACTGCGCGGGGAGGATAGTCCACACCCCGGTCAGGCGGTTATCGACGTCGTCAGCCTGGATAAGTTCCAGGAGGTTCTCATTGGCGAAGATAGCGCCGGCGGCTTCCGTGTTAGCGTGCGCCACCAGCGCCTTGTCCACCCCGTTGCGATCCATTTCGGCCAACAATCCGGCGGCTGTCTCTCCGCCTCGGGCATTGCCCAGGATCGGCGCTCCGATCGCGCACTGCGCGTCAAAGAAGGCAAAGTCTTTCATAGCTGCAACTGCCTTGGAATGAGATTATTAGGAAGGTTGAAAATATTTCTTGCATGGCGTCAGACGACGCCGGCCTCTTTCAAGATATAGGTGGCAACGAAAGCGACGCTGGCCATCAAGTCATCGAGCTTGACCTGTTCGGCGTCGCTATGCGCGTATTGAAGCAATCCAGCTCCGCTGGTGATGACCGGCATGCCTGGGTATTCGGTGGCGAACAGGCGCGAGTCGCACGACACGGTCCAGCCCATCATCGGCTGGTCCTTCCACATACCGACCGCCTTGGCTGCTGCGATCGCGTTGCGCATGGTCGGGGAATCAGGGTCGCCGTCAAACGCCGCGTTATGCAGTTTGTCATAGCTGACCGTGACCGTCGCCGCGGCGGCCTGGCCAGTCAGGCGCAGATAGAAGTCAGCGCCCTGGCAGGCTGCCGAGCGCATCCGCGCCATGACATCTTCCATGCTATGAGTGGGGACAAAGCCCTGGCCGCCTTCCAATTTTAAGGAAGCAGCAGTCGGCTCGCCATGCAGCGACATAGTCAGGTCGCCACCGCCTGTCGCTGCCAGGTTGCTCTTGCTGCGAACTAAGGCCCGCACGAACATGGCCATTTTGGTGATGGCGCCGTCGTTTTCCATGATCGACCCCATGTGCCCCGTCGAGCCATGCACTCGGCAGACAAAGCCGCGCGCCGTCTCCTCCAGGTCAAAATGCCGGGCGACCTTCGGCTTGCCGGTAGTCGGATCAGCTACTTTCGTCTTGTCGCCGTAGAGGCCGATGTAGTCGGCCAGGGCGGCTGCGATGACGTCCTCGACGATCTCCTTGACGCGAGGCGTGACTTGGCCGGCGAAAGTCAAATCAAAGGCGACTTCGCCGCAGATTCGGCTGGGGTGTTCGCCGTAATGGCCGATGATGCCATGGCAGGTCTGGACCGGGCGCTGCGGGAACAGCGCGTGGCGGCTTTCCGCCTTGATGGCGCGGCCTTCCCATTCCAGCTGCTCATAGACGAAAGCAGCCATTTCGAACAGATTGACGCCAGGGCAGGACAAGTCGACCTGGTACCAGACCGCGCCGCGATTGGCTGGATGGATGTTATTGCCAGTGCATTCCAGCACCAAAATAGAATCATAGAGTTTCTTCAGGTCGCGGTCAATCGCCAGGGACAGGGAGCCGTTGCCGCCGGTCTCTTCCTCCGCCACGAACATGGCGACTACATTCCGCTTGAGTTTTCGACCGGCCTTCTTCAACACTTGCGACAACAGACGCAAGGCCGTGATTATGACCACGACCGCGCCCTTATCGTCGCAAGCGCCGCGCCCGTAGACGATGCCGTTTTCCACCCGCGGGGGGATGTACGGAGCGATCACGTCAACATGCGCGTTAAGGGCAATGCCGCCCAGCTCTCTGCCAGCGGCGTCCGGCACAAAGTAAAGAAGATTGCTGCGACCCGCATACACGGTTTCCGGCGGCAGACCCTGCGGACGCTCCGCCGTCTTGGTGAAATGCAGCTGCGAATAAGCCGGATGCAGGGCAATGGCAGGATTAATGGGGCGACGCTCCCAATGTGCGCCGGCAAACGCAGCCTCCGCCAGCTGCCTCTCCAAGATGTCAAACACCGCCGCCTCAGCCTGGCGCATGACATCGACATCGGTCGACGGACTGGTGTCATGCCGGCAGATGGACACCAGCAGCTCCGTGACGTAATCACGCACGGCGCGATCCTGAACCAGGGCGGTTATATGCTTGACAAGTTCATCCATACTATTCAATTTTCCCGGATGTGGCCGCAGCTCAGGCGCCAAAGACTTCGGCGATGCTTTCTGTGAGAACTGCGATGCCTTCCTCAAGGGCGTCTTTAGGCGTTGTCAACGGCGGCGCAATCTTGATGCAGCCTCCGCCCATGCCGACCGGCGCGAACATCAGCAGGCCCTTCTGCATGCAGCGCTCGTTAATGGCCAGGGCAGCAGCCGCATCCGGCTCCTTAGAGCCAGGCTTGACGATCAGCAAGCCGCCGACCAGGCCGCGATGCAACGATTTGCCAATGCGGGACGGATACTTGGCAGCCAGCGCGTCAAGGCCCTTGCCCAGAACCGGGCCGAGTTCAGCCGCGCGCTCTGTCAGCTTTTCCCGCTTGATGACCTTCAGGTTGGCGATGGCAGCCACAACCGGCAACGGGCTGGCCGAGTGCGTACTCGTCATGGTACCGGGCGCATACATGTCCATGATGTCATTGCGGCCGATGACCGCTGACAGCGGCAGGCTGGAGGTGACGCCCTTGCCGCAGCAAATCAAGTCAGGCACCAAATCGTAGTGTTCCCAGCAGTAGAACTTGCCAGTCCGGCCAAAGCCAGCCTGCACCTCGTCCATAATCAGCACCACGTCATTCGCCTTGCACCACTGGCCAAGTCTGCGGGCATATTCATCCGGCAGGAAATTCGGCCCGATGCCCTGGTAGGACTCCGTGATCACGCCGGCCACGTCAGCCGGCGTCACGCCAGCTTTAGCCAAGGTGGCCAGGAACAGGTCGAAGCTGACGTCCTCGCAGTAAAAACCATCTGGAAACGGCACTTGGACAAAGCCGCCAGGGAGCTGTACGATCCAGTCCTTCAGGCTGCTCATGCCGCCGATCATCTGGGCGCCAAGAGTCCGGCCATGAAAAGCTCCGTCAAAGGAGACGATCACGTGCTTTTTCGGGCCATATTTGCGCACACCGTAGGTCCTGGCCAGCTTAATGGCGTTTTCCGTCGTCTCCGAGCCTGCTGAAAGGAGGAAGACCTTGTCCATGCCAGTGGGCGTGGTATTCGCCAGCATTTCGCACAGTTCGGCGCGGCTTTCGTGCGGGAATGCGTACGTGGCCAGGAGCGGCTTGTCAATCGCCTGGCGGAGCGCGGCGCAAATGTCTGGATGGCCGTGGCCAGCATTCGTGATCAGGACGCCGCTGGACCAGTCAAGCCACTTGTTGCCCCAGCGGTCATAGACGTTCACGCCCTCGGCCCGGTCCCAAATCACTGGCGGCTGGCCAGACATGCTGATCGGCTCGTATGCATTCAGCTTCGCAAGTACAGGCAAAGACTCCGGCACAGGAATCTGGGTCGCAATCGTCCGATACTTGGTGTTGACCAGCGGTACCGCCTGGGGAGTCAAGTTGTACTTGTGAGCCATGCCGCCGCCTTCTGTTAGGAAACTGTAAAAGAAGTCCCAGGAAAACGCAATCCGCGCCCTCCCGAATTGCAAAAAAATTTACCAAGACTATAATCTTACTATAGCAAAAAACAACACCGGCTGAGCAATATCATCGGGTTTTCCCGAGCGGCCGCAAGGCGTCTTTTCAGGCCATAGCGTCGTTGGTGGAGAACCGTGCGTCTTTTTCCAATCTTTTCGTCATTCCATGTTTCGGGACAGTCTCCTTCATGCGCATTTTCTGGTCTGAATACCGCGAACCGGCCGCCAATGCTGCCTTGGAAGAACAGCTTTATCGGTCGGACGCCAGCAGCGGACCTTATCTGCTGTTTTACCTCAATGACCACGCCGTGCTTTTCGGCCGCAACCAGAATCCCTGGGGGGAATGCCATGTTTCGTGGTGCCAGCGCGAGGGCATCACCCTGCTGCGGCGCATCTCCGGCGGCGGAACCGTATACCATGACGCCGGCAATCTCAACTATGCGTTCATCCTGCCGCGTGCGGAATACGCCCCCGAGCGCTACCTGGGCATAGTCGTGGCTGCCCTGCGCCAGGCTGAGTTGCCGGAAGTGTCGCAATCGCCGCAATTCAGCCTCTGGTGCGGCCGCCGCAAAGTCGCTGGCACGGCTTTTGCCTTGAACAGCCGCACCGCGCTTCTGCACGGATGCATACTGGTGCATTCCGACCTGGAGCGGCTGCGCACCGCCCTGCGGCTCCCGCCGGGGTGGGAATGCCAAGGCAGCGGCGTTGCATCCGTCCGGGCTCCGGTGACGGCCATGGCCGAGCATCTGCCTGGCATCACCACCGCCGACGTCGCCAGGCTCATCGCCGAACACGCCCAGGGAGGAAGCAACGCCGTCATGGAGACCATCCCCGACGGCAGCCGCGACCTTGACGGCGACTTCCTCACCTTCCGGGAAAAATTTCGCAGCGATGCGTGGACGTATGAGCGCACGTCTGACTTCATCCTGAAGATTCCGTGTCCACGCGGTCTGTTGCACCTCGGCATCGCCCAAGGCCGCATTCGCCGCGCTGTTCTGCACAGCGGCAACAAAATCACCGACCTGCCGATTCTGCAAGGTTGTCCGCTGACCATCCCCGAGGATCAGCTGTTAGCGCTGGTCAAAGCCCAGTAAACCGCAATGCCAAGCTCATAGCAAAAAGGAGCCACACCATGCTCAACGTCCTGCTTCTCACTGGTTCGCCGCGCCCGTACGGCTGCTCTTCTTCCCTGGCTGAAGTCGCCCTGGAAGGGATGCGGGAAGCCGCTGACATCCAAGTGGAGCGCGTCGACGCCGCCCGCCTCGAAAACAAGTACCGCGGCTGCTCGTCCTGCTATGGCTGCCAGCCAGCCAAATTCCGCTGCATGATTCACGATGCGACGGCTCGGCTCATCAACCGGATTTCGGACTTCCAGTACATCGTCCTGGCCACGCCAATCTATTTCTTCAACATTTCGGGCCAGCTCAAGGCCTGCACCGATCGTTTCATGGCCTTGTGTTCGTATGACGACCAAGGCAAAGTGATTTCGCCCTTGCAGAAAATCCGCCTGGCCGCCGTCGTCACTTCCGAGGGCGACGCCGAGACCAGCGGCCTGGAGGTCGTCGAACTCTGGCTGAAATGGCTGTCTGACTTCACCGGCACAGCCCCGATTCCCATCCTGCACAAAGGAAATTGCTGCCGCGACGCCGGGCCGGCCGTGCGAGAAGAAGAACTGCGGGAAAAAGCCCTGGCTTTCGGGCGCAGCCTGATCCAATAATGCGGCCAGCGTTATTGGATCAGGGCATTAAGCATCTGTTCGCGCCAGGCGTCAAGAGCCGTCTGGCTTTCCGTCTCGTGCAGCTCCATGAGGTTTTCGTCCTTGATCAGGTCATGGCCCGGCGTCTTCTGCTCCAGCAGATGAATCATGGCCACGTCTTCCAGCCCCTCGACCAGTGCCATCAGGCGCTTGGTAGGTATGATATTCTTGCGCGGATGCCAGTAGGTCAGCCCGTCAAACAGCTGCGCCTCTGGGTCAGCCTGGTCAAAAAAGCCATCTGGGGTGACTGTGACCATCTTGCCGTTCCGTTCCACCCGTTTGCCGGTGATGCTGGACATGGCCCAGTAGGCGAGTCCGCGCACGCCGCACAGACGGGCGTTCAGCGGCCCCAGCCGGTAGTAGGACAGCAGCGGGCACGTCTGTGCGCTCATTGAGCAGCGATAAATCCACGGGTGCAATTCGGGATGACGCTTCAGCCAAGCGGTTTTCTGCTGCGCTCGCTCATGCTCGCGTGGCCATAGATGCGAATTGAAGAGAATCGGCGTTTTGATGTAACGCATGACTTCATCGAGCTGCTCCTCGGTGCAGCCCTCGGGCGGAGGAGTAGTGATCACCGTGCACATCCAACGCACCTGCGGGGCGACGGCATGCGCCTGCTCATGGAAAGGCAGGTACTTCGGCAGGGCCGACGCTCGGAATTCATCGCCCATGCCAGAGAAGATGAACTGGTCATACGTGAAGCCCAGGCTGATCATGTGTTCGCTCATCAGCTTGACCCACTCCGAATTGCGGCAGATATTCCAGGCGAACAGCACGTTCATCCGGCGCGCCACGGCAAGGCGGAGGAAATCGTCGTTGGCGGTGATGTTGGCCGGGTCAAAGTACGCCGTGCCCGGAGCCGTGGAAGAGCCGACCGGGGCGCGATGGCGCAAAGTGCCGTTGGCCGGCTTGCCGACGTCGTAGCGGTGGCGGTCTGTCGACACCCAATTAATGTGATGCCGATGCAAAAATTCCAGGGTGGGTATTTCACTCTGGCAGGGCGTCATGCCGCCATGCCAGATGAACGTGTCCATCGGCCACTCGTGCGTGGCTGGCAGGGCGAATGGCAGGATTTCAACCGTGACCGGGATGACTGGCCATAGCTCCCTCGGCACGGCCTGATGGTCAAGCGGCTTGACCGTGATGGTAGTGGTATAGCGCCCTGGCGTCATGTCGCGTGAATGTAGGGCCAACCAGAATCGGCGGGACTGCCCGGGAAGAACGGTGAAAGCATCGGCGTCATTCTCAATAAGCGGGTCCGTGACCAGCTGCCGTGCGTTGTTGCGTACAAACGGCGCTTGGTAGACGACCAGGTTGGCGCGGTTGACGCGGCGGCCGTCCTCGCCGTACAAATCAGCGACGGCCAAACGCCAGTCCATCCCGCCGCCGGGAAGCACGCCCGCGATGGCAAGTGCGCGGAACTCCCACTCGTTGCCGCCCTGGCGGAAATGCAGCTCGGCCGGCCGGTCTGCCTGAGGCAGGTCGCCGGCAGAGCCATTTTCCCAAGGCGACACTTCCCAGATCAGCAAGCGTCGCACGTCCAGCCACTGCTTGAAGCCGTTGATCTCGGCGGCGACGCCATCGCAATCAGCCCGTTCCAGAACGCTCCCGGCTGCCAAGGCGGCGTCCTGGCGCTCCTGGAAGCCCTGCAACACGCCGCGCAGCCGTTCGACATTGCGGCGCAACGCCTCGGCCACCGCCGGGTTGGCCGCTTCCCAGGCCAGCAAATCGCCATCAACCAAACGCAGCGAGCGCAGCAGCTCAGCCGGCGCGACCGGCGGCGCCTGAAAACCGGGCTTGATGCCAGCTCGCCAGACGATTTCGCCGCCAACAGTAGCCTGGAGGGCGATTTGAATAGTCTCGGCGTCGGCTGGGATGACCGCAGCCACAGTCGTCGTCTTGCCTGGGGCCAGCTCAACGGTTTCGCGCCAGGCTGGCGCCCGCTGGCCAGCCGTGGTGACGGCTGCTGCGGTCACCAGCGCGGCGACAGCGTCAGCGCCGGGATTAGCGATGGTCAGCACGGCCCGGTTCACGCCTGGCCGGAAGTCGTCGGCTGCAAGCGTCACCTGCAATCCGCCCTCCGTCCCCACTGAGCCGCGGAATTCCAGTTTAGCCAGATATGACCGAGCGCCTAACGGCCAGACCAGGCAAGCCGGATACGAACTCACTTCACGCACTGGACAGCGTTCCCGGCAGACCCGGATGCCCCAAACTTCGCCGGGAACAGGCGGATGGCAGCCGAGATCGGCAAAGGGAATCGCGAACTCCAATGTCCAGCGCCCATCATGGCGTTTTCCCTTGGCGACGGCATTGCGCGCATTCAGGAAACGCTTGTCGCCGTTGCGGGCATCGTAAATGCCGCCATTCAGATTGGCGACCAGGTGGAACGTGCTTTCCGGCGAGTCTGCCGTATCGATCACGAGCTCCAGGCAGTCATTGTTATAGATCGGCTGGTCATGCTGGTCAAGATCGACGCGCATCTTGTCGGTTTCCGGCTCCTCAAAGTCACAGCCAAAGTAGATGTTTTTCTGATCATAGGCGATGCGCACCTGGCTAGCGGCTTTGGGGACCTCGCCCTCGCGGGTCAAAAAGGGCGGAACCTGCGGCAGCTCAGCCCAGAATGGCTCGTCCGGCACCCCGTCGACGACGACCAGCTCAGCGACGAAGTGGGCGCTTAAGATAGTGTCGCCAGTGTAGAGCTGCCGGTCAAACGTGACTTCCGGCAGAGGCAGCGGCGCGTAATCGCCAGCCGCCAGCGCAGCTGGGACGGGTTCCGGCGCTGGCCCGGTGGACCAATCCGCACGCACCTCAGCAGCCGTCCAAGCGCGGTTCAAAATCCGGATTTCGTCAAGCATGCCATGGCAGTCATGGCCATAGTACGGCGAGCCGAAGATCAGCTCGACCGGCTGGTCAGAACCGCGGAAGTAGGCGTCTTCTCCGGCCAATTCGCCGTCCAGGAACAGCCGACGCTGACCGCCCTTCTCCCAGGTGATGACGATGTGCACCCACTGGTCATTCTGCCAGGACGATATGTCGGTCGCGAATTTATAGTTCTTCCAGGATTCGAAATTATGGTACTCCAGGAGGCGACTTTTTTCCGTCTTGCACAGCATCAGAGCGCCTTGCCGCGTTTCCGTCGTGCCGCGCTTTTCCACATCATAGACAGTAGCGAAGAGCCGGGCAAAGAAATTCTTGGATGCCGACCAGGCCGCTGGTCGAAACCACAAACGCAGCGTGCCTTGATCCAGGTCGATGTTGCCGACCGCAGGCCAGGCGACAAAAGCGCCGCGGCCAGTGAGGTCGAGTCCCTGGCCATAACGGCCAGCGCCAGCGTTCACCTCCGCATAAGCCGAGGCAGATGGGACGCCGCTGCCGCGGGCCAGCCCGGCTTCCAGCCCAGCACCGAACCGGGCTTCAAACAGGACTGCGTCATCCGCCGGGGCCAGGGATGCGGCCAGCGTCGCCAGCGCCAAGGCCATCATTCGCGTCAACAGGGTCATTCGCATATCGGTAATCCTCGTTTGAAGGCGTGAATAAAGTCAGACGATAAGCAAAACACAAATGTAATCCGTCCAGCAGACATGGCCAACCCAAACTGACTGATTTTCGCGGTAAATCCCGACAGGCCGACCCGCGTTCATAGCAGGAGAACATATCCGAAAGCATTGAACTGCCATTCAGTAGCAAAAATGATACACAATCAGGGTTTTTACCTTGCAAAAGCGCTACTATCGCGCAAGGCGGGATTTTTTGATATTTTCATTACTTGTTCTCTCCAAGCATGTTACATTGATTTATGACAATCTGTTTATTTTTGGCATGTATTATGCTTTATATCACAGTGCACTGAGTCTTCACAGGTCCTTGTCGAGTGACAAGGCTGTTAGGAGCGAAATCAAAATATCAAAACAGGAGGGTATAATTATGCCACGAGGAAATGGAACAGGCCCATTGGGTCAAGGTGCAAAAACAGGGCGCGGGGCTGGTTTCTGCGCAGGTTTTTCGGCGCCAGGCTTTGCGAACGCCGGTTTCGGCTGCGGCCGCGGTCGCGGGCTGGGCTTCGGGCGGGGCGCTGGCTTCGGGCGGGGCTTTGGCGGCGGCCAGGGCTTTGGTCGCGGCGCTGGACGTGGGTTCGGCCGTGGTTTCGCCAACTGGGGTGGAGCTGCGTTTGACAACGCCACAGCTGCTGCAACGCCGACTGCCGAGCAGGAAAGCGACATTTTGCAGAAGCAAGCCGAGTATTTGGAGGCAAATCTGCAAGAAATCCGCCAACGCCTGGCTGAATTGAAAGAAAAAAAGGCAGACTAAAAGGCGGATGCCATCCCCGGCACCAGGCGCGCGGTCCAAAAGAAATATGGACCGCGCGCTTTTTTTAGGGG
Source organism: Lentisphaerae bacterium ADurb.Bin082 (assembly GCA_002070945.1). Taxonomy (GTDB): domain Bacteria; phylum Verrucomicrobiota; class Lentisphaeria; order Oligosphaerales; family Oligosphaeraceae; genus JAAZKI01. The sequence continues at coordinate 24,533 of MWEG01000025.1, forward strand.
CGAGGGGATGAATGGTGAATGGTGAATGGTGAATGGTGAATGGTGAATGGTGAATGGTGAATGGTGAATGGTGAATGGTGAATGGTGAATGGTGAATGGTGAATGGTGAATGGTGAATGGTGAATGGTGAATGGTGAGGGATGGGGATTGTCGCCCCGTCCACCATGTCCACACGGGGTGCCGCCTGAACCACATACCTCCTCAGTCAACGGCGCCGCTGCTGGGCTGCACCAGGAATTCGGGCGTCTTGCTTTCGTCTTTGAGTTGATAGCCGTGGAAGAGCAGGTACTGGCGCATCAAGTCGAGGTCTTTTTCGATCCGGTCAAGGACAAGCAGGTTGAGTTCCTGGTAGGCTACCTGCCGAGCCTGGTAAAGCGGCTCCAGGAGAGGCATGGCCGCAGCGCCGACATGCTTGCGGTTTTCAGTCAAGAAGAGACGGTGGCTGTGGCCTCGGATGTTCACGGCCCAGTTCCAGCAGGAGCAGTACATGCCGAAGTTGATAAAGTCGGTGCGTTCTGCGTCGCCTTGCAGCTTGGCTGGCTCGCCGGGGTGTCCGGAAAGCATCATGTTGCGGTCGCAGGCCAGGTGATACTGCGCCATGAGCGAGCCGGCCTTGGCGCCGTAGTAGCTGCGGCAGAACAGGTTCACGATCTCCTCTATCGGCTCGTCCGGGTTCCATGCCAGGCGCACCAGCGCGAAATAACGCAAACCAGAGGCGTCCCAGGCGCGTTCATAATAGTTCGATGGCCTCAGCCAGACAGCGAAGTCCCGCCCCTGGAGGTTCTGGCCGTCTGGCGCATCCGGAATGATTTCCGGCCGGATGCCGAGCATCTTGCGTTCGCGGAAGAACTGCAAGTCCTTCTGCAAGCTGTCCAGCGTGACCAGCGGCACGTACGGCGAGGCGAAATAGTAGTCGCGCATGTACACATTCGGCGTCTTTTCCGTCCATTTAGTCAACCATTCGGCGAGCAGGTCGTTGCGTGGGCAGTTCGGGTCGTTGATGGCATGGACGCAGCATTTATAGAGCGGGGCGAATTCGACGATCAGGTTCGGGTTCACCTCGCAGTCTGGCGGCTGCATCATTTCCCAATGATAGGCATAGACATGCATCTTCATCTTGGGATACTTCTGATTGATGCGGGCGATGATCTGGTTGGAGGCCTTGATATAGCGCGTTGACCACGTCCGCGGCCGTTTAGAGCCAGGCTTAGGCAAGTCGTTAGGTGAATCCAAAGCGAGGCAGAGCGGGTCTTCGCCCCACCCAAAACCGTCCTTGCCGTTGTCGTTGTAGCCGAAAGACAGCGCTTCGATAGTCGGATACTTGTCAACGTAGGCGAGCATTCGTTGCACCACCAGGTCGATCACTTCCGGGTTGCCCAGGGCCAGCTGGCCGCCCTGGTACCATTGCTTGGTGCGTTCGCCATGGATCAGCGGCCAGTATTCCGGATGAGTTTCGCCGAATTCCTTGAAGGGCACCCAGAAATGGAAAGTATGTCCGCCCATAATCTGGCGGAAGCCATATTGCGAAAAGGACGGATAAAGTCCGGCGAAGGTCTGGGGCGAAGAGCCGGGGAAATTCATCAGGTTGCGGCTCATCCAGTTATCCATGGCCGGCCTGGGCCAGCCCAGGGAGGAGGACAGCGACAGTCCGCGCAGATCAAAGGCGGGCTTTTCCCAGCAAGGCGCCGTAATCGACGCCGAGGAAGTGACGCGCTCTGGATAGTCCAGCCCGGCCTGTGGACGCGGCGGAACCACGCCGAGTGTCTTTTCCAGGATTTTGTAGACGCCATTGAGTACGCCGCGCCCAGAGTATGCGCACAGGATGAACTTCCTGTTGGACTGGCCATGCAAGAGGAATCCCTCGTCGCCGAGAATATCGCGGTTGAGCTGATGCGCGGCCATGGCGGCTTCGGCCTCGCCGGTGTTGTCTTCGCCGACAATGGCCAAGGTCAGGGAGAACCAGCCGCGACCGCCTCGATAGTCTTCAATTTTAGTTGCTGCCCGCACCATGGCGGCAAAATCGCGCTGCGCCTGCGCCAAAGCCGCGTCATTCCCAGCGGCCTTGACGCCGACAATCGGCGTGCCGTTTTTACCGAGTACCGTAAAGGAGAAAGACTCGGCGGCGGCGTGCCAAGTGAGTACCGTCAACAGGCATGCGGTCAGCAGTTGAAAACGCATGATAATCAAAGCCTTTCTAATCGAAGATGGCGGCGCAGGTGCTCCAGATGAAAAACAGGAAGGGCAAGCCAATGCGACTGGCGAGGCTGTTCTTCCCGCTTATGGTGATTCCCTAAGGCGGTCTCCAGCCTCATTTTTATGCGCAAAAAAGGAAAACATAACATAACATAACACAGATTTTCATGTTGACGAATTACCTAAGCGCGAGGGGAGGTGATTAGGGGCGAGCGGCGAACTACTGCCTAAAGTCCACTGTGGCCCACGTCCACTCTCCACTAATGTCCACTTCTGTCCACTGTCCATCGTCTACTGACGCCCATTAAAGCCCACTGACGCCCATTGTCCATTGTCCACTAAAGCGCCTTGCCCGGAGTGTCTCGCTCCGCAGTTTGCCGGAACTCCGCATATAAATTTGGTGACCGCCTGTGAAATTTTTATGCTTTTATTGCTATGCACTTGAAAGCCTTGAATATAGAGTTAACTTTTGTTTGATACTCAGGCAAAAGCCTCTAAGCCGCAAAAGTATGTCTATGAAAAAAAGGGCAAGCATAATGACTCCCGAACACCAGGCGCGTTTCCGTCGAGTCCATGGCAACTTCACGTTTTTTCTGTGTCGCATTGCCTTTCTGCTGATCATGGTTCTGGGTCTGGCTCATGGCGACGCCCTAGCGGGCCAGCCCGTTGCCGAAGTGGCGCAGCCGTCCGTTCAACTTAGCATCAGCACCATCGCCACCCGTTCAGGGTATTCCACCACATACCAGCTCTCTGCCGGCTGGAACCTGATCAGCATCAATCTCAATCTTGACGATGATTCTAGGGCGCTGCTGCGGGATAAAGGCGCCATGGCGCTGGATGAAAGCAACAAGGCATACACAGTCAGCGGAGACCTTGCCGTATCCCAGGCTTGTTGGATTTTCTGCCAAACAGCGGAAATGCTCACACTCTTCGGCGCCCTTCCGGAAAACTTCGATTTTATCGCCAGTTTGCAGCCTGGCTGGAATTTCGTCGGCCCATTGAGAGAAAGATTCTTGAGTGGTGATGGCATCTTTGCCTGGGACTGGGATGGCAAGCGCTTTTGCGTAACCGACTCTCTGCTTGCTGGGCATGGCTATTGGATATACATGTCAGACGGTTATGTTGCGCCGCCAGCCGAGGATACGTATCTGGTTATTGACTTGTCTGAGGGGCCAAGCGCCAGAACCTACCCGATCACCTGCCTTTCCACCCCGCCAGTCGGCGGCTGGACAGAGGAATACAAGACCACGAAGCTGGTGCTGCGAAAAATCCCGGCGGGCGCCTTTATGATGGGGTCGCCGCAGGATGAGCTAGGGCGAGAAGATGACGAAACCCAGCACCACGTGACCCTGACCAAGGATTTCTATGCAGGCGTCTTCGAGGTGACCCAGAAGCAATGGCACTTGGTGATGGGCAACTGGCCGAGCTGGTTCGAAAACGAATCTTGCCGCGACTCCCGTCCAGTGGAGCAAGTCAGCTACGAGGACATTCGAGGAAGCACGACCGGTTTGGGCTGGCCATTCAATAATAATGTTGATGCAGGCTCCTTCCTGGGGAGGCTGCGAGCCAGAACCGGCCTGGAATTCGACCTGCCCACGGAAGCGCAATGGGAATACGCCTGCCGAGCCGGGACGACAACCGCCTTGAACTCGGGAAAGAATTTAACCGCTAAAGAGGAATGTCCGAATATGGACGAGGTCGGGCAATACAGATACAATGGCGCACATAACGACGGTAGCGACGATATTTATTGGCCAGCAGATGGTGACACATCAGGCGGCACTAACACAGTCGGCAGCTATAAGCCGAATCAGTGGGGGCTGTATGATATGCACGGAAACGTACAGGAATGGTGCCTGGACCGATGGAACGGGAATGCTTACTCACCGAAGGCGGTGATAGACCCCAAAGGCGATGAAAGGACTTCTTATCGCGCCATCCGGAGCGGCACCTGGGCCTACAAAGCGCACGACTGCCGTTCGGCGTACCGCGACTTCGCTTGGCCGTCGGCTCAGTACAACGATGTGGGCTTCCGGCTGGCCACGCCGCCAGCCGAGAATACCTATCTCGTTATTGATTTATCTGCCGGCGCCAATGCCGACAACTACCCAATCACCTACCGAGCCGCCCCGCCGGACGGCGGCTGGACAGAAGCGTACAAGACCACGAAGCTGGTGCTGCGAAAAATCCCGGCCGGCGCCTTAACCATGGGATCACCGGAGGATGAGCCTGGACGCGGCGTTGACGAAACCCAGCATCAAGTGACCCTGACCAAGGGTTTCTACATGGGTGTGTTCGAGGTGACCCAGAAGCAATGGAACTTGGTGATGGGCAACTGGCCGAGCAGCTTCGCCAACGAATCCTGCCGCAACTCCCGCCCAGTGGAAAGCGTCAGCTACGACGCCATTCGAGGAAATAATACTGGTTCATATTGGCCGGACAATAATGATGTGGATGCCGACTCCTTCCTGGGGAGGCTGCAAGCCAGAACCGGCCTGCGTCTCGATCTTCCCACAGAAGCGCAGTGGGAATACGCCTGCCGGGCCAAGACGACGACTGGCTTGAACTCGGGGACGGATGTGACCGGTGAAGAGGAGTGTCCGAACATGGCCGAGGTCGGGCGATACAAGCACAATGGCGGAGCGGATGGTTCAGGTGATGGCGGCCCTGCCAAAGTCGGCAGCTACAAGCCGAATCAGTGGGGGCTGTATGACATGCACGGCAACGTATCGGAATGGTGCCTGGACTGGTGGGATGGGAGTGATTACTCAGCGCAGGCGGTCACGAACCCGGCAGGCGATGCCGGCGAGATGCGCGTCTTCCGGAGCGGCAGCTGGTTCAACTCGGCGAAGGACTGCCGTTCGGCATGCCGCAGCGGGTCCCAGCCGTCGGGCTTTAGCACTTATGTGGGCTTGCGCCTTGCTGCGCAGCCAGAGCCAGAGCCAAAGCCACAGGATACGTATTTCGTTATTGACTTGTCCGCGGGCGCCAGTGCCGCAAGCTATCCGGTCACCGGCCTTTCCGCCCCGCCAGCCAACGGCTGGACAGACGAATACAAGACCACCAAGCTGGTGCTGCGAAAAATCCCGGCGGGCGCCTTCACCATGGGATCGCCGGAAGCTGAGCTTGGACGCTATGATGACGAAACCCAGCATCAAGTGACCCTGACCAAGGATTTCTATGCAGGTGTGTTCGAAGTGACCCAGAAGCAATGGAGCTTGGTGATGGGCGAGGACTCCTGGCCGAGCTATTTCACCAACCCATCCTGCCGCGACTCCCGTCCAGTGGAGCAAGTCAGCTACGACAACATTCGGGGAAGTGACACGGGTTCGGGCTGGCCGGCCAATAGTGATGTCGACGCCAACTCCTTCCTGGGGCTACTGCGGGAAAAAACGGGCCTGGACTTCGACCTGCCCACAGAAGCGCAATGGGAATACGCCTGCCGGGCCAGGACGACGACCGCCTTGAACTCGGGGAATAATTTAACCAATGCCGTGACTTGTCCGAACATGGCCGAAGTTGGGCGCTACAAGCACAATGGCGGCTCGGATGATTCCATGGATGTTGATACATCAGGCGGCACCACCAAAGTCGGCAGCTACAAGCCGAACCGGTGGGGGCTGTATGACATGCACGGAAACGTAGTAGAATGGTGCTTAGACTGGCGGCAGAGTGACTTGGGCGGCTCAGCTCAGACCGATCCCCCAGGCGCTGCCGAAGGTGCCCAGCGCACCAACCGGGGCGGCGGCTGGGGCCACGACGCGGCCAACTGCCGTTCGGCATACCGCGACAGCATTGTGCCGTCAAACCAGTACAAGGATGTGGGCTTCCGGCTTTTTGCGCGGTCCCCCGAGGTTTCCTACCTCGTGATTGACTTGTCGGCTGGCCCCAATGCCAACAGCTACCCGATCAGCTACCGTTTCACCGCACCTGCCGGCGGCTGGACAGAGGAGTACAAGACCAAGAAGCTGGTGCTGCGAAAAATCCCGGCCGGTACTTTCATCATGGGATCACCGGAGGATGAGCTTGGACGCTATGATGACGAAACCCAGCATCAAGTGACTCTGACCAAGGATTTCTATGCAGGTGTGTTCGAGGTGACCCAGGAGCAATGGAGCTTGGTGACGAGCTACTGGCCAAGCTATTTCAGGCACGTACCCAGCCGCTATTCCCGCCCGGTCGAGAAGGTCAGCTACCACGACATCCGGGGAGGTAATGTCGGCGCGGGCTGGCCAGACAATAATGATGTGGATGCCTATTCCTTCCTGGGGAAACTGCGAGCCAGAACCGGCCTGGCCTTTGACCTGCCCACGGAAGCGCAATGGGAATACGCCTGCCGAGCCGGCACCGAAACCGCCTTGAACTCGGGGAAGGATTTGACCGATACAGAGGAATGTCCGAATATGGCGGAGGTCGGGCGATACTGGCGCAATGGCGGAGAGGGTCGTACGCAGTATGGTGATGAAACCGTTGGCCCTGCCATAGTCGGCAGCTATAAGCCGAATCAGTGGGGGCTTTATGACATGCATGGCAACATAGCAGAATTGTGCCTGGACCGGTGGGATGGCAATGATTACTCGCCAGAGGCGGTAACAGACCCCACAGGCGCTGCCTACGAGGAATCTCGCATCGTCCGGGGCGGCAGCTGGGGCCACTACAATGCGCGCGACTGCCGTTCGGCGTACCGCGAAAACTCTCCCCCATCGGACAAGTACTGGTATCAGGGCTTCCGGCTCGTAATAACGGCTCCATAGGTCCCTTGCCGTATTGCGCCGTCTTGCCGCGCCGACGGGAATGTGGACGTTACACGCTACGGGATTCTATCACAAGACTTCACACGTTACTTATTTTTCTGCAACATAAAAACTGACCTTCACCATAACCGCAGGAGGAGTTCAGCATGGCAAGACGATATGGAGTGCAAGCCACGGCGGCTGAAACCAAGGCCAAGAGCAGCCGCATGAACCTGGTCGAGGCCAACGTGCCGCCATACAAGATACCTCCCCTGCTCAAGAACAAGCACGGCCTTGACATCGTCAATGCAGTCGATTACTGCCGCCACGAACGACCGCGCCGTCTGGGCATGATCGCCGACGCCATGTACGGCCCCCTGCCCCCGCGTCCGGACACGCTCGCGTTCCGGACGATTAGCGAGCAGCGCGACGCCCTCGGCGGCCTCGCCACCCGGCGGGAAATCGTCATCCGCTGTGGACATCGCGGCCATGAACGCGATCTGCTCCTGCTCCTGTATCTACCAAACGGCGCGACCCGACCGGCACCGACTTTCTTCGGACTCAATTTCAAGGGCAATGCCTCCTGCTCGACCGACCCCGGCGTCAATGCGACTGTCACCAAGCGCTATCCGTCATACGGGACAGCCAGGTATGAAGACAATCGCGTCACCGAGGCCAACCGCGGCCTTACCGCTGGCCGTTGGAACTTTGAAAAAGCCCTTGCCCGAGGCTATGCCAGCGCCACCTTGTGCTACTACGACCTTTACCCTGACCGACCCGACGGCTTCAACGACAGCATCTGGAAACTGTTCATCAGCGAGGAGGAATGGGAGACTGAAGACAGCCCCTACGGCGCCATCAGCGCCTGGGCCTGGGGCGTCAGCCGCGCCCTCGACTGCCTGGAAACACAGCCAGAGGTCGACGCTTCCCGGCTGGTCGTCCACGGCCTTTCCCGCCTGGGCAAGGTTGCGCTCTGGGCTGGCGCCAATGACGAACGCATCGCCATGACTGTCTCCGTCTGCTCCGGATGCTGCGGCGCCAAGCTCTCGCGACGCCAATTCGGCGAGAATTTCGAATGGGTCGACCATTGGAACCCGCATTGGCACGGCGCCAATTTCCGGCGCTATGTCAACCGCGAAAGCGAGCTGCCTTTTGATCAACACACGCTGCTGTCCTTGATTGCGCCGCGGCTGCTGCTGATCACCAGCGCCACTGAAGACGTCTATGCCGACCCAATCGGCGAATTCATTTCTGCCCGCGAAGCCAGCGCTGTCTACCAGCTGTTCAATTCCCCTGGCCTGGGCGCGGACACGCCGCCGCCAGACACGCTCGTCGGACAGGACATCGGCTACTTCCTGCGAACCGGACAACACGCCTGCACCCCAGCTGACTGGGACGCCATGCTCGACTTTGCCGACGCCAAGCTCAAGGCTATTTGAAAAGATTAGTTGGTTTTGCGGGGGGAGGAAAGAGCCGCTGATCCTTTCCTCCCCCCTTGCGCTCCTCCACCTATCCCCTTGTTCATCTCAAAAAGAGTTCCTTGTACTGCATTGGAGCATATCCTTTGATTTCTTTAAAGCGGCGACTGAAGTGATACGGGTCAGGATACCCCAGTTCCTTTGCGATTTGCTTGATGGTAGTGGCGCTTGAAGCCAACATTTCGGCGGCGATATCCATTCTGATGCTGTCAATATAATTTTTGGAAGTCATCCCGGTCTCTTTTTTGAAAAGCCGATTGAGCTGCGAGATGCTGATGTTGCAGAACTCGGCCATGACGTCAAGGCTCCAGTATTTCCCTGGAGCCTTTCGAATTTCTCCCAAAAGCTCCTCGAATACCGCATCATTTTTCTGCACCAGGTTTTTATTTTCGAAATACAAGTCCATAAGGAGCTTCTGGAGTTCGATATTGACCATAATCTGGGCACTGTCAGAGTGGTCCAATGCCAGTTCAATGACTGGCAGCAATCGCCGCGCCTTCCCTATCCTGAAAACGCCGTTTTTAATGATCCCGGCCTCGAATAGGTAGTCTGCAAGGGGGCCGCAAAACGATATCGCGTCTTCGACATAGACTTCATTCAGCCCGCTGTATTTGTGTTGAAAACCTGGCGCAATCACTATCCCGTCTCCCTTTTTGACCTCTGTCAACTTGCCATCGCCTGAGCAAAACCAGCCGCGCCCGTCAAACATGTGCGAAAGATCATAAAATTCAAAGCGCCTCAAAGGCAAGCTTTCCGGCGTCATCGGCTGGGCGGTAGACCCTCGCATAAATTTACATATCCACAGCCCATATCGACGGTGAACATCGCGGATGCCCTTGGGGAGAGGATGAAGGGAGGAAAGATAATTAATGGTATTGCTCATGACGATTTTATCCATTGTTAAATAATTTGTCTGCATTATAATATATATATTCTTTGAATAATTTTTCAATTCCTGGGCAATAAGCAGACCCAATTTAATAAAAATTGAGCATGTTTGCGGAACGCATGACCATGAACTCATCGGTGATCATCGGTGTTGACGGAGGCGGCACCCATAGCAGGTTGGTGGCGGTGCTTGGTGATGGAACTGTACTCGGCACTGGCGCTGGCGAAGGTTTGAACTACTACGCCATTGGCATGGCGTCAGCAAGAACGAGGCTGAAACAAGCTGTTGACAAACTGCTGGCAAAAATTGGCCGCACTGATTATGATGGCCTGTCGCTCGGCCTGTCGGCACAGGATTCCCGGGCAGATGACGCAACTGTCGCAAGTTTTGCCGGTGATGTTTTTCCGCCCGAAAAACTTTTACTGGACTGCGATGCCTACGTGGCCCTAATTGGCGGCTTGCTGGGCAAACCAGGCGTCGTCGTCATCAGCGGAACCGGCGCCATAATCGTCGGGCTGGATGAAAACAGAAAGCAGCATATTTTTGGCGGGTGGGGCTATAAGCTTGATGAGCCAGGCGGCGGCTACGGATTGGCAATTGAAGGGCTGAAAGCGGCCCTGATGAGCCTGGAGCAAATTGGCCCAGACACTGAGCTGAGGCGCTGTGCACTGGACTTTTTTGGCGTTGGCGATGCTCGGGGGCTCGTCAATACACTATACGAAGAAGGGCGCGAACCGGCGGACATAGCGAAATTTGCACGCATTGTCGACCAACAGGCCGAAGCAGGAGACAGCGTCAGCAAAGAGATTGTGTCAAAGCAGATGACCATCCTTGCCAGGATGACTGGCAAAGCCCTGGAACGCTGCCCCCGTCACGTGTGCCTCTACGGCGGGATGTTTGAACACTCTGGACAAATGCGCAGATTGTTTTTGCAGAAGCTGTCCGCGATATGCGCCGACGTCGTGCTGCATGAAATGGAGCTTCCGCCAGAACTTGGCGCGGTGCTGATGTATATGATGGAACGCGGAACCCTGAATGATGAAATCGTCGCAAGAATGAAACATACATGGGAGCAGATGACAACATGAGCGCCATTGAGCTGTATCAACACACGCTCCAGCAGATACTGGACAGAGTCTTTGACGAGCAAGGGGAAAACCTGGAAAAGGTTGCCGCCAGGCTGTGCGACTGCGTCACCAGCGGCCATTTCCTCTATATTTTTGGCACCGGCCATGCGCATATATTGGCGGAGGAGATGTTTTACCGCGCTGGTGGACTGGCTGCCGTCATTCCGATTCTTGACGAGGCGCTCATGCTTCATGTCAGTGCCAGCGGAAGCACAACCCTGGAACGTCAAGCAGGATATGCCGCTAAATTGCTTGAAAAATACAACCTGGGTACTGGAGACATGCTCATCGTCTGCTCCAACTCAGGACGCAATGCGGTTCCGGTTGAAATGGCTGCGGAGGCGCGGAAAAGAGGCGCTTTTGTGGTTGCCTTGACCAACGTCAGGCACAGTCAGAGCTGTTCTCCGCGAAACGCCTTGAACCTGCGTCTGCTGGAAGTCGCTGACCTGGTTCTTGACAATGGCGGCTGCATAGGCGATGCAGCCATTGATGCCGGCTTGGCGTATAAGGTGGGTGCGACTTCCACCGCAGTTGGCGCCGCCATGCTTCAGGCGATTGGAAGCAGATGCGTGGAGCTGGCTGTCCAAAGCCACCGGGAAATTGATGTGTTCTCGTCCAGCAATGTTGATAGCGGCGATGCCATCAACGAGCGGATTTTGCAAAAATACAAGCCATTGGTTGACAAACTCTGAGGGCAAAAAAATGCGTACTATGCTTAAGACAGGTTTTGGCATAAAAGAGATTCCGTCGCCAGTCGGCACAGAATTGTGCGGCTATGGCTATTACTTAGAGCGGGTATGCGACGCCAGCCTGGACCCATTGCATGTCAGATGCGTCGCCTTGGCCTCCGGCGAAACAAAATCCTTGGTGTTTTCAGCTGATCTGATTTGCTTGTCTGAAGAGCTGCATCAGCAAATCCGCTGTTCTGTCTCTGACAAGCTCGGATATTCTGGCCGTGAAGTGATGATTCTATGCACGCATACTCATACCGGGCCGGCCACCAGCAACCTTGAAGGTTGTGGTGTGGTGAATGAGGATTACAACAGCCGTATCCCGGCTGTCTTCCTGGCTGCCGCCGAGCAGGCTGTGGCAGATTTGGCGTTGGCAGAAGAATTGGAGGAATGCTGCCAGCCGATTGAGCCAGTCGGATTTAACCGCAACTTTCAAAATGGCCCGCATGACGCTGTCGTGCGCGGGTTGCGCATTCGGCGTGCAGGACGACCACCGGTGGCGATAATCAGCTATCCATGCCACCCGGTGATTCTTGGCGCCAGCCGACAAAGCTCAGCGGATTTCCCCGGGGCAGTCTGCCGCATTGGCGAAGAAAACGGCATGAAGACCATCCTGTTGAATGGCTGCTGCGGGGATATCAATCCATTGCGCAGACTCGCAAGTGGCGACGACCCCAGAAAGTTGCTGGAGGATAGCGGCAGGAAAATCTTTGACGGCTTTATGCAAGGCTTGCAAAGCTCGGATGACATGGAACTGAAAAACGCCGAATTCAATACTGTTCTTCCCTTGAAGGCAATGGGAAAAGACGAGGTTGACGCCATCGCAAAACAGGGAGGCAACGAAAGGGTGGCGGAGATTTGGCGCAAGTCCATGCTGGCGAATCCCCGTGGCGAGGCCGACGATATTATGGTGCGCTGCGTCAGGATTGGCGCCATGATATTCTGCTCATTGCCCTTTGAGACCTTTACTGCCGTTGGCGACATGGTGCGTCAGGCTTATCCAGGCAGGAATATTGCAGTGCTTGGATGCGCCGACCACACCCGTTCCTATCTGCCGGTTATCACTTCTGAATGGCAACCTTCCTATCCGGTTGTTATAGCGCCAATGCTTTATGGTTATCCTATCATGGCTTCTGACGCAGTCGAAAGCATCGGCAGGCAAATCGCGTCAGGCATCCGTTCGCTCATCAACAATCCGTAAAACAGCATCAGACATAAAGGAAAAAGAGAAAATGAAAAATCTTTTTGTGCAAAAAGCCGCGCTTCTCGGCGGCGAGCCTATTCGCAGTAAAAGACCTGGATATTTCTCTTGGCCAATAGGCTGTCAACCGGAAAAAGAGGCCTTGCGCCGCGTGCTGCATTCTGGCGTTTGGGGAACTCTGGGCAAGGAATGTTCCGATTTTGCGGCCAGATATGCTGAATTCTGCCAGGCGAAGCACGCTTTGCCTGTAATCAACGGAACTACCGCCATTGAACTTATTCTACGTGGACTCGGCATCGGATACGGCGATGAGGTCATCGTGCCGCCCTATACCTTTACGGCCTCTGTGCATGCGATTGTTCTTACAGGCGCCAAGCCTGTATTCGCCGATGTTGACCTGGATACATTCTGCCTCTCCGCAACTGCTGTGGAAAAGGCCATTACTCCGCGTACGCAGGCCATTCTCGCAGTACACGTTGGGGGGCGGCCTTGTGATTTCGATGCTCTTGGCGCCGTCGCGGATAAACACGGCATTCCATTAATCGAAGATGCCGCGCAAGCTCATGGCAGCGAATGGAAAAACCGGCGGATTGGTTCACTTGGCAAGGCCGCCGCCTTCAGTTTCCAGAACAGTAAGAATCTAAGCGGCGGCGAAGGCGGTGCCATAACTACAAATGATGACGAATTATACCAACGGCTGTGGAGTCTCCACCATAATGGCAGGCCATGGAACTCAGCTGACATGACGTCCATTTGCCTGGGAACAAATGCGCGCCTGGCCGAATGGCAATGCGCAATCCTGCTTGGGCAAATGAAGAATTTAGACGCATGCGCTGAAGCAAGAACCAGGGCCGCAGCACGGTTGGACGACGCCTTGGGGAAAATGCCGTTTATCTCAGTGATGGGAAAAGATGAAAGAATCACCAGGAATTCCTACCACCTGTATTGTTTCAGATATCATGCGGAAGCTTTAGGCAACCTGCCGCGCTCTGTCTTTGTCCGCGCCGTTCAAGCTGAAAATGTGGCCGCGATTTCAGAAGGATATTGCCAGCCTATATACGACATGGAAATATTGTATTCCGATGACTTCAAACGGATGACCGGCTGCACGTTTGAAAATCCAAAAAGCCAGCTGCCAAACAATGAGACGATTGCATATAAAGAAGGCTGCTGGATTTATCAAAGCAGTCTCCTTGGAACAGACGACGACACCGACAAGATAATCCAGGCTTTTGAAAAAGTCGCTGCTAATGCCGAAGAGCTTAAACACACATTTGCACAAAAGGATTGATATGGAAACGTTAGCTATCAATGGCGGTGCCCCGGTGTACAATGGGTGTTTTCCCAGATGGCCGCAATGGGGGGCAAAAGAAGAAGCCAACCTGATGAAGGTTGCGGAGTCGAAGAGCTGGGGCACCCTTGGCAATTTCGCGCTTTCCTTTGCCAAGCGCTTTGCTGAGTTTGTGGGGGTGCCGCACGCTATTGCTGTCAATAGCGGAACCCGGGCTTTGGAGTTGATTCTGCGTGGGGCGGCCATCGGACGCGGCGATGAAGTGATTGTTTCCCCCTACACTTTCTCCGCAACGGTATCGGCTATCGCCTATATAGGGGCTATGCCAGTGTTCGCAGATGTTGACGAACGCACGGGAAATATTGACGCCGAGTCGGTTGCCAAGCACATCACAGCAAAGACAAAAGCTGTCATGGCAGTCCATATCGGTGGTTATCCATGCGACATGGACGCCCTGAAAGCAGTGACATCTGAACATGGGTTGCTGCTGATCGAGGATTGCGCGCACGCACATGGCTCAGCCTGGCGCAACCAAATGTGCGGCGGTATCGGTGATGCGGCCGGGTTCAGTTTCCAGAACAGCAAGGTTCTGCCAGCAGGAGAAGGCGGGATGATCACAACCGGCAACGAAGACCTTTTCGAGCGCTGCTGGCGTTTCCACCATTCAGGGCGAGCATTCGGTGGGCGCGAGGGTCTGACCGGCAAAACCCTGATGGGAACCAATGCGCGAATGGCGGAATGGCAAGCGGCTGTCCTGGACGCCCAACTAGACAGATTGCCAGAGCAATGCGCCCATAGACAGAAAAGCATCAGGGCGATAATGAGCGGATTGGCGGACTTGCCCGGCATCATTCTGCCGCCAGAAGACCCCAGGGTTACAGCCCTGAGTGGATTTCTGTTCCAGTTCCAATGGAAGGGAAGCAAGGCAAGCCGCGATGAATTTGTCCAAGCGTTGCGTGCAGAGGGCATTCCATGCAGCGCCGGCTATGTGCCGCTACATCGCATGAACTTGCTGCAAGACCCGGCGTTCGAAAAGGCGACAGGCAAAAAATTCGAGCAGAACGAAGTGCTCGCCGCAGCAGATGAGCTGTCCAAAACAGCCGTGTGGTTTACCAACAACGTCCTCCTGGCTGAAGCAGAGATTATTGATAAGGTTGTACAGGCTGTCAAAAAAGTTGCGACGCAATTATAGAGCCTGTTGTGGGCGGTGGCTGTGGCATGCAGTTGAGGCGATCCTCGCCCTCCCCTCTTGCCTTCTTGCAGTAACCGATCACTGATAGATAAATAAGCCGTGGGGCACCGCTCCCTTTGCCTTATCTCATTCAGATTCCCGCAAGTCTCCGGATTGCATCAGGAAGCCCACTCAGGTGATGGAAAGCATCACGCCAGTGTGCAGGCAGAATCATGCTCAAGCACAAAATCACTATGATTCTGCAGAAAGCCGTTTGAAAAAGGGCGTGTGGCGACCTATTTTTCCTACGGGCTTAGAAATCAGACCCCACCCACCCATGGGGGCCTCCCTCCCAAATTTTGTCACGCGCGCGAGAGAGGGGCGGTCATCATGTCTCGCCTTTCCAGGGCACTTGTCGCTCTGCGGCTGTGGATGTGGACGGTGTGGACATAGTGGACGCTGGCTGCGATATATACTACAGCCGCCCTCGCCCATGAAATCACGTTACGCAGTGCGACAACCATCAAATTTATTCCACCTCACCCAGGGCTTCGCTCACCCTGGGCTTTTATGTTTCAGCGCTGCGAGCCTTCGCTGCGGTGCCATTGGTTTCCCCGTATAACACACCCTAAAAAAATCTGCGTCATCAGCGTCATCAGCGGATAATGCAACAGTTCCTCGCCCCTCGTATCAATGGCGAACCGATGGCCTTCTTGAACCACAAACCATTGTTCCAGACTTGGAATTCGTCAACTCTCCAATATATTTGGTGTAATCCCATGCCATCGCCCTGCATGTCCCTCACCAACCTGAGTACTGCCCATGACTCCCAGAGACATCATCAAGGCCAATCTCACCCGCACCGGCCAGCCTCGTCCAGGCCTCCGTTTTGGCGAGGGTCGGCGCAACGACTTTATCGGCGGCGGCCCTGGCTCTCCCCAGGGATACGTCCAAAAGCGCTGGATTGAAGGCGACTATGAATACTACGATGACATCTGGGGCAACATCTGGCACCGGATGGCTGCCAAGGACGCCTGCAAAGGCGGCGAGGTAATCACGCCGATCATTGCTGACTGGGACGACTTCGACCACTTCACGCCGCCTGTCTTTAACCGCGAAACCGCTGCCGAGCACTTCCGCGCCGGCTTTGCCAAAGACCAGGGCGACCATTTCCGGCTCGCTGGCCTGCCCGGCTGGATTTTCGCCCAAGCCAGGTACATCCGCCGCATGGACAACTACTTGATGGACATGGCGCTGTATCCGGAAAACCTGCATCGGCTGCACGCCATCTTGGCTGACATCTATGAGACGCTTATCCTCGCTGCCGGCGACGCCAAGGCCGATGCCATCTTCTTCTGCGAAGATATGGGCACCCAGCGCGGACTGCTCTTCTCGCCAGCGATGTGGAACGAATTCTTCCGCGACCTGTACACACGCCTCTTTGGCCTCGCCCACGACCTCGGCATCGCGGTCATCATGCACTCCTGCGGCCAAAACCGCGAAATCCTGGAACCGCTCCTGAAGGCCGGCGTCAACTGCTTCCAATTCGACCAACCCGCTGTCTACGACTTCGACGACCTCAGCGCCCTCCTGCGCCAATACCGCGCCGCGCTCTTCTCGCCGGTCGACATCCAGAAAGTCCTCCCGACCGGCAATCGCCAGCTGATTGAGGCCGAGGTCGACCGCATGATCAACGCCTTTGGCGGCGGACTGATCTTCACCTTCTATGGCGACCTCACCGGCATCGGCGTCAAGCCAGAATGGGACGCCTGGGCCTACGACAAAATCATCAGCCGCTGCGACCAGGGCTAAACCACGCACCACGCCGCCTCCAGTGCAATAATTATCACGGCCAGGACGTTTCCTGTCCATACCAAGACTTGGATTCGCCTCCTCCCATCCCCACGGCTACTGACGGCTTCGCAATGAACGACATTGATCCCAATGACTTAAACTGGCTGGCCGAGACGTTCCAAGGCAACCGCGAACGGCTCCGCCGCGTCGCCCAACTCAAAATCAATCCCATGCTCCTGCGCCGACTGACGGTTGACGACCTCCTCCAGGAGGTCTTCCTTGCCGCCAGCAAACGGCTCGCGTCCTTGCGCAGCAACGACGACATCCCCCCCTTTGTCAAATTCCGCACCATCCTCGTCCAAACCATCACCGACCTTGAGCGCAAATATCTCGCCAGCCAAAAGCGGGACGTGTTCAAGGAAGTCGAGATGGACCGCCCTAGGGATGACGACAGCGCCGTCACCGCCCGCTGGAACATCCTGGCAGACAGCATGACCTCCCCGCGCAGCCGCCTGGCGCAAGCCGAAAAACACTACCTGCTGCGCAAAGTCCTCGCTGACATGCCTGAAACAGACCGCGAAATCCTGGAGCTGCGCCACTTCGAGGAACTCAGCAACCTGGAATGCGCCGCCACCCTCGGCATCGAAGCTAAAGCCGCCAGCATCAGATACGTCCGAGCCCTCAAACGATTCCAGGAAAAACTCTCCGAATACTCCGAATTCCGCTTGTGAGCAACCTCATAATGAGCGACATAGACGAACTCACGGAATTATACCTCCAATCGCTGCGCGATGGCTCCAGCGTCGGCATCCAGCAATTTGCGGAGCGCTATCCCGAATGGCGCGACGAGCTGCTGGAACTTCTCCCAGCGCTGGCTGCCATGGAGGACCTCGGGCACAATTCCCGCACTGCGGCACGTCCTGCCCAAGTCACTTTCCCGAACCAGCTCGGGGAATTCCGCTTGGAGGAACGCCTTGGCCAGGGCGGCATGGGCACTGTCTTCAAGGCCACCCAGCAGTCCCTCAACCGCTCCGTCGCCGTCAAAATCCTGGCACCGACCTGGGCTGCGGACGGCCGGCTGCGAGAAAAATTCGACAATGAATCTCGGCTGATTGCCTGCCTGCACCACACCAACATCGTGGAGGTGTACGGCGCTGGCCAAGACCAGGGCTACTGCTATTACGTGATGGAATTCGTTGACGGCTATGGCCTGAACGACCCACGCTGGCGGGAGGTGGACGCGAACGGCAATTTAGAAGAGACCATCGCAAAAATCGGCTTGCAGGCCGCCAACGCCCTCTCCTACGCGCATCGGCAAGGAATCCTCCACCGCGACATCAAGCCGTCCAACCTGCTTTTAGACAAAGGCGGCACTGTTCACGTCAGCGACTTTGGCTTAGCGACTGCTCTCAGCCAGGATGCGGTTTCCACTGTCGCCAGCCAGTCCCAGGACGGCACCCTCCGTTACATGGCGCCGGAACGCCTGCTCAGCGGCGGCGGTGGCGCGGCGGCAGACCAATACAGCCTCGGCTTGACTCTGTACGAACTCCTCGCCGGCCGACCGGCGCTGTCCCACGACTCGCCCGGCAAAATGATCAAGCGCATCTGCGAAGAAGGCGTGCCGCCCTTGCCGGCCAAGAATTCCGACTTGGCCGTCATCATCAACAAGAGCGTGTCATTCATTCCTGAGGATCGTTATCGCAGTTTAGAGGCCATGGCTGCTGACCTGCAACGCTTTCTGCGCAATGAGCCGATCCTGGCCCGCTCCACTTCCTGGCTGCGCCGCCTCCGACTCTGGGTACGACGCCGGCCAGCGGTGGCCATGCTCACCTTCCTCACCATATTTCTCGGCATCCTGCTCTTGAACGCCATCACTATCGGCTATCTCGAAATCAGCGACGCCCTGCAAAAAGTCAATTTAGAGCGCCAGCGCGCCGAAGAGAACATCCGCATTGCCGATGCCACTTTAGCGCGCATTTTCAAGCGCACCCTCACTGCCGCTCACATCGACGTCGAGCTGCCGCCGACCCGCGCCAACACCCGCCTGCTGCATGACATCATGCCTTATTTTGAGAAAATCGCGGCTGAGGGCGACGCGCCCCAGGCCAAGATCGCCCAAGCGAAGAAAGTCCTCGGCGTCATCGCCCTGCGTTCCAACAACCTACCCCTGGCAGAATCCATCCTGGCTGAAGCCGCCCTGCTCTTCCCAAGCAAATCCTTTGACGCCGCCTATTGCCGCAACCAGCATGCCTTAGCCATCTATCGGCAGAAGCGAACTGTCGAGGCCTGGAAATTATGGCAGAAAATCGCGGCTGACTTCGAGTCCAGCGCTGACTACACCTGCCGACTGGAAGCCGTCCGCGCCCTTCGTTCCGCCGCCCTTTCCAGCCAATCAGCGACCCTTGACAACAAATCTTGGCAGCGTCCTCCCCGGCGACGCCTGCATTTGAACAGCCGTCCAGCCGCGCCTGTTCCGGCAGAAAGCACGGACGTGGTGCCTACTCCGACGGACGACGCTGCTGCTGACGCCTCCATTCCGGACGCCCCTGGGACAGCTGAACGCGCCCAGACCCTTAAAAAAGCGATGGCGATTCTGCTGGACATCATGCGGGATCACCCCGACCATCCGGAATGCCGTTTCATGCAGGCTCTCCTGCTTTCGGACGCCCCCAACATCCTGCACGACACCATCACCATCGCCGGCCAAGTCGTGGAGCCGTTTGAGGTTCTTGACCGCTTGACTGCGGAGTTTCCAGACAACCACCAGTATCGCCTGGAACTGATCCGCTGTGCGCAGAAGCTGGATTTGCGCGAACCGGCCTGGCAAGAAAACATCATCAAAGTCAAGCGGGCGCTGCGCCACCGGGAAATCCTCCTGGCCACCTATCCTTGGGACAGCGATGTCGTTGACGACGTCTTCGCCTTGCAGCAGAACTACCTTAACGCCCTCATCCGCAAAGGCGAGTACCGCACTTCGAACCGGGTTCTTCACCAGACTATCGGCCTTCTCCGCCTGTTGGTCTCCCAGCCGGAGGCACTCCCCGAAACCCAGGAACGGCTGGTCAGGCTCCTCTTCCAGCAAGTTGCCGGAACCATCCGCCACCGCCGCACCGAGGAAACCGAGGAAATGCTCGAAGACCTACGCACCCTCCTCAAATCATACACCGGGCCGCGCACCGCTGAATTTCAGAAAAAGCTTGACGACTTGGCGCAACTGGCTGCCGCTGAACCTAAGACCCCCATCAAACAACCATGAATCAAACCATCCATACATACGCCAGCCTGACCCATGACCTGGAGCTTAGCGGAATCCGCCGACAGGACACGCTCCTCGTACATTCGTCCATGAAATCCATTGGCCAAGTCGAGGGTCGGGCCGACACTGTCCTTGATGCGCTCAGCGACTATTTGCAGGACGAGGGCCTGCTGGTGTTTCCAACCCTGACCTGGAGCAATGTCAATGCCGAGCAGCCGGTCTACTCAGTTCGCGACACCCCGTCGGTAGTCGGCATTTTGCCTGAATTGTTCCGGCAGCGGCCTGGCGTGCGCCGTTCGCTGCATCCGACCCACTCGGTGGCTGCGCTGGGCCGGGATGCCGAAGACTTTGTCGAAGGCCATGAACGCTTTGACTCCCCGGCCGCCCTTGGTTCGCCCTGGGATCGACTCCGGCAGCGCCGCGCCAAAATCATGTTCATCGGGGCCAGCATCGCCCACAACACCTTCCTGCACGGCGTCGAAGAATGGGGCCAGGCCGCCCAAATCCTTGGCGACACGCCCCAACAGCTGGTCGTCATCGACGAATCTGGCCAGCGCCTTTCGGTGCCGTCGCGTCGGCACATCGGCGGCCATTCCCGCTACTATGCCTGCCTTGAGCCGCATTTCGAAATCATCGGGGCTCTGTCCCGCGCCCGCTTCGGCGATGCCGACACCACGATTCTTGACGCTGCTGCATGCGCTGCTTTCGTCATAGAACTGCTTAAACGTTTCCCAGCCGCATTCACCCTGGAATGGAACCAGGCCAATCCAAATTTTTTCACTGAAGTCCTTCCCTGTGCCCAATGAAGTACCTCTCAACCTTCCCAGAAAGGAACCGCCATGACTGCCACCACGCACCGCCTTTTCCCGCGCAGGTTTTTCCTGCTCTCTCTCGGATTGCTGCTGGCGCTGACAGCCAACGCCAACCTGCTCCTGAACGGCAATTTCCGGAGCGACGCCAATAACGATGGCGTCGCTGACCAGTGGCGGCCCGACACCAGTGCCGGCCTGGAAGGGGAATATGCCGTGACCGAAGAAGACGGCCGCTCGTGCCAGAAGCTGATTCTGCGTGCGCCCCTTAAGACCATGCAAATCTTTAGGGTCTCGCAAGACAACATCCCAGCCAGGCCAGGGAAGCACTTCCTCCTCACTGGCGCTGTCAAGGCGGAAGCGACCGCCAGGGTCTACTTCTATGAATTCCTGCAAGACGGGACATACCTGACCCATGCCGTCACCGTCAGCAACAAAAAGCAAGGCTGGCAAGATGTCAACCTGCTCATCAAGACTACGCCCCAATGCCGCTCCTTCAAGCTGTCACTGCTCGCTGTCGACGCTGACAAGCCCGTCTGGTTCAGCGACTTCTCCATTGTCGACCTGGAGGCGCCGCCGCGCCAGCGGGTGCCCCAGCTCGCAGCGGCTCCGCCCCTGACTGCGGACTGGAATGCTCCCGAATGGCGCCAGGCCGCTAGCGCTGACGCCTTCGTCCTCTGCGGCAAGGAACTCAAGAGCCCTGCAGCCAACACCAAAGCCCGCTTCGCCCTGACTGGCGACACCCTGCATATCATCATGCAATGCGAAGAACCGCGACTCGCTGACGTGCGCACTACGCCGAACGGAACTTGGGGTGACGACACGATCGAAGTCTTTATCAAAACACCGGCGGACGGCGGCCTGCTGCAATTTGGCCTGACGCCAGCTGGCGCCAAGTTGAGCAATGTCACCGCAGGAACCACAATCGGCTTCCATACCGACTGGCACTCCCGGGCAACGACGGCCAATGTCAGCGCAAAGCCGACAGTGCCACCCTGGGACGGCATCGTGACCAAGCAAGCCAACGCCTGGACTGCTCAATTCGCCATCACCCTCCCGAAAAACGCCATCCCTGCCACCCGCCAGCTCGAAGTCCTGCTGGCTCGTTCACGCAAACTAAAAGACTTCGCGGAAGACAGCTCCTGGGGATGGACCAGCGGCGAATTTTTCCGCCACAGCAACTGCTTTGCCCGCCTGGCCTTAGCGTCCATTCCCGGCGCCGCCCCATCTGGCCCTGTGCTTGAAGCGCAGCCGCCGCCGCTGCCAGGACAGATGATTGTGCCCACCCCGCAATCATTCCAACCCTTGGCAGACGCGCCCGTACTCCTGAAAAACCCGCTCCGCGTCTATGCCGGGCCGAATGCAGCCAAGGCCAGGGATGCGATGGCCGTGATTTTCCGCCACCACTTTGACGTGGACATCGCAGCGACCGATAATCAGCAGCAAGCTGACGTGGTGCTGACGATTGACCCTGACCTGAGTTGGGACGGCAGCAAAGCCCTCGCCACCTGGCAGCAGGACGAAGGCTACCTCTTGCAGACCGGCAAGGTCACGACCGCGACGGCGCGCACCCACCGCGGCCTAGTCTACGCCCTCCAGAGCATGGCCCAACTCGCGGACGTCAACGCCGGCGCCCTGCGCATCCGCCCAGCGAAAGTGACGGACTGGCCTGACATGGCCATGCGCGGATGGCACTCCACCGGCCCCGGAACGCGCGCTGACGTGCCTGCCGCCTTGACCGCAATCGACGTGATGGCAGCCCTGAAAATGAACTGGTTCTCCATCCAGTTTGACAATCGCTTCCAGTATGAACGCCGCCCAGGGCTGTCCGGCGCGAACGCGCCGACCAAGGACGACCACCGCGAGCTCGCCGCCAGAATCGACCTCTATGGCATGGACGTGATTCCCATGACCCAGTGCATGTCGCACTTCAACTACTTCCTGAAACTGCCGGAATTCAAGCACCTGGCCGAAGTCCAAGAACCAGACCCGAAAAGCCGCCACCAGTTCTGGAACTACTGCCCGCGCCACCCGGAAATCCATGACCTGGTCTTTGACATGATCGAAGAACACCTGGAATGCTACCCGAAGGCCAAATGGTACCACGTCGGGCTGGATGAAATCACCTTTGAGCCCATCGGCGTCTGCGAGCGCTGCCGCGGCGCTTCCGGCGGCACCCTGGTGGCCGAAGAAATCAATCGGCTGCACGCCTTTGTGACCTCCAAAGGCAAACGCATGTGTATATGGGGAGACCAGCTCCTCGTAGAACACAATGGCGGCAGGAAATATCGTACGGCAGAGGCCTTGCCGGAAGTCCCGCGCGACGTCGTCATCTTCGACTGGCACTACGGCGAGACAACCGAGTATCCATCCGTGCAATTCTTCAAGGAGCACGGCTTCGACGTCATCAGCAGCGGATGGTTCTTCCCAGACAACGTCGCCCCCTTCATCGATGAGACGTTCCGGCAGGGAGTGCTCGGCTATGGCGGCACCACCTGGACCAGCATCGCGCAAATCCGCCACCGTTTCCACCTGATGACCGCCTTTGTCCTCGCTGGCGACAGATGCTGGAAAAAATCGACCGCACCGCTGGGCGACCTCCCCTATCGCCCGATTGAGGTTTTCCGCAAGCTCTATGACGGCGCTTCCGCGCGTCGGCCCGCCCGCTTCCGCGAGTTGCCGATTGCCGACTGGGGCACGATGGCGCTGACTGGCGGCGGCCCGTATGCCTGGATGGGGCAAAGCCCTGAACATGATGCCTCTGCCCTGCCCACCGGTCGCGGATGGTTCGCTGGCGTGCCCTTCACCATCCCTGCTGACGGCAAGCCAGTCATCGCCCTGGCCTCGGAAAAAGACGACCCAGACCTGGTTCCTGACTCGGCCTGGCAAATCCCGGTTAACGGCAAAGTCGCTGGGCTGGCCTTCTTGCAGACCTGCTCAGTGCCGGAAAAATTCCAGCGACACATGTACGACCGGACTAAAATCAACCCGACCAAGCCGGGCACGTACATCATTCATTACGCAGATGGCGCCACGACGGCCATTCCGCTGGATTGGGGCGTCAACCTGGCTTCCTGGAATACCCAGATAGGCTCTTCAGACGCTGTCATTGGCTGGCAGGGAAAGACTAGGGGCGGCGCCATGCTCTCCGTCGAAGTGCTGACTTGGTGGAATCCGCGCCCAGAAGCCGAAGTCGTCGCCATTGACTTCCTCAGTTCACGCAGCACTGTGCGCCCAGCCCTCCTGGGTCTGACTGCCATCCTGGAGTAAAAAAACAAGCCGCGCCCCGGCCATTCTGCGTTCGGGGCGCGGCTGCTGGCAGGCGCTTTTGGTCACGCCTCGGCGAGTGCCTTGGCGACCACTTCGCGCAGGAAGGCCGCATCCTGGTTGCCGACCTGTTCCGGGACGAAAGTGATGTCCGCAACCGGCCGCTCATACAGGAATGCGAACCACATACATGCTTGCAGATACTGCCCCCGGGCATTCAAGTGGATGGTATCGCGCCAAAGCGTCATCTCGCCAGTCTCGCTGTCTTTTTTCCAGCCGATGTTCCCTACCAGCGCTCCTGCCTGGGGCGGGAGGTCTGGCCAGCGCAGCGTTTTCAGCAGCGAGGGTGGATAAGGCTTGAACGGCTCTGGCTGCAAGCGCCGGGCCAGCTGCACGGCCCGGCCGGTCGGGATGACCCGCACCCCTAGTTCCTGGGCAATGCGTTGATACGCATTTGTCAGGCGCTCGTACATCTCTTCCTGGTTGATTCCCCACAGGCCAGTGACGAGCAAGCGCGGATCGTCAGAGCGATACGCCCAAGTCTGCTGCAAGACTACCTCGGCCTGGGGAGCGTGCTGGAGGACATAGTCGCGAATCTTGGTGGCGTAAGGCTGATAGGTCTCAGGCTTCCAGCTATAGTGGCTGGCTTGCTGAATCGTCACGATGTCCCACGGCTCCTTGACGAGCAGCTCGCGCAGCTTCCAACGCCGGTCTTGATACATGCTGAAGACGCCGTCGCTCTCTTCGCATTCAATGTACTTCCAATGCCGATGCAGTTCGCAGCCGCCGTGACTGGCCTCTTCCAAAGTCAATTCGCACCCTGGCACGGATGCGACCACTTGCGGGAGAAAGACGGTCACGCTGTGGGAAAAACTGTTGCCGATCGTCAGGATTTTCAATGCACTTCTGGGCGCCATGCGTTTGTTCTCCTTTATGCCTGGTTACTATTCGGCTGACCTTCACCGCATTCGGCGATGACCGCCGCAATGGCCTGTTCCATCCGGTCGCCGTTGATCTCAGTCACTTCAATTTTCCGCCCAATCGCGGTCGGCAAGGTAATATGCAGACGCCCACCCAGATGCTCGCGGAATTCCTCTATTCCAGCGAACACTTCCCGCCGACCCTGGCTGTCGCGTTGCTCTAAGTGCGCACTGCAAAACGGCAGCTGGAAGCCTGCCAGCAGGTCTTTCAGCGCTTGGAATACTGTCTCAGGGATTAGGCCGCTGAGGACGGCATATTTCGTGTCAATCAGCAAGCCCATGCCAACGGCGACGCCGTGCGACAAGCGGCTGTCAGACAGCATTTCGAGCTTGTGGGCGGCCCAGTGGCCGAAGTCGAGCGGGCGGGCGCTGCCCCATTCAAAAGGATCGCCGCTGGTGGCGATGTGCTGGACATGCAATTCCGCCGAGCGCTTGACCATGGCCTGCTGAGCAGCTGCGTCGTCGGCCATAATGGCCGTGGCCTTCTCTTGCAGAAAAGCAAAAAAGTCAACATCTTTGATCATGGCCACTTTCACCGCTTCGGCGGCTGCCTCGGCAATCCGCTGAGGCGGCAGAGTCCGCAGAAAACGACTGTCATTGAGTACGGCCAAAGGCGGCGCAAAAACGCCCAGGAGATTCTTCTTGCCAAAGGCGTTGACCGCATTTTTCACCCCGACTCCGGAATCAGCCTGAGCCAACGCTGTAGTCGGGATCCTGATCTGACGAATGCCGCGGTGAAAAATCGCGGCAGCGAATCCAGCCGCATCCAGCAGAGCGCCGCCGCCGACAATCACTAGGCACGACTGCCGGCACATCCGGGCTTGCAGGAGGAGATGGCACAAGTTCATGGCCACGTCCATGTCCTTGGCCGCCTCGCCGCCGTCAACCGGCACTGGCGGTGAAGCTGGCAGCAGCAAATCCGGATAATGCTCGCAGTAGGCCGCAATGTCCTCTGCCAGGTTCGGATAAAACGCCAGCAGCTGCCGTTCAAACAAGACCAGCACTCGAATCGGTGACGGCGACCCCAGGGAGCGAAACACATCCGCCAAAGCGATATTCCCAGCCTCGAAAACACCCTCCGTGAAGATGGTGTCATAATGATATGCTATGGAAAAATCAGAACTGAGCATGATCCGTCATAGACTTCTGCCGCGCCATGCAGGCACCGCAACGCATTTCCTTCCACTGTCCGCCTTGACAAAAAATATACATCATCTACCGTATTCTTAACAGCCGTTGCAGGGGTTTTTCCCTCTTCCGCGCTTGTTTTTAGCATCCTTGCCTTTGCCACCCCATCCAAATCCTTTCCGCAACTCCTTCCGCATGACCAGAATCGCCATTTTCGCCGACGCCCATTTTCCTGACCGTCCTGACACTGTCAAGGACACTGTCTTTGAATGGGTTGTGCATGAAACCGCCCGCCGCCAAGTCGACTATCTGGTCGGCGCCGGCGACCTGACCAGCATCGGCACTGCGGCGGCGGCTCGCCGTCTGCGTCAGAAGGCCGGCGCCCTGCCGCTCCTGCTCACCCCAGGCAACGCGGACTTGCGCTCACCCGCAGAAACCGCCGCCTGCCTGGAAATTCTGCAAACTAGCCAAATGCAGGACAACATCGTCCTTCTTGACACCAGCGCCATCCGTCTCTCCCCAGCCAGCCGGGCGCTCTTAGCAGAGCTGCCGCCGCAGGGGAACCGGATCGCGGTCACCCACTGCCCGCACCATTATCTTCCCAGCGAAGACCAACAGCTGCTGGCAGAATGTCTGGCTGACCAAACTATCACTACGCTGGTCAGCGGACATATTCACCGGGACGAGGACAATGGCCCGTACCAAGTAACCTGCGGAATTGACCCAGACAAGGCGCTGGGCGGCCCGCCGGCCATCATCATCATGGACAACGCCAGCGGCTCTTGGCAACGCGAGGACATCGCCTGCGACTTTGCCGACCCCAGAACCTGGGCGATAGCTGAACGCACCGAATGGCTCGGGTTTCTCGGCATCTCCGGCATGAAAGACACCCTGGCAGCCCTGGCAGCCGCCGCTGAACACTGCGTTCCCAGCTTTGAAATCCGCGCCGCCGAATCCCTGGCTCTGCCAGCAACGGCCCTGGCGGCCGCAATGGATGCCTGGCGACGCCGGGGCGGCCGGCATCTATCTATCCACCTGCCCACTATTGGCCTCAATGCTGATGGCGCTGTCAGCGTGCCGGACATCATGCCAGCCTCGCTTGAGATGGCTCGGCAGGTTCGGGCGCACGCGGTCACCATTCACCCGCCCGCCGCGCCGGTCGCTGCGCTGCGGTCAGATAGCAGCCTCTACGCATCAATGCTGGACGCCTTTGCACACACCCTCGCCCCCCTGGTCAAGGACGGCATTGTCATCGGCATCGAAAACATGCACTTGAGACGCGATGAACCTGCGGATGAACAGCGCTTTTTCGGCTACACGCCCCAGGAATGCCGGGAATGGATAGCAGCGCTGCGGCAACGCCTCGGCAACGAGGCCGTTGGCTTCCTTTTGGACATCGGCCATGCGCGCAACAACCGGAGCCTGGCCAGCCGCTACAACGTCAGCGAATGGTATGCCGAACTGGGTGCCTGGCTGACCGGATGCCACCTGCACCAATTTACCGTGCTGGACGGCAAAGCCCAAGGCCATTGCCCGCTCAAAAAACTTTTCGGCCACGCCATTTCGCTCAGCTCCTTCTTCATAGCCTGGCAACAAGGCCAGCTGGCGCGTGTGCCGATGTACCTGGAAATCAGGACGGAACCTGCCATCGAGAGCTACCTGGCCCTGCGCGACATCCTGTCCTGAGCCGTCAAGGAGCTTACCTCACTGCTTCAATTCCAGGACGATGGTGCCATGCGGCGGAATCTTGGCGCTGAACACCGTGTTGCCGTCTTCATGCCGCAATTGCACTGGCAGAGAGGGATAATCCGTCAACGCCTGAGCCGCCTGGAATTGGCCGCGACAGCGAAATTCTGGAGTGAGGTAACGTCCCCTTTCGTTGCGGGCAAAAAGATGCAGACAACCAGCAGCCGACCGGAAGCCCCAGGCTTTGACGGCGGAGTCTTCGGTTGACAACGTCGCTGGAGAGCCGCATTGGCGAACTGCGGCGGCCATTTGGCGCAGGAACGCCTCTTCCGGCATGGCTTCAGGCAACTCGTCAAGCCAGCTATAGACCTCGCGCTCTGGACGCGGCGCCAGCTCGGCATAGCCCTCGCTGACCACTTGCGACTGCGCATGGATGCGATAGCCGAAGCGATTGTCTGTCTGCAAGCCCAACAGCAGCACTGACCCGGCCGTGTAATGAGCCAGGGTCTCCTGCTCTTTTTCCGAAAGGTAAACGGGATGGATGACAGCCACCGGCCCAGTCAGCCGGGGCAGATCAGCCAAATCAGCCATAACCGGGCAAATCGCGTTGTAGGCATGCAAACGGCAATGCAGACGGAAGCTGCTCATGGGGCGTTTCTGAAAATACGCGGCTTCCTCCCGCAGCATGGCCTCGTGCGACCAGAGGAGCGTCACCTGCGGGAACGAGGCTGGTTCGCCGTAGAACGCCGTTTGATAGATGCTGTCAATAGCCTCCCATTCGCCTGGCCGGATGCCGTCCGACAGGCAGGTCATGACGCCGTCCAGGCAGCGCTGGCGTTGATAGAAGACATTGACAAAAGCCTGCACATCAGATTCCAGGCGGGTCGGGGCATGGCGCAGGGCGCTGTACTGCTCAAGGCCGTCCTTGACGCCGTTCAGCAGAATCAGCCGGCATTCGGGCACGTCGGCCTTCAGGCGGGCAATGGCGGCCATGAATTGGTCGTCGCCGGAAGTCGGAGATTTGATCCACCCTTCCAGCTCCAGGACGGCTGCCGTGGCTTCCACGATGAATGTCTGGACGCCAGCCTCGGCCAGCAGCCGATAGTCAACGCCGTAGCGGAAGCGCGCCTCGAACGGATCGCGAGTCCAGATGCTGTTGAAGACATGATCCTTGCCGAGTCGTTCCAACATCGCCATGCCTTTGCGCCAGAATTGCTGGTGTCGGCGCGTATGAAAGTCCACCCACGCCGGGTAGGCGTGCCGGAGAATCCAGGCCGCCTGCGTGGCGCGGTCGCCAGGATGCACGGCCACGCCGGTAGCCTCCGCGAACTGCTCCACCATGTCGTTGGAAAAATCGCCCCGGTTGATCGGAAACCGGGGGTGCGCAAAGCCGTCAGCGGCATGCAGCCCGTCAAAATCATAGTCGACCAGGAATTTTTCCAGCTGTGCGAAAAAGAAGTCTTCATAGAGCGTGCCGTCGGCCAGGCGTTTCCAGGGGCATATTGAGCTGGCGAGCTGGCCATTGTCCAGGACATAGAGCACTTCAGGGTGGGCATCCAGCCAGAAGGTGCCGCGTTGATAGCCGAAGCGGGCGGCGGTGGCGTCCGAGAGGACCTGGTCAAAGACGCTCGGATAGACTTTCACGCCATGCCGATGCAGTTCGGCGATCAAGTCGCGCAGCTGGAAGCGGGTCCAGTCCTGCCGGGAGCGTTCTTCATTGAAGGAACGGCCGCAATAGCTGCACTGCTGCGGCCCCAGCGGTCCATCCGTCTGCAGACCCTGGTGAGCATGGATCACCTCCGTGTTCCAAAGCAGCAGCGACACGGCCTCCGGCTTGATCGGCATGCGCCCTAACAGCTCGGCAACGCCAAAGTCGACCGCCGTGTTGTCAAAACCAATAAGCTCAATCCACAACAGTTTGGCAAAAGATGACATCGACAGCTTCCCTGAATTTAAAATAAGCTTGAACTACGTACGGCAGCCAGAAGGCTGAACGACATGCGATGCAGCAGCCACCGTACACCATGTCCACATCCCTTTGCGCCGTAGGAACTTAACCATGCTTAACCCCAGACTTTAGCCTGGGGGAGGCATACCTCAAAAACTGGTGCCTTGTAAAGGCACTACAGGAGACTGCCCCATTGCACTTAGCAAGCACCTGCCGACTGTTCAGACTCAATATAATATGCTATATTGAATCTTCATGCTTGTTTCCGTGTGCCTGACCGCGCCAGTGCGGCCAGGAAAAACCAACCTTCACGAACGACATCGAGGACCTGGAGCCATTATGACGAATCGTTTCACCCTTTTCCCAGGCGGCAAAAGCAAAGTTCTGACCTTGAGCTATGATGACGGCAACATCGCTGACCGGCGCCTGGTTGATATTTTCAACCGCCACGGCCTGCGCGCCGCTTTTCACCTGAACAGCGCTTATCTTGACAAAGACAACAAAGTCACCCGCGCTGAATTGCCGAGCCTGTACGCTGGACACGAAATTTCCTGCCACTCCTGCACGCACCCATCCCTGCATCAAGTCTCCAACGAAGAAATGATCCGCGAGCTGCTGGACGACCGCCGAACCCTGGAAGACATCGCCGGCGCTCCTATCCGCGGACTGTCCTACCCGAATGGTCGCTTTGACGACCGAGTCGTCGAAGTCGTCCGCCTCTGCGGCTTCGCGTATGCTCGCACCACCATCGCCACGGCTGCCTTTGGTCTGCCTGCCGATCCCCTGCGCTGGGCCACTACCGGGCACCACAAGCACGACATTCTCGCCAAGGGCCGCCAATTCCTTGAAATGCCCTCTGGCCGCGAAGCGAGCCTCTTCTACGTCTGGGGGCACAGCTATGAATTCGACCGCGAAAACAACTGGCAGCTGATAGAGGATTTCGCGGCGCAGATGGGAAACAACAATGACCTCTGGTACGCCACCAACATTGACATCATCGACTACCTCGCAGCCGTCCGCCGGATCATCAGCTCGGTCGACGGCAGCATGCTGAGCAATCCCAGCGCCATATCGGTCTGGGTCGCCCACAATGGCGCTCCTGTCGAAATCCCGGCTGGCAAGACGGTGAAATTGGACCGCTGACCAGCGCCAACCCGCAATAGGCCAAGGAACACAAGGGGAGGAAAAGGCGCACGGCCCTTTCCTCCCACTCACAAAACCTGGTTATGCTTTTCGGATAAGCTCAGACTAGCGGCTGGTGTTAGCCAGAGGCAGACTCATTCGATGACCTTGACCCACAAGCCATGCAGATTGCAGTATTCGCGCACAATCATGCCCGGCTTGAGGCTCACATAGAATTCGGCCTGCGGCGCGTCGCCCGGCTTGAGGTAGTAACGGTTGACATAGTCACCATTGATGATCTCAATCCAGACGATGTAATGCTTCTCCGTCATCGGATGCGCGTCAGCGCCGACTTTGACCAGGGTGCCAGTGCCCTTGGCTTCAACGACCGGGACGTGCTTCTCTCTGGAGGCATCAACCGTGTTTTCCACTTGCAGCTCCATCGGCTTGCCGCAGCAGGACGGAACCACTCCAGGCATCAGAATCTCAACCACGGAACCACAAAGCGAACACAAATAAACTTGCTGACGTTTGACTTCCATGTCAACTTGCTCCTCTACGGGTAACTTAGTTCATTCTCTCGGTCGCGACCGGGCGCGAACTTCGTGTCTGCTGGGTCAACAGTCATCTGCCCCGGCCTGGTTCTAACCCAGCTCCCAAATTTTGTCGGGACAAAGAAAAAGACAATGGCCAGGAACCTTTGTTCCCTAATCACAGCCGTGCGAGCTGATTTTCCAGTCCAGGCAAAATCATCAATTTATGATCCGAGTAATCGGTCACCGATTGATGCGAGGGGTTCCGATAAGCTGCGGAGCTAGGGCGCACCGGATAAGGCACTTTTGTGGACAGTGAACAATGGACGCAAATGGACTTTAATGGACATCAGTAGACGATGGACTGTGGACAGAAGTGGATATTAGTGGAAAGTGGACGTGGACGGAAGTGGACTTTAATGGACAGTGGAGCGAAGGCACTTGTCCTCCACGGGCTTCCAGCCGGCAAAAATCTATCATACTTACAGTCATACCCACTTGCGCCGTAGGCACTTAACCATGCTTAACCCCAGGTTTCAGCCTGGGGATAGGCGCACCCCGAAAGCAGCACCTTGTAAAGGTGCTACGGGAGCCTGACCGATTACGGGGCGTTCAAGTTTCACCGTGGTTGGCTGGTTGACAAGCTCCCGCCCTGCATTATCTTTCCTGCAATGCCGAGTCCTCTGCGGCGCAGCCAGCGCCGCTTTCACCCAGCCGCACTCAACCAAGGATGACGACGATGGCTCTTGACCCGATGGTGTTTCCCGAACCGCCCAGCCGCGAAAACTGGGGATTTTTGCGCGAACTCAAGGCCCGTGAAGTCCGCCGGGCGATCTGGACGCGCACAGCCAACCCTGAACATGAACTCGACCTGGCCAACGGCTTCCGCCTGCTTAACAACTTCCCGAACGAAGACGGCTTGCTGCAAACGGCTTTCGATGACCTCGATTTGTGCCTGGCTGAACTCGGCCTCACCGCGACCGGGCCAGTCCAGATTCGCCTGCAAAAAGCCGCTGTGCAAGGGCCGGAAAGCTACAGCCTGGCGGTTGACCGGGACGGCGTCACCGTCACGGCGGAAGACCGTGAAGGCATGCGCCGGGCGATCTTCTTCTTAGAAGACCAGCTCAACGGGCAGGATGGGCCGTTTCTTCCGTATGGCGTCCAAACCCGCAAGCCCTGGGTGCGCAACCGGATTTCGCGCTGCTTTTTCGGCCCAATCAAACGACCGCCGTTCAATCGCGATGAGCTGATGGACGATATGGACTACTATCCGGACGAATACCTGAATCGTCTCGCCCACGAAGGCATCAATGGCCTCTGGCTGACCGTCGTCTTCCGGGAACTGGCGGAGACATCGTTCTATAAGCGAGACCCCGACGCTAACCAACGCCTGGCCAAGCTCCGGCGCACCATCAACCAATGCCTTCGCTATGGCATCAAGACCTGGATTTTCGCCATTGAACCCCGATGGCTTGCCAAGGACGATCCGCTAATCAAGGCCAACCCGGAATTAGCCGGTGCTATCGGCTGGGATGGCAACCATGCGTTCTGCCCCAGCTCGCCGGCCGCTCAGCAGCTGCTCTATGAAACCACTAAGGACATCTTCACGCAGCTTCCTGGCTTGGGCGGCTTCCTCAACATCAGCCACGGTGAACGCCTCACCAACTGCCTGAGCACCGTCCTCGCCACCTCCAACAATCCTATCAACTGCCCGCGCTGCGGCCCGCGCCCCAAGTGGCAAATCCACTATGACACTACCAACGCCCTCAGCCGCGGCATGCGCGAAGCCAATCCAGAGGCGGAAATGATCAGCTGGCTCTACCAGCCGCAGCCGGCCCAGGAGCGCGGCGATTGGGTCTATGAACTGGCTCGGCATGTGCCTGAAGGCGTCGTCCTCCAGTACAATTTCGAATCCGGCGCCATGCGCAAGCAGCTCGACCGCTGGCGCAGCGGCGGCGACTACTGGCTCTCCTATATCGGCCCGAGCGCATCGTTCAGCCGCGTGGCTGAGAATGCGGTCGCCAGCGGCGCGGAAATGTCCGCCAAAATCCAAGTCGGCTGTTCGCATGAGGTGGCTACGGTTCCCTTTGTTTCGACGCCAGGTCTCTTGTATCAGAAATACAAGGCCATGCAGGCCAAGGGCTGCGCCCATGTCATGCAATGCTGGTATTTCGGCAATTATCCAGGCATCATGAACCAGGCTGCCGGCGAACTGGCCTACGAGACTTTCGAGGACAGCGAAGCTGACTTCCTGCTCCGCCTGGCGCGGGGCAAGTGGGGCCGCTACGCTCCGGACGTCGCCGAGGCTTGGGGGCACTTCACGGAAGCCTACAGCAACTATCCCTTGTCCAACGACATGCAGTACTACGGCCCAATGCACGCTGGCATCACTTGGCCGCTGTTCCTGAAAATCCACTTGAAGCCGCTCGGCCCGACCTGGAAGCCGGATTTCCCGCCCAGCGGCGACACTATCGGCGAATGTCTGGAAAACCA
Organism: Lentisphaerae bacterium ADurb.Bin082; assembly: GCA_002070945.1. Classification (GTDB taxonomy): domain Bacteria; phylum Verrucomicrobiota; class Lentisphaeria; order Oligosphaerales; family Oligosphaeraceae; genus JAAZKI01. Next base: position 58,363 of record MWEG01000025.1, read on the forward strand.
TACGCTGGAAGAAGCCCTGCTGCTGGCCACCCGCATGGCCGAGGGATGGGATAAGGGCATGGTCATCCTCAACCGGATCGCGCCAGCCTTCGCCAATGACCGCGACCGCAGCCTGGATATCGGCGTGTCAGCCGCGCTGGGATTGCAATTCCGCAGCGCCCGCAACATCCTCGAATTCTATCTCCATCGGCGCGAATTGTTCCTGCGTGAAAACGCGGACAGCAAAGCCCTGCTCGCCCGCCTGCGCGACTTAGTCGAACTGGAAAAAGCCAACACCCGCAGCATGATTGAATTGTGTCGGCAAGACTCCCGGCTGGGCTTCCATTCTGAAGCCGAAGCGCACCAGTACTGCGAAGACCGCCTGGCCTGGCGCCTGCAAATCCTGGACGAACTGCTCGCCGGCGAGTTCGCCGAGGTGGAAGAAGCGGTGGACGCGGGCCGACCACTGCCCATGTCAGACTTTGAGCGCAACGCCGCTACCTATAAAGTCAACAGCGGCTGGCATGACGACGGCACCACCCGCTGGCGCGTTGACCGCGACAGCAATGGCGACCTGGTCATTGTCCTGGACGCCAAGACCCAAGACCACCCGTCCGACTCCTTCACCCTGGCGACCTTAGACGCGGCTGGCACGCGCTTCCCATGGACGCTGACTATCAACCGGGGCGGCCATTCGGCCTTCAGCCCGATTGCGACGTGCGACATCGCCGCCACTCCCGAGACCTGGACAGCGACGGTGCGACTGCCGGCCTTGTTCTGGAACAACGACCCAGTCATGGCGCCGCGCTATTTGTACATCCGCCGGAACGCCGGCCCCGGAAAAAACGGCCAGCCAGCCTTCTGGTACTCCTGGCCGGCCAGCCCTAATCCGCCCCGGGCCCGCCTCAACCTCGGCGCCATCCAGGGAGACTTCTGCGGCCGCCTGGTGTAGGGCGCCAGCGCGTTTCCGGGCCGGTGTGCCTTGGCTGGCCCGGAAACGCACAGCCTGGCTCATGACCACGCAATATATGTCAGGCCGCCTATTCAACGCGCATTATTCTTCAAACGGAAGGGTTCCCATGTCAACTCGCCGTCAGCTCACCAGAGTCGTTCTGCTGGCGTTCCTGGCGCTAATGCCGCTGGCTGCCCAGGATAGCAACTTCAAGCCCATACGAATCCCCCCGAAATACCGTGGCCATTTGCAAGGATTCTGCGTGGATGACAACGCCATCTATATGTCTTTCACTTCGATGATGGTGAAAGCCGATTATGATGGCAACATCCTCCTGGAAAAGCCTATAGAATCGCACGCAGGGGACATCTGCCTCCACGAGGGCAAAATCTACATCGCACACAGCGTGCGCGCCAAGGGCGCAGAAACCGGCGGATTCGTAACCATCCTCGACACCGACTTCAACCAACAGAAGCGCATCCCGCTGCCACAAACGCCGCAGCCCGACGGCATCGGCTTCCTGAATGGCGCCTTCTTCATCGGCAACGACGAATTCGGAAAAGAACCGCACCCGACCAACTATATCCACCAATATGATGAAAATTTCATTTTCCAGAAAAGCCATACGGTTGAGATCGGCAACGCCCACTACGGCGTCCAGACCATAGCTGGGTTCAACAACGAGCTGTGGATGGGATTTTACATGAATCCACGCAAATACGGCATTTGCCGGTTTGACGCCAACGTCGCATTTCTGGAGGGGTTTGCCAGCCCCGGCGCCTCGGAGGGACTCTGCGAAGCGCCGCCTGGACGGCGCGGACCCAACCCGCGCCTGCTCGTCTCATCCAATGTCAAAGAAACCAAGGACGGCGTCCGCTTATTCGGCACTTTGCTCCGCTTCTTTGAATTCGACGGCGTAAAACTCAACCTTCTGAAGTAACGCCGCCAGGAATCATGGCGATGGAGTTCAACATCAGCAGAAACGGAGTCACGTGATCATCAGCGCCAGTCGCCGCACCGATATTCCGGCCTTTTACGCTGAATGGCTTTTACGCCGCCTGCGAGCCGGATATGCCGAAACAGTCAACCCGTTCCGTCCGTCCCAAGTCACCCGAGTTGACCTCACTCCGGAACATGCGGACGGGTTCGTCCTCTGGAGCAAGAATCCAGCGCCGCTCCTGCCTTTTCTGCCGGAGTTGATGGCCTTTGGCATCCCGTTTTATCTTCAATTCACCGTGACCCCGTATGACGCCGCCTTGGAACCCGGCGTCCCGCCGAAAAGCCGCGTCATCGACACGTTTCAGCGCTTGTCGGAGCGGCTTGGCCCGCAGCGTCTGGTCTGGCGCTATGACCCAATCATCGTCACTGCGGCGATGACGCCATCTTGGCACTGCGAGCAGTTTGCAGCGCTCTGTGCGCAGTTGGCGCCAGCCTGCTGCCGTTGCGTCATCAGCTTTGTCGACCCCTACCGGAGCAGTCCTCAGGTGCCTCCCGTGCCGGACGTGGCCGCCATGCACGCCGTCGCCGCCGGCTTTTCTCCCATCGCGGCGTCCTGGCGCCTGCCGCTGTTCACCTGCGCCGAGCCGATTGACCTGTCCAGCTATGGCATTGCTCACGGCGCCTGCATTGACAGCGACCTGCTCGGGACGCTCGCCGGCCGGAAGCTGCACATCCCTCGCGACCGTCACCAACGCCCAGACTGCCGCTGCGCCAAAAGCATTGACCTTGGCCGCTACGGCACCTGCCGGCATGGCTGCACATATTGCTATGCGACCGGACGCCGACCACCGCGCCTGATGGACGGCGACCTGATCCAGCCCTCAAGCCAATGAAAACCCGCCAACGGCCCGTTGCCTTCAAATGACTTCGAGGCTGTCACGGTCTGGCAAGGACGGGAATGGCACTGTAGGCAGCGTCTGATACCAGAAGGCCACGGAGGCGATGTCATCCTGCAACGGGAGATAACGCGGGGCACCACTGCCGGCGCGCCACCCCAGGGCCTGCATCGTCACCCGGATGTCGTCCTGGAAGCGAACCGGGTCCATGATATGCCAGCGGTACAGCCCAAAACGCTGCTGGCTTTGGGACGCCCCGTCTGGCCGCAGAACCTGGTGCATACCGGCGTGCGGCGTGCAGTACTCCACGTACTGTCTTTCCTCGTTCTTGAAACCGTAGGAGCCGCAGAAGTAGTCTTCCGTGCCCGTGCCGCAAATCGTCGGGAAGTCCTGGTCGCCGTCCAGGTAAAATTTGATTTCTCCTTCTCCCCACCAGCCATTATTGTTGACGCCCCAGGCCATGTAGGTCCCTACGTAATGGCCTTTGCCGCGCACCCCGTCAAGGATAGTGAAGACGTCTTTATACGGGAGGGGGTTGACGCGCCGGAACTGGGCGTGGAAATAGGCGCAATCCTCCGGCACATTGGTCAGGGTGTAGTTGACCTGGTAATACAACCGCATGTCCTCGCCCGCCAAATTGGTGATGGTCATGCGGCAGCGGCGTCGGAACGGCATTTCCCAATAGCAGTTGAAGGCGCTGCCGGGATTGACGCACACCGGCAGCGAGACCAGCGGCGCGTACTTGCCCCAGCCCATCCCGAAAAAATCTCCAATAGGGCACTCCACGGACGGCTGTTCCTGGTCGTCCCAATAGACTCGCAGAATAGCGAAGCGCCAGACGCCCGTCGGCGTCAGCCAGATTTGCTGAATGGCACCAGGTCCGGCGATGTCAGCCATCGTAAACGTCTCGCCGCCCTTGATAATCACGCTGGGCGACACTTTCCAGCCCTGCCCAAGATCGCGGGCGCAGACTTCGCCCGTGCCATGCAGCGCCTTGCCGCCCTCGCCCTTGGCGCCGGTGAAATTCTCGGCGCTGAGCGACCGGCTCACTGCATCGGAGAGCCGCGACAAATTGCCCAGGTTCATTCCCAACCCATTGAATGCCATAGTGGGTGCCCTCCTTGCATGCCAACACAATGATTGTCCAAGACAGCGCCTGACGGTGTTTCCATGAACACTTAAGATAGCGCCTCCGGCCGAGACTTCCAACTCGCTATTCATTGCCAACACCATACAAGGACGAAAAGACGCCCACAGCCCTCCAAGCCGCGCCGTCCGCTGGTATGTCTTGCGCTTTCTGCACGGCTGTGGGCGGTGTGGACAGGGCGGAGGACGGTGGCTGTGGTATATAGTTCAGTCGCCCCTCGTCCCTAAACAAAGCCCCTCGCCCCTCCGGCTTCGCGCTGCAATGGAACCCCTGCTTAGTCGCGCAACTCTAAATAAACGCCCAGAGGCCATCGCTTGCAAACGCGGTGCTTAGCCTCTTCAACGCTCGCCATTAGTCAGAAGGCCTTTCCATGAGTCTCTCCCAACAAATCGCTGCGCATTTCGGCATGGTGCGCCAGAAGTGTCCACTGGTGCTGCATCTGACCAACGTCGTCACCATCAATGACTGCGCCAATGCCGTGCTGGCCGTCGGCGCTACGCCGAACATGACATCATGCGTACGGGAAGCCGCTGACATGGCGCGGCAGGCAAAAGCCGTCGTCCTCAATATTGGCACTCCTGATGAATTCAGCGAGGCGGCCATGCTCGCCGCTGGCCGCGCTGCCAATGCCTGCGGTATCCCCGTGGTTCTTGACCCTGTCGGTGTCGGTGCTACGCTTTTCCGCCATGAGTTAGTCAGCACCATCCTACGTGAGCTGCAAGTCGCCATCATTCGCGGCAACCTGGCTGAATTGCAATGCATTGCCGGCGAACGCGACGCTGCTGCCACCCGCGGCGTTGATTCCATCGCTGTCGAAGGCGACAGCAATGCCGCAATCGCCCGCCGCGTTGCTCGCCGTTACCGCTGCCTCGCCGCCATCACCGGCGCGGTGGATTGCGTCAGCGACGGCGAGAGCCTAGTCGCCATGCGTAACGGAAATGTTCTGATGCGCCAGGTCACTGGCACCGGCTGCATGACCAGCTCGCTTTGCGCCGCCTGCATCGGCGCGGTGCCGGAACAACCCTTGCTGGCTGCCTGCGCTGGCGTCGCCGCCATGGGCATCGCCGGTGAAATCGCCTACGCAGACCTACGCGACGGCGAAGGCACTGGCAGCTACCGACGGCGCATTATCGACACGCTCTCCACGCTCACGCCAAAACGCCTGGAAAGCCAGCTTCGACTCGACTAGGCCACCGACAAATCGCTACGTAACTGAACCAGCGCAGCGGCAGCAAGTTACAATTTAATTTGCTGTTGCCATTACGGTCGATTTTGCCGCCTGCAAAAAAAATAGCAACTCCCACTTGCATTCGCTTCTAGGCATGCTATCTTCTCTCCCAGAAACAGATTGCAACAGACAGGAATCAATATGAAACAGTCATCGAGAAATTATGTTGGCGATTTTCCTACTCGGAGCCGTTATGTCGCCGATGCGATTGAGAGCGACATTTTGTCTGGGGTGCTGGCTCCGCAGACGCGTCTCAAGTCGACTCGTGCCTTGGCCGCTGCGTTTGGGGTTGGCACGAAAGTCATCGTCTCTGCGATGGACATTTTGGAACAGCGCAATCTTGTCATTCGGCATGCTCGGCAGGGCGTATACGTCAAGACCAAGGAAGCGAAATCCGGGATTAGGGATGTACTGCTTTTTGCGATGGACGAGAATGCCCAGGAAAGCAGTTTCACCCTGACCATGCATGGTTTGCTGTCCTTTGCAACGATTGCCGGCTTTGATTTTTTCACCCGTTTTGTCACGGTTTCTCCGGAGACTCATCTTGAACGTCTGGGCACCGAGCTGGCTCGGCTGGAGAAAATCGGCTATCCGGACTGCGCCTTAATCATTCCCTACCAGTTTCAACGTGAGCACGTGGAGCGCTGCCTGCAGCTGCCGTATCCGGTCATTTTCGTCGGAGACTTCTGTGATGGTGACATACCCGATCTATCCTATCGGCGCATCGCCAGTTCTCCGAAAGACGTCATCCGCTGCGCCGTCGACTTTGCCTGTCGGCGTGGCTGTGAATCCATTGTGTACATTGAATGCGAACACGCTGCGCAACTCAGCTACAACCGTCAGAACCTGGCTGAACTGTCGCGTCTCGGCCGTAAAGCCGGGCTGGAAGTCAGCACCTGGAACGTTCCGGGCGACACCCGCGACCTCCAATTCACGGCGGAAACCATGCTGCGCAACCGCCAGGTGCGCCTACGCGACCGGCAATTGCTCTTAGGTGCGCGTTTTGACCTCACCCGTCTGCAACAGATTGCCGCCCCGGAGGTGAAGGTTGAAATTCTCAATTGGATTCGGTCGCAGCGCTTTCCAACGCCAAGGTATATTGAACGTGATTTGCGGCCATTTTTCTTTGCCATTTGCGAACTGATCAAACGGGTCGTGGCGGGCCATGCGCCAGAACGCGACATCATTACCGTGGAAACAGAAGCAAAAATCTACGAAGCCACTGAAACCACATAGACACGCCTCGCCGTCTTCGATGCCGCACACCACCGCCAGGCTAGGGGAAACAATACGAAATCCAAAATCGCAATCGGTCAGCCTATTATCAATGGCTGACTGATAGCCGAAACTTCCACTTGGCAGGTAACTTCGGCTTACAATCGTCGGCTCATGTAATTAGTTTATCAAGAACGTCGGCCAAACCATTATTCAGCCGAAAACAACCGATGACGGAGACTTATCACATGCGAAACAAAATCTTGTTCGTCGCCGCCAGCGCGGTGTTGGCGGCATGGTCGACCCTGGCGGCCGGCGAAAGGCTGACTCAAAGTTGGGAAAACGAATGTACGCTGGAAGACGACGTGATAGGACTCTGGCAATTCTCGACCGGCGCCGAAGGTCAGAACAGCCGACACGGGGGCAATCCCGCTAAAACAGCCCCCAACGGAAAATTCGTGGTGGAAGGCAAATTCGGCGGCGGCCTCGGTTGCGCCGGGGTCACGACGCCGGAATCAGCCACCGGCGCCATCGTCGCCAGGCATCCGGATTTCAGCCCGCCGGGCGCATTCTCGGTCGAGCTATGGGCCAAGGCCGAGACCCACGGCAAACCCGGCACCCGAGCTTTCCTCGTCGACAACAAGGGCTGCTACTATGAGAACGACCGCCCCAACACCAACAACGGCTTTATGTTCTTCCTGCAGCGCACGAGAAATCGCAGCGAAGACGTCATGACCATGAACGTTGGCCTCGGCTTTGGCAGCGATTCCGTCTTCGCTTCCTCGGGCGCGGTGACTATGCCGGTCGGCGTTTGGCATCACTTGGCGTTCACCTATGACGGCGCTGGCACCGTGAAAATGTATTTAAACGGCGAGAAAGTCGGCGAAAGCAGCTTTCCTGGCCGCGGGCCGATTGCGCCCAGCGGCCGCAACCTGTCGTTCGGCGAACGCGTCGGCAGCAACTTTCACGGCTTTACTGGCATCCTTGACGATGTCTGCCTCCGGCGTGGCGTCCGCAACTACCATTCCGGCAACATCGACTGCCTGCTGACGTCCAAACGATGCGTCTTCTACCGCCATGAGGAAACCGCCTCCGCGCAGCTGGCCTTGCTCAACAACACCGGCCAGGACTTGTACAAACCGAGCCTGTCCTTCGACTTCCAAGGCCAGAGCAAAGCCATCGCCATGCCCGAAATCTGGCAGCTGGGCAAGGCAATCACCACCGCCATCCAGCTTGACACCAGCCTGCGCGCCGGAGACTATCCGCTCCGCTACCGCCTGTGCGCAACCACCGTCGCCGGGCAAAGGGCCGAACTCACCGGCGACGTGCTGTTGTTCACCATCCTTAATCGCAAACCGCCGACCATGCCAATCATCATGCGCGCCAGCGACGGCGACCCGGAAACCATGCAGGCCATGGGCTTCACCCACGCCAATTTCAACCTTGGCAGTGGCGGCGCCGAAGCATGGCAAACCAAGCAGCCCGCCGACTATGCCAACACCCCAGCCGGCCGGGAAACCATCGAACGCCTGGAGCACTGGCAACGCCTCGGCCTGAACGCCTGCCATTTAGCCGAACCCGGAAGATACCTGAGCCGCATCAAGGACATCCAATACAAATACAAACGCATTGACCGCGACGGCAACCTCGTCCCCAAGCACGAGCAAAACCTCAATGTCTCCCATCCCGACATCCAGCAGTTCGGCTACGACTCCGGCGCCAGCGTCTCGCTCTCCTTCGGCGACTTCCCCAATTTCGACGCTGCCTTCCTGCACATCGAAATCCGCGACTCCACTGACCTCTCCTTCCAGGATTACGATGTGGCCAGCGCCGAACAATTCCTGGGCGGGAAAATCCCTCCCGAAGCCGTCAGGAAACAAGGTGTCTATTATAAGACGATCAAAGATTTCCCGGCTGACCGCGTCATCCCGGACGACTATCCGCTGCTGCGCTACTACACCTGGTTCTGGAAGGAAGGCGACGGCTGGAATCCGCTCAACACGCAAATCCATCGCGGCCTGAAATCGACCGGCAGGAAAGCCTGGACCCTCTTTCAGCCGGCTGGACGCGCCCCGAGCCTCTGGGGCAGCGGCGGCCAAATCGACTTCATCTCCCAATGGACCTATTCCAATCCAGACCCGATCAAAATAGGCCAGACAACGGACGAGCTGTTCGCCATGGCTGAGGGTGTTCCCGGCCAAGAGGTGATGAAGCAGACGCAGATCATCTGGTATCGCAGTCAAGCAGCGCCTAAACTCCCGGCCGATGACAAGAACCAAGTGGCCTGGGAACGGGAATGCCCGGAAGTACAGTACTTCACCATCGCCCCGGACCACTTGAGCGAAGCGCTGTGGTGCAAGCTGTCGCGGCCCGTCAAAGGCATCTTGTACTTCGGCTGGAGGGCGCTCGTCCCCTACCCTCTTGTTAGAGGATATTTCATGACCAACCCGGAGACGGCACCGCGCCTGCAACAACTCCTCGCCGATGTCGTCAAGCCACTCGGGCCAACCCTCCTCGAAGTGTCGGACATCCCTGCCGACATCGCTATCCTGCAAAGCTTCTCCTCGCAAATATTCGCTGGCCGAGGAACCTCCGGCTGGGGCAACGCCTGGGAAGCAGACGTCCATCTCATCCTGCAATGGGCCGGCTACCAGCCCCGCATCATCTTTGACGAAACCATCCGCCGCGACGGACTCGACCAATACAAAATCCTCGTCCTGCCGGCCTGCGATGTGCTGACCGAATCCGTCGTTGACGCCATCAAAAAGTTCCAGAAGCGCGGCGGCATCATCATCGCCGACGAGAACCTCTGCCCTGCCCTTCTGGCTGACGTCTTCCTGCCGGTTGTGCAACGGGTCAAAGACGCATCCGAGGCCAAGGCCGCCCTGCAAGTGGAATCCCGCCGCCTCCGGCGCGAACTGCAAGGCATCTACGCTGCCCGAGCCGGCGCCTCTGACATCGACATTGTAACCAGGCTGCGTCGCTTCGGCACGACCGACTACCTGTTCGCCATCAATGACAAACGCGATTTCGGCGACTATGTCGGCCATCACCGCCTAGTCATGGAAAAAGGCCTGCCCAACCAGGCCACCCTGACCATCGACCGCTCCGGATACGTCTACGACCTGGTCCAGCACCAAGCGGTGCCCAGCCGCTTGGTTGACGGAGTCCTGAGCTTCGAGGCCAGCTTCGGCCCTGGCGAAGGACGACTTTTCCTGGTTTCCCAGACCGCCCTGGACAAATTCCGGCTGAAACTGCCTGCCAAGGCCAGCCGTGGCCAGAACCTGCCGATGACCGTGACCATTTCCGACCGCTGGGGACGCCCGGCCGACGCCGCCATCCCAATCGAAGTGAGAATCACCGACGCCGAAGGCAAGCCAGGCGAATTCTCCGGCTGCTACACAGCCAAGCACGGCAAGTTTGACTTAACCCTCCAGCCAGCCGTCAATGACACCCCCGGTGCCTGGATCGTCACCGCTACTAACCTCGCGACCGGACAAAGCCTTAGCCAAACCTGCCGCGTGCAATGACCGCAGGCCGCTCACCCCGCCTCAACCTGCAACTCCTTCGAAAGGATTTCAGACATGACCATGAAGCGCTTTGCCGACCTCTTCGCCGGGACTATATGCCTGACTATCATCCTCGCCACCGGCTGCGCCAGCCCCAGGCAGGCTGACAATGCGAAAGCCCGGCGCCAGCTGGCTCTTGACCTGGCTGAACACGACACCGCCAAAGCAGTCCCTGCCCTGACTATCCTGCTCCAGGATGACAACGTCCTGGTCCGCCGCGCCGCTGTCCACAGCCTGGCCGTCCATGGCCAGACCGGCCGGGACGCCCTGCACCAGGCCCTGTGCGAAAACTCCGACGAGCAGACGCGCCGCATGGCCCTGCAACTTCTCTGCCAAAATCGCCGGCCAGATGACTGCCTGGACTTTCTGGAAACCGCACTGTCCGACCAGTCCCTGCCAGTGCGCGTCTATGCCGCCACTTTCCTCGCCTCGGAACAGCCAGCCACAGGACGACGCCAGCAACTCCTCCAGAAAGCCTCGCACGACGAGGAGCAGGCCGTCCGCCTGCTTGTCATGCGCGCCATCTGGCCATTTCACTGCGACGCTGTCCTGCTGCGCGACCGCCAGGACTGGGACCATGACGTCGTCGTCAAGGAAAGACACCCCCTGCCGGAGACCGGCTGGAAAATCGCCATCGACAACGATGTCCAGGGCCACATCCGAAACTGGTTCAAGTCCGACTTCGATGACAGCGCCTGGACTGACATCGAAATCGCGAAATACTGGGAACCCCAGGGAATCAACCACGACGGCTTCGCCTGGTACCGCGGAACTTTCAAGGCTCCTGCCAAGCCGGCTCGCTTCAATGCCGCCGAACTCCTTTTCGGGGGCGTCGATGAATGCGCCTGGGTCTGGCTCAACGGCGTCTACATCGGCGACCATGACCTGGGGCCAATGGGCTGGAACCTGCCGTTCTCCCTTGATGTCACCAAAGTGCTGAAATGGGGCGAAGACAACCAGCTGACCGTCCGCGTCCACGATTCCAACCTGGGCGGCGGCATCTGGAAACCCATCACCCTCGAAATCCTGGAATAAACGCCACAAGACGGCGCCATCACACTAGCTTGCCGAACAACATGCTCAGACAGCAACGACGCAAGGGCGATAAAAATGACAGCAGCAGCATCGGGACGTTGGCCTTAACTGAATGACAATGTTTATGATAAGTTAAGAGAAGCGACTCCACGCGCAGATGTGTTTTTCAACGCACAAGGAGAAGACAATCATGACTCGAAGCCAAAAAGTTTTCACTTTGATTGAATTGCTGGTCGTCATTGCCATCATTGCGATTCTGGCGGCGATGCTGTTGCCCGCCTTGAGCAAAGCGCGGGACAAGGCGCGGTCGATTGGCTGCATCAACAACCTCAAGCAGATGGGGTTGGGGGTGTTCTTGTACGCCAGCGACTATGACGATTACATTGTGCCTGGGCGGTGTCCGCCAAATGAACCGTGGAATTCCGGGGATTGGTTTGGCTTGCTGTCAGGGTATGGCGGCCAGACGTCTGGGTACGGCCCGATTTTCCTCGGCAACTCCACCACCAAGGGAACATTTGTCTGTCCCTCCGAAGGCGTGCAGTTCGGCAACTACGAAAAATCCCTGTTCTATTATACACATTACCTGGTGAACGGGCAGTTGAGCGGTCTCCATGGCGAAAACAGGCCAGTCTACGGCAGCATTCATCGCATGAATTGCCTGACAAGTCCAGGCGATGCGATTTTCGCCGGCGACTCGATGACGACAAACACCGCCCGAGGGTTTACTGCCGCGATGTTCGCCTATCGGCATGGAGCGCCGGAACTGCGCCCCGCCACGACGGCGCAGCCTACCGGCACAATCGGCCAGGGCAAATGCAACTTCGTGTTCATGGACGGTCATGCCGCGCCCATGGGATACTACGAATTAATCCAGCGAACCTCAGACACTTTCTACCAAGGCTACAGAGAATGGAGGTACATGTGCACCGGCATCAACGTGCATCGCTGAAGCCGCGCTTGCTGTATATTTCGCGCTTTTAGCGTTTCTGCCGCTGCACGACTGGTCTTCCCTGTACAACACACCCCTTTACCCGCCAAATGTCGCCAGGCCCCAGGCGGCGCGGCGTCGGAACGGCGCTTTAAAGCGCGTTTTAACGATGCCGCCGTCTTCCAGGCAGGCTATGCAGGCGCGGACGCAGGCTGCGGCCAGACGATTGGGCGGTGCAGTCGCGCAGGAGGTGTCTGGATAAGCGCCATTGACGCAGAACCGGCATGCTTCGTTATTGAAGACGCCGATCGTCGCCGTCTGGCTCCCCACCTGGCACACCTCGGTTTTCGGCCCCAGCGCCCGGGCCGGGCAACCGGTCTGACAAGCCAGGCACTGTTCGCGCCGACAGATAGTCCCGAACCGGAACGGCTCATCGCAATCCAGCTTGGCTTCGCAGAACAGCATCCCCAGCGCCTGCCGCGGACCGAACTGCGGGGTCAAGAACATGCCGTTATAGCCGATTTCACCCAAGCCGGCCAGCTGCGCCGCTACTCGGATGTCAGGCGTGACATTCGGGGCCGGTTTGCTAGGCTTGTATTCGATGCCGTCCGGCCAACGCTGCTGCGCCAAAGGCGAGCAAGGCACGGCCAAAAAGCCGTTATCCTCAAAACGCCGGCACAGGCAGTAGGCATCATCTGCTCCAAGATAGCGGTTGACCCGCATCCAGAGGGTGCCTTCCTCAATGCCACGAAAATAACTGCGCGGGATTTCCCGCGCAAAGACGATAATGGACTTCGCCTTCGGAAGAATGCTGAGGGGATTCCACTGCGGAGCCACCTCGGCGTAGTACTCCGGGTCAGCGACGCCGATCAGGTCGAGCTTCTGGGCAGCCGCCCATTCATTCAAGGTCGCACGAGAAAATGTCATAGTCTCACCCTTTCACTCCGCCACGGAGAACTTTTTTGGCTTCCAGGTGGGCGTTGCACGCCTGGATGCATCCAACTGCGCCGCAGACCGACCCTGGCCTGCCGCCTTGACCATGCTCAGCGCTGCCGGTGGAAATCAAGTCAAGATACTTGATGCGCGGCGCCAGGGCAAAGCCCAGGCGATAAGCCGCATACCAGTCATAGCTGACTTTGTCGACGTCCATGTTCATGCCTGGCAAGTCTTTGCTGACAAACGGCGAAGCCTTTGGGTTCAGACCCCAGTGGGTGACCTTGCATTTGCCGTAGTTGACGCGCCCCCAGGCGAATTCGCGGCCTTCGCAAGTCACGCTCTCGCGCTCGCCGCCCAAGGCATGGCCAGGACAGGCACGGACGCAGGCCTGGCAATGGTCGCAGAGCTGGCCGTCAAAAAGCGGATCCTGCTCCAGCTCCGCGTCGGTCAGGATAATCTCAAAGCGTTGCCGCGGACCGAATTCCGGGGTGAGGAACACCTTGGACCAGCCCGGCTCTCCCAGGCCGGCCAAGGCGGCTGCCACCCGCATGTGCAAGGTCACGCAAGGCGGCAGCTTGCCCTTGGCCAGGGGTTCCCGAGCCGGCGGCGCCTCGTCCAGCAGCGTATGGCTGCCCGGCGAATGTACGCCTTCGTAGCCATGTTCCTCAAGCAGGCTGTTGATGGCCTCGCCAGCGCGACCCAGGGACGTGTACAACCCGGTGCCATAGCCATAAATCCAGTACGTTGACCAGTCCGTGCCCTCCTGGATGCCTTTGTAGCAGCCTTTCAAAATTCGATTTGCGAAGACGATGACCGACTTCGCTTCCGGAAACAGCGTCAGCGGGTGCATTTCCTTGGGGGCGTCCTGGAAGCGTTCCACGCTGGCGATCCCGCAGAGGTCAGCGCCTGCGGCAATGGCGCAATCTTTGATCATTTTAGCAGTAAGCATGCGTCAATCCTCCTTGGGCTGGTCAGGTCGGAATCCCCAGGGCGGGCGAATCCGGAACGGTATTTTATAGCCAGTGGCATGCGTTTTCTCAAAATGCGCGATGCAGGCCCGGCCGCAGGCCGCAGCCAGCCGGTTCGGAAGGCTGCCGCCAACAAAACGGCTGGCCGCTTCCCCCTTGACTTGGTTGTTTTCAATCTCAAAATGCAATTCTTCCGCCCCGGCGAAATACTTGGCATCGCCGGCAACGCCGTTCGGGCACGCCTGGCAAGCCAAGGCATTGACGCCGCCGACCGGGAATTGCCGGCCGTGCCAGGCCAGAACCTTGGCAGGACCAGGGCTGATGGCCTGCAACGGGCAGGCACGCACACACTCCTGGCACTGGTCGCAAATCGGCGCCTGGCCAGCCGGCCGCCCCGGCCCAGGCTCAATCGGCATGTCAGTCACCAGCAATCCCAAAGCCTGGCGAATGCCGAATTGCTCGGTCATGAACATGCCATGATAACCGATCTCGCCCAGCCCAGCCGCAACCGCCGCGTATTCGACGGAAATGCGGAAGCCATTCGGCCGGCATTGGCCAGGCCGGACTGGCTCACGTGGCATACGCGGCGCATCAGCCGGCGTGAACGGCACACATTCATACCCCAGGCGCTCAATGGCACGGACAACGCCATCCATGCCCGTCAACCAGCGCCCCGCCACCGACCACAGCGACCCCTCCTCCATCGACCGAAACACCCCGCGCCGGATTCGACGGCCAAGGACAACGACGGATTGCGCGTCCGGAAACAAGCTGAGCGGACTCTCGCCCGGCGACAACCCGGCAAAAGCGCTCGGCGGCGCCACCCCGACCAGGTCATGCCCGGCCAGAGCCTTGAACTCAACATACGGCATCTTCATACCTGCTCTCCTGCAAAACATGCTCTTACTTTCAACTGGAAAAACAACACCGCGTCCCTGGCTTCAACTAAATTATAATCCCAAAAAAGCAAAAAAAAATTGCATTTCCCTCCTATTGTATTGTATAATATTACCAAACTCATCAGCGCAATCAAGGTTTTCGGCCGCCAGGCGGCCTTCCCCGCCCCCGAACAAAGCGGGCGGTTCGGGTCGCCCCGCCTTGGCGTGACGAACGCCGCAACGCCGGATAATCTGACGGATGAATTTGACAGGCGTTATTTCGTGCGGTATTTTGAACTGAATTGAGTGTCACCCAATTTTGTCCACCACACCATTCACTGGGTTTTTATCGTGATAGAAGCAGATGATTTCGTCGTCGAACTCCTTTTGTCTCATGGCCTGGTCTCTGACGAGCAAGTCGAGCAGGCCCGGGAAAAGGCTGCCCAGGAACGCGGCGCCGGCTCTTCAGCCAGCGCCCTGGACGGACTTTACATCATCAAGGCCATTGACGAAAAGGAAGTGGTGCAAGTCCTCGCCTCCGAGTATGGCATGGACACGTATGACTTTGACAGCGCCGAAAAAAAGGTCCCCCAGGAAGTCGTTGACATCCTCCCTGCTGACGTTGCCCGGCGCTACCGCATGATGCCAGTGTCCATCACCGGCGGTATCCTGAAGATGGCCACGTCCGACCCGGCTGACCTCGAATCGCTGGACTCCATCCGGTTTCTCCTGAAAATGGACGTTGAGGGCGTAGTCGCCCCCAAGCGCCAAATCGAGCAAGCCCTCAACTACTATTACGGGAGCGGCGACAGCGTCGAGGACTTCATCAATGAAATCACCGAAACCACCGGCGACCTCACTGTCGGCTCCACCACAGACGTCACCACTGAAACCAGCGGCACCGAACAGGAAGACGACGCCGCCCCCATCATCCGGCTCGTCTCCCTCCTCATCCTCGAAGCTTTCCGCACCCGCGCTTCTGACATCCACCTCGAACCTCTGGAAAAACGCTTTCGCCTCCGCTACCGGATTGACGGCGTTCTCAATGAAATCGAGAATCCACCCAAGTACCTCCAGAACCTGATCATCTCCCGCCTCAAGCTGATGGCCGGCATGGACCTTTCCGAACACCGCATCCCCCAGGACGGGCGCATCCGCTTTTCCGCCATGGGCCGCGAACTGGACTTGCGCGTCTCTGACATTCCGACTACTCACGGCGAATCCATCGTCATGCGTATCTTGGACAAGAGCGGCGTCATGCTCGGAATCTCGGAACTGGGGTTCTTCCCTGACGACCAGGACACCATCAACCGCATCATCAACTTCCCTGACGGCATTTTCCTGGTCACCGGCCCGACCGGCTCCGGCAAAACGACCTCGCTGTACTCGTTCCTGCACGCCCTCAACCAGCCGACCCGGAAAATCATCACTGCCGAAGACCCGGTCGAGTACGAGCTGTCCGGCATCAACCAAGTCCAGATCAACGCGGAAATCAATTTGACCTTTGCCAACGCCCTGCGCGCCATGCTGCGCCAAGCCCCGAACATCATCATGGTCGGCGAAATCCGCGACCAGGAGACCGGCGAAATCGCCATCAACGCCGCCTTGACCGGCCACTTGGTCTTCAGCACCCTCCACACCAACGACGCCCCCTCCGCCATCACCCGCTTGATCGACATGGGCGTCAAGCCCTTCCTAGTCGCTTCCTCGGTCCGCGCCATCATGGCCCAACGCCTCGTGCGCCGGCTCTGCAAATACTGCCACGAGCCGCATGAGGTCAGCGAACTCGAACTCGACCAGCTTGACGTCTCCCGCGAATCGCTCGGCGACATGACTTTCATGATGGGCCGCGGCTGCGGAGAATGCAACAAAGGCTATCGCGGCCGCATAGGCATCTACGAAATCTTCATTTTGGACGAAACTATTCAACACCTCATCTACCAGCAGGCCGACGCCAGCGCCATCCGTAGGCGAGCCCTGGAAATGGGCATGCGCTCGCTCCGCCAGGACGGCCTGCGCAAAGCCGCCGCCGGCATCACCACCATCCAGGAAGTCATCCGCCTGACCGTCGGCGACGAAAGCTGATCCCCCGCCTTACCCTAACCACCCTAACCTCACAGGAGATTCGCTATGGCAGCAGTAGATATTGACACCGAAGTCAGCGCCATCTGGCACCTCCTCCTTGACGCAGGCATCGCTACCGAGGAACAGCTGGAAGAAGCGTACGACGAAAGCCAGAAGATGAGCCGGCCGTTCGTCACCCTCCTCTACAACTACCAGATCACGAACGAGGATGAGCTGCTCAAGCTGATTGCGGACAGCCTCGGGACCGAAGTCTACTCCTTTCACAAGAATCCGGAGAAAGAGCTCATTGACGATCACCTCCTGAGCCAGGTTCCGAATGACACCGCCCGCTTCTACGGCATCATCCCGGCCCGCGAGGACGGCGAGACCCTCTGGCTCGTCGCCAGGGACCCGCTCAGCCCCCAGCTGACCGACGAGCTGCCCTTCATCCTCGAGCGCGACTGCCGCATCCTAGTCGGCTACCCGAAGGAAATCGAGGAAATGCTCGACACCTACTATCCCGAAAAGAACAGCACGGTCAAAGAGGTACTCAGCGAATTGGAGAAGGAGCGCGGCGGCCTTGACATTGACACCCAGGACGCCCAAGCCATGGAAAGGGCTGCCAACGAGGCCCCCATCGTCCGTTTCGTCAACATCATCCTGCAACAGGCCATCCGGGACAAGGCCAGCGACATTCACTTCGAGCCGTTTGCCGACGAATTCCGCATCCGCTACCGCATTGACGGCGCGCTCTTTGAGATGGCGCCGCCGCCTAAGCACTTGGCAGTGCCGGTCATCAGCCGCATCAAGGTCATGAGCGGCCTCAACATCGCCGAGCGGCGCGTTCCCCAGGACGGCCGCATCGAGCTTCGCATCAACCGCAAGCCGATTGACTTGCGCGTGTCCACGCTGCCGACGCGCTACGGCGAAAGCGTCGTCCTCCGCGTCCTTGACCGCAGCGTCGTCAACCTCAGCCTGGACAACCTCGGCATGTCGCCGCAAGTCATCCATGACATGCGCGCCCTCATCGCCCGCCCCAACGGCATCTTCATCGTCACCGGCCCAACCGGCTCCGGCAAGACCACGACGCTGTACTCGGGCCTGAAGGAAATCAACGTCATCGAAGACAAGCTCCTCACCGCCGAAGACCCAGTCGAGTATGACATCGAGGGCATCATGCAAGTCCCGGTGCGGGAAGCGGTCGGCATGACCTTCGCAGCCGCGCTGCGCTCCTTCCTGCGCCAGGATCCGGACCGCATCATGGTCGGCGAAATCCGCGACTTGGAGACCGCCGGCATGGCCATCCAGGCTTCGCTGACCGGGCACTTGGTGCTCACCACGCTGCACACCAACGACGCCGCCGGCGCCGTGACCCGCCTGATCGACATGGGCATCGAGCCGTTCCTGATCAGCTCGACCCTCGTCGGCGTCCTGGCCCAACGCCTCATTCGACGCTGCTGCACCAAATGCAAGGAAGCGTACAACCCTGATGACCACGAACTGGCTCTCATCGGCCTGACCCGGGAGCAGCTGGGAGGCAAGAACCTATACCGCGGGCGCGGCTGCGAGACTTGCAACAACACCGGCTACAAGGGGCGCGTCGGCATCTTCGAGCTTCTCCGAATCACCGGCGCCGTCCAGGCCCTTATCAACCAACGCCAGCCGACCCAGATCATCAAGGACAAAGCCATCGAGGAAGGCATGGTCACCATGCGCCAGGACGGCATCAGCCAAATCCTCCAAGGCATCACTACTACCACCGAAGTGCTGCAATACACTGTCTAAGCCACCAGCCAGCTGCTTTTCGCAATTCATCTTTCAACTCGTTTGTCAGGAGACACCTTATGCCCCGCTTTGAAATGGGAGACCTTCTGGACCTGGTCCTGGAAGAAGGCGCCAGCGACCTCCACATCCCCTGCTATTCTCCGCCAGTCCTGCGCATGCATGGCGAAATGACCCCGCTTGACACCGAACCGCTCGGCCCGGAAGACACCGAATACCTGATGAAATCCATCACTTCCGAGGCCAACCAGCAGAAACTGCAGCAGGACGGCGGCGTCGACTTTGGCTTTGCCTTCGGCGACAAGGCGCGTTTCCGCGTCAGCGTCTTCAAGGCCAAAGGCAACATCGGCATGGTCTTGCGTACCATCCCCAACGGCCTGCTCTCCATGGAGCAGATCGGCCTGCCTCCCTCAACTAAAGACATCCTCTTCAAGCCCCGCGGACTGGTCCTGGTGACCGGCCCGACCGGCTCCGGCAAATCCACCACCCTGGCCTCCATGATTGACGTCATCAACCGAGAGAGGTCCGACCACATCATCACTATCGAAGACCCGATCGAGTTCTACCATGGCCACAAGCGCAGCGTGGTGACGCAGCGCGAAGTCCACAACGACGTGCCTTCCTTTGCGGAAGCCATCCGCCGAGCCCTGCGCCAAGACCCTGACATCATCTTAGTCGGCGAAATGCGCGACTTGGAGACCATCGGCGCCGCCATCACCGCCGCTGAAACAGGACACTTGGTCTTCGGCACGTTGCACACTACCGGCGCTGCCGAGACCATCGACCGTATCGTCGACTCCTTCCCCACCACCGCGCAGGCGCAAATCCGCACCCAGCTCGGCGCCAGCCTGGTCTGCGTCATCTCCCAGGTTCTTCTCAAGCGCATTGACAAAAAGGGCCGCATCGCGGCTTTTGAAATCATGATCAACACCCCGTCCATCGCCGCCTTGATCCGAGACGGCAAGACGTTCCGCATCACCTCTGACATCCAGACCGGTGCGAAATACGGCATGAACACCTTGGATGCCCACCTGATGCAGCTCTACAACGATGGCAAAATCGCCTACGGCGACCTGATCACCAAGGCCAAGGACCCGGAAGGAGTCATCCAACGCCTCCAGATGGAAATGCAGCTGAAGGCCAAGCAATAACCCCCCGCGAACCAAACCATCCCGACGCTTCACGACACCTTAATCCAAGGAGCATGCCATGGCACGATTCCAATACACCGCAATGGACAGCAACGGCAAAGAGCGCAAAGGCTCCGTCGAAGCTGAGAACGAACAGGAAGCAACCCAGCAACTGAAGCAGATGGGCCTGTTCCCGACCAGCCTGGTCGCTGGCAAGAGCGCCGCCAGCACCAAGGGCGCGGGCAAGGCCGGAGGCGCCAAAACCGGCGCCGGCTTCAGGCTCGGCGCACCGAAAATCCCCCGCAAAGACCTCACCACCACTACCCGCCAGCTCGCCACCCTGCTGGAGGCCGGACTGCCCCTGGTGCGAGCGCTGCGGACGCTGGAGCGCCAGGCAAAAGGCAACAAGCCAGCCCTTCACAAGGTTCTAGGCGACCTGGCCACCCAGGTCGAAAGCGGCGCCACCTTCTCCGAAGCCCTGGCCGCCCACCCGAGATCGTTCAACAAGCTTTACGTCAGCATGGTGCGCGCCGGCGAGGCTTCCGGCGCCATGGAAGTCGTCCTCGTCCGCCTCGCCGAATTCATGGAAAAGGCCCAGCGCATCGCCGGCAAAGTCAAGTCCGCCATGATGTACCCGATCTCCGTGCTGGTCATCGCAGGCGGAATCACCGCTGGCCTGATGATCTTCATCGTGCCGAAATTCGCCAAGATGTTCGACGAGATGCTCCCCGGCGAACCGATGCCGGCCATCACCCAGTTCGTCGTCAACGCCAGCAACGCCCTGGCCAACCACGCCCTAGTCGTGCTGGGCGGCCTGGCCGTCTTTGTCGTCGTCTTCAAATTGATTTTAAAGACCAAGCCGGGTGCTTTAGCCTTCGACACCTTAGCCATAAAATGCCCGCCCTTCAACGCCCTGGTCGTGCGTAATGCCTCGGCCCGGTTCTGTCGAACACTGGGGACGCTCATGTCCTCTGGCGTGGCTGTGCTCCAGGCACTGCAAATCGTCAAGGACACCTCTGGCAACGAGCTGGTCTCCCGCGCCATCCAGGACGTCCACGACGCGGTGAAGGAAGGCGAAGGCATGACCAAGCCGCTGGAGCAATCGCGCGTCTTCCCGCTCATGCTCTGCAGTATGGTCGAGGTCGGCGAGGAGACCGGCGCTTTGCCAGACATGCTGAACCGCGTGGCCGGCGTCTACGAAGAGGAAGTCGACCGCGCTGTCGAAGGACTGACCGCCATGATCGAACCGCTCATGATCTGCTTCCTCGCCGTCGTTGTCGGCGGCATCGTCATCGCCATGTTCGCGCCTATGGTCAAAATGATCGACAAACTCGGCGGCTAAAGAAGACCGCCGGGCAAAGCCGCATCCAGTGTAAACAACCCAATTTTTTGCAGTTGCATTCAAGAAAAAAAACGGAACAGATGGTTGCCGAAGTGAAATAACAGGATATAGTATATGCCGTTTGCTGGCCATCGGCGATTTGCGCCAGGTCGGTGACGGCATGATCGGGGCGTGGCTCAGCCTGGCTAGAGCGCTGCGTTCGGGACGCAGAGGTCGGAGGTTCAAATCCTCTCGCCCCGACCACTAACCAACAGTATCCTGCCTTTCAACGACGACGCCCACCTGTTCCCCTCAGCAACAGGTCGGCGTTTTTTTTATCCTAACGGATGCGGGCGTTGTCCGCCGAAACTATAAAGTCAGGAAAAACACGATGATCGCACGCAGCAACACCCTCTCCTGTCACCGCGCTTCTGCCGCGGCCAAGACGCTCCTGATGGCCATCAGCCTAGGCGCCGCCCTGGTCGCAACCGGCATCGATCCCTTCAAGGCCGATCTCCGCGCCGTGCGCAAGCTGGCGGAACTGGAGCTGAACGACTATGCTGAAATGCAAATCCAGCAGATGCAGCAAAGATACCCTGACCAAAAAGACGCCATCAACCTCGAAAAAGCGCGCGTATTCTATACTATCGGAAAAAGCGCTGACGCCGACGCCGCCCTCAAGACGATCACCGCCCAGTCAAGCTACTTTCTTGACGCCGTCCTCCTGAAGGCCGAAGTCGCCGCCGCCCGCAAACAATTCGACGAGGCCGAAAAAGCCTATAAAGTCTATTTCGCCAAAGTCACCACCGCCCCTGCTGACGAGGATGAACTGGCGCAATTCACCCGGGCGGTGAAAATCTACAGCTTTGTGCTGAGGGAAAATGGCAAGGGCAAGGAAGCAGCCGCCATCCTGGACAAGCTCGGCGGCGGCGCTGGCGGCATCGACGAACGCCAGATGACCTTCCTGAAACTGGCCGCAACCATTGACGCGGAAGCCAAAAAACAAGACGAGCGCCAAGCCATCAATGTCGCTGGCCTGCAAAAAACCATGGACGAGCTGAAGTCGCTGCAGTATATCCGCGACGGCGTCGGCGCGTCGGCGTTCCTCCAACTCGCTCGGGTGCAAATCATGCTGGGGCGCGACGCCGCCGCCAAGGCCATGGCCCAGAAAAAGCCTGCCGACCTGGCCAAGATCACCTATTTCAAGGAAGCCATCAAGACCATCAACACGGCTGACGCCTTCCTGGAAGAGCTGGAAGGCACCATGGGCAAGGCCGACCGCAGCAAGTCGCCGCTCGCAGAAGCCCTCTACTACAAGGGACAGGCTATCCAGATGCAAGGCTTCGCAACTACGCTCGGAGGCGATAAAAACCTGGGACGGAGACAAACCCTGGCCGCTGCCAAGTACTATGAAACCTTGATTGAGGAATACCCTGACAGTCCCTTCCGAGGCAAGGCCATGGAGGCCCACGCCGAATGCGCCAAATTCGCCGAACAGATGTTCGATGAGAAAATCGAGCTGACCGCTGGCGGCGACAGCGCCACCATCGACCTCAAGCTTGAACAGGCGGAAACCCAGTTCGCCAACAAGAACTACGCCGCTGCCGTGCCAATCTACCTGGAAGCAGTGCGCTCAGCCCGATTGAGCAAAAAGCTCCCGGAAGTCGTCATGCGCCTGGCAATCTGCCTTGCCCAGCTCGACCGCCTGGATGAAGCCGAAGCGCTGGTCTCCTATCTCCAGGACGTCCTCCCCAAGGAAGCCGGCACTGCCGAAAGCGCCTACCGGCTCGGCGGTGTCCTCTATGAACAAGCCCGCAAAGAAAGCAATCCCCTGGTTGCCGACGACCTAGTCACCCGTGCCATGCGCATCTGGGACATCTTCATCACTCTCGACCCATCCCACCCAAAAGCCCCGGACGTGGCATTCGCCTGCGCCGAACAACAATACAAGCTGGCCAGCGACCTGGTCCGACGCGCCGCCGAAACCAAGGATGACAAAAGTCGCGCCGCCATCCAGCAGGAAGCCCTGGATGCGTACCGCGCCGCCATCCCCAAATACCAGCGCCTCGTCGATGTGTTCAGCGCCTTTGACAAAGGCGTCCGCGCCCTCTATAAGCTCGGCTGGATTTATCACTCCTTAGGCGAGAACGCCCATGGCGCCGAAACGTTCCTGGCCTACTACGAGGAAGAAAACGACCGGCAATACCAGGACGACCGCCTGGAAGCCAAATTCCGCGCCGGCGAACTGCTGATGCTTGGAGAAACGCCGGCAGACGCCATCCAGCAGTTCCTCGACATCGCCCAGCTCTTCGCCGGTGGCGGCGACAAGACCTTCAACCTGAAGTCGGCGACAGCCGTGCGCGTTGCCGAAGACGCCGCCGCCTACCTGCCCTGGGCGTATGACCTGACTGCGGAAAAAATGCGGCCAGCCCTGAACGGCATACGAGACCAACAGGCCGAAGCCAAAGCCAGAATCAAAGCCATCCAAGACGCCCAGGCCGGACGCCAGGCCACCCTGGAACAACTGCTCAAGGAATTCGAGGCCGTTGCCGATGAAAGCGCCGCCATGGACCTGCTCGTCAGCGAAGCCAGCCTCGATTTCCTCAGCCTGGCCCGCAAACAACTCCAAGAAAGACTGGCCAACACCGCTGGCATGAGCGAAGCGGAAAAACAAATCCACCTCCAAACCGTCGAGCAGGAAACCAGAAAACGCGCCGGCGACCTGGAAAGACAAAAGCAAAACACCGTCGCCGGAGAATTGCTGTCGATGGACGAAAAATTGGCGGGCCTGCGCACGTCCCGCGACGACGACGCCGCCAGGGTCGAAGCCATCAGCCGACGCTGCCAGGAACTCCAGGACGCCTGGAAAGAGCTTGACAAACGCAGCCAGCAACTGAAAGCCGAAGTGACGCGCCAACGCGAAGCAGCCGCCGCCATCGAAAAGGAAACCGTCACCGTCGAGGCTGACAAGCAACGGCTGGAAGCCGCCGTGGCCGCCGCAACGGCCAAAGTCAATGACAGCCAGGACGCCGACAAGGGAAAGGCCCAGGCGGAACTTGACCGCGCCAACGCCGAACTGGCGGAAATCATCAAGAAAATGGAAGACGTCTACCAGCGCAAGGCGACTGTCATCACCCCGGAAAGCACCAAGAAGCTGGCTGCTGACAGCGCTGCCCTCAAGCAACTCGCCAGCGAAAGCGCTGACCTGGCCCGACAGGTACGGCACGCCGAATTCCTCGTCACCTCCGCCAAGCAGGATGCAGAACTGGTCAACGCCAGAATCCTGACCGCCACCCGGCGAAGAAAACTGGCGGAGGAAACGGCCGCCGTTCTCGCCAAACCGGCGGCCGAACGCGAGCCGCTCCTGGCCGGACTCCAGCAGACAGCAGACAGCGCACGCGAAGCCCAAGCCCAGGTGAACGCCATCGCCGAAGCCAAAATCAACAACCAGAAAAACGTCATCGCCAAGGAAGCCGAACTCGACAAGCAGGCCATTGCCGAAGCCGAGGCGGAAATCGCCCAGCTTGACCAGGACCTGAAGCCGGTACAGGAAGAATTCAACAAGTGGAAGACGCAGGCTCTCCAGACCTTCGAAGCCTTCCGCAAGGCCTATCCAAAATCAGCCAAGGCGCCGGATAACTTGTCTCGACTCGGAACCATCTACATGGAAATGGGCGACCACGCCAAGGCCTCCGCAGCCCTTGAACTGCTCGCGCGCGACTTTCCAGACTCCGACGCCAGCAAAATGGCGCTCGTCAACCTAGGCCGCGCCCAAATGGAAGCCGGGAACCACGAAGCCGCCGCCAAGTCGTTCCAAGACCTGATGTCATCCAAAGCCGATACGGTCAGCGTCCCCAATTTGAGCTACATCGCCGACGCCGCCCTCCGGCTCAACATCCCCAACGCCGCCCTCGCCGCCTGCCGCGAAATCATCAGCCGCGGCAAGTCCAACCACCCGGAAGCAGGGCTGGTCACCGGCGGCGTCAAGGATCGAGCCTACGTCCGCGCCGCCGAAGCAGCCCTGAAACTCAACCGCCTGACCGAAGCCCTGAACTTCATCGACACCCTCCTGAAGGACAACCCCAGGACTGCCTACTTCTATGACGCCAAATTTCTCCAGGCCCAGGCCAAAAACAAAAACAACCCGCCTGATCTTGACGGCGCCGTCGAAGCCCTGCAAGAAATCCTCCAGTACGCCGACAACCAGACGGTATCCAACCGGGCCCTCTGCGAACTCGGCGAAACCCTGGCCAAATCCGGCGACCCGGTCAAAAAACAGCAGGCCATCGCCCGCTTCCACCTGGTCGCCATGTTCGGCGACACCACCAACGAAGCTAACCGAGAATACGTCGAGCGCTCCATCATCGGCAGCGCCCGCCTCCTAGCCGAAAACAACGACCAGGATGACATCAAAATCTTGCTTGACAAGTACAAAAAAGACTTTCCCAACGGCAAATTCACCGCTGAACTTAACCAGCTGGCTCGATGACGGCCCTCACGCTGTCACGGTCACTATGACTATTCCCCAACCATAAAGCCTAAGGATGACGACACCATGAAAAAATTGCTCACCGCAGCCATTCTGGCTGGGCTGCTGCTGCCAACGGCGCTCTGGGCCCAAAGCCGCGATTGCTATGTTTACAAGACTGACGGCAGCCGCCAGAAGGGCGAAAAAATCGAGGTCAGCAACGCCCAGGGCGACATCGTCCTGCATGTCGACGGACGCCTGAAAGTGCCGTTCAAACGCAACGCCTACAGGTATGTCACCACCCCGAAACCGCGCGAACTCGACCAACTCGACCAGCTGATGGAGCAGGAAAAATATCAAGAAGTGGTCAAAAATGCGCCGGCCCTCTTCGAAGCCTATAAATTCCTCGGCTGGGGCGACTACCTAATCGGCGTAGAATGCGAAGCCAGAATCGCCCTCAAGCAGATTGACGAAGCGAAAAAGCTCCTCAGCAGGGCCAACGCCTTCGCTGGCGCCAATACCGACATGCTCTATCGCGCCCAGCTCCTGCTCATGATCGAAGACAAGCAATTTGACAAGACAGAGGAATTCCTCAACCGCATGGTCACCAGCAAGCGCGACCAAGACGCAGCCTTCGCCTTCAACATGCGCGGCCAGCTGTGCCTTGCCAAAGGACAGAAAAAACAAGCCGTACTGGAATACCTCAAGACACTGCTCGTCTTCGACGCCAAAAAAGCCCCCAAAGAACGCGCCGAGGCGAAAAAACAAGCCGTCGCCATCATGAAGGAATTGAAAGACCCGCGGGTGGGCAAAATCGAAGCCCTGGATTGACATTTGCAGCTTGCACTGCTAAAGTAATTTCGAGCTGACTAAATAACATTCATCTTTTTTCATAAATTGTTCCCATGCCAACCGGTTCAGGAGATGACAGGATGTTGAAAAATCAATCGCGCATGCTGAAACTCGTCGGCCTCGCCATTCTCTGTGGCGGTGCCCTCTTTGCCCAGGAAGCCGCCCCAGAAGCAGCCGATGCGGTGTCCGACGGCGTGTCCTTATGGGATATCCTCTACGGTGACAGCGTCGTCAACCTGCTGATTTGGATTGGACTTTTCGCCACTTCCTTCGCCACGCTCTGGCTGATCGTCGACGCCTTCATCAAGGTCAAACATGATAAATTCCTCCCGGTCAACGTCGTCAACGGCGTCCGTGACTCGCTCTCCCAAGGCGATTTAGGCGCAGCCTTCGCCACCTGTGACACCAACCCCGGCCCCCTGTCCAACATCCTGCGCAGCGCCTTTGAGAACATCAACGACGGCTACGAAGTGGTGCAGCAGGCGGTTTCCTCCAGCACGGACTTGGAGACTGAAAAGCTGATGCAGCGCGTCAACATGCTCAACATCTGCGGCCAGATCGCGCCGATGCTCGGGCTGATGGGCACGGTCACCGGCATGGTTGCCGCCTTCTCTGGCCTGGCCAGAGCCACTGGCGCCGCCAAGGCCAAGCTCCTGGCACAGTCCATCTCCACCGCGCTCTGGACGACGTGCGTCGGCCTGATCATCGCCGTGCCCGCCCTCCTCTTCTTCACCTACTACAAGAACCTCGCCACCCGCATCCTCCTGGAAACGGAAGCGACCGTCCTTGATCTGATCAAGGTTCTCCGCAACGCCGAAGTCGAACACTAATATCACCCTCCCGCCAGGGATTCCAGCCCCGCGCCGTCTAGCCGGCGGCTAGAGTCAGGAAATCCAACCTCAGGACAAATGCCATGCGAGAACGCAGTGATGACACCCTTGAGACGCCGATCACGTCCATGATTGACATCGTCTTCCTTCTCATCATCTTCTTCGTAGTCACCGCCCAGGTGGACAAGGACGTGGTTGACGAAAGCATCACCATCGCCCAAGCCAAAAACGCGCCAGCGGTTGACAGCACCGACCCGCGTTCGGTGACCATCAACCTGAACAAGGAGGGCAAGGTCAATGTCGCACTCCAGCCCATGAGCATTTCCCAATTGCAGCAGCTGCTGCTGGCCATGCGCACCCAGGCCGGCAGTGCCATTCCCGTCCTCATCCGCTGCGACAAAGAGACCCAATTCCGCCATATCGACCGCGTCATGCAGGCCGCCGCCTCCACTGGGCTGTACCGCGTCCGCCTGATTGCTGAAGCCACTGGCGGCTGACCGCCGAGCCTCCGCCGCCATCCTCTTGTTCCTTTCATCCCCCTGGAGAACAAGCAAGTATGAGACGCAAACAACCAGAACAGCTGAATGTGCCGATGTCATCGATGATCGACATCGTCTTTCTGCTGCTGATCTATTTCATCGTCACCGCCCGCGAAGAAGTCTCTGAAGCCCACCTTGCCGTCAATCTCCCAGCTCCTGGCGTTGCCAAGGCTTCCGAGAACAAACCGCAAATGATGGAAATCGAAGTCCACCCCGGCTATCTGAGCATCCGCGGCATGCGCCTGCCGATCAATGAAGTCGCCAACACCTTGATGCGGCTTGGCAAGAACGATCCCAATATCACCGTCATGGTCAAGGTCAACCTGTCTGCTCGAGCCGAAGACCTGGTCACCGCCCTTGATCTGTGCAGCGCTGCCAAGCTCAACAATCTCAACGTCGTCACCCTCAAGTAACCCCCAACCCCTAGGAGGACACGGCCATGACTGAACAACCCCAAGATGAACTGCAACAACAGCCGCAACACTTTCCCGACACCGAGGCCATCCTGGCCGAGTACCAACACCGAAAGATGGTGGAAAGCCTTATGGGTCCCATCATCTCCCTGCTCGCGCACGTCGTCATGATGGCGTGCCTCGTCGTCTTCTATGACGCCGAAGCCAGCCGCCCCGCCCAAGTCGTCGAACTGGAAATGAAAGAACTCGAAGTCAAGGAACTTGACACCAAGGCTCTCGAAGAGCTGGAAACGCTTGAGACAATCGCCCAGGACCTGGTGCCGACCGTGGAGAAGCCGACCGTGGTCGTTGATGACGCCATTGATGTCGCCTCCGTGGCTGACTTCAGCGATGCGATGGCCTCAACCGATGACAATCTCGATTTCTCTGACGTGCTCGACATCCGCGCCAATGACTCGCCCCTGAAGCTGTCGTCCCTGTATGGCGGCCGTACCGACGAAGGCCGCAAAAAGACCATGCAGAAATTCGGCGGCAACGAAGTGACCGAAGCCGCCGTGCTGCGCGCCTTGCGCTGGCTCAAGAAAACCCAAAATCCGGATGGCTCCTGGGCACCGTCCCAGCAGCACGCCATGGCTGGTCTGGCCCTGCTGACCTTCCTGGCCCACGGCGAAACGCCCCTGTCCGAGGAATTCGGCGAGACCGTCCAACGCGCCATGCAGTACCTGACCGAATACATGGACAAACTCAAGACAAAGACGCCGGAAGCATACGGCAACGGCATCGTGGCCTATGCCTTGTCCGAGGCATACGGCCTGACCAAGGTGCCGTCCCTCAAGCCGGCCATGGAAAAGGCGTTGCAAATTCTCGTTGATGGCCAGCAGACCAGCGGCGGCTATGACTACAACTACAAGAAGGGCGCGCGCTGGGACTTGTCGGTGGCCTGCTGGAACTACCAGGCCATGAAGGCCGGCTATGTGGCTGGCGCCAATGTCGACGGGCTGGAG
Organism: Lentisphaerae bacterium ADurb.Bin082; assembly: GCA_002070945.1. Taxonomy (GTDB): domain Bacteria; phylum Verrucomicrobiota; class Lentisphaeria; order Oligosphaerales; family Oligosphaeraceae; genus JAAZKI01. The sequence continues at coordinate 87,436 of MWEG01000025.1, forward strand.
AAGGCGATGGAGAAAGGCATCGACTTCATGCGCAATGTGTCGTTCTCCAAGACCAACAACAAGTTCGGCTATTCGTCCCCAGGCTCGGGTTCGGATTACCTCCAGGGCGCTGGCACGCTCTGCCTGCAGCTCCTCGGCGAAGGCAGATGCTATGAAGCCAAGATGGGCGTCAAGTATATCCGTGAAAAATGCAAGGTCGTCTGGAACGATCCGAAGCGCAAAGTCGAAGCCGGTCATGGCAACCCGCTGTACGGATGGTATTACCAAACCCAAGCGATGTTCCACGAGGGCAAAAACGCCTGGAAGGACTGGAACAGCATGTTCGCCCCAGAGCTAATCAAGTACCAGCACCGCGACGGATACTGGGAATGCCCCAACCTGGTTCCCGGCAAGTTCAACTGCAACTATGACAAATGGTACAGCACGACCCTCGCGGCTCTCAGCTTGCAAGTCTACTACCGCTATCTGCCGACCTACAAAATGCCTAAGGGCATCGCCAAATCCGAAAAGACCATGATGGAAAAGCTTGACGACGACCTCGGCCTCGATCTGTGACGTCTTTTTCCAGGCCGCTTCTACCAACCATCAGGCCAATTGCCCGGCGGCAGCCGCAACGGCAATTGGCCTGATGCTGTTTCAGCGGCCAGGCCATTCCCGTCGGCTGCTCCCCGGCGCCCCCTGCCAAGCTCCCACTCAGCCGCCATCCATCCAGGAAAGAAACCAGGCCATGACCGAAAGCAAACAAGACTTCCGCTTCATCACCGAAATCCCCAAAAACACCTACGGCGAGCATTTCGACGACCTCTTCGTCTACCCGGACTATGACGCTGGCCGCGTCTGCTTGCAGCTGACGATTCCGACTGGCTGCTCGCACCTCTCCTGGGAAGTCCTGGACCAAGGCCTAGTCATCGCCAAGGGCGCCGCGAGCGCGCCCCCGGCTGGTGAGCTGTTCAAGGCCGGGGAAAAAATCCCTGACTTCAAGCCCTGGAACGTCAACACGCCGTATCTCTACACCTGCAAAATCACCTTGACCACGAACGGCAAGCAGGAGACTTGCGCCATCCGCTTTGGCATGCGCAAATACGCCGTGTCCAAGGACTCCTTCTTCCTGAACAACGAAAACCTGTATCTGCGCGGCGTCATCCGCGGCCGGGAAGCCCACGACCATCCTGACTTGCAGAACCTCGGCATGTACGAGTACTACGCCAAGTACATGCGCCAGATGAAACGGTATGGCTTCAACTTCATCCGCTTCCACAGCTTTGTCCCACCCATGGAATGCTTCGAGGCCGCTGATGACCTCGGCATCCTCATCCATGTCGAACTGCGCAAGTACTACGGCAGATACCAGAAAGAGCGTTCCCGCATGGACAAGCAGGGTTCCCTGCTCAACCGCGACGAATGGACCGAAATGGTCAAGCGCCTGCGCAACTCAACCTCGCTCATGGTCTACTGCATGGGCAATGAAATCGACCACCCCGGGCGCAATCCCATCTGCCAGGAATTCTATGACCTCACCCACCGCCTCGACCATACCCGCTTCTTCCTTGACACGTGCAGCCGAGGCGAATTCGACCGCAACAGCGTCGACCTCGACGTCCAGCACATGAGCTACTTCTTCCCTTGGGGCCATGCCTACAATATGTTCGACAACCCGCAAAACTGGATCATCTCCGGTTCCGCCGTCGGCGTCCCCATGATCGTCAAAGACCAGGAAGACGACCCGAATTGGAAAATCGCTCGCCAAGTGCCCTCCCGCAGACCCGTCTGCGCCCACGAAATCTGCCACTACGTCGCCCTGCATGACCTCGATGAACTGAACGCCAAGTTTGACAAATACTGCCCTGCTGACAAGCCATGGTGGATTGACGAACTGAAAAAACTCGTGGCCATGAAAGGCTTCACCGAACAGTACCCCTTGATGCGCGAGGCTTCCAACCGCTTCCGCTTCCTGGCCTGGAAACTGAACCTCGAAGCCGCCCGCCGCAGCAAAATCCTGTGCGGATACCATTTCCTCCAATTCTGCGACACCAACCGCTATGAAAACGGCAACGGCGTCGTCGACTGCTTCGATGACCAGAAAGGTGTTGACGAGACCCAGTTCCTGCAATTCAACGGCGACACCGTGATCCTGGCTGACCTGCCGCGCCGCGTCTTCTTCGAAAACGAGACCACGATCATCCCGGTGACCGTGTCGCATTTCTCCGCAGAACTGTCCGGCGAAGTAACCTTCCGCTTTACCCTGCGCCATCGCTCTGGCCAGGAGGTGTTCTCCGGCGCACTGCCCAACATCGACCTGAACAGCCGCGGGCGCCATGACATCAGCAACGTGACCCTGAAGATGCCAGCTGTCGGCGCACCCGAAGCGTACCGCCTGATCCTGCATCTCGTCGACGCAGGCGGCAACGTCGTAGTCAGCAACGAATGGGATTTGTGGACGTTCCCGAACAACCCGGCGGCCCTGCCTGCGGGTGAACTCGACCTCCGCCTTGACGAGGTCCACCCCACGGCTCGCTACCCGCAGCTCAAGCATGTGCCTGGCGCCAAGCTGCGCCTGGCCAACCGCTTTGACCAAGACCTGATCGATCACCTTGCCAAGGGCGGCGACGCCTGGGTGATGTACCGCGTCCCAGTCACCCGCGACCGCAAAATCCGCGCCCCCAAGGAAAAATACTACCTTCCGGCCACCTGGGACCGCTTCAAGGCCATCATCTGGGACCGCGGCCACAACTCGGGTGCCTTCATCCGCCCCAACCGCGCCTTAGACGGCTTCCCGAACGACGGCTTCGTCAACATGCAGTTTGCCAACCTGATCAACGACTGCGACAAAATCATCTTAGATGACTTCCCGGTCAAGGTGGAGCCGATCATGGAAGGCGTTGACCGCGCTGTCCGCGACCGCTTTGACGTCTATAACTTCCACCTCTCGGAACTGCAACCGGCCTACACTATGCGGCGTTTCGGCTACCTGTTCGAACTGAAAGTCGGCAAGGGGCGGCTGTTCGTCAGCGCCTTCAACTTCACTGGCCTGTCCAAGGACGACCCGGAAACCGTCGGCATGTTCGAATCCCTGCTCCGCTACCTGCGCAGCGACAACTTCCAGCCCACTACAGCCATCAGCCCCGAAGTCCTCGCCGACTATCTGCTGAAAAAAGGCGCTGGCCCCATCGTCAAGGAACGCCGCATGACCCAGTACTGGCAGCTCGACGAAGACCCGCTCGAAACCATGAAATACTGGAACGAAGCCTTAGCCTACATCGGAGAAGAAGTCAAGGAACAGGACATCTGGATCAAGGCCCAAGCCAATAAACTCTCCCTTGACGACGAGAATAAAGAGAAATAATCGCAGCCAACGGCAGCCGACCCGGCAGCGAAACGCTACGCTGCCGAGCCGGGGTTCATGGCTTGGCGAATTGCTGGTGCAGGCGCTGGAGTTCCTGCGTCCCGATATCGATCCTGTCGCCGATCTGGCATCCGATCATGTTCGCCTGGCCGCCTTTGAGTTCGATCGCGTATCTAGCCAAGCCGCGACTAGGGTAAGTCGGCAGCCGCATATTGTATGCCCACTCGCTTTCATCCGGCCGCCGGGGCGGCTCTGGCGGCATAGTATGCATGCTGACGATTCGGCCGTGCTGGTCAAGGTACAAAATATCGAGTTCCACCAGCGTGTTCTTCATCCAGAACGACCGTTCCTTGTCATCGTCAAACACGAAAATCATGCCGCCGTCTTCGGGGATCTCCTGGCGCTGCATCAGCCCCCGAGCGTGTTCATCCTCTGTCAGAGCCAGTTCCAGCTGCGGAAAGACGAAATCCTTGATCGCCACCGGCCAATAATGCGGCCGCTCCGGGGGCGCCCCGCAGCAACGCCAGCCAGAAGCAAGAGCCAAAAGGATAGGCAACAGCACCATTGCGCCGCCAACCGGCTTGAAATTCAGGCCAGTGATGCCATATTTATATCTCTGCAATGTCATGTTCGACCTTTCCCAACGGGCCCATAGCTCAGTCGGTTAGAGCTGACGACTCATAATCGTCCGGTCGCTGGTTCAAGTCCAGCTGGGCCCACCACTCTTCTCTTCACAGCCGTCCTGCTCCAGGACGGCTGTTTTACTTTTCGAGCGCCATCATCCCCCGCCTGCCAGGCGCCGTCATCCGTTTTGCCGCCGACAAGGCCATCCCCGCCACCCGTCAATATGTGATATGGACGCTGGTGCTTCAGGGTCTAACCGTGATTTCAGTGTCGGCGAAGGTGAAAACCCATATCCCCTCAAAAGGTGACAAGGCAACATCGCTGACATAGGCGGCTTGTTCCGAGTCCCAACGCCAAGCAGGACTGGCAACAGGCGACACCCCGGGCGTGAACACGGACGTGAAGTCAGCCCCGCGAGGGAGCTTGGAGACAGACACAAGATTCCACCCTGCTCGGAGGGAAATGACGTAGGCGCAGGGATCAGTTCCCGCTGCCAGTTCGGCCAGATTGTCCTGGCCGTCAGCATCAAGGTCATCCGTTCCGATAAACCGCAAATGGCCGAAATGCTTCTGCTCCCATGCGTCTGGCAGGTCGTCGCCGTCGCTGTCTTCCGAGACCAGATACCGACGTGACCGGGGCTGGGCAGCATTGCCGGATGAATCAGCTACGTTATAGACCACCTCGTACTCCCCTGGCGTGGCGCTGTCCACTTCTCCCGTCCGGACCACCTGTGCGGTCAAATCGCCTTCAAAGGAGTCCATGGCTTGAACCCCTGCGAGGAGGTTCAGGTCAGCGCCTTGTATAGCATGCACGAAATCCGGCGTGACCCGCAAAAGCGGCGGCGTAGTGTCTGAGACCACATATTTGCGCTCGCCTGAATCTTTCAGCCCAGCCTCATTCGTCACGACATACGTAACCTCGTACTCGCCCAAAACCTGGACATTGACCGCGCCTTGCTTCACCTGAACCAGTGGGGTGAGGTCGCTGCCATCGCCGTCAACCGCCGACACCCCCTGGAGCAGGTTCGGAGCTGCCGTGCCGGCCTCGACGCGCACGGCGTCCGGCTCAATGGTCAGGACGGGGAAAGCGTCTGGGGGGTTGAACACGGTCGGCGCCGGGTCTTCCGCATCGAAAAGCCCATCGCCGTCAGTGTCAGGGTGATCCCAGCGCGTGCCTAATTCATCTTCGACCTGGTCGGCAAGGCCATCCGAATCAAAGTCGGGCTCGCCCTGATCCGGGAAATAATACCGCCAGGCAGACGCCAGCTCGGGAACCTCGTACATAGCCTGGTAGACCGCCCGTACCAGAGACGAATCCGTGAACAGCCAGCCCTCCGCGCCCAATGCCAGATTCCAGGACCCCTGCAAAGCGTTGACGTGAACGACCTCACCTGCGGCGTTAACCGACATCGACTCCAGCATGTTGAGGGGAGAAAGAAGGCGGCGGCTGATTAGGGCATTGTGCATGCGAAGAGCCTCGGCCAGCCGAAGGTCGGCAAGCATCGCATGGTAGTGACCAACCACGACAAAATGACCGTTTTCCAGGTACAACGGAGCGACATGGGCGCCGCCGACACCGTAGGCCTGATAGATTTTCCTGTCATCTGCGTCCCATCCGGATGGCCTTTCGCCCGCGCTTAATCCAAAAAGACCGTTGCTGGCATAGAAGTCGCAGGCATGCGCTGGATCAGAGTACCAATCAATCTGCTTCTGGCCCGCTGCCGTACGGGCGGCAAACCAGCTGTTGCCAAAGCGGTCTCGGCCCATCGGGGTAATCGGATACCCGGCTTCATCAATGAACCCGGCGCCATTGTCTGAGGGAGGCGGTCCCATCAGGCCAGGAACGCCTCCTATATGAGCCGCAAGCAAGACGCCGATCATCTCCGTGCCAAAGCCAAACCAGGTATCTTCAATCAGCTCGCGAGTTGCTGTATAGCCATGGTAAAAGCGGCCATTGGGAGCTTTCAGGGCAGCCCAGTCAATGCTTTTAACGTAGGTGACGGCCTCAGCCAATTCGTTCTTTAAATCAAACGCCCGCAGAGCGACGATGAGATCCAGCAAGGTATAGGCGGTGTCGCCGCTGGACCATTCTCTGAGATTGTTCTGCCCGCCGTCAGACGTAAAGTGCGGCAGCAAGTTGGCCGGCCCTTTCGGGAGGACGTGGAGAATGGTGTAAGCCATGCCCGCTACCAGCTCCCGCGCGGCGTCCTCATGCGCCATCCCTTTCTTTACGGCGAGAGCCAGCAGCTTGCACAGCTTCCCAGTCGCCGTGACGTTTTCCATGGTGCCAGACTCATAGTTGATTCTGTCGTCGACGATTTTCGCCTCGCTATTATAGCAGCGCAACAACTGTCCAAGCCAAATCATCATGGCCTCATCAGCCGTTCCAAGTTCGGGCATGTCATAGACCAGCCTGATTTCCCCGATGCCGATTGTGTCGCCGGCACTGGCTCGGTCCAGCTCCCAAAGCAGCGTGTTGACGCTGGCGCCATTGTACGCTGGCGCGATATCCAGCCGGAAGGGCCGGGGGAAAGCGCCGCCCAACAGCTGAGCACGTGACCAGTCCCGTCTGGTTATCACGCGCCTGTCTTCCCCCTTTTCATGCTTGAGCTGCAACGAGAACACAAGATCGGCTCGGCCAAAAGGCGAGGAGACCGAAATCACATCGACCTCCAAGCCGATGATCCGCGGCTGATATTCGGCCTTGATGACCGGAGGATAGATGGCGCCAAGGGTGACATCACGCCCAAACTTGTGGAACTCCCCAGCAGAAGTCCAGTCTCCACCGTCCACTTTCTGTTCGACTTTCGCCTGCATCATGTCCGCTTGGGGCTTGGTGTAGAAAACCTTCCAATGGCAATTTTCATCCGTGTCATTTAACAGGCCGCGACGACCACCTATCCGATTTAAATCCCATTTTTCCTGAGGATCGCCAGGAAGCGGCCGGTCGCGAGTCTCGACAACACTGATGACTTCTCGTGCCGGAAGGTCAAAAAAAGAAAAGCAAAGAACAGCCATACAGATGAGCCATGACTTCCTGCTCATTTCCGCTCTCCTTCTGCGCACCGCTTCTGACTTTGTTGTTGCGTTTCGACCTGCTTCTGGCCAACCCGGCCAGTCACATCTGCCTTGAAACAAAAAAAAGTTATATGCGATATGTTGTGATGAAAGACGACAGTTGACGACGTATGCCGGAATCACCTATTGCCCCTATCATCGTATTTTACGGATAAAAAACATAATCCATGGTCGTATTTATGCAATAGCCAAAGCCAAAACTTGCCATCGGCAGGGAAAACAATAAAAACCTGCGCCAAAACAAGGATAATTCGAAAGGATGGCTTATATTTGAGCCAGAGCCGCTCCGAAAAACCTCAGCCAGAGTTCTTGCTGCGGGATTGTTCGGAAATGTTGAAATTCCCCCAAAAAAGGGCGTATGCTAGCCAACCAAGGGGCATGACCGAGATGGCGTCCATCCATCAGCAGGAGCTTGTAAAATGACTGCGTCGCTCGCCGATAAAGTCATGGATAACATTGTCCATGCAGCCGAGCTGTACTACCGGCTTGTCATCTTAGTGGCTCCGACCGGCGCGGGCAAGACCTCTGCGCTCCGGGACGTCCATAAACGCACGAAAGCGCCGCTGCTCAACGTCAACCTCGAGCTTTCCCAACGTATGCTCGAACTCACCAACCGCCAGCGGACATTGCAGCTGCCCAGCCTCCTCGCGGAAATCATCGACGCTTCCACCGCCGATGTAGTTCTTCTGGACAACATTGAGGCACTCTTCGATGCCTCGCTCAAACAGGACCCATTGCGGCTTTTGCAGGGACTCTCGCGGAATAAAATTGTAGTCGCTGCCTGGAACGGCGTCATTGATGGCGAGTACATGGTCTATGCAGCGCCGGGCCACCCGGAATACAAACGCTATCCCTTGCGAGACTTCCTGGCAGTGAGCCCGGCAGCCGCTGAATGAAAACATGGAACAAAAGCGCTGGAGGACAGCTGCAATGAAATATGGAGACCTCATACATTTCGACCCCATCGAATCGGTCGTCCAACTCCGCGACGCCGAGGTCGCCGACACCGCCCGCCAGCTGGTCAGCATCTATGTCATCTCCGACGAGATGGCCGAACGGCTGACCAAGCTCGTAATTCCACAATTGCAGTTTGACAGCCCACAAGACAACAAGGGCATGCTGATAGTCGGCAACTACGGCACCGGCAAGTCACACCTGATGTCAGTACTCTCCAGCGTGGCCGCTGACGCATCCTGCCTGGACGGTATCAGACACCCAGCCGTCAAAGACGCGGCAAAGCAAATCGCAGGACGTTTCAAGGTGCTGAGAACCGTCATCGGCGCAGCCGAAAAGTCGCTCCGCAATCTCCTGGTTGACGAGCTGGTCGAATACCTCTCCTCCATCGGAGTGAACTACGACTTCCCGCCTGCTGACAAAGTCACAAACCATATACGCGCCTTCGAGGATATGATGGCCGCCTTCCACGCCGTCTATCCCGACCAGGGCTTGCTCGTCGTGGTGGACGAACTTCTCGACTACCTCCGGGCGCGGACGGAAAAAGGCGAGGCGATCATCCTCGACCTCAGCTTCCTGCGCGAAATCGGGGAAGTGTGCAAGGGCCTCAACTTCCGCTTCATGGCCGGTGTGCAGGAAGCCGTCTTTGACAGCCATCGGTTCCAGCATGTCGCCGACAGCCTGCGGCGCGTCAAGGACCGTTTCGAGCAAATCCCCATCGCCCGAAATGACGTCAAGTTCGTCGTCGCCGAACGCCTGCTTAGGAAAACGGCCGACCAACTCGCCAAAATTCGCGACCATCTGACGCCGTTCGCCAAGTTCTACGGCAATATGAATGAACGCATGGACGAGTTTGTGCGCCTTTTCCCCATTCACCCAGACTACATCGACACCTTCGAGCGCCTGACAGTGGTCGAGAAACGAGAGATTCTGCGCACCCTGTCAACCAGCATGAAAGCCATTCTGGACAAGACGGTGCCTAAAGATGAGCCAGGCTTGATTGCTTTTGACAGCTACTGGGCCACGCTCCGGCAAAACCCGTCTTTCCGTTCCGTCCCCGATATCCGGGCGGTGATCGACTGCAGCCAAGTGCTTGAATCGCGCATTGAGAACGCCATCACCCGGAACCACTACAAGCCCATGGCCATACGGCTAATCCACGGCCTCTCCATTCACCGCCTGACAACCGGGGACATCCACGCTCCAATGGGAGCTTCAGCAGCGGAATTGCGTGACCGACTCTGCCTCTTCGAACCAATGATCAGCGAACTCGGCGGCGATGAGCCGGACAAGGACCTCCAGACCCACGTCGAAACAGTGCTCCGGGAAATTCACAAAACCGTCAGCGGCCAGTTTATCTCCTACAACAAGGACAATGGCCAGTTCTACCTTGATCTCAAGAAGACAGACGACTTTGACGCCTTGATTGACAAACGCGCCGAAAGCCTGAGCCAGGCTCAACTCGACCGATTCTACTATGATGCGCTGCGACGAGTGATGGAATGCCAGGACGCGACCTACGTCACCGGCTATAAAATCTGGCAGCATGAGCTGGTCTGGCAGGAACGCAAAGCAGCGCGCTCCGGGTACCTCTTTTTCGGTGCGCCGAACGAACGCTCCACCGCCGTGCCGCAGCGGGACTTCTATCTCTACTTTATCCAGCCGTTCGACGCACCCCGCTTCAAGGACGAAAAGCGGAGCGACGAGGTCTTTTTCCGCCTGAAGACGATGGATGACGAATTCCTGGCGTCGCTGCGGCGCTATGCTGCTGCCCTGGAGCTTGGGGCGACAGCGTCTGGGCACGCCAAGAACACATACGAATCGAAAGCCAACGGCTTCCTGCGAGTCCTGGTGCAATGGCTCCAGAAACATATCAGCGATGCCTTCGAGGTCACCTATCAGGGCCGCACGAAAGCCATGCTGGAATGGGCCAAAGGCGGCAGCAGCAGCATTCGCGCCGCATCGGGCATCGGCCCTGAGGAGACCATCAACTTCCGCGACCTGGTCAACATGGTCGGCGGCGTCTGTCTGGCCACGCACTTTGCCGAACAGGCGCCCGACTATCCGTGCTTTTCAGTGCTCATCACCAGCGCCAACCGAACCCAGGCCGCCCAGGACGCGCTCCGGGCTATTGCCGGACAGAGCCGCACCAGGCAGGCCATCGCTGTGCTTGATGCCTTGGACCTGCTTGATCAGACCGGCAGCGAAACCAGGATTGATCCGTCCCAGTCCAAGTACGCGAAGTTCATCGTCGAGACGCTCCAGGCAAAGGGACACGGCCAGGTAGTCAATCGGTCAGAGCTGGTGCAGGACTCTCGCGGCATAGAGTACATGCTGCCTGGCCCGGCGCGCCTCGAACCTGAATGGGGCATCGTCGTCCTGGCCTCCCTGGTCTACTCAGGCGAAGTCACGCTCGCCATCCCAGGCCAAAAGTTCGATGCGACTGCAATGGGCCAGCTTGCCGGAACCGGCATGGACGAACTGCTGCGCTTCAAGCACATTGAGCCGCCCAAGGACTGGAATATCCCTGCCCTAAGAGCCTTGTTCCAAGTGCTTGGCATGACGCCGGGCATGGTCCAGCTGGTGACCCAAGGCAAAGACGAGCCAGTCCAAAATCTGCAACAAGCCATAGCCAAGCTAGTCAAGCGGATTGTCCTGACCCAACAGACGCTCCGCGAAGGCGTGTCCTTCTGGGGGCTGGATTTGCTTGCCGCGACCCAATCGACCGCCCAGGCAGCCGCCCTTGAACAGGCCAAAGCGTTCTTCGAAGGGTTGCAGGCTTATTCCTCCCCTGGCAAGCTCAAAAACCTGCGCTGCAACGCCCAGGAAATCGAACAACACAGCAAAGTCCTTGCCGTCTTGGATAACATCGATGCCATGCGCGAATTCGTCATGGCTCATGGCCCGGTCGCATCCTGGCTGGCCACCGCCGAAAGCGTTCTGCCAGAGAGCCATGACTGGGTTGACCAAATGAGAGCCGCACGCACAGACATCATCGAAACGCTGAAGAAGACAGACGTTGCCGCCCTGCCCGCCCAATCCCAAGCCGTGGGCAACGCGCTCCGCGCCCTCAAGCGCGACTACATCACCGCCTATATCGGCCTGCACGCCAAGGCTCGGCTGGGAGTCAGCGAGGACAAGCGGAAGGCAACGCTCCTCAGCGATACGCGCTTGCAAACGCTGGGCAAACTGGCAAACATCGACCTGATGCCCAGACAGCAACTCGTCGAATTCCAAAATCGCCTGGCTGGACTGAAAAGCTGCTCCGCCCTGACCGAACAGGAACTCGACGCCTCGCCGGCCTGCCCGCATTGCGGATTCCGTCCCTCTATGGAGCCGACCGCCGTCATGGGGGCGCAGGTCATTAGCAATCTGGACACACAGCTTGACGAGATGCTTGCAGAATGGACAACCACCCTCCTCAACAACCTCGAAGACCCGGTCGCACAGGAAAATCTCACCATGCTCAAAGCTGACCCCCAAAAGATTAAATCCTTCATCGTCGAGCGTGAACTTCCATCGCCGCTGGACAACGACTTTATCCATGCCCTGCAAGAAGCGCTTTCCAGCCTGATCAAGGTCACTATCAAGCCGCAGGAGCTGCAACAAGCCCTGCAAGCCACAGGCGGTCCAGCCACCCCGGCAGAGATGAAAAAACGCTTTGAAGAATACATCGACCTACTCACTAAAGGCGCCGACCCGAATAAGGTGCGGATAGTTATAGAGGGGTGAGGAGATAGAGATGTTGATAAACACCATTAAACTTAATAATTTTTTAAGCTTCGGCGAAGAGTCGCAAGCTATTCCGCTGAAAGCGCTGAATGTTATTATCGGCCCCAATGGTTCGGGAAAGTCCAACTTATTGGAGGCAATAGAGTTGCTGAGAAATGCGCCGGAACACTTGCTGAAACCGATTCGGGAAGGCGGCGGCGTGCGCGATTGGCTCTGGAAAGGAGCAAAAGACACACCTGATGCCTCTCTGGATGTGGTTGTCGATTATCCTCAAGGCTTGCAAAAATTGCGGTATGTCTTGTCGTTTACCGCCGTCAAGCAACGGTTTGAGATTGTCGACGAGAAAATTGAAAATGAAAAGCCCTTTGATAATCATCCGAAGCCTTACTTCTACTACCACTTCAACTATGGCCGCCCAACGCTCAACGTGATAGATGATAAACGTACGTTGAAACAAGAAGATATTGACTCGGAAAAGTCAATTCTTTCACAACGACGCGATCCAGACCTGTATCCGGAAATAACTTACCTGGCACGAAAATTCGCCGGCATAAAGCTCTATAGGGAATGGAGTTTTGGTCGCTACACAGCGCCACGCACGCCCCAGAAGACAGACCAGCCGAATGAATTTCTTGAGCCGGATGCAAGCAATCTCGGCCTGGTGCTGAACCGCCTGCAGCGCGATCCTCTGGTAAAGAAAAAGCTTTTAGAAGCCTTGCGCTCCCTGTATGACGGAATTGATGACTATTATGTCCAAATAGAAGGAGGAACCGTTCAAGTGTTCTTCCATGAAGGCCGATACACGATTCCGGCAACGCGGCTTTCGGACGGCACTCTGCGTTATCTCTGCCTTCTGGCCATTCTTTGTCACCCCTCGCCACCGCCTTTGGTCTGCATTGAAGAGCCGGAACTCGGCTTGCATCCCGATGTGCTGCCCACTCTCGCCGACCTGATGAAAAATGCGTCAACGCACTGTCAACTCATCGTGACCACACATTCCGATATCTTGGTGGACGCAATGAGCGATCAGCCGGAATCAGTGCTGGTGGCGGAAAAAAAAGAGCAAGGAACGACGTTGACACGGTTGAATGCCGAAAAATTGCAGCCGTGGCTGGAAAAATATCGCCTGGGGCAACTTTGGACGCGCGGTGAAATAGGAGGGACTCGCTGGTGAAATTATACGTTGAAGGAGGCGGTGAGTCAAAAGCGCTCAAAACAGCCTGCCGTGCCGGCTTCTCTGAGTTTTTGAGCAAGGCTGGATTGAAGGGAAAGATGCCGAGAATTGTCGCCTGCGGCAGTCGTGAAGACGCCTTTGACTCATTCTGCACCGCAATCAATCAAGGTGATTGCGCATGCCTGCTCGTTGATAGCGAAGACGCCGTCGCTACCAAGCATCAACAAGGCAAGCCAGAACAATGGCAACCTTGGGAACATCTAAAGCAATGCGACAATTGGGAAAAGCCTGAATCGGCTACCGATCAGGAATGCCACCTGATGGTGCAGTGCATGGAAGCGTGGTTTATGGCTGACTGCAAGGCCACGGCAATTTTCTTTGCTCGAGGTTTCGAGGAAAACAGACTCCCTGCCGCTACACGCCCAATAGAATCCATCTCCAAGCAAGAATTGTACGATGCGCTCAAGAATGCGACACAAAATTGTCAGAAAGGCCGATACGACAAAGGCTCTCACTCATTCAAATTGCTCGCCATGCTTGATCCGGCAAACGTGCAAACTGCTTCGCCCTGGGCCAAACGCCTGATCGATACGCTCAAGAAACAGATGAAATGAACGTGTTCTGCGCAGTGAAAATAAGACATCGACCAACTCACTAAAGGCGCTGACCCGGCTAATGTGCGGATAGTAGTGGAGGGGTAAATCGCGATGAATCTCTGGCATAACCACTTGTAGCTGAGGTAGAACTATGGCTGCAACCTATTCTGACAACGAAATCTCTGCTCTAATCGCAGAAAAGAAACCGCTGCCTGCAAATTGGCGTTCACGGATTGAACTCAGGAACAAGCGAGGCCACAAAGAACGCGAGATCGAAGTCACTGGCGAAGCTGGCAACGTATTCCGCGTCATCCTGCGCCAGAGCAATTTCAATCCATTGGACTTCTCTGTCATCCTCATGCTAAACCCGCCTGAGACAAACCAGCTCTTTCGGCTACGGCGCTATAACGGCAAAAGCCATGAACACACGAATAGGATTGAGGGTAACAGTTTCTATGACTTTCATATTCACCAGGCAACAGAACGGTATCAACCGCTTGGCGGACGCGAGGATGCCTTCGCAGAACCCTCCGAAGCTTTTACGGATTTCCATTCAGCAGTTCGCTGCATGTTCCGTGAATGCGGCTTCCATGTGCCCGACAACCACGGCCCAACACTTTTTGGGGAGTTTGACCTATGAACACAACAACCATTGAACAAGACTTCCGTGAGAAAGTGTGTCGCTCGGTACGGATCGAAAAAGAAGGCGTCAAGCGTTATCGGGTCTTCACGCCGTTCCTGTTTGAAGACGGCGATCACCTGGCTATCGCCATGCATCAAACCGAGACCGGATGGACGCTTTCTGACGAAGGCCACACCTACATGCATCTGACCTACGACCTGGACGAAAAAGACCTCCAGCGTGGCAGCCGTCAAAAGATCATCACCAATGCACTGTCCTTTTTCAACGTGGAAGACAGAGACGGTGAACTTGTCCTTCCCGTGCCAGATGAACGCTTTGGCGATGCTCTGTATTCGTTTGTGCAAGCTCTGCTCAAAGTTACGGATATTTCATTTCTGAGCCGCGAACGGACACGATCAACCTTCATGGAAGACTTTCAGACTGTTCTCGAAGAAATCATCCCTAACGAGCGGCGAACCTTCAACTGGCACCATCCGAATCACGATCCGCATGGCAGGTATACAGTAGATTGTCGTGTCAACGGCATGCGCTATCCGTTGTTCATCTATGCGTTGCCTAACGATGATCGCACTCGCGATGCCACTATATCGCTCTTGCAGTTTGAAAAATGGAATGTACCGCATCGTTCAATAGGAATTTTCGAGGAACAAGAAGGCATCAACCGCAATGTGCTGGCACGGTTCAGCGATATCTGTGAAAAGCAGTTCTCCAGCCTTGGCGCAAACCAAGAGCGCATAGAGCGCTATGTCAAGGAACAAATGCAGGCAGCGTCATGAAGGCATCGGCAAGGAACACCAACTGAAAATAATAGGAGACTATTGGAACAGCCTCAGCCGGAAAGAAATACGCAAGGGAGCGTAAGGTTCTGCGGAAACGTGTGCTGGCTGTGGATATTGATCCACAGTCTGATTTATGAGACCCGAGACTTAGGATTTGTGGACATGCATACCCACGAAATTGAAAAGTTAATCCTGCAGGGAGAGAGTCTCTCGCTGGAGTTCAAAAGCGATCAGAAGTGCCTCTCGGACCGTGATCTGGTCGCTACGGTTGTATCGTTGGCCAATACCGAAGGAGGCGACTTGCTGTTAGGAGTGGAAGATAATGGCGCCATCACAGGTTTGCATGCCAATCATCTTAATATTTCCAGCGTTGCAGCGCTGATTGCCAACAAAACCAATCCAGCAATATCCGTCAGAGCAGAACAATATAAAGTTCAAGGAAAATTTATCGCCAGGATAATCATTCCAAAATCCCGGCAACTGGTATCGACCTCCGAGGGCCTGTTGCTCCGAAGACGGCTCAAGCTGGATGGCACCCCCGAAGCAGTGCCATTTTACCCCCATGAGTTTATTCAACGTCAGTCTTCAATGGGGCTTGTCGACCCATCAGCCATGGTTCTTGAAGAGGTTGACGCCAATCAACTCGATCCCCTGCAACGCTTGCGTATTCGTAACGCCATCAAAAAATACGGAGGGGAACAGACTTTGTTAGCGCTGGCGGATGAAGAGCTTGATGGCGCCCTGGGACTTGTCAAAAGTATCAACGGCAAACAACACCCAACTGTCGCGGGACTGCTGCTGTTAGGCACAGAAGATTTGCTTCGCACCCATTTGCCCGCTTATGAAGTTGCTTTCCAAGTGCTACAAGGCACAAATGTTAAAGTCAATGAATTCTACCGCAAACCTTTAATTGAGACTTTCGAAGATGTGGAGCTTCAATTCAAACCCTGGGTGATCGAGGAGGAACTCGAGGTCGGATTGTTTCGCGTACCAATCCCTAACTATGACCGCCGGGCTTTTCGGGAGGGTTTTGTCAATGCCCTAGTTCACCGCGACTTCAGCCGCCTGGGCGCTGTGCATGTAAAAATAGACAATACCGGCCTCAACATCAGCAATCCTGGCGGTTTTATTGAAGGCGTCAACCTCAGCAACCTCCTGGTAGCACCACCACATTCGCGCAATCCCTTGCTGGCCGACATTATTAAGCGCATCGGCTTGGCTGAGCGCACTGGCCGTGGTATCGACCGCATCTACGAAGGCATGCTGCGCTACGGTCGCCCAGAACCTGACTATGGGCTTTCCAATGCCTATCTCGTCAATCTGTTCATGGCCAATGTCGCCGCTGACCGGGAATTCCTCCGGATGGTGGTTGAACAACACGACAGCCTTGGCGAACCGCTCGTTGAACCCCTGATTATCCTCTCCCGCCTGCGCGATGAGCGCAGACTGACCACCACTGATCTTGCCCCTTCGCTCCAAAAGAGCGAGTCGCACACCCGGATCATTGTCGAAAAACTGCTTGAAGCAGGTCTGGTCGAAGCGTATGGCTCCGGACGTGGCCGCAGCTACACGCTCAGCGCTGCCGTCTATCGGCGAAGCGGCCAAAAAGCAGCTTATGTGAGGCAAGCGGGATTCGATACCATCCAACAAGAACAGATGGTACTCAAATACATCGATAAGCATGGGAGCATCAAGAGGGCAGAGGTTGCTGAATTATGCCATTTAACCCTCCCTCAAGCGTATCATTTGCTTAAGAATCTTCAAAATGCAGGCGCCATCACTCAACAAGGAAAGACACGGCATACGTTCTACACACGAAAAAAATAATCAACACACGCATGATGAGTTCAACACATACGTGTGTTGACGTGCGTTGACGTGCGTTGAAATGTGCGTTGACGTGTGTTGACGTGCGTTGAAATGTGCGTTGACGTGCGTTGAAATGTGCGTTGACGTGTGTTGAGCATATCTCGCTCGTGCTTTACGCTGCTGGATTCATCCAGTAGCCCAATCCGGAAATGCCACTTGGCAGGAAAGTTAGAATGGTTCAAGGTTCAAGGTTCAAGAAAAATATGTTCTCTCCACTTGATTTCATCCGAGGGATTCACGCGATATTCGCGCACCGCATGAAAACCGCGTGAAAAAACACGCGCCGCGTGAATATATGCGCTCTGCTCATAACTTATGCATTAGGTTCATATCCAATGAAAACACAAGAGGAACTCTTTCAATCCAACTTCGTCCCCGGCAAACCTGGCTCGGGGCAGCTCTTCGAGGAAGAACTCACCGCAAGAACCGCCTCGCGCCCAGTTACATGCCTCGGCATGACCTTCGAGAACGACGAGGCGCGACGCGAACACTTCACGAAAGAACTGCGCAAAAAACTGCAAGACCCGGAATTCCGCCAAATCGAAGGATTCCCTATCGGCAAAGACGAAGACATCCTGGCCCTGTCCGACCCGCCCTACTATACCGCCTGCCCCAATCCCTGGCTCGCAGACTTCATCGCCGAATGGGAAGCACAGAAGCCGACGCAACAGAGAAACCAACCCTATCACCGAGAACCTTTCGCGGCGGACGTGAGCGAAGGGAAAAACCACCCCATCTATAACGCCCACAGCTATCATACCAAGGTGCCGCATCGAGCTATCATGCGTTATATCCTCCACTATACCGAGCCAGGCGACATCGTGTTCGACGGCTTCTGCGGCACCGGCATGACCGGCGTAGCAGCGCAAATGTGCGGAAACCGTGAGGAAGTTGAAGCATTAGGCTATAGAGTCGAGGAAGACGGAACCATTTTACAGCAAGAAACAGATGAAGAAGGCACAAAGACTTGGAAGCCGTTTTCAAAGCTCGGCGCACGCAAAACCGTCCTGAATGATCTTTCACCTGCCGCTACTTTCATCGCCTATAACTACAACACGCCCGTCGATGTGGCCGCATTTGAAAAAGAAGCCAAGCGCATTCTCCAAGAAGTGGAAAAAGAATGTGGATGGATGTACGAAACAATGCATACGGATGGTAAGACCAAGGGAAAAATTAATTACACAGTCTGGTCGGATGTGTTTGTGTGCCCGGAGTGCAGCAACGAAATAATTTTTTGGGACGCAGCAGTTGAACAGGAAGCAGGCAAAGTTCAAGATGAATTCCCATGCCCTAATTGCCGAGCTTCATTGACAAAGCGCAATATGGATAGAGCTTGGCTGACAAAATATGACTCGGCTCTGCAAACGTCCATCAAACAGGCTAAGCAAGTTCCGGTGTTGATTAATTATTCAATTGACAATAAGCGATTTGAGAAAAAACCCGATGAAAATGATTTGGCGTTGATTGATAAAATAGAAGACAGTGAAATACCGTACTGGTTTCCTATAGATCGAATGATGGAAGGCCAAGAAACGAGACGAAATGATCCTATCGGTATTACCCATGTTCACCATTTCTATACAAAACGTGGACTTTGGGAGTTGGCAAGGATTTGGAATAAAGCAGTTAAAAATACGAATATTCGCATTTCAAGCAGCACTAAACTTTCCCATACTGCGGCGAGCTGTTATGTCTCTAAATTACGACGCTTTAGAGCAGATAAAAAAGGAGGAGGTCCGTTAGCGGGAACGCTATATGTTGCCTCGTTAATTACACCTCCAAATCCCATCCTCACAGTAGGCCGGAATGTAGATTTTATTGACAAAGCATTTAAGGGCATTTATTTAGAGGAAAGAAATTGCGCAACGTCGTGTCAAAGTAAGGCTGATTTGGGTAAAATCGCAAATAATTCTTTCGACTACATTTTTCTTGATCCCCCATTTGGTTCCAACCTCAATTATTCCGAACTGAACTTCCTCTGGGAAGCCTGGCTAAAAGTTTTCACCAACAACATTCCCGAAGCCATCGAAAACAAGGTTCAAGGCAAGGGGCTGGCTGAGTACCGGCAATTGATGTTACTGTGCTTCAACGAAGCCTACCGCATACTGAAACCTGGTCGTTGGATGACGGTTGAGTTTTCCAACACCAAAGCCTCTGTCTGGAACACCATTCAAACCGCTCTTACTGATGCTGGTTTTATCGTGGCCAATGTATCCGCTTTAGATAAACAGCAAGGCAGCTTCAAGGCTGTCACCACCCCAACTGCTGTCAAGCAAGACCTCGTCATCTCCGCCTACAAGCCCAATGGCGGCTTTGAGGTGCGCTTTCAGAAAGAGGCGCAAACCGAAGAGGGCGTCTGGGAGTTTGTGCGCTCCCATCTGAAGTACCTGCCAGTTGTCAAGTTACATGGTTCTTTGTTGCAGATGATTCCGGAGCGAGACCCGCGCATCCTGTATGACCAGATGGTGGCCTATTACGTACGCA
The DNA here is from genome assembly GCA_002070945.1 of Lentisphaerae bacterium ADurb.Bin082. GTDB lineage: Bacteria > Verrucomicrobiota > Lentisphaeria > Oligosphaerales > Oligosphaeraceae > JAAZKI01. The sequence continues at coordinate 106,711 of MWEG01000025.1, forward strand.
AGGGCTACCTGGTGCCGCTTTCCAGCCAAGAATTTCAGGTGGACTTGGCGCAGCGCTTCATTGAGCGTGACGGCATGTATTTCCTGCCAGACCAAGTCGCTGAATACGACCGCAAGAAGATGACTACTGGACAACAAGTCCAAGCGGCGTTGTCGGGCTTTGTGGACGGCGAAGCCACTGCCATAGACTGGCTGCGGTACCAGTTGAAAGAGAAACCGCAGACCTTCCAAGAAATCAATCCAAATTTCATGATGACGCTCAGCGGCTGGAGCAAAAACGAAACCCAGCTCGATTTGCGCGACCTGCTGCACCAGAACTTCCTCTGCTATGATGGCCAAGGGGCGATTCCTGCACAGATCGTTTCCTGGATGCGCCGCAGTTCTGAGTTGCGACCCATCATTGAAGCCGAATTCAAAAACCAAGACATTGAGCTTGCCGAAAACCTTGCCTTGGAAACGGACAACCAGGAACTCAAAGCCCGCACCCAATCGCGCTGGTATGTTCCTGACCCCAACAAGGCCAGCGACCTCGAAAAACTGCGCGAGAAGGCGCTGCTCAAAGAGTTCGAGGAATACAAGCAAAGCAAGAAAAAGCTCAAGGTTTTCCGCCTTGAAGCCGTCCGCGCCGGCTTCAAGAAAGCCTGGCAGGAACGCGACTACGCCACCATCATCGCCGTGGCCGACAAGATTCCAGTCAATGTGTTAGAAGAAGACGCCAAGCTGCTCATGTGGTATGACCAGGCAGTGACCAGAAAAGGAGCTCAGTAAAATGCTGAAGAAACTACGCATCCAAAATTTCAAAGGCTGGCAAGACACCGGCGAGATTGAAATGGCGCCACTGACGCTGTTCTTCGGCGCCAATAGCTCCGGCAAATCCAGTATTGGGCAGTTCTTGATGATGCTCAAGCAGACTGTTGAATCGCCAGACCGAAAAGCTGTTCTCTACCCTGGCGGCAAGAATTCAGCGGTCCAGCTCGGTTCTTTCCATGATATGGTATATAAACGTGACCTTAAAAACAAAATCCAATTTGATTATTGCTGGACTCTGCCGGAAACTTTTTCCGGTTCCTATCCCTATAAAACGGATAAAGGTGAATCTGTGATGCAATTTGCCGGCAATGAATTGGCTTTTCATGCTGAAATCGGCATGGCCGCCGAAGCGTTGAGTTCCTTGGCGTTAAGCAAATTCTACTACGAACTTCTCGAAGACGATAGCGCCCAGCTTACTGTTGGCATGAAGCGTCACGAAGAGAAGGCAAAATACAAGTTCGATGCCTCCCCTCATGAGCCCAAACGAACCCAAGGTCGTCCCTGGCCTTTTGATGCACCGGTTCGCTTTTACGGCTTCCCGGATGAAGTCGTAGCCTACCACCAACAAGCAGAATTCGTACAGGAGCTGAATTTGCGACATGAAAAATTGTTCAATTCATTGTGCTACCTTGGGCCTTTGCGTATAAAGCCAGACCGCTTGTATACGTGGAGTGGCGTGGAACCCGAGAGCGTTGGCTATGCCGGTGAAAACAGCATTGCGGCCATCCTTGCCGCTTCTGACCGGGAAATCAGCATGGGGAAGAGGCAAAAATTCTACCCCCTGAAGGCCACAATCGCCCAAAAACTCAAGGAAATGGGCCTGATTGAATCATTCGAGGTCGAAGCCATATCTGAGAAGCGGCGAGAATACGAGGTCAAAGTGCGTCCCAAGGGGGCACCGAATTTGGTAGACCTTCCCGACGTCGGCTTTGGCATATCACAGGTTCTGCCTGTGCTGGTTCAGTGTTTTTATGCGCCAGTTGGATCAATCATCATCATGGAGCAGCCTGAAATACACCTGCATCCCAGTGCCCAGTCAGCCCTTGCTGATGTGATGATTGATGTCATCAACTCCAAAGAAAGAAGGAATGGTAAAGGAAGCGAGGATAGGAATATTCAGCTCATTATCGAAACCCACTCCGAACACTTTTTAAGGCGCCTGCAACGCCGCATTGCTGAAGGGAAAATTACGCAGGATAGTGTCTCGGCCTATTTTGCCAATGTCAACAAAGCGCAAGCAACCCTCGACTCTCTGCAAATTGATGAATATGGCAACATCCAGAACTGGCCGGAAAATTTCTTCGGCGATGAGATGGGGGATATCAGTGCGCAGGCACTGGCCGGAATCGAAAAAAGGAGCAGGGAAAATAAGGCCAAGCAGGAGGTGTCTGAATGAAGAGATCAAAAAAAGCCTCCGCCAATGCGTGTGCCGATCCAGTGCTGCCAGATAAATGCCTGGTGGATACGAATGTGCCCATCATCGCCAATCAAGCATCACGCACGCCTCAGCCAGGTGATCGTCCTGACGAATGCGTGAAGGCATGTATCAACGCGATATTGCATGTCATTGATGAGAAGCGTCGCGGACTGATTTTAGATGCTAATGGAGAAATTTTAAAAGAATATCGTAAAAATCTGAAATCCAGCGGCCAGCCGGGCGTGGGCGACCACTTCTTGAAGTGGGTGCTTACTTACCAATCGTCCCTGCCGGAGCACCAAATTGTGCCGATCAACAAGCGCGGAGATTCATACGAAGAATTTCCATTGCACGAAAAGCTGAAAGATTTTGATAGGTCTGATCAAAAATTCATCGCAGTGGCCAATGCCTATGGCAAAAAAAAGAAAGCACCGATATTGCAGGCTACCGACAGCAAGTGGTGGGGATGGAAAGAGGCACTGTCCGAAGTCGGCATCGAGGTCATTTTTCTTTGTCCCGAATACGTGGAAAGAAAATTCACTGAAAAATTTCCCAATCATGAAAGAAACCTTCAGTAAATTTCCCAGCACTCCTCATCTGGCGGCACTGCATGATACCGATATCCGCGATGACAAAGTGATGACTGAGTCTGAGCGCGAAGGATTCCTGGAGCAGGAAGTCACTGTTGAGGAAAAGGTCGATGGCGCCAACCTCGGCATCTCTTTTGCTGCGGACGGTGCCGTTCGCGCCCAGAATCGAGGCAAAATTTTGTCTTTGCCTGGTTCTGGCCAATGGCATGAGCTTACTCGCTGGCTGGACATCCATTGCGACGAGCTTTTTGATCTTCTCTCCGACCAGTACATCCTTTTTGGCGAATGGTGTTACGCCCAGCACAGCGTGTTTTACAATCGGTTGCCTGACTGGTTCATGGCTTTCGACATCTATGACCGATCAGCTGAGCGTTTTCTGTCGGTGATGCGTCGAGACCGCCTGCTCAGCCAAGTGAGCATCGCCACCGTGCCTTTTATCGCTCATGGGCGCTTCACGTATACGGACATTGTCGGTTTTTTGTCTGCATCGGCATTGGGCGATCAGCCTGCTGAAGGCGTCTATCTTCGCTCTGATGACGGCGATTGGCTCCAACAACGCGCCAAGCTGGTTCGCCCAACCTTCATCCAGACAATTGATGAGCATTGGTCGCGCTCTACTTTGAAACCGAATCGCTTATGCTATCAGATGCCAAGATGAACTCAGAAAACGACAAAACGACGTGGCTCTACAGCACGATCCTCAACAACGCCTGCAAGGTCATTGAGGAGAAGACTTCTGCAATTGTCGGCAAAAAAGTGCCGTGAAAAAGCACTCCAGTAGCAAATGCTGAAAACAAAAACTGCAGGAATGGCCTTTTCAATGGGGGAGCGATTGCAACATTACAGCGGACGGCTGAAACAGTTGCAGAACCCTTTTTGCGATGCGCTGGCTATTCAGCTTGACGGAGACCCATGATGTACGAAAACAATTCCGACCTACTCAAACAAATCGCGCTTGGCGAGGACTCCATCCTCGAACTCAAGGCCGTGGCGTTCCGCGGCAACAAGGTCGTCAGCCCGCATAAAGACAGCATGGCGGACGAGCTGGCGGCCATGGCGAATACGACTTCCGGCATCGTCGTCCTGGGAGTTGACGATAAAACCAAAGAAATTTGTGGGATTCCGCCGGAAAAGCTTGACATCGTCGAGGGCTGGCTTCGCACCATTTGTAATGACTCGATTGAGCCTCCCTTGGAGTGTATTATACGAAAACTCATTGTGCCTGACCAGCAAGGTGCTGAGAAGACCATCCTTCGCATTGATGTGCCGCGCAGTTTATTTGTTCATAAAAGCCCTAATGGCTATTTCCGCCGCATCGGAAGTTCTAAGCGCGAGATGAAGCCGGATGCTTTGGCGCGCTTATTCCAGCATCGGAGCCAGGCGCGACTTATCCGCTTCGATGAACAGATTGTCCCCGGCACATCAGTCGATGCTTTGAACCCAAAGCTGTGGAACAGATTTCGCAACGTCTTGTCGCCTAAAGATGATCACGAATTTCTCGAAAAAATGAAACTGATTGCCAAGGACGACAACGGCGCTGTCCGAGCAACAGTCAGCGGCATCCTGATGGCCTCGGACGAACCAGAAACCTTTATCTCCAGCGCCTTTATCCAGGCTGTTTGCTACCGAGGCGTCGAGCGCAATGCGGCCTATCAACTGGACGCCAAGGATATTACTGGCCCGCTGGATGTGCAAATTCGGGACGCCTGCAAATTTGTGGAGCGAAACATGCGGGTTTTTGCCACTAAGGCGCCCCTTCGGATCGACCTCCCCCAGTTTTCCATGAATGCAGTGTTCGAGGCAATAGTCAACGCCGTAGCCCATCGAGATTACTCCGTTTACGGCTCCAAAATTCGCCTGCATCTATTTTCTGACCGCTTGGAGATATTCTCTCCTGGCGCGATTCCCAACACCATGTCTATTGAGAGCATTTCGGAGCGGCAATCATCCAGAAACGAATTGATCACCTCCCTGCTGGCTCGTTGCCCGATGAATGTAAACGCTATCGGCAGTCAACGGAGCTTCATCATGGATAAGCGCGGTGAGGGGGTGCCAATCATCATCACGGCAAGCGAAAAGCTGTCAGGGAAAAAACCGGAATACAGGCTCCTGGATGATGCTGAGCTGATGCTGACAATTTTTGCGGCTCCGCCGCCGCATGGCGAGGATTGACGCAAAGGATGAATCCCCCCTGGCTCTACAGCACAATTCACAACAGCACCCGCAAGGTCATTGAGGAACAAACTACTGCTATTGTCGGCAAAAAGGCACTGGATTGGGTCAAGATGGGGCATGACTGGGACAAAATGTTTTGCCGGGAAAGAACCCTGCAGGCTGACTGGGCAACTCAACAGGGCTGCCATTGCCATTCTGCCCAACATTACTGGATGCTTGAATTATATTAAGCAGAGAAAATGGGCTGAGCTTATGGATGTCCTGGACAAAAATAAATCAATCCTTGCCCTCGCCCCTACTCACGCATGGAGATAAACAATGGCCAAAATCGAAGGTTTTCGAGTAAAGAATTTCAGGGCGCTAAAAGACATCACCCTTGGCCGACTCTGGAATCAGCAGCACTCTGAACCTCTCACGCCCATGACGGCAGTAATCGGCAAGAATGGCGTTGGCAAGAGCACGTTATTTGACGCCTTCGGCTTTCTTGCTGATGCCTTGAAACTGGGCGTGGAAGAGGCATGTGACTCTCGTGGCAGAGGTGGATTTGAGCGTATTCGAACGCAAGGCCAGCAAGGACCAATCGGATTCGAGATCTATTACAGGGAAGATGGAAATGCCCGGCCCATCACCTATGAGGTTTCCATTGATGTTGACAACTCAGGTCGGCCTTATGTCTTGCGAGAGCGTCTCAGGCAGAGGCGAAAAGGCCAAAAATACGGTCGGCCTTTTTCGTTTCTTGTGCTGGACTGCGGGCAAGGAGTTGCCTGGAGGGGCGATCAGGCTGGCCGCCAAATCGATGACGACCAGGGGGATTTTGATTTGTCTGCCCTGATGGAGTCCATTAAATCAGGTAGAGCGCAAGAAGAGTCAAGCGAAACCGAGGTGGTCGAACTTGAGGATACGCGCAAACTAGGGATTGCCACGCTGGGATCATTGAAGCAACATCCGAGGATATCCGCCTTCCGCCAATTCATTGAAGGATGGTATCTCAGCTATTTCACTCCAGACGCAGCCAGGAGCCTGCCCCTGGCCGGGCCTCAGAAGCATCTCAATATTCATGGAGACAACCTCGGAAACGTCGTGCAATTCATGGAACGGGAACATCCTAAGCGCTTCCAGGCTATCTTGAACAAAATTGCCCAGAAAATACCCGGCATCAACAAGATTGATACTGAAAAAACCATTGATGGACGGCTGCTCTTGCGGTTCAACGAGAAAGGTTTCCAAGACCCGTTTTATGCACAACAAATGTCAGACGGCACCTTGAAAGTGTTTGCGTACCTCCTGTTGCTCGAAGACCCGACGCCACCGCCATTTTTGTGTATTGAAGAACCCGAAAATGGCTTGTACCATAAGCTGCTGGAAACCCTGGCCAATGAATTTCGAGAACATGCGACCGGTCGCAAAGGAGGATCGCAGGTCTTTATCACGACGCATCAGCCCTATTTCGTTGATGCCCTGACGCCCGAAGAAGTCTGGATTCTTGAAAAAGGGCATGACGGATATTCCACCATACGGCGAGCGAGTGATGACGCCATCGTCAAAAATCTCGTCGCCGAGGGTCTGCCGCTGGGTGGACTATGGTACAGCGATTATCTGGATGCGAGGTGAAAAAATGCATTTTGAGATACTTGTACTACTATCGGTAACTCCTTGTTTTTTGGGAAAGATTTTCATCAGGTCAACGCTTTTGTGTCGCCTCTCCGAGGCTCAAGCTTGGGGGGGGACTCCACCCCCAGGTTCCGCTTCGCTCCACCTGGGGTTACTCATGGTGCCACCTCTACGAGGTTGGGGTGGCCCTCAGCTCATTCGTGCCAAGCGGGCGGCGACCTAAAGCGTTTCTCCACGCCATCGGGCTGTTCAGACTGAACAGTCAAAAAACCTATAGGCCAAATCGCAAATCCGCATGCAATCCTATCCCGACGAGCAACAACCATACACAAAAAATTCCGTATATTCCGTGTATTCAGTGGTTACAACAACCCAAAAAACAAAAATTTCCGTATTCATCTGTGTCTATCAGTGGTTTAAAAAAATAGGCTGTGAACGGCGTAGTCCACCCTAAGTCCTTTCGTGCCTTTCGTGGTTAAAAAAAACAAACCACGAATGAACGTCATTCCTCCCCTAATTCCATCTATATTCATCTTACGATTCATCCTTGAGAGGCGACATGAGCAGTTGGCGTGACGCCATCTTAAACGACTTTGTCCCCAGAGTCAGCAAGCTGACCTTAGTCGCAGACCCGGATTGTCTGCTGACCGAGGAGAAGCTCGCCACGGCGCTGCGTGCCCGTGGCTTTGACTTGATTGAATTCAGCGACCCAATCGAATTCCGCTATGCCTACGAATCCCGATATCGTTCAATTTGGGACAAGGGCGAGCATACCGACCTGGTCGTCATCCTGCGCCTGCCGGACGCGGAGCTCGAAGCCCTGCCTTACGACCTTCTCCAGGCAGGGCGCCAGCTGTCGTTCAACCTGGGGGATATTTTCCCCAACCTGAGCTATCCAGTCATTGAGCAGCTTGATCGGCGCCTGCTGGACGCGCTTTTCGAAGCCCAAAGCAAATCGCCGCCAGAGCGCATGGGCGACAATGCCACCAAGGATTACATCCTCCGCTATGTATTCGGCATTGCGCCGGAGCTGATCGGCAACCCAGTCGAGTTGCTGCGCGCCCTGCTTCGCTTGCACTACGGCCAGCTCAGGCTCCCGGCCATGCTGTCGGAGCGATTCATCCAAATCCTCAATGCACACGGCAGATTCAAAGCCTGGCCGCTTGACAAAATCGTGCCAGACGACAAGGCATTCTTCGCCTTCCTGCAAGAACGCTGGCCAGTGTTCCTGTCCCAATACGGCAATGCCGACCAAATCACTGAAAGCGCCGAAGACATGCGCTGCCAGTATCCCGGCCCTGCCAGCTTGCCGTTCGACCACCAGGACATCAGGGTCTACATCGACAACTTATTCCTGGAAGGAAAACTCATCCCCATAGAAGCCCCTGGCTTTAAGGCAGACGCCCATTCCTGGGTGCAAATCGGCATTGCCCGGCCTGACGCCAGCGACGACCAGCAACGTATAGACCGTTTGTTCGCCTTAGTTGAAACAGAACACCCTGACGCTGCGGCGCATCACTCAGACTGGCTCGCCTTTGCCTTGAAATGGGCCGAACTTTCTGCATTAGTCCATTGCAGCAAGAACCCTGGAAACTCCGTCCGGCTCAGAGAAGCTGGCGACCGCTTCAATGCGACTTTTTCCGCATGGCTGTCAGACCACTACGCCAGCCTGATCAACCTGCCGCCCCATCATCCGGCCATGCTGCATCATGTAGCGCGGCATTTAGCCCGCGCCATTGAAGAATCGGACGGTAGTCGCGCCGCCCTGATTGTAGTTGATGGCTTGGCTCTGGACCAATGGGTGACCATCCGACAAGAGCTGCAAAAGCAAAATGCCAACCTAATCATGCGCGAATCCGCGACCTTTGCCTGGATACCCACGCTGACCACAGTGTCAAGACAAGCGATTTTTGCCGGCAAACCGCCGCTTTACTTCCCTGCCTCCATCAAAACAACCGACCAGGAGGAAAAACTCTGGAAGCAATTCTGGGAAGGCCGCGGCATATCGCGCCTGGATGTCGTCTACCAGCGCGGCCTCGCTGACGGCGACCCAGCAAGCATCCTGGAAAAAACCATCCATCCGGACAAGACCAGGGTGGTAGGACTAGTTGTAGACAAGGTCGACAAAATTATGCACGGCATGCAGCTCGGCTCGGCCGGCATGCACAATCAAATCAAACAGTGGTGCGAAGGCGGCTTTCTCTCCGCACTGATCAATAGGCTGCTGGATTATGGCTATGCGGTCTGGCTGACGTCTGATCATGGCAACATTCAAGGCGAGGGCCAAGGTCGGCCCTCTGAAGGCGTGATTGCCGAAACTCGCGGTGAGCGCGTGCGGGTGTATCCCACGCCGGAGCTGCGAGCGCAAGTGGCTCAGGCCTTCCCATGCGCCTGCGAATGGGAACCCGTCGGATTGCCGCCAGACTACTTCCCGCTGATTGCCGCTGGCCGCGACGCGTTTGTCCCTCCAGGCCAGACCATTGTCGGCCACGGCGGCATAGCCATTGAGGAAGTGATCGCGCCATTAGTGAAGCTTGAGCGGAGGGCGCGGCCATGACACCCCAGCGGTTCGAGAAAATCGGCATTCAGCGAGAGCTGCACTTAGACTGGTTTGACCAAGCAGCCAGGCTCTATGGAACGGGTCTCTCCAAAACCGAGGCGCGACAAGAGATTTACGTTTATTTGAGTACTTCTCCGGCGCTTGCTTCCCCGCCGTCCCAGCAGTCCAAGACCTATATTGCCAATCCTTTAATTAAGACCTGGATTGCCCCAGAGGCTTACCTAGTCGCATGGAGAAATGAAGCTTATCCGCTTTTACAGGATGTCCCGGATAGCCGACTGCCTCTGCATTGGTCTATTCTTGGGGCTGCGTATCCTTTTTGGTTTGCGGTTGCGACTGTGGTTGGGCGTTTGCTTGGCTTGCAAAAGCAGGTCACGCAGGCTCAAATCGTTTCCAGGCTGAAAGAGCATTATGGCGACCGCCAGACCGTGAGCCGAAGAGCGCGTTACGTCATCCGTTCCTTTGTCAACTGGGGGGTGCTGAAGGATTCGGAGACCAGGGGCTGCTATGAAAAAGTCGCCTCTTTGCACCAGGTCGATTCCCGCCAGGCCGTCTTCATGCTTGAGGCCGCGCTCTTAGCGGTTCCAGAGGGCAAGGGCGCCTTAGGGCTGTTCTTGAACCATCCGGCATTTTTCCCGTTTCAAATCCCTGTAGTCAGCGGCGACTGGATAACCCAACACAGCCAACGAATGGAAGCACTCCGCTATGGACTGGACGAAGAATTGTTGGTATTGAAAAGCAATCACCGCAAGGAGTGAAACGTTATCTTTTTCGCAAACACCGGAAGAACCAAAATTTCTCATCCATAGGAGAAACCATGAAATATCCCGGACAAAAGAATATTCTCAGTGCAGTTTTGTGCCTGCCTATAGCCGCTGCCTCCTTGTTTGCAGAGGAGATTTTGCCGAATCGTGACTTTGCCTTGATGTCGGGCAAGGCGCCGACCGGCTGGGAATTCAGATGCGATGAAAAAAACACGAGTTGCTCGATCGAGTCGGACAACAACGGCGTGAAGTTTGCTAAAATTGTTTCGGAACGCACCGATGTCAATGGCTTGCTGATTTACCGGACGGACTACAAGTTTCCGAAGGGTTCCCTGTTATCTTTGAGCGGTGAATACAAGACGGCTGACATTGAGCTTGGGCAAGGCGGCAAGGTCTTTGTCTCAACCATGCACCGCTCTGTCAAGGGCAGCGACAAGCAGCCGGTCTTCTGGCTGAACGCCGAGCTCAAGCCGACCGATGAATGGAAAATCTTCAGCGTCTCGAAACGCGTGCCCTACGACATTGAAACAGTCTCCCTGCATGCCAGCATCTGGCAGGCCAAGGGAACCGTATGCTATCGCAATCTTTCCTTGCAGGTGACCCCACCCAGCCATGAATTCAGCCAGGAGCATGAGGTCATCTGGCGGGAAGTAGAAGACATCTACCCCTTCACGTCGCCAACCAACTGGGGATATGACATTGAGCCGGACTACTTCTCAGGACGCGGCGGAATCGCCCTTGAGGATAAACGCATAGACTGGAATTTCCAGATTGCGGAAGTGACGGACCCAGTCACCCTTTTCAGCAAAGAGCGGACGTGGCACATCTGGCTGCGTATCTACGGTTACATGGAATCGCCGCGGATTTTCATCGAGTACAACGGCAAGTACCTGAATCACATTGACACCCCGGCAAATGAAAAGGTATCCCAGGGAAAATATGCCGGCCCCGGAAAATACGTCTGGGTGTACGGCGGCAATTTCACGACTAAAGGCGGCGCACAGATGCTCTCAATCGTTGCCAAGGGGCGCTTGTGCGCAGACTGCCTGTTCCTGACCGATGACGCGCAGTATGCGCCCGTCAAATTCGAGGCCAAGGACTTCCCGCAAGCCAAGGCTTTAGATGTGAGAAACAAGCACATAATCAAATGCGAGTATGAACATGAAGGCATGACCGACCGCATCCCACTGCCGATCTCCTTCCGAATCGCCGGGAAGCGGACGATCATCCCCAATGACCAGGAACCGGGCATTTTCCATTTCTCACTGACTGACGACATCATAGTCGATGGCATGAGCTCACATGGAGCCGGAGCTGACTGGAACTCAAAAAACCAATGGGGGGAAAAATTCCTGACCTACAAAAAAACCGGCGAACGGGGCGTCAACGGACGGAAATTCAACGACTATGAGGCGTACCTGTACTTCCTCTCCGGAAATCAGTATTTGATCTTTGGCCACATTGCGCCGGAGAGCTTCAAGGCCGGGGCAAAGTCCCTCTGCGAATACTGGCTTGAACACGATGGCGAGAAACAACGCCCGGAAATCATGGAAATCACCCACACCGCTATCGAACCGGTGCGCCCATTCAAAAAAATCTTTGTCGGCCCAAGCTACGTTCCGCTGAGAATGATGTACTACTCCTATCCGGATTGCTTTAACAGCCTGAATGCCTGCGGCTTCAACTACATGGGCTCCTGGTACAGCCCTGTTGCTGACGATGCCCCTGACCAATTCAGCAAATTCCGTAACGAAGCCTACGCCAAAGGCTTCCTGCTCGCTGCGGTCGTGGAGCAGTACACCGGCATCAAAGACGAACACATCGCCTTCGGCATCGATGGAAAGCCTTTCAGTTTTGGCAGTGGGCAAGGCACTCATAGGGTCGTCTCTCTGGCACTGGACAAGGATGACGAGCCGATCGCAGGCACCCTTCGCCGCACACGAGAAGCGGCAAAGTACGGAATCACACTTGAATATGATGACGAAATGACCAACATGCTCGAAGACAAGGTCGATTATGCACCCAAGACCAAGGCGCTATTCCGAGAATATCTGGCCAAGAAAAACATCGAGTACATGGAGCCCGAAGAAATCGTCCGGACCAAGACAGTCAATCCGTCCATGTACAATGAATGGGTTGACTTCAAGTGCTCCCGCATAGGATATTGGTATTCGCTATATCGCCAGGCATTCGAGGAGGGTTTGGTTGAAGCAGAGGGGAAATACCCGGCCGACCGCAAGCCGATGCTGCTGACCTGCGTTCAGGGCGCTAGATTCCAGAAACCTGAGGACATCAAAATCTATGGCTTCCTGGACTACAAGCTGCTGAGCAAATACTGCGAAATCATCCAAATTATGTCCTATACCTATGGCGGCGTGGAAGAATGCGTCAAGCCCGGCGACGCCATGGAAATGTATGCCAAATACCTGGGTCGCGACGCCACCGTCCCGATCCTGCTGGCAGGAGGATATGGGACGGAAACGCGGCTTGATCGCAAAATCATGCTCAAGTACCAGATGTTCGAATCCCTGATGCAAAAGCCGAAAATGATCGTATTCTACGCAGGCGCCACCATCTTCAATGCACCTACCTTGGCGCCAGTCGTCGAGGCCATCCGCATCGCATTGCCCTACGAGGACTTCTTCACCGACGGAGTGCGCTTCTACGACTTCGAGAAGGATGCGCCGTTTCTGCGCCTGAAGGCACTGAGCCTGGACAAACGAGTCCTGCTTTATGCCGCTAACTACACGGACGATGTCGCCAAGCAGGTCACGGTCACATTCCCCCAGCCACTTCTGTCAGCAATCGAATGCGATGGCGGCAAAAAACTACCCACGTCCGGCAAGGAAATCACCTTTGATTTTCAAAAAGACCGCGGCCAGCTATTCCTGCTTGAGTTCCCTTCCCCGGTTAACGAACGTATCCAATAGAGGATTAATGTGTGAAGTTTTACAATGAGCTTCGCAGAGGAGGTGCCATGAGTAACCCCGGGTGAAGCGAAGCGGAACCTGGGGGAGATGCCCCCAATCCAGAGCTTCGGAGAGGTACTACAAAAGCCTGACCCATTATGCCCGTGCGCCGGCAAAATATCGCTGCAAAATTACTGCCGGCGAGGCGCCTGGCGGGAAGAAGACATACCCAGCGCCGGCCTGGATAGTCAGCCGCGCCGCCAGCCGCTGATGCTCTTCGGCCAGACGCCCCTGACCCTCGCGCCAGGCCGCGCAGTTGACCAGCCGACGGACGCCGGTCTCAGCATCCTCGACCTCCAGCCAGCCAGCAGTCGGGAGGTCGGCTTCCGGCACCAGCCCAAGATGGCAGACCAGGACATCATGGCGGCCAGCCAGGGCAGTCAAGCCGTCGCCATAATGCCGGTCTGCCAAGTCGCTGATGATGATAATATGCGAACGCCGGCGGCGGACGTCGCCAGCCAGCAGCCGCACCAGGCCAGCCAAGTCCGTGGCCGGTGATTGCGGCGATGCCCCGAGAATGCCCCGGATGACCTGCTGGGCCTGACGTTCACCGCGCCGCGGCGGCAGTTGCCCTTCCAGCCTGTCCGAAAACAAAACCAGCTCCATGGGATCATTGCCCCATGCCGCACAATAGGCCAGCAAGCCGGCGATTTCCGCCGTGCGCTGGATTTTCGCTTTTTCCAGGCGCATAGAACGTGAAACATCAACGCCAAGGATTACATTAACCTCACGCTCTTCCTGGTAACGGGTCAACAGCAATTGACCTGTACGCAACGACGCAGGCCAGCAAATCTGCCGGGCGTCATCGCCATCCTGGTACTCACGGCAATCCGCGAATTCCAATCCCGAACCCTGGTAGCGGCTGACGTAGGCCCCGCCCAGCGCACCAGCAGCATCGCGGCGCAGACGCAGGCACAATAGCCGCGCCCATTCCGCTAAAGCCGGTTCAATTGCTGGCTGAGTTTCTTCAAATCGCATCATCCATGCCTTTTTGCCTAAGGTGCTTCGGCCATGCCACTGACCAATATAATCGCAGAATTTCTGTCCGCCAACCGCATCCCAGAGCAGGTCATCTGCGGATTCAGCGGCGGCGCTGACAGTACTGCCCTGCTCCTCGGCCTGCACGCCGCCCGACCAGACGTCCTCGCCGTCCACTGTCATCATGGCCTGCGTGGCAAGGACGCTGATGACGATGCCGAATGGTGCCGGCAATTCTGCCAGCAGCGAGGCATCCGCTTCCAGCTGTTCCACCTTGAGGTGCCCTCTCACCGCCAGCCCGGCGAAAGCATCGAAGAAGCCGCGCGCCGTCAACGCCTGGAAACCTGGCAAAAACTCAGCGACGGAAACATCCCAGTCTTTCTGGGCCATCATGGTGACGACGCCCTCGAAGACCTTTTCCTGAAAATGGCCCGCGGCGCCAACTGCTCCGGTTTGACCGGACTGCGCCCCTACCGAAACGTCGCCGGCGTCAAGCTCTATCGTCCCCTGCTCGCTGTCCGCCGCCAGGAGATTGAGTCCTACCTGCTTGAGCAAGGCGTCAGCGACTGGCGCCTGGACGCAACCAATGCTGATAACGTCTTCCGCCGCAACGCGATCCGCAATCATCTCCTGCCTCTGTTCCGGCGCATTTTCGACACTGACGCCGGCTTGGAGCAATGCCTGCGGACTCTGCGCCAAGATGCCGATTGCCTGGAAGCGGCGACCGACGCTCAACAGCCGGTCACGCCGGCGGATTGGCAGGCACTCCCCGAGGCGTTGCGGGTGCGGCTGTTGCAACGCCTGCTGCCTGCAGAAATAACCGTCTCACATCGCACGCTGACCCGCTTGAGCAATGCCCTCCAGCGCTTCTCGGGCGTGCCGCTCACCGTCAGCATCAATCACGACCTCGCGCTTCAGTTGACCCGCGACAACGTGCGCATCGTCCGCACTGACGCTGCGCTGACCGCGATGCCTCCCCGAAGCTGGTCTTGGCAGACTTGCCCTGCCCTCATTCTGCCGGAATTAGGCGGTGAACTGCAAGCGACTGTCTCGATGCCAGGTGCCGCGCCTGCAGAAGCACGTTCTCGCGACGTGGAGGTGGTGGCATTCGCCGCAGACTCCATGCCGCCGGCCCTGACCGTCCGCACCTGGCAGCCTGGCGACCGCATGACGCCTTTCGGGGCGACGGCCGCCAAGAAGCTCCAGGACATTTTCACGGATGCGCACATCCCCCGTGGCGAGCGCCATCGCATCCCCGTAGTCCTGGCCGGAGACGAGATCATCTGGGTCGCCGGCGTCCGCCGAGCCACCTGGGCGCCAATCCGGCCGGAAACGCAAAGAATTGTCACCCTGGCATGGCAGCGCAAAGAAGACGTGAATTAGGGGCGAGGGGCGAATGCTGAATGCTGAATGTTGAATGTTGAATGTTGAATGTTGAATGTTGAATGCTGAGGCGCATTGCATAATTCATAATTCATAATTCATAATTCGTAAGGGGCGAGGGGCGAATGCTGAATGCTGAATGCTGAATGCTGAGGCGCATTGCATAATTCATAATTCATAATTCATAATTCATAATTCATAATTCGTAAGGGGCGAGGGGCGAGCCGTAGCTGCTTGGGAGCTGTTATTTTACTTCTGTTCAGTGCCCGGGCTTTAGCCCGGGGCGAGGATTGCTTGAACTACGTACGGCGCGCCAGTTCAATCGTGGTTATGGCGCATCGCCGGCAGGCGGTGCCCCGGGCATGACCGGCGGTGGGGGAGCTTCCACCAGGATTTTCGCATTCTTGTCAGTCCGCAGTTTAGCAATCAGCTCTGTGTAGGTCTTCTGGGCCTTCTGCTGTTCCAGGAAGGCCGTGATGCGCCGTTGCTCTTCTTCCGTCAACGGCTGGGTGCCCTCGCCGCCACTCTTGATCAGATGATAGCCAAACTGGGTTTCAACAGACCCGCTTATTTCGTCCTTCTTCAGCTTCAACAGTGCCTGCTCAAACTCCGGCACCATCTGGCCGCGGCCAAATTTGCCCAGGCTGCCGCCCTGCTCTTTGCTGGGGCAGTCACTGTGCTGCTTGGCCAGTTCGGCAAAATCAACGCCTTCCTTCAATTGCTTCTGGATCGACTCAATCTTGGTCTTGGCCGCTGTCCGGGAGGCTTCGTCGTCCTTCTCAAAACGAACCAGAATATGCGACGCTGACAGGAAGTTGAAATACTGCGGGTTGTCGTCATAGAACTTTTTGACTTCCTCGGGCGTGACTGCAGCTGCCTTTTTGATCATATCATTGACCATGATGCGCTCGGCAATGCGCTGGCGCAGCATTTCCTCGGAATCAAGGCCATTGGCTTTCAGCAACTTAGCAAAGTCTTCCTGGCTGTGTTGGCCTTTGATCGCTGCAAGTTCCTTGGCGGCTTGGTCATCATTGGGGGCAATGCCGCGCGCCTTCGCCTCGCCGACCGCCAGCGCCTGGTCAAGCATCATGCCCGCCAAGTCATGCACATAGCCCTTGACGACGTCAATCGTAAAAGCGCCGTCAGCCTGCATGGCTTCCTTCTGCGTAGTTATCACCTGGACAATCATCGCTGACTTCACCTCGCCGCCGTCGTAAGTCGCCACCACCTCCGGCAGAGACGCCAAATACTTCTCAACCGCCGCAGGGTCGGCCGCCGCAGGCTGAGCCGCCGCAGGGTCGGCAACGGCCGGCGCTGCCGGCTGAGCGCCGCCTTCCTGGGCTAGGGTCGAGACAGACATCATCGGCAAAACCGCCAGCAATGTCCCCAGACAGACGTGACGCATCATGTTTCTTTTCATCGTTTGTTCCTTGTCGAATTAGGATTGTTTTTGGTTCGTATCTGTTGAAGGCGAGAAAACAACTCAGTCACTCCTGGGCAAGGCGACTGCCAGCACCAGGCCAGCTGCTCCTGACTGCTCACCAAGTCTTTGGAAACATACCTGGCAACCAGGGTCGGCGGCGGCCCGAGCTGCGGTCGCTTCGCCCGCAGCCAAACCAGCAATTCCTCATAGTCGGCCATGTTATCCGTCTGCCTGGCCACTATCCACCGCCTGCATAGCGACGGCGATTCACTCTCTTGAGACATTATTTTAGCCAGCTCCGCCTGCACGGGCGGCGC
Source organism: Lentisphaerae bacterium ADurb.Bin082 (assembly GCA_002070945.1). Classification (GTDB taxonomy): domain Bacteria; phylum Verrucomicrobiota; class Lentisphaeria; order Oligosphaerales; family Oligosphaeraceae; genus JAAZKI01. Next base: position 123,707 of record MWEG01000025.1, read on the forward strand.
CAGCCGTTCCCAAGCCATCACTCCGGCCACCGCCAGGGCTGTCCTGCTTTCCGCGACTGCCATGCCAGCGCTGCTTCCGGCCAGTTTCCGCAGCGCCGCCGCAGTGGTCAACGTCGGCAACTCTTGCCAGCACTTTGAAAACATGGCCTGGGGAAAGTTCCGGCAAAAGGCCTCGGCTTGTTCAAAAACTGCTCTGTCTTCGACAAACGCGGCCTCGTCCAAGGCGGTCAGGGCTGCGGCAATCTTCGCCTGGAGTTCCCGTTCCCGCAACACCGCCAAATCGGCCTGCAATTGCCGGCGAAATTCCTGGAATCGGCTTGAGTCCGACAAGGCTGCGCCATGCGGCTCCAGGTCTTCCAGGGCTTTTTCGACATCGGCCGAGGTCTCCCACGGGCGCCGTGCGCATACTGCTGACAGCGCTTCCAAGCCATCTGCCACCGACCGCAGCGTCAACAGCTCTGGGCTGCTAGCGCCCTCTTTTTCAATCTTGGCCAGGAAAAGCCTCAGCTGGTGATAGTCACCAGTCGCCAGCATCAAGTTGGCTGCTTCCAGGTGCCGTCGGCGCTCCTCATGCCTAAGCGCGTCAACGGCAAAGCTGTTTCCCGGCTCCAAATCGACCAGTCGTTGCAGGACGGCCTGTGCCTCGTCATGGCGTCCTTGCGCCATGGCGCCGCAGGCTTCCAAAAGCAGCTGGCCATTCAGGCGGTTATAGGGCGGAACCGGCTGCTGGTCGCAACCAGCCAAGACAACCACGCCAACCAGCGCCAGGGTCAAAATTTCAAAGCTTTTGATGAAAATATGACGTGACAACTGGCAATGCGTCCTTCCGAGGGCAAGTTATAAGAAGTGACAAAACACCGCTGCCCTGACCGGCGGCAAGCCATTTTCCCGACCGGTGGAAATGGCTGAAACAAACCAGATAACATACACCACCCGAAGAAATAAACCAACATGACACGTAAAGATAAACGCCAAGCGGATGAATTGCGCCCGGTTTCCCTTGTCCCCGGCTATCAGCGCCACCCGGCCGGCTCTGTGCTGGCGTCGTTTGGAAACACCCGCGTTCTCTGCGCGGTCAGCGTCGAAACCGGCGTGCCGCGCTGGATGAAGGAGCAAAACGTCCCTGGGGGCTGGATCACTGCGGAATACCAGATGCTCCCGTCCTCCACTGCCCAACGCACCGAACGCGAAGTCACCCGCGGCAAACTATCTGGCCGCTCCGCTGAAATCCAGCGCTTGGTCGGCCGCTCTCTGCGCGCCGTCGTCGACCTGTCCAAACTGCCGGGCTTGACTCTGCATGTCGACTGTGATGTCATCGATGCTGACGGCGGTACTCGTTGCGCGTCAATCACCGGAGCCTCGGTCGCCCTGCAACTGGCCGCCGCCAAGCTGCTCAAAGACGGCCTGATCACGGAAAACCCAATCATCGCGCAGGTCGCTGCGGTCAGCGTCGGCCTGATTGACGGGAAGCCGCTGCTTGACCTGTGCTACGAGGAAGATTCGGCCGCAGATGTTGACATGAACATCGTCATGACCAACGCTGGCCGCTACGTCGAAATCCAAGGCAGCGGCGAAGAAGCAACCTTTTCTGACGCTGATTTGAAAAAAATGCTCGCCCTGGCCCGGCGCGGGTTAGAAGGCGTCTTCGCCTTGCAGAGCGCAGTCGCTGGCCAGGCGCAGTGATTTAAACGTGCATTCTCAACATAGAAAGGACGACGCCATGAAGGCAAAATCAGCGTTTTTCCAGATTCGCCGCCTGCTCTGCTTAGCCGTCTTGGGCGCGGCCTTTTACAGCCACGCCGCCCCGCCCTTTTCAGCCAAAATCCATGCCGGCACCATTGAGCGCATGCAACGCACTTCAGAGCCGGTTAGTTTTGTCAACATAGAGGGTGCCATTGCCAATGACGAGGTCAACCCGGTCGACATCGTGCCTGATGGGCTACGGGTGGAAGTCGCCCCAGGCGATGGCGAGGTTTTCCTGATTTTCACGGTCGCCGTCCTGCCAAACCGCTCTTTAAGCACCTTGGACTACCGCCTGCGAGCCGGCGGCGCCGAACATGAATGCAAAGGCATGGCCTTGGAAAGCAACAACGCCTTTGACCTGCGTCGCGTTGTCCAAAAAGGCCCGGCCATGGTCAAACTCCTGTTTTCATGCCCAGAAACCGCTGAAGAGGCGACCCTAGTCAACGCCTTCCCAAATGTGCCACTGACGCCAGTGCCAACGATAACACTCATCGAAAAAACAACGCCGCCGCCAGAACCGGAAGCCGAAGTAGCTGCCGAACCAGCAGCAGAAGGCGCAGAAAAAACCGCAGACGCCCAAAAAAACGCCAGTGAAAAAGAAGAAACGACGGCGGAAACACCCGAAACAACAGAAGAAGCAGACAAAAAAGCCGAAGACGCCAAAGACAAAAAAACGGCTGCCGCAGACAAAAAGCCAGCCGCCAAGGAGAAGAAGCCGGCAGAAGAGAAAAAGCCAGCGGCAGAGGAGAAAAAGCCAGCGGCAGAGGAGAAACCCGCTGCGAAACCAGCGCCTAAGCCGGCCCCGAAGCCGGCAGAGAATCTCTGGTTCTAAGACATACTGCAAGCTAAAGCTTGAACTACGTACGGCAAGCTGAAGCTTGAACTACGTACGGTACATACGGCAAGCTGAAGCTGAACTACGCACGGCAAGCTGAAGCTTGAACTACGCACGGCAAGCTGAAGCTTGAACTACGCACGGCAAGCTGAAGCTTGAACTACGCACGGCAAGCTAAAGCTGAACTACATACGGTACATACGGCAGATTGAAGTCTGGACGACGTGCGTGCGGCTGGCTGAAGTCATGCGTACATCGCTATATTTTATATTTATTCATGTTCAACGTTTCTTTTCGCCATTTGTTTGCTTTGCTGGGCGTCCTTGCCGTCCTTCTCATGCTGGGATTGGGCATGAGTTCTTTTGGCCGCCGCATGGCTCTCGGCATGGCCGCACCTTTTGCGGCTGCCTGGCGGACGGTCGAAGACGTCGCCGTTGACTTGTTTGCCTGGGTCACGCCGACCAAGGCTCGGCAAAAGCGGCACGACCAAGAACTACGCCTGCGACTGGCTGAAATCAACGCCGCCGCCTGCGATTCCCTTGCCCAGGAAAACGCCGAGCTCCGGAAAATCCTTGATCTGCCGCCGTTTCCGACCTGGCGTGTGCTGGTCGCCCATGTCCTCAGCCGCGACCCGGCCACCTGGAACTGGACCTTCACTATCGGCAAAGGCAGCGCTGACGGCGTCACCGTCGGCGCCGTCGTCTTAGCCGGTTCCAATGTCATCGGCCGCGTTGCCGAGGTCTTCCAGCAAACCGCCGTTATTGAGACGATCGCCTCGCCCAGCTGCCGCTTCAGCGTCGCCATCGTGGACACGCCCTTCACTGGCATCATCCATGGCGCGCCCGGCCTGCATGGCCATTCCCCGCCCCGCTGCATGATCGATTTCCTGCCCAAAGAAGCCGCTGAAACAAACAACCGCCTCGTCATCACCTCGGGCCTTGGCGGCTGGATTCCGCCTGGACTGCCGGTCGGCGTCATCACTCCGGATGAATCCAGCACCCTGGTCACTGTCATCGGCCAAGCCCGGGCCAGAGCCTACATGACCCCGCTGGCCGACTTTGCCGTCACCCGCTTTGTCACCGTCATCTGTCCGGTTTCCCCAAAATTGAACCCGTAGCTTTAATCCAAAGGAGAACACGAATCATGGAAAAACGCGCTGTTGTCGCTGGGCACATTTGCCTTGACATCATCCCTCATGTCGACCATCACTTTGACCTTGAGCCTGGCCGTCTGTACGAGGTCGGCGCTCCGACCATGGCCACGGGCGGGGCTGTTTCCAACACTGGCATGACCATGCACATCCTGGGCGTGCCGGTCACCCTGATGGGGAAAATCGGCAATGACTCGTTTGGTCAGTCTGTGTTGGACGTGATCCGCCGGCGCGCCCCTGGCCTGGAAGCCGGCATGACCATTTCCCCTGAAGCCGACACGTCGTATTCGATCGTCATCAACATTCCCGGCACGGACCGCATCTTCCTGCATTGCCCTGGCGCCAATGCGACCTACGCCGCTAGCGACGTGAATTGGAAAGCCGTAGCCAAGGCGCACCTCTTCCATTTCGGCTATCCGTCCTTCATGGCGGCCATGTACCAGGACAACGGCCGCGAGCTGCGCACCATGTACCGCCAGGCCAAGGCCAGCGGACTCACTACCTCTATGGACCCCGGCATGCCTGACCCGGCCGGGCCAGCCGGCAAAGTCGACTGGAAGGGAGTCTTGGCAGCACTCCTGCCAGATGTCGACGTGTTTATGCCCAGCGCCGATGAATTGCTCTATATGCTGACTCCAGACCGCTTTGGCCAGGGCGACAATCTCCCCCCCGAAGAACTCCACCGCCTTGGCGACACTCTGCTCGGGATGGGCGCCGCAGTCAGCGCTATCAAGCTTGGCAAACGCGGCATGTACATCCGCACTGCCGGCCAAAAGCGCCTGGCGACGATGGGCGCCAGCAAGCCCGCTGACCTCCAAGCCTGGGCCGACCGCGAAATGTGGTTCCCCATTTACAAGGAAGACAAATTCATGGGCGCCACCGGCGCTGGCGACGCCAGCATCGCTGCGTTTCTAACAGCTCTCATGCGCGGCCTGACCCTGCGCGATGCCGGATTCTTCGCTGCTGCCGTCGGTGCCTGCAATGTCGAAGCGCCGGATTCCCTCGGCGGCATCAAATCCTGGGACGAGACCATGGCGCGCATCAAAAGCGGATGGCAAAAAGTCCCCTTCACCCTCAACGCCCAAGGCTGGAAGCAAGGCGACGACGGCGCATGGCGCGGCCCGGCCAACCAAGGCGAATAATTAGGGGCGTGGGGCGAGAATGCTGAATGCTGAATGTTGAATGCTGAATGCTGAATGCTGAATGCTGAGGCGCATTTCATAATTCATAATTCATAATTCATAATTCATTAGAGCCGAGGCAAGTTGGCCGATAGTAGTACAGGGTTCTGACCATGAAATTAGGACTTATGCTTCCGGTGCAACCGAATTTGCAGTGGACGCTGGCGTCTCAACTCGGGATGAAATATGCTGTTACGAAAGCCGCGCCTGAATTGAGCGGCCTGGCTGATCCGTCTGATTTCAATGCGCTGAAAACTGTGCGTGACCGTTTTTCGGAGGCCGGATTTGAACTTTATGCCCTTGAGGGTGACGAATTCGACATGACGCGGATCAAGATGGGCCTTCCAGGTCGAGATGAAGACCTGGAAAAATACCGGAAGATGCTGCTCAACATGGGCCGCCTCGGGCTGAAGTTGCTCTGTTACAATTTCATGGTCGGAATCGGTTGGTATCGCTCCCGCAATGACCTGAAGGAACGCGGCGGCGCCCTGACCAGCGGCTTTGATATCAGGGAAATCGACAATGACGTTGAACTGAAAATTTCAGAAGAGCAAGTATGGAAGAATTACGAATACTTTCTGCGTGCTGTGCTTCCTGCGGCAGAGGAAGCGGGCGTCAAGCTCGGCCTGCATCCCGATGATCCGCCCGTGTCGCCGCTTCTCGGATATTCACGGGTTCTGACAAGCGCAGACGCCTACCGGAAAGTGATGAATCTGAGCAGCAGCCCAAGTCACGGAATCACCTTCTGCCAGGCGACTTTTCGCGCCATGGGCGAAGATGTCTTCAAACTGATTACTGAATTCAGAAAACGGATTTTCTTTCTGCATTTCCGGGATGTGACTGGTACGCGGGAATGTTTCCGAGAAACGTTTCACGACAACGGCCCGACCGATATGGCGGAGCTTCTTCGGCTCACCAGGCAATACGCCCCGGATTGCCTGATTCGCCCAGACCATACGCCGACCATGGCGGGAGAAAGCAATGAAAAATTCGGCTATACCATGCAGGGCAATCTGTTTGCCATCGGCTACATCAGAGGAATTTTAGATGCCCTGGACAATGAGGGGAACTGAGTGTAGTCAAGTCAGGCGCCGATTGATACTCTGAGTTCCGGGTCTTGAGACTGAATCAAAAGTCATGGAAAGCATGATGCCTGTGTGCCACCAAAATCCTACTCAAGCACAAAATAACTATGATTCTTCCGAAAACCGTTTGAAAAAAGGCATGTAGCAACCTATTTTTCCTGCGGGTTTCAGAAATCAAGCCCCCCCACCCAAGGGGGCCTCCATCCAATGGTCGCGCGCGCGAGGCGACGCCTCTTGCCGCCTTGTTCCATCCTTACCCCCTGCTTACCCCCGGCTATCACGGGTCACACCATGCCCATCACACCTCGGCAACATCCTGACCAACGCCAATTACGGCGACGACTGCTGGCGACCATTGCTTTGCTGGTCGCTGGCGCCGCCGCCATGGCCGGCGGCCTGGGCCTGTGGATGGCGCGCACCGCCCTGGAAAACCGCCTCCTCCAATCCAGCAGCGCCAGCCTCGCCCGCATCGTCAGCGAACTCCATCTGCCGCCTTCGGACAAACTCCTCGCCCAGCTCAAGCAAATTTCCGATTGCGAAATCATCATCACCGAGGGCGACGTCGTCCTCAACAGCACCCTAAGTCCGCTCGGCCCTGAAACTGCGGCTCGCCTAACGACGACGCCGACAACGCTGGCTCTCGGCGAAGTCACCTACCGCGTCCACGCCGCCCCTTTAGGCCAGACAGACGCAGCCCGCCAACTCTGGCTCTTGCTGCCGAAAACACGCCTGCGCGGTGTTCTCCAGAATCAGACCTTCGGCATTGCCGCTGTCAGCGCCGCCGCTGGAATCGTCGCCGCCGTTGCCGGGATTTGGCTCGCCGCTGCCTACCAGCGCCTGCTCTCACGCTTGGAACAGGCAAACCAAAGACTTTCCCGCGCTGAAAACATCGCCTTAGCCGGCAAACTTTCCGCCAGCGTCGTGCATGAATTGCGCAATCCACTCAGCGGCATCAAAATGAATGCCCAAGTCCTGGCGGAAGAACTACGGGAACGCGGCCTGGACGACGAAAGCCTCGCTCTCATCATCCAGGAAATCGACCGGGTTGACCTGTATCTCGACCGCCTGAGCGGGATGGCGACGGCTGATTCTTCCCCCGAGCCAGATTCCAGCGCTGTCAACGACGCCGTCGCTGGTCTGGAGCGGCTCTTGGCTGGAAAATGCCATCATGCCAACATCAGCCTGAAGATCACCGGACTGCCATTGCCGTCGACCGCGCTGGTGCCGTGTTCGGGAGCGGAGTTGCGCCAGGTTCTCCTCAACCTCCTGCTCAATGCTTTAGACGCCTCCCCGCCTGGCGGCGTCGTCACCCTTGAGGTCAAGCAGACGGCTGATGCGTTCAAGTTCACGGTGACCGACCAGGGCGCCGGGGTTCATGCCAACGCTTCCGTGGACATCTTCTCGCCCTTTGTCAGCACCAAGCAGCATGGCAGCGGCCTCGGCCTGCACATCGCCCACAAGATCATGGAGCGGCACGGCGGCAGCATCACTTGGGAGAACCTCCCTGGCGGCGGCGCCTGCTTCCGGGCGTCGCTACCGGCTATGCCGCCAAAAAATCACTACAGCCAGCAAACTTCACCCAACGCCCCGAACGAATGATAAATGATGAATGATGAATGATGAATGACAAATGCTCCTCAGCATTCAGCATTCACCATTCAGCATTCAGGTTCTCACCCGAAAAAAGCCCCTTACCGGAATCCTCCCATGCCTGGGCCTCCGAATCCTGCCTGTTGGCGGATTTTGGGCGCCTTTGGCGCCTCCAGATACAAGGCATACCATTCTTCTCCCAGAGCCGCATTGCTGAAGCGTTTCAACCGGCCATTGGCCAAATGCTCCCAATTTTGCCTGAGCACCTCGCTCTCGGTCTTGGATTTTGCTTCAAACAGAAGGGCGACGGCCTCATCAATCCGCTCTTCTTGGACAAGAATCCAGGAATACAGCGCGTAGATCAGCGTTGCCTTTTCGTCCTTGAAGCGCCCGATTCCCTTCTCGAACGCCTTAGTCACGTCTTCCATCCGGCCTCTCTTATACAGCCGCGTCATTTTCATGGCTAATGTGACCGGATCCAGGATGATAGCCTTGTCCAGGTATGGGTCAGCGGCGGCGAAGTCCTTAATTTGAAAAAGCAGCTGTCCTCGCAGCGTGTTCGCCTGCCGCACCGCCAGCAGGTTCCATTTTTTCAGGGGTGCGACCTTATCCAGGATTTTGATTGCCTTCATGATAGCTTCGGCTTGTTCCTTTTCCATCATTGCCTGGACTCGCGGCCCGCCCTGCATCTTGTTCTGCAGCATGGTGATTTTTCGGCGCAGATGCTCTTGCGTCTCCAGGATATTGCTCTGCACCTCGCCAAAAATCGCTTCCAGACGCTTCTTGACTTGCAGATTGATCACCAATCCGACCCCCAGAAAGCCGAGCACGGCTGCGATGCTGTTCCAGACCGGATGACCAGGCCACGCCCAATTCAGCCCAAACCATACTGCTATCGCTGTCACTACCCCAATCACCAAAGTCAGCATATCGCTCTCACTCCAGATTTTGCCATTATTCCGTCAACAAGATATTATACGACCCGCCATCTTGCCTGGCGCCGTCATGCTTCAAAAATCGCGCAGCATTCCTGCTGGCGCCAGCTGCAAGTCATTTCGAACCGTGTCAACCACCAGCGGTCGGACGTAAATCGTATCCCCGAAACGGCGCTTTTCGCCGGAATAGCGATGCACTAGCGCCAGCCGTTTTTCGTCACATTGCCAGACGTCCTCGCCCAGATGCCGGATGTCCAGGAACCCCATGAGGCCATATTCCTCCAGGTAGACGGTCAGTCCGCTGGTCGTCACTCGGAAAATCACTCCCTCCAGGCATGCGGCCGCCCGGTCGCTGACCTGGTTTGCCAAATGCCTGAGCTTCAGCCGGTCTGCTGCGGCAAAGGCGGCTTGGTCGACATTCTGCTCCCTGGCGTTGCATGCGTTAGCCAGTTCTGCCAGCGTTGACGCCGTCCGCGGCGCTGTGCCCAAGTCTCGGGCCAGCAGCTGCTGATGCACCAGCAAATCTGGATAGCGCCGGATCGGGCTGGTGAAATGGCAATACACGTCCTTGCCCAGGCCGAAGTGGCCGTTATTGCTGAGCTGGTACTGTGCCCGCGGCAGGCAGCGCAGCAAGGCCAGGTTCACCAGTTGCGAGCCGCTGTCGCTGCCCAGCCTCCGCATAAATCGAATCAATTTTGAACGCGATTCGAAATGCAATTTTTTCCCTAGCCCCATCATTTCCGCCTGTGCTGCGAACATTTCCATCTGCTCCGGCTCGGGCGCCGCATGATTGCGGAACAATCCCGGCAGCCCCGTCTTCAGCATCTCGCGGGCGACCGCTTCATTCGCTGCCAGCATCATTTCCTCAACCAGCTCATGCGCTGGGCTGGCCTCGACTTTGCGCAGCCCGACTAGTGCCGGCGGCTGGCCGCCGCACAAGACCTGCATCTCGGGCAAAGTCATCGGCAAAAAGCTCTCGACTGTTGCCCGGCGCTTGCGCATGACCGCTGACAACTCGCCCAGCCGCTCCAGCAGGACGCGCACGTCATCAGCCAGGCCAGACAGTTTCTCGCCAGCCAGAAAACGCTCGACCTCATCATAGCTGAAGCGACGTCGGCTGCAAATCACCGTATGGACCCGGCGGCTGGCCAGAACCTCGCCGGTCGCCGCATCAATCTGCAGAAATACGCTGTGGGCCAAGCGCTCCTCGCCTTCCCGCAGGCTGCAACGGTCCGTCGCCAGGCTCTTAGGCAGCATCGGCAGGGTGAGGCCAGGCAGATACGACGTGAACCCGCGCATCCTGGCGCCCCTGTCCAGCCGACTTCCGGCTGGCGCAAAGCAGGCGACATCGGCAATATGCACCCCCAGCGTGAATTGACCGGGCTGCGGTCCGGGCTCAACCGACAAGGCGTCGTCAAAATCCTTAGCGTCCGGCGGGTCAATCGTCATCGTGGTCAAAGCGCGGCAATCTTCGCGCGGCACGTCCAGGGGCGTCACGGCCGCAGCCTGTTCCTCCGACTGCGCTGCGTAGGCGGCTGGCAAGTCGTATTCTCGGACAATGGCTTTCAAATCAGCCGCCACCGAGCCCTCGCGACCGAGACGGCTGGTGATTTCCACCCGCGGCAAAGCTTGCTCAAAAGTCTGTCCCAACAATTTTGCCGCCACCCAATCGCCAAGTTGAGCCCGGCCAAGGTCTTCTTCGGTCGTACCCTCGGCCAAGGCGAGAAAAGGCGGCAAATCGCGGCGCAACGGCCGGATGCCATAGCCGCCGTCTAACTGCCAAGTCAGACAGCCGACCACCACGTCGCGCGCCCGCGACAAAATCTTTTCCACCGCTCCGGTGTTGCCTTCCTTGGGGAGAACCAGCTGGACTCGGTCGCCGGACAAGGCGCCGCCCGTCTGCCCCGGCGGCACAAAATAATCTTCTGCTCCGTCTGGCGCATTCTCAGGAGTGACAAAGGCAAAGCCCTTGTTGTTGACCTGGATCGTCCCGACCGCGGTGCGGCGCTCTGCTGCCGCTTTCTGCCGCCTGCCGCCCCCTAGCGCGGCTGCTTCATAGCGCCCGCCTGCGCGGCGCAGCAGCAGACCTTCCGACACTAGCTGCCGGACGGTCTCCCGGAAATGGCGTTCATCAACCCGCCCAAGGCGACGGCGGAGTTCCTGCCGCCGCAAGCCGCCTTTGCCGTTGCCAGTTGACGCCGCCCGCAAAATGTCCGCCCGCAATTGTTTCTCGGTTGTCATAACGTGTTCATCACTCGAAAAAATGCCAGCGGAAAAGGGCCGGGCGCCGTCACCGCAAATGAGCGATATTTCTCTAATGCCCGGAAAAGACATAATATATTTATTTTGACGAATAGTACAAATGTGCAGACGGCAACGCCACGCTGGGAAGGCTTCTTTCGCTCTTGGAACGTGCAAGGTCATCTCCAGGCGTCATTGGACTTTTCCGCACCCTGCCAGTTAGGAAAGAATAAAATATGGTATATGTTATGTAGTTCTATCGGCAAAGCTGGTTCAGTTTTGCGTTTTCTGGCTGCATCGCATAGAAGGACAATCCATGAGCATCACCCCTGCAACCGACGACACCATGGCCAAAATCGTGGCGCTGTGCAAACGCCGCGGCATTATTTTCCAAAGTTCTGAAATGTACGGCGGCATCAACGGATTCTGGGACTACGGCCCGGTCGGCGTGCCGCTCCGCCGCGCCGTCGAACAGCTGTGGTGGCGCTATATGGTCGAAGAGCGCGATAACGTCGAGGGCCTGGACTCGACGATCATCTGCCACCCGGAAGTCTGGAACGCCTCTGGGCACCTGGCCCAGTTCTCCGACTCCATGACCGACTGCCTGGCCTGCAAGAAACGCTACCGCGTTGACCAGCTCGAAAACCCTGGTGTCTGCCCAAGCTGCGGCTCCAAGCAAATGACCGAGCCGCGCGAATTCAACCTGATGATGAAGACCTTCGTCGGACCAGTGTTTGACGAAGAACACGCCGCCTATCTGCGCGCGGAGACCTGTCAGCCGATCTTTGTTGACTTCAACACGGTCCGCATCGCCACCCGCCAGAAGCTCCCGTTCGGCATTGCCCAGACCGGCAAGGCTTTCCGCAATGAAATCAACCCACGCTTCTTCACCTTCCGCTCGCGCGAATTCATGCAGATGGAAATGGAATTCTTCTGCCATGAGGACGAGTCCATGGAGTGGTTCGAATACTGGCGCCAAGAACGCTGGAACTTCTATACCAAGGTACTTGGCCTGCCCGAAAATAAATTCCGCATCTACTGGCATGAAAAACTCGCCCACTATGCAAAAGCCGCCCTTGACATCGAATTCGAATTTCCCTTTGGCTGGGGCGAAATCGAAGGCGTTCACCACCGCGGCACCTGGGATATGCAGCGCCACGCCGAATTCTCCAAGCAGGAAAAAGACTGCAAATACTTTGACCAAGACAAGAAGGACTCCTACTTCCCGACCGTTGTCGAGACCTCCTGCGGTCTTGACCGCATCTGCCTGATGCTCCTCTGCAACGGCTATGACGAAGACACTGCCGACACCCAGAAGGAAGGCATGGACGAGGATGTCCGCATCGTCCTCCGGCTCCCTGCCAAGGTCGCTCCTGTCCAAGCAGCCATCCTCCCGCTCAGCAAAAAGCTGGAAGAACCGGCCCGTAGCGTTTACACCGCCGTTCGCAAAAAACTGCGCGCCGCCTACGACGACACCGGCAGCATCGGCAAACGCTATCGCCGGCAAGACGAAATCGGCACGCCGTTCTGCATCACTTTTGACTTTGATTCTGTTGACGACAACGCCGTCACCGTCCGCGAGCGCGATTCCATGACCCAGGAGCGCATTCCCATCAGCGGCCTGAATGCGTACTTGGCTGACAAAATCGACCCCTGATTTCCCCAGGCTTTCTTCGGGAGCATTTCCATGCGCAAGATCACGCTGAGCCTGAGCATCCTGACCGCAGTCCTGGCCGTCAATCTGCTGATTGGCTACCGAGTGTTTTCCAGCGAGGCCGAGAAAACTGGCGCCAACCAGGTCTTTGAACACATCGACACCATGATGCGGGTCTTGCAGCTGATCCGCACCAAGTATGTCGACATTGACAAGGTTAACTACAAAGACCTGTTCTACGGCGCCATGGAAGGCATGACCTCCCGGCTCGACCCATACAGCGCGTTCCTTCCCCCGGAGGACTTAGAGGCGCTGATGGAAGACACCGAGGGCGAATTCGGCGGCATCGGCGTCACCGTGAGCATGAAGGACGGCAAGCTGATCGTGGTCGCGCCGATTGACGACACCCCTGGCGCACGGGCCGGCATTCAGCCCGGCGACCAAATCACCAGCATCAACGGCGAACCGATCCTGCGCCTGAACCTGGAGGACGCCATCAAACTGATGCGCGGCAAGCCCGGCACCAAGGTCTCCTTGACCTTGAGCCGACCCGGCGTCGCCAGCCCCATCAACCTGGAGCTGGAGCGGGCCATCATCCCCCTGCAAAGCGTGGTTGACGCCACTGTCTTGCCGGAAACCAACATCGGCTTCGTCCGCATTACCCAATTCATGGAACCCACCGCCGCCAGCCTGGAAACCGTGCTGCGCGACTTCGCCACCAAAAATGTCGACGCGCTCATCATTGACTTGCGCCGCAACCCGGGCGGGCTGCTCGCCTCAGCCGTTGACATTTGCAGCTTCTTCCTGCCGCCCGACGAGCTGGTGGTCAGCGTCGAAGGGCGCGAAGAAAAAAAAGTGGAACGCAGCAGGGGCGGCTATAAATTCCCACGCGAAAAGCCGCTGCTGCTCTTGATCGACGGCGGTAGCGCCTCGGCCGCCGAAATCGTGGCTGGCTGCCTGCGTGACGCCAAGCGTGCCATCCTCTTGGGCGAGAAGACCTTCGGCAAGGGCCGCGTCCAAAACGTCATTGAACTCGAAGACGGCAGCGCACTCAAGTTGACTATCGCCATGTACTACACCCCAAGCCGCCGCATCATCGACGAACACGGCATCCAGCCAGACATCGTGGAAACGCTGACCCGCGAAGACATGGCAGCCATGATGCAGTCGGGAAAAAATGTCGACCCAGACACTGACCCGCAGCTGCGCCGAGCCATCGAGGTTCTCACCAGCTACAACGTCCTGCGCGCCAAAAAATAATTAATATGTAAAATACGATGGCGAGCACAATGCAGGCGCCCCTCGCCCTTTTAACGTAATGATAAATGATGAATGATGAATGACAAATGCTCCCCAGCATTCAGCATTCAGCATCCAGCATCCAGCATCCAGCATCCAGCATCCAGCATCCAGCATCCAGCATCCAGCATTCAGCATTCAGCATTCAGGCCCCTCGCCCCGCCCCTCTTGCCAGGAGATCGCATCATGCTCAGAGTCATCGTCCAAGGCGCTGCCGGCCGCATGGGTCGGATACTCGTCAACCAGGTTCTCAACGACCCAGAACTCACCTTGGCTGCCGCCATTGAAATCAGCACCTGCCCGTTGCTCGGGCAGGACGCCGCCGCCGTTGCTGGCCTCAAGCCATGCGGCGTTGCCATCACCGCCGACCTGGACGCTGCCCTGCCAAACGCTGACGCCATCATCGACTTTACCACACCAACCGCCACCCGACAGATCGCCGCCAAGGCGGCCGCCCACGGCGTCGCCTATGCCATCGGCACTACCGGCCTGAATGACGATGACAAGGCGCAGCTGCGCGCCCTTGCTGCCAACGGCGCTAAAATCGTCTTCGCCCCGAACATGAGCGTCGGCGTCAACCTGCTGTTCGCCCTGTGCGCCAAAATCGCCCCGCTGCTCGGCGTCGACTACGACATCGAAGTGATCGAAATGCACCACAACCGAAAGCAGGACGCACCGTCTGGAACCGCTGTCCGCCTCGGCGAAATTCTGTCCCAGGCGCGTGGCCTCAGCTATCAGAAAAACACCCACCACGGCCGCGTCGGCATGATCGGCCCCCGCCCCAAAAACGAAATCGGCATGCATGCCCTGCGCGGCGGCGATGTCGTCGGCGACCATACGGTCATCTTCGCAACTGACGGCGAACGCATCGAACTGACCCACAAAGCCTCCAGCCGGGAAACCTTTGCCAAAGGAGCGATCAGAGCCATCAAATTCCTCGCCACCGCCAAGCCAGGACTCTATGATATGCAAGATGTCCTCAATCTGAAAAATCTCTGAATGAACAGCGTAAAAACGCTAGGGGTAAGGCGCTTTAATGGACAGTGGACAATGGACGCTAATGGACTTTAATGGACACTAGTAGACGATGGACTGTGGACGCTAGTGGACGGCGGAGCTAAGACACGACAGCCTGAAGCCTGGACTACGTACGGCAGCTTGCTATACATAACCGCTGTAATCGGTCACCGATTGATACGAGGGGCGAGGGGCTGTCATGTCCACCATGTCCACTTGGCTGCAAGTAGTACAGCTACGGAGCGGCAAATATCCATGACTCCTATGAAACCCCTTAGGGCTTTGACCTGACTAAAATTCCAAACTCTTCCTGAAACAGAGGGCGAATTTGCCG
>MWEG01000026.1 GCA_002070945.1 Lentisphaerae bacterium ADurb.Bin082
ATGAATTATGAATTATGAATTATGAATGACAAATGCGCCTGAGCATTCAGCATTCAGCATTCAGCATTCAGCATTAAAAAAATCAGCGCCCGGCCGTCGTTTGACAGTCGGGCGCTGATGGTTATTGGGGGTGTTCAGGCTTAGCCTGCGCTCAGTCTTTTTTCTCGAATTGCTCTTTCCATTCCTGGAGTTTAGCGGCTGCGAAGTCACGTCCGCCCAGTCCGAATGCCAAGGCGATGGCTACGCAGACTGCGCCGAGCAGGAAGGTGAAGGCAGTGTGGACGATAGGTCCGCCGATATTCATGCTGTGGATGGCGATGGCGCCGGTGAAGATGAGCACGGCCAGGCGCACGGCCAGGGCGATCAGGCTGTTGCATTTGTCTTTGACCGAGTCAGCCGCAAAGTTGGACAGCCAGAGGCCGATCAGCATGACGATGATGCCGACGATGATGTTGCCGCCGAAGTACATGAAGGAGCGCAGCAGCTCTGACAGCTGCTGGAACTGGAGCAGCTCAGCCGCCGCAATCGACGCCAAGAAAATGATGGTGACAAAGACGACTTTCCCGACTAGGGCGGACGGCGTTGGCGCGGCGGAATTGTCCTTGTTCTTGAAGCCGAGTTTGGCCATCAGCGTGTTGAAGCCGAAATTCTCGAAAATCTGGGTGACGATGCCGGCGACAAAGCTGCCGACCAGGACGGCGATGAAGATCAGCAGAGCCGCGCCAAAGATGTCGCCAGTGGCATTCAGGAATTTGTCAAACAACCCGGCCACGGAATTGGACAGGGAGTCGATCTTGAGGGCGGTCAAGGCGGAAATGATGACCGGGATGGCGACGAGAGTATAGGCGACGATGCCGATCATGCCGGAAAGGCCCTTGTTGCCAAAGACCTTGCTGACGCCGGCCTTTTCGCCGAGAGAATCAAGATGCGAGATGACGACCAGGCCCGATGTCGCCTTGCGGATGATCTTGGCGGCGAACAGGCCGATGAAGAGGATGGCGCCAGCGCCGATCAGGTTCGGGATGTATTCCATGAACTTGGTCAGCATCAGCTCAATGGGTTCGGTGATGCCGTCGATTTTCAAGGTGCGGAGAATGGACGGCAGGAAAAACAGGAGCACGACCCAGTACAGTACCCCGGCTGTAGTCGTGGCGATTGACTCGCCGTCTTTAGCGTCGGCGTGTTTAGCCAGTTTCTTTTCCAGGTCCATGGAACGGATGGCGGCGGCGGCAGCGATGCGGACGACCATGGCCACGACCCAGGCGATGAAGGCCAACGCCAGTGCGCCAATCAGGTTAGCCGCATATCCGGACAAGGCATCAAAGAATTTCTGGATTGGCGCGGCGGCCTGGGACAAGTTCAGGGCGGTCAAGCAGCCAAGAACAGCAAACAGGAGGATCAGGAAGTACACGGCCCGGCTGACGTACGTCGAGATGTTGGAAGCCGGAATCTCTGCCCCGGCAGGCAGGCATTTGCCGAGCTTGCTCTCCAGACCCAAGGCGTCAATGCCTTTGCGCACAGCCCCTGACAACCAGACAGCCAGCAACCACCCAATGACTAAAATGAGAACGGCCGAGACGATATGAAGGACATTGCTGTCAACGATCATCGTCCAAATGTTGTGAAAAAAATTTTCCATCGTGAAAGTCCTTTCGTTTTCCCCGAAGTCGGGATTCCCTTGCTTTTTATGCCGTCGGTTCCGGCGGCAGGGAGGCCGGCAGATTCAGTAATAATGATGATAACTTGAATAGACTGGCATAATCTGCCTTATTAGTTTAGTATAATAAATCTATAAGGATAAAATGCAAGTCAGTACCCTCGGAATTAGCAGGAATTAGAGGTAATCGGCCAGCGATTGATACTCGGAATTCCGGCAAGCGGCAGAGCCAGGCACCCAGGCTAAGGAACTTTAGTGGACAGTGGACAATGGACGTTAGTGGACATTAGTGGACATTAGTGGACAGTGGACGTGGACATTGGTGGACGGTGGTGCGAAGACACGTGTCTTCGCACCACCGTCCACCAACGTCAGCAGCTACAGAGCTGCAAAAGCCCCAACGGGCCACAACATACCCGCCCAGGGCAAGCGTAGCCCGCCCAGGGCGAGCTACGCCCTGGGTGAGGTGATGTATAATTTTGATCCCTAAAAGGGCGAAACAAAAATGCCGCTATGGCTAAAAGACAACATAAAGGCATACAAGTATTCAGCGTAAGATTTCGCACATTGCCCAAAAAACTGTGTTTTGGCTGTGCAAAAAGTCATTGATGCTTGATATTGTGCAAAGGACAACGCACGGGGCAGTATTCCCAGGGTTTGCGATGCGTCGCTGGCTGGCGGCGCGGATGGTTGCGGCGACCGTCACTGGGATGGATAGGAAGGAGTGCGTTGCGGCAGGGGAAAAAAGGAGGAGGAACATGGTAAGCAAACTGGTCGAAAAAGTCAAGTCCTTGCAAGAAGGGAACGTACTTCTGCTGCTGCTGGGCTTGCTGGGGCTAGGCGCCTGGGGATTGTATCGCCTTTATTCGCCGTCATTCGCTTTCGAGCCGGTGTCTTTCTGGGACAATCACCGGTTGTTTTTTCATCTTTTCGTGGGGCTTTGCGCCCTGCTGATGGCTTATGTCGTGGGCCGGAAAGTTTCGCCGGAATGGATTTTGCGCTGGCGATGGGCAGTGCCAGTTCTGTTGGGTGTTCTTCTGCTCTGCCAGTCAAGTTTTTTCCGGGGAGGCTTTTTTCATTGTTGGCAACATTCTCTGGTCTGGGTTCCTGCGATTCTGATCATTATCTTGGGGATGTGCCAGGCTCTGGCGGCAATGGAAGTCAAGGCGCCCGTCGGCGAGGTCACTGCTGGGTCCAGGTGGCTTCTGTGGGTGAAAAGGTTTGCCATGCTGGCGGCTCTGCGGATGAAAAGGTTTGCCATGCTGGCGGCGATGATTTTTTTCGCCCTGGTTTATCCGTTTTTTACCATACATACAGCAAGTCTCAGCTGGCTCCTGTTCGGGGTCATCAGCCTGACGGTTCTGACCGCATGCCGGAATCGGCGTCTGGGGGGCTGGCTGGCGGTTGTCTGTGTTGGCCTGCTGTCCTGGTGCCTGAGGATTAACTTCATGGTGGAGCGAGCGTTGTCAGAGGGAATCATTCAGGAAGGATTCTACAACGATGACATGCATGTTGCCATTAAACGCGGTGGCTGGTTCGGGTGCCAGGACGTCTTTCACGTGCCGCCTGGCTACATTTCTGCGTATCAGGCATGGAATTTGGACTTCATCTTTGCCTGGCTTTGCAATCAAGGCGGAGTGTTGGCGGGCGCCTTGGTTATGGGGCTGATGGGCGTTCTGCTGACTTGGGCCTGGAGCGTGGTCGCCAGGCAGACGCAGACCAGGCGACGAGCCCTGGCGGCAGGGTGCGCGGCAGTGCTGACTATGCGCTCGCTGCTTCACCTGGCCATCAATTTCGAAGTCGTGGCGCTGATGACGATGCCATTTCCCTTTGTGACATACGGATGGTGGCTGCTCCTGCTTGACGGCCTGCTGGTGGGAGTGCTGTTGAGCCTGAACCGCACCCAGCCAGAGGCAGAGGTGGATGAACCAGCGAGCTGGCAACGTCAGCCGGTACTGGGAGTGCAGTGGGGCATTGGGCTGCTGCTGCTTCTGTTTGCCGTCAGGATGCTCTGGCTGGTGGTTGACTATAGCCGGTGATTGGGAAGAGGACTTTCACGGTTGAATGGGGCTGTCGCCCCAGGGCTGCCCCACGCATGACTGCGCAATGTCCGCCAGGAAGGAAGGAAGACGCCGATAGATGACGCAGGCTGGCAAAATGAGTCATCTGCCAGTCACAGTTGGTTGGGAAAAGGAAGGGAAAGACAAATGAAAAAAGTGGCAAAGAGATTTTTCGTGTTTTTTTTATTGGTGTTTTTGTTTCTGCCGCCGCTGCTGCCGATCGGCGTGCGGATAGTGACGACTGTCTGCAATGACATTCGGCTGTATCGCCTGCACCGGGCGGTTAAGCGTCTGCCGTGTCGGATTTTGGCAACCGATGCGCGGCTTGGCATCTTTTATGGCGGCTGTCGCAATCATCTTGATTTTCAGGTCCATGCTGTGATAGACTCCGATTTGCCGTACCTGGAGTTCAAACAGCACATCGAAGCTCTGGCGGATCAGATTTCCTGGCCGGGTAATGAACGACCGATAGCGGGTGCTTTTCTGATTCAAATCCGCGAAGGGGAATTTTATGTTTATTCTCACTTTGATGAGAAAGAATACCTCGTGCCATACGATGGCGACATTCCTGAAATGGAATATTACCCGGGGTACGGGGGCATGGATGCTTTGCGAAGGGTGCATAAGCGCGCCGGTCTTCCCCGCACGGGGTATGTGGTGGAGTTTCTTAACCAGCAATACACGGCAATGGGACGCATGGACCCGCGCTGCCTTTAGCAGACCCGCCAATGGCGCACAATCCCTGGGGTAAAGGCAAATTAACCGGCAGCGCTGAAAAAGGGTGGCACATAACCGCCCTGAAACCGGCAGCGCAGCGCCCCGCAGGAAACCAGGGTGGACGGTGGACGGCGTCAAACGCTCATCACTGGACGTATGGCTGCTGCGCGTCGTCAAGAACCTAGTCTGGCCTTGGCGGCAGGGCTATGACTTGCCCCCACGGCGCTTCTGCGTGTCGATGCGGCGTCACCCACAGCACGGGATAGGGCGGCTTCTGTTCGGGGAAAGAGCTGCCAAGGTCGGTCAGGCCGATGAACAGGCTCGGGTTCAGCCGATGCTCGGCAATATAGTCAAACACGCAGACGTGGTCAGTGCCGCCGCGACCTGGCAGGCGCCCGGCCCGCAGGAAGCTTTCCAGGCCCTCAAAAGGCACTACCTCCTGGATTGCGGCGTCAGCCACGATGAGAGTTATGTCGTCGACTAAAGGCATCATGCCGACGATTTCGCTGGCCACGTCGCGCAGTTCCTCCTTGTCCATGCTGGCGGATGTATCCAGGGCGATTACGACTCGGTTGAGCGTTTCCTGGTAGCGTCCTGGCACGATCAGGTTCATGGCCAGGTAGCGTCGGTTGGGTCGCGCCAGGGAGTAGTCGTCCCTGGCGACGGCGGCGTCGGCGAAGCGGTGGAACAGGCGTTGCCAGGGGATTTGCGGCGGGTTGAGCAGTCCGAGCTGGGTCAGCAGGTTGCTTGGCAGGTCGCCGCGACGGTCGCCGGCGCTCCAGGCTCCGATAGCGTCCCGGATGCGCGCCTGGAGCGTTTCGCGCATGTCAACCGTCAAATCCAGGGGCAGATGGATGTCAATGCCGCCCTGGTGGTCGAGGATGTCTGGCAGCTGGCGCGGCACGCCCTGCTGGTCTGGCAGCTGGAAGGTGACCATCTGAGGGGCGCGGCCCTGGTGCCCTTCCCCGTCCTCTTCCTCTTCCTCTTCTTCTTCCAGCCTGAGGTGTTCGTAGATGGTTTCCGCGATCATGCCGCGGAAGTCTTCATCCAGCAAGATGCCGATTTTGCCATAGCCGGGAATGACTATCTCGGGTTCCTCGTACAGTTTTTTCCATTCTTTGCCGCCGGGTACGGTGATGTCCGCCACGATCAGGTTGATGGCGAAGTCAGCAGCCAGGTTCCAGAGGAATGGGTCACGGTCGCGGGCTCGTTCGCTGGTGGCGAACACTTGGTGGCAGATTTCGTGCGCCAGGACGAAGCCGAGCTGGGCTGCGTTCAGAAGCCGGGTTCGCGCCGGGTTGAACCAGATATGTCTAAGGTAGTCGGTGGCTGCAAAAGCGGGCAGGTCGAGCGCAGGCGTCAGCTTCACTTGCAGCAGCAGGTATCCCCAGAATGGGTGCATTTCCAGCATCTGCATCCGCAGGGCACTGAGGCGCTCCAGTTCGGCTTGGACGTCGGCGTCGGAAATCGTCATGACAGATAGAGCGAGGCGCGCAGGTTGATGATTTGGGTGGCCAATTCCCGGAAGGCGGCGACGGTCTTCAGGCGGTTCAGGAGCGCCGGTGCCCGGGAGCGCAGTTGCCGGAGCAGCAGAATCTGGTATTCTGCGCCTAAGCCGGGCGAACAGAGGAATTGGACGATGTTGGGCAGGTGCTGGTCTGGCACCTTGGCGTGAACCAGGTAACCGGCAACAGCGAAGATGGCGGCATAGAGGAAAGACGGCTCGGAATTCCGCACGAAATCGATTTTCTCCTGGCCAGCGATGATTTTTTCGGCATTGACGCGCCGGTAAAGCTCAAGATACTTGCAGAATCGGTCGGCCATAGGCATGCCGACGCAGGCGGCCACGATGCGGCGGTAGTCTTCCGGCTGGACGCGACTTATGACTCGGCTGGCCATTTCCCAGCTTCTTGGGGTAGGGAAGGCGTTTCCTGGCGAGGCGTCGAAAAGCACTTCCTCGCCGTAAGTTCGGATGAAGGCCATGATGTGTTCATGGATGTCATGGTCAGCGGCCCAGCGCAGCCAGCTGTCAGTCTCCGGCCGCATTTCGAAGTGGGCGAAGCGGTTGCAGAGGGCGGCGGAGAGCGGAGTGACGATGGACTGGTCGTCTTCGCGGTTGCCAGCGGCGAGGACGATGGTGCCGGGGTGGAAAGCGTAGTCGCCGATGCGTTTTTCCAGGACGATTTGGTAGGCTGCGGCCTGGTGGAGCCTGGTGACGGCGGCGTTGATTTCGTCAAGGAACACCAGGCATGGTTCGTCGCAGGCTTTTTTCACCCAGGACGGGGGCAGCAGCTCCAGGGTCTTGGTGTCCCGGTTGGGGAAATAGACGCCGCCGAGTTCGGCAGGGTCTTTTTGCGCCAGGCGGATGTCGATCAACGGCTTGGCTATATGCTTGGCTAAGGCCGCTGCAAGGGTTGACTTGCCGATGCCGGGAGGACCTAAGATGAGTACGGAAATGCCGGCCTCCAGGGTGGCCTTGACCAGAGGGAAGAGCTGCTCATACGTGTATGCCTCTGACATGCTGGCGCTCGGTTGGCGCGACGTGTCCGTCATAAGAAGACCTCCAGGAGCTGGCCGCGGAATTCCTCGTGTTTAAGCAGGGTCGCGATGATGTGCTTGCAGTATCCGCGGGTGTCGCTCCGAGCCCGTTGGGCAGCGTCTGGACAGCTGCATTGCGGCTGGCCGCGCCACTCGGGATGGACTTTGACGACGTAGTCCTTGGCGCCGCCCTGGATGTCAAACACTATCCAGCCGTCTTCGGGCGCCTGGCGCCGGACGATTGTGTATTCTTTCAAGACGGTCGCGGCAGCCCGCAGAAAACGGTCGTCGCGGGCTTTCAGGCTGATTCCGCCGGTAGGTTCCATGTTCGTATTCTCCGGATAGCGAGGATGCGGCTGCACACCCCTTTAGGCGAAAATCCCGCTCCGGCCAGGCGCGGGAAAGGGCGGTGATGGCACTTTCAATATATAGCCTGGTGTTGCTGACATGCAAGCCTGGCAGCGGAAAAACGCTGATTTGGCGCAATCGGTCAGTCGTTGATAATAAGAGTGCCTCCTCGCACGCGCTCGGCAGCTTCTGGGAGGGGGGCGCGGCACTGCACAGGTGTCAGCTCGGCGAGCACCTCCTCGCACGCGCGCGGCAAAACTGGGGAGGGAGGTCCCCCCTTGGGTGGGTGGGGTCTGATTTCTAAGCCCGCAGGAAAAATAGGCCACGACACGCCCCTTTTCAAGCGGTTTTCAGAAGAATCATAGGCATTTTGTGCTTGAGCATGATTTTGCTTGCACGCTGGCATAATGCTTTCCATCTCAAGGAATGGCGCCCGGATGCGACACGATGACTTGCGGGAACCTGAATGAGATAAGGCGACAGGGCGATACTTTACGGCTCAATAATCAATCGCTGGCTGATTACGTTCTGTCGGTGTTGTCGGACTGCGTTGCAGCGACAATTTCGGTCACATCGCGACAGCCGGGAGTTTTTCCGCTGCGCACCCGAACAAAGGGTAATGCGTCAGTCTTCTGTAGTGCCTTTACAAGGCACCAGTTTTGGGGCATGCTTCCCCCAGGCTGAAGTCTGGGGTTAAGCATGGTTAAGCGCCTACGGCGCAAATGGATGTGGACATAGTGGACACAGTGGACACAGTGGACACAGTGGACGGTGGTGCCGTACGTAGTAGAGCCTTTAGGTTGCCATAATTTTCGCGCTTTTAGCGTTTCTGCCACTGCGCGGCATACTCAAAAAATCTTGGCGTCCTTGGCGTCTTGGCGGTTAATCTTTAACTACCGATTACTGTTTTTTTGCCTGCTGTGCGATGGAATTGATTTGCAAACGACGCTTCGCCATGCTATACTTGATAAAGTACGGTCTGGATGTTTTTTAGCGGGAGCCTTTCTCCTTGGAGCGTCGCCGTTTCATCGGATGGACCATAGTTAGCGCAAACTCAAAAGGAGTTAATGTGCGAAGTTTTGTGATGAACACTTGTAGTTTCCGACCGAAACCATGACATTTCCAATGACGTTCATCCTTTGCATCCATTCCTTTTCCCATTCTTTGGCATTGGTAAAACGCTTCAGAATGATGCCTGCCACCTTTTTTGCCCCTTTGTCACTCCACCCGTAGGCAATGTTTTTCAAGCGCCTGGCCAGCTCCCGCATTACCCTCTCCACCATGGTCGACGCCTTGTGGGAAATCAGTCCCCACTTCAACCATCTTCTGACGTAGGCAAACACGGAGCGCCTGGCGTTGTCGATGTAGGTTGCCGCCGTCGAGTAGCCTTTCCCTTCCAGGTACGAGACAAATTTCAGCATCGCCTGCTCGGTATTTTCCATTCGCTCCTCAATGGCATCCTTG
>MWEG01000027.1 GCA_002070945.1 Lentisphaerae bacterium ADurb.Bin082
ATATAATCCAGGAGATCTGAACGCCTCGTTGTGCCTGTTTCCTACTTGGCGGCATATAAAATTGCGAAAGATGGGTTAGTAAACGAATGCACCGCCTTCAGATAGTGCATGCACAGGAAGCCCCACAGCTTGCCGTCGATCCATACCCCGGTCACCAGGGCGGACTTGATCCCGATTTCCTGGTAGAAGCGGGCGATGTCGGCATGTGCTGGCGGCGGCCTGGCGACGTTGGGCAGCACGAGGTCGCGCCTTCTTTCCAGCTGGCGCCGAAAATCCGGCATTGGCGTCAAGTCGATTTCCTGGAGGCTGTTTCCGCCTGTCCCATTGCTGTCTGCGGCCCATTCGTAAAGCGCCTTGGCCCTGGCGCCGTCCTCAGTCGTGAACACGAAGACGCTGCACACGTCGGCGCCGGCGTCTCGGCCAATCAATTCCAACATGCCCTTGACGGCGACATCAAAGTCACTTTCCACCGTGATTCGTTGCAAGCACAAATTGATGATGCGCTCATTTTTGACCATGTTGTTCAGCAGCTCGATGATCGCTTCTCGTTCGTCTTCCAATTCGTGCTTTCTGGTCTCGTCCTGGCACAGGTCAAAGATGAACGTCCTTCCCGACTCCATCTGGAGGATGCCCTTGAAGGTATTGAGCACCAGGCGCTTGCCAGTCGCCGTCGAGCAGTATTCGATGAACGGCATGGTTTCCCCGGAGCTGAGGACCTCGAGGTCTCGTGCCCTGAAGACCTCGCTCATGCCTGGGAAGGCTTCGATTTCGTAGTCGTTTTTGCCAATGACGTCCTCTGCCAAGACCCCGGTCTGGCGTTCCAGTTCCTTGTTCCAGATCACGTATCGGAAGTCATTGGTGGCGTCTTTGACCATGATGCTGGCAGGCATGTGGTCCAGGAGTTCCTGCAGGATGCCCTGCATCTCTTCGGTTTGCAGCTTGTCTTCCTCGGTCTTGGTCACGTCGCTACAGACGCCGACCAGGAGTCGGCGTCCATTGACGAGCAGCAGCGCCTTTGAATAGCGCACATAATGACGGAACCCCTTGGAGTCGGTCAATTCCCGCGTTCGTTCCATCATGCCGCCACGCAAAACCAGCTCCTCGTCCTCCGCTTGCATCTCTTCGGCCACAGCTCCCCAGACCATGCGGTTGTTCTTGCCCAACACTTCGCCGTGGTTGATTTTCATCAGGTCGCGAAAGCGTTCATTGGCAAAAACATACCGGAAGTCATCGTCGACGTCCTTGGCGAACACTGCGCAGGGGAGGTTGCCGAGCAGCTGACCTTTCCAGGCGTTCAGTTCATTGGCATCTTCCGACTGATAGTCGCGGCGGCCGAAATGACGCAGCAGAAGAAAGCTCAACGCCAGCTGAGGCAGCAAAATCAGCCCTGCCAGGATCATAGCTGCATGGCTGCTCGGGGCAAACTTCCACAAGGCAAAGCCGAGGTTGCTGGCCTGGAACAAAAAAAGAATAATGACGACTCTGTAGAAATTCCAGCGACGCATCTTGCTTTCCGCTTTCGAAGACACTGCCATCCGCTGCACTGCATGCCCGCAACGGCCGTTTGCTGCGGACATAAATAACGAAACATAGCCGTCCCATAACGTGACGGCGATTTTGTAAAAAACGCTTCACTGGCTCTTGCATGGCAGCCTATCCAACGCCATGAACGCCCAAAAGATTACTATGTCGGTTCTTGAGCAGATTGCAAGCTGGTTCCCTGGTCGGATTGCCTGCGCATTGCCCGAAAAGCAATCGGCCAGTTAAAGATTAACCGCCAAGACGCCAAGGACGCCAAGTTTTTTTCCTGCAATGGAAAAATCGTCCTTAGGTGTTGATTTCTCCAGAACTCAGCATAAATTCAGGCATTGACAACTTTATTTGGTTAGTAGGGTCATGTTTTTTAGGCAATGTCATAACATGCTGCAAACCAGCAGGTCATCAGCTATTTTTGGCCTTTTTCAGGGTGCTGTTTCACGTATCCTGGGGGGAGTTAAACAAATGCGAACAACAATCATTTCATTGCTGGTTCTTGCATGGTTCAGCGGTTGCACGATGATTCCGGATTACCATCGTCCTGGAGCGCCCGTGCCTGAAAACCTGCCTCCAGGGGACGTCGGCAGCGGGCTTGCAGCTGCGGAGCTGCCTTGGCGGGAATTCATTCAGGACGCCGAATTGCGTCAGCTGATCGAACTGGCGCTTGAGAATAATCGCGATCTTCGCCTGGCGGCTTTGCAGGTTGAGCAAGTCCGCGCTCTTTATAAAATTCAACGCGAGGAATTGTATCCGAGCCTTTATGCTGGCGGCAGTGGCAGCCGTTCGAGCGCTTCGACTGATCTGCTGACGCCGGGTCAACCCCGGATCACTGAGGTCTATCAGGCCAATCTCAGCCTGCTTTCCTGGGAGATCGACTTTTTCGGGCGCCTGCGCAGCCTATCAGAGAAAGCTCTGCAAGAATACTTTGCCACTGACCAGGCTAGGCGTGGCGCGCAGGTTCTGCTGGTTTCATCGGTTGCCAACGGCTATCTGGCTCTGGCAGCAGAGCGGGAATCTCTGCAACTGGCGGAAGATACTCTCAAGTCTCAGCAAGAAGCATACGAGCTGGTCAAGCGCCAGCATAGCGAAGGGCTGATTGCGGAACTCGATTTGCGCCGAGCGCAAATTCCCCGTGATGTGGCCCGAACTGACATAGCTCGCTACCGGCAAAGAGTCTCTGAAGCAGAACATGCTCTGCAATTGCTGGTGGGGAGTTCGTTGCCGACGGCATTGCTGCCAGCCTCGCTGGCGGATGTCGCCATGCCAGCAACTTTTGCCAGCGGACTTTCCTCACAGGTGTTGCTGCAACGCCCAGACATCCTCGCTGCCGAGCATCAATTGCGCGCTGCATACGCGACCATTGGCGCCGCACGCGCTGCCTTCTTCCCGAACATCGCCCTGATTGGCAGCCTGGGCACGGCCAGCACAGAACTGCAAAGGCTCTTTGAACGCGGCACAAGCACCTGGAGCTTTGCTCCCCAGCTGTCGATGCCGATCTTTGACGCGCGCGTCTGGACAGCATACCGGGTCAGCAAAGTGCAGCGCAAAATAGCCATCACCCAATATGAAAAAGCGATCCAGAACGCATTTCGCGAGACCGCAGACGCCTTGACCTTGTGCAAGAACATCGGCGAACAACTCAACGCCCAAAAAGACCTGGTGGAAGCAAGCGAGGCGACTTATCGCTTGGCGCGTGTCCGCTATGAAGAGGGAACTGACAATTATCTGAGCGTGCTCGATGCGCAACGAAGCATGTTCAGCGCCCAGCAGGGGCTGATCAGCCTGAAACTGGCCGAACATAGCAGCCGCCTGCAACTGTATGCAGCACTCGGAGGCGGCGTCCAATAAAGAACACAAACGTTTCGGGACACGGAAAATGTATGGGGTTGTCGCTGTTGCGGACGGAATGGCGCTCGGACTTGCGGCTTGGAAGGCAGTGTTTGTCAATTTCCAGTCCCGGTAATCTGCCAAGCAGGACGACCATTTGAAAAGACAGCATCGTATTATTCGTATAAAGTCTTTTTACTTAGAAAGAAGAAATGTTTTAAGGGGCAAACATCATGAAAAAATCAATGGTCGTCTTGATAGTGATTGTCGCTGTCGTGGGCATTGGGGGATATGCCTATAGGAATTATCGTCGCAATCAAGAGATGCTTAACCCTAAGTTTTACAGCGGAAACGGCAGGCTCGAGGCGACTGAGATTTATGTCTCTTCCAAGTTAGCGGGCAGGATTGAGGAAATTTTCGTCAAGGAAGGCGACTTGGTGAAGAAGGGCGACAAGCTCGTGCGGATGCAGACCAGCACGCTGGAAGCGCAAAAGGCGGGCACCCTTGCCAAAATCAAGGTGCAGGAGGGAGAGCTTGCCATGGCTCAAGCAACGGTGACACATAGAGAGAGTGCTTTCACCGGAGCGGAAAAGGAGTTCAAGCGCCAGAGCACCCTCATCAGCAGCAAGGCAGTCAGCCAGCGTGAGTATGATGCTGCCGAAACACGCTTCAATAACGCGAAGGCAGACCTGGAGTACGCGAAAGCCAGCGTCATTGCAGCAGAGGGACGAGTCGCGCAACAGAAGGCAGAACTCCAGCACATCGAAGCGGACCTCGCCGACAGCGTGCTGGTCGCCGCCTATGACGGGCGCATTCAGTATCTGCTTGCCCATGAGGGGGAAGTGCTTTCCGCCGGAGGCCGGGTGATGAACCTGGTCAACCTCACCGATACCTACATGACATTCTTTCTGCCCACAAGCATCGCCGGGAGGGTCCAGATGGGCGCCGAGGTGAAGCTGGTTTTCGACGCCGCACCGAACCATGCGCTCAATG
The DNA here is from genome assembly GCA_002070945.1 of Lentisphaerae bacterium ADurb.Bin082. GTDB lineage: Bacteria > Verrucomicrobiota > Lentisphaeria > Oligosphaerales > Oligosphaeraceae > JAAZKI01. The sequence continues at coordinate 4,357 of MWEG01000027.1, forward strand.
CCCAGGTCACTTACATTGATCCCATAGCGCAATTCACGCCAAAAAGCGTGGAGACCCAAGTAGAGCGGGAGAAACTCATGTTCCGCATCAAGGCTAATCTCAATGCGGAAAAGCTGCGACAATATATTTCCAATGTTAAAACCGGATTGCCGGGAGTCGCCTGGGTGAAACTCGATCCCGAGGCCGACTGGGAAAGCTCTCCGGTTAAGGGTTTAAGTCCGGCGAAGTGATTTCAGGAACCGCATCGCGTTTGCTTGGAACTCATTCGGAGATGAAAAATGCCGCAAACACCGATGGATGATCGCCGGGATGCGCCCGTGGTTGAATTCCATGATCTCTCGCTTTCCTACGGCAAGACCGTTGGCATTGACCGCCTGACGCTGGCTCTGCCACCGCGCCAGCTGATCGGGCTGATCGGCCCAGACGGCGTCGGCAAGTCGACGCTGCTTTCGCTGATTACCGGCGCCCATGTCATGCAGAAAGGGGAGCTTCGCGTGCTGGGCGGAGATATGCGGGATGCCAAACACCGCGACCTGACCTGCCCGAAAATCGCCTATATGCCGCAGGGTCTGGGAAAAAATCTCTATTTCACCCTGACGGTGGAGGAGAATCTTCAGTTTTTCGCCCGGCTGTTTGGACAGGATGCGGAAGAACGCCGGCGGCGAATCGACCGCTTGACCAAAAGCACCGGACTCTACCGTTTTCTCAACCGCCCGGCAGGCAAACTCTCCGGCGGCATGAAGCAGAAGCTCGGGCTGTGCTGTTCCCTCATTCACGACCCGGACCTGCTGGTGCTGGATGAACCCACCACCGGGGTCGACCCACTGGCCCGGCGCCAGTTCTGGGATCTCATTGACAACATCAGGGAAGAACAACCGGGGCTGAGCGTGATTGTCGCAACCGCCTACATGGACGAGGCGCAGCGTTTTGACTGGCTCATCGCCATGGACGACGGGCACATCCTCGACACTGGCACGCCCGAGGAGCTGCTGCAAAAGACCTCGACTCCTAACCTGGATGCGGCTTTCATCAAGCTGCTGCCAGAGGAAAAACGCTCCGGCCATCACGAGCTGGTTGTCCCTCCGCTTGAAACGGATGGCGAAATCTCGATTGAGGCGGAGGGTCTGACCAAGCGTTTCGGCGACTTCACTGCGGTTGATCACGTGAGCTTCAAAATCCAGCGCGGTGAGATATTCGGCTTCCTCGGCTCCAACGGCTGCGGCAAAACCACCACGATGCGGATGCTGACCGGCTTGCTGCCCGTGACCGAGGGAGAGGCAAAACTGTTCGGCAAGCCGATTGACAGCAAATCGCTTGAGACGCGGAAAAATCTCGGTTATATGACCCAGTTGTTTTCGCTCTACAACGAACTTACGGTACGCCAGAATCTGGAGTTGTACGCCAGACTCTACGACATGGCGCCAGAGGAGATTCCCGCCCGGGTGGAAGAGATGCTGGAACGTTTTGACCTGACCGGCGTGGCGAACCGGCTGCCCTCCCAACTGCCGCTGGGAATCAAGCAGCGCATGTCGCTGGCAGCGGCGGTCATTCACAGGCCGCAGATCGTCATTCTGGACGAACCGACCAGCGGAGTCGATCCAGTGGCGCGAGACAGTTTCTGGGAACTCATCATTGAGATATCCCGCCGCGACCAGGTCACGGTGTTCATCACGACGCATTTCATGAACGAAGCCGCCCGCTGCGACCGTATTTCGCTGATGCACGCGGGCCGGTCGCTCGCCTGCGACACCCCGGAGGCCCTGACCGCCGCCCGTTCCGCAGCAACGCTGGAAGATGCGTTCGTCGGCTACCTGGAAGAGGCCGACAGCGGCGCGGCAGATGCAGCAGAAGCCGCCGCAAGCGGAGCGGCTGCCGGCCCCGGCGACGGCAAGGAAAAGAAAAAGAGCTATTTCCGGGAACATGTTTTTGACTTCGGTCGGTTCTACACCTATTTCTGGCGGGAACTGTTGGAGTTGCGGCGCGACCGCATTCGCACGACCCTGGCTCTTTTCGGCGCGATGATCCTGATGGTGGTAATCGGATACGGAATCACCATGGATGTGGAAAACATTGATATCGCGGTCCTGGATTGGGATCAAAGCGAATTGAGCCAGGACTACCTGCTCGGTCTCTACGGGTCGCCGCGCTATTTCCGCACTCGCGAACAGGTGACAGGCCACTCCGAACTGGATATGCGGATGAAAAGCGGTGAACTGCAGATGGTCGTGGAAGTTCCCCCTTCGTTCGGACGAGACGTGCAACGAGGGAAGAATCCGGATGTCGGCTACTGGGTTGACGGAAGTGGAACGACCGCTGAAACCATCAACGGCTATGCCCAGGGAGTGCATTCGCTCTGGCAGCAGCGATACGCAGAGCGGCTGCAGCCGGGCAGCGCGATGGGAGTATCCGTGGAGAACCGTTACTTGTACAACCCGGACGTCCTGAGCCTGCCAGCCATGGTGCCGGCGGTGATTCCCCTGCTACTGATGATGATCCCGGCCGTGCTGGCGGCGCTCTCGGTGGTTCGAGAAAAGGAACTCGGCTCAATCATCAACTTGTACGTCACCCCGGTGCGACGTTCGGAATTCCTACTCGGCAAACAATTACCATACGTGCTGTTCGCTTTTGCCAGCGCGATGCTGCTGGTGTTTATGGCGGTCTTTTTATTCAAAGTGCCGATCAAGGGGAGTATCCTGCTGCTGATGGGGTCGCTGTTTATCTACTGCATTCTCTCAACCGGCCTGGGAATGCTCTGCTCATCGGTGACCAGAAGCCAGATTGCGGTCATTTTTCTGACTTTGGTCGCGACGATGATGCCGGCCGCGCAACTCTGCGGGTTGACCGACCCGGTGCCAAACGACGGCAGCCTCAGCAGTATTATCGGCAACATTTATCCGACAACCCACATGCTGCTCATCAGCCGCGGCGTATTCAACAAGGGATTGCATCTCGTGGACATGAGGATTCCAGTTCTCATCCTGGCGGCAGAAATAGTAGTTATCTGCGGACTGGGAATCCTTTCGCAAAGAAAACAGGAACGGTGAGCCATGCGAGAGTCGCTTCGCCATATCTTCAGCCTCGGCTGCAAGGAGATCGCCGGTCTGTTCCGGGATCCGCTGCTGGTCGTTTTAATCCTCTATTCGTTCAGCCTGAACATCTACCTAGGAGCAAAATCCGCTCCCGAGGCGATCTCCAATGCCGCCATTGCCGTCGTGGATGAGGACGGCTCGGCCTTGAGCAAACGCATCAGCGACGCCTTTATCCCGCCGTTGTTTCTCAAGCCCGACATGATTTCCCGGGCGGACATCGATCGGCAGATGGACGAAGGGCGATACACGTTTGTCGTGGTGTTCCCCCCATCCTTTCAGGAGAAAGTGATGGCCAACGACAATCCGGAAGTGCAGGTCAACGTGGACGCGACCCGCATGTCCCAGGCTTTCACGGGAAACGGCTACATCCAGCAAATCATCAACCGGGAGGTGAAAAGTTTCCTCGGTGAACAAAGCCAGCGCAAACCCATTTACAGTGCGGGCATCATCATCCGCAACCGATTCAACCCGAATTTGACGAAGAGCTGGTCAAGAGCGGTAAGTGGACTGATCAACAACATCACCATGATCGCCCTCATTCTGACCGGCGCCGCGCTGATCCGGGAACGGGAACGAGGCACACTGGAGCATCTGCTGGTGACGCCGGTCAAGTCGGTGGAAATCATGATCTCCAAGGTCTGGGCAATGTCACTGGTGGTACTGATAGTGACAGGATTTTCTCTGGTTATGGTCATCCATCATTTTCTGGGCGTTCCTATTGCGGGTTCCTTCTGGCTGTTCATGCTCGGAGTGCTGATCAATCTGTTCGCGGTGACGTCGCTGGGAATTTTCCTGGCATGTTTTGCCCGGGACATGCCACAGTTGGGCATTCTGCTAATCTTAGTGATTATGCCCATGCAGATTCTCTCGGGTGGAACAACTTCCCAAGAAAACATGCCGGAAATCATTCAATTCATCATGCGCTTTGCGCCAACCACCTATTTTGTGGATTTCAGCAAGGCGATTCTCTTCCGAGGAGCAGACTTCAGCCTGGTCTGGAAAACCTTCCTGCAAATGCTCGTCCTGGGAGGAGTATATTTCTTCGTCGCGCTGCGCAGGTTCCGCAAATCGGTCGCAAGCTAAACGCTGCCGCAAAGTCAAATCATAGACAATATGGAAGAAGTACCGGAACCCTTGCCCAGAAGAGTGACATGACAGAAACAACGGCTCTTTTTGCGCAAAACGCAAGCCCGACTTGGATTTTGCACAAAAGAAGCACAGGGCCAAAATCGGTTCTTTCCTTCCCGAAAATGGCTATTGTGCGAAATCTTGTGATGAATGCTTGCATGCCTTGTGTTGCCTTTTAGCCTCAACGGCGTTCATGCCTCCCCCTTTCAGGATCCAAAATTATATTTTACATCGCCTCACCCAGGGCGACGCTCGCCCTGGGCAGTCTTCGCTTGCCCTGGCCGAGCATGTCGCGCCCCGTTGGGGCTTTTGCCGCTCTGTAGCTGCGGACGCTAGTGGACGTTGGCGCGAAAACACGTGTCTTCCACAGGCTTTCAGTCGGCGCAGGGCGCATTATGCTTAACGTCATATTTCCTTGCGCCGTAGCTGCTAGCCATGTTTAACCCCAGGCTTCAGCCGGGGGATAGACATGCCCCAAAACAGGTGCCTTGTAAAGGCACTACAGAAAACTGACCCATTACGACCTAATTACAACAGGCCAGGAAAATCCGACGTCGGCGGTGGAAAAGACAGCACAGGAAAGTATATTAAAGGAGTTTTCTTGGGGAACCCCGTGGTGTAATGGTAGCACAAGTGGTTTTGGTCCACTTAGTCTAGGTTCGAATCCTGGCGGGGTTGCCATTTTTTGTTTCAAATAGGCGTTCTGGCGGTTTGTAAACGACGGAAACGCGGATAAAGTATACGTACCTATAGTTTTAATTGCGCTGCTCGGGTGGCGGAATTGGCAGACGCGCTAGGTTGAGGGCCTAGTGGAGTAAAATCCGTGCGGGTTCAAATCCCGCTCCGAGTACCAAATCTAACCCCTAAAAAAGCCCCTCGCGGACAAGGCGCCAGCGAGGGGCTTTTTCGATTTCGCACATTAACGCGAAACCCACATTTCTCACTTTTTTAGTGTGTTTTCGCACAAGCTATCCGATTTGGGAAATTATTATCCATGCATTGATAAGGCACTTTAGTGGACAATGGACTTTAGTGGACTTTAATGGACATTAGTAGACGATGGACTGTGGACGGAAGTGGACTTTAGTGGAGAGTGGACGTGGACGGAAGTGGACTTTAGTGGACTGAGGAGCTTTCGACACGTGTCCTGCACAGGCCTTCAGCCGGCAAAAATGTATCATAACTTACAGTCAGGCCCCCTTGCGCCGTAGGCGCTTAACCATGCTTAACCCCAGGCTTCAGCCTGGGGATGGGCATCCCCCAAAAAACGGTGCCCCGCAGGGGCACTACCGTTAGTGCTGAAAACATGTTGTCGGGATTTTGCGTGGAGCTTTTTTTACCTGTTGTATACCAATGACTTGAAGATTAATTACCCGGAAATCTTTCACAAAAAACAAGATTCCGACTGATAGTAGTACGACAGTATGCAATAGCCACCCGCCATGAAGTAAAAAGAACAGGCGGATTGGCAAGAAGATATTTACCTTTAAGTTTTAGTTCAGAGAGTTTAGGAATTCCTGGTGCGCCCGGCATGGGACAGAGGGCTAGCCGCCTCTGCCCATGCCACCTTGCCGCGCCGAAAAAGGCAAGGCGCAGCACGCGCCAAGGCTCGGGGGATGTTACGGCACCGCGACTTCCTCGAACTCTATCTTGTCAATATAGACGGCTTCGATGGCTGACTGGCCTTTTTCCTTGTCAAACCGTCCTGGCCCAAACCAGATATAGTCATCAGGATTCGGCGTCCAGACGATCGAATCATACCAGGTGTAAGCCGGCTTCGTCTCCGCGACTTTCGGCTGCACTTGGCCGCGATGCAACCTTTTGACCCGGTCATAGACGCCAGTCCAGAAAGCCTCGCCTTCCGCAGCCCGCGGGATGACTTTCACCCGCCAACGGATTTGGTACTTTTTGTCCTTGTTGAATGGTGCCATGTCCGGCCGGAACTGGACACACCATTCGTAGTGCGTATTGAAGAGCATCAAAGCCGAGCCGTCGCCGGCGTCGGCATCCAAAGTGTGTTCACCCCACACGCCGGGCTTGGAAATCGGCAGGAAGCAATCCTCGTACACCAGCTTCTTGCGGGCGGCCTCGGGTTCGATCTTCACGGTCGGCAAACCGGTGACGGCAGCAAGCGGGCGCAGACGGAACTGGCGTTCGCTGGCTTTGCCCTTCTCAACATCGCCAGCAGGTTCGGCAAACACTAGCCGGACGCATTCCATCTCCGGCTCAATGCTGACTACAACCCGCTCCCAAGCGACAGCAGGCAACGCGATCTGCACGGCCCGGCCGGTCTCTGGCGCGGCGACCGTCATGCTTTGGCGGCCAGCCAGCGTCTCCACAGGCAACCGGTGCATCTCGCTGACCAGGTTGCCTGGCACGGCATAGCTCTGCCACGGGCCGTCATCAAGCTTAACGCAGACCGCACGGCAGCGCCCCAGGTGCAGCGGGAACGTCGACACGCCCCGCATCTTCTCCTGGCCGTCCTGCTGGCGCACGAAGCGATGGCTGACCGTCAGTCCGTCGCCAGCAACCCAGAATTCCTTTTCCAGGCGGAATTGAGACCGCCAATGGCCATGACGCAAGACTATCCTCTCGCCGTTGGGATCGCCTTTCTTGCCGCTGGAAACGACTTGAAACACATTGTTCTTCTCCGCGAAAAGGTTCCCTGTGGAATTGAGGAATTCGATGCCGGCGCTTTTTGCCGCCAGGTAATTAAAGCCGTCCGTCCCCAGCAGCAGTCCACTGCGGCCGCCGTAGGCCGGCGAAACGCCGCATTTCACGGTGGCGTCAGCTGGCGCCAGCCAATGTATCGGATAGCCGCCAGAGTAGTTCTGCCAAGTGGCCAAGCACGTGTCATGGCGATCCTGGCTTTCCGCAATCCGGATGTGACGGGCCCCGCTTTCTCCCGGGACTTTCTCGTTGAAGCGCTCCATCAGCGCCTGGCACAGTTTTACCAAGTCAGCGGGAACCTCTGTCGAAGTCACCGCATCTGCCGTCCAGATCATGGTCGGCTGGACCGATGGCCGCCGGGAAATCAAGGCATAGTACACTGGGATAGCGCCTTTGCGCACGTTATAAAGTCGGACTGGGTCATTTTTGACGGCTTCCTCCGCCTGTTGCCAAAGTTCCAGGCCGCGCTGCAAGAATTCGTCGGTCAGCCATTCAGAGGTCATCGGCACCCAGATGCGCAGGTTGACTTCCGGGCTGACGACCAGGTCTTGCAGGCCGTCAAAATACTCCCGCACCATGGGCGCGGCGGCACCATAGTAGCCGGCGAAGAAGTCGTCATAGAGAGCCTTGACATCCTGGTCAGGATTCCACAGAAGCCGTCCCAGCAGCCAGCCGCGCAATTCAGCGAATTCGCCATGATAGCCCTGGTAGGCACCTTGTTCCATCAAGCCGATCACGTGGTTATCCCGGAAAAACTTCACATTGCCTTGCAAGCAGGCGAAATTCGGAAATGGGCCGATGTAGTGCCCGAAATTAGTGGTGTAGTCCCAGATGAACAGCTTGTCGGTCATAGCGCTCCAGCCGCGGATATCCTCCACAAATTTCTGGTTTTGCGATTGCGTAGACACGTCCAGCGGCTTGGAGAAGTCGCACTCGATGGTGCAGAGCCTGGGCACTACGTTAGCGCGCGGGGTGATGTTCTTGGGCGGTTGGCGTGTATACTGATAGGCCAAAGTCTCAATCAAGGCGTTGGGGAATTCCTTTTCCACTTGCTCTGCGACTTGGTTGACGAACCAGATCATCAGCCCGGCCTGGCCTCCGTACTCTTCGGCCTTGGCAGTGCAGGCTGCGCATTCGCAATAGTTATAGACGTCATTCTGGCTGACGCTGTACATCATCGCGGTCGGGTCTTTGCGGATTGCCGCCAGCAGCCGTTCGGTCAATATCCTGAGTACGTCTGCATTGGTCAGGCAGAGTTGGGCATAGCCGTTGTAGCGTTTGCCCTTGATTTCGCTGAAATACTCCGGATGCGTCGCGAAGAATTCACTGGGGGGCACCAGTCGGTCGAAAGTATGGACAAAGAGGCCGCCGCCAAAGCGGATTTTGCCGCCCTGCTCTTCGGTCAGGTTCATGCGGTTGCCATTGCATTTGTTGCGATAGGCCATCGTGGTGTTGAACATATCATACCAGAATGGCTCGCGCATAAGAAAGGCCGGCTGCTGGGTTTCAGCCAGGGACGGAACCACGAAGTCGTCGCGGGTCGGGATGACTGAACACCATGAGGCATACCAGCGACAGCCGCCAAAGCGCTCCAGCAATTCAAACAGACCGTACATGGCGCCGCGTTTTCCGCCCAGCACCACCAGGCGTTCGCCGACTGTGCGCAGCTGGAAACCGTCATCCCGCAAATCCTTGAGATTATAGTTGGTGCCGAGCAGTTCGCGGGTGTAGCGCGTATCGCCGACCAGTACGACTTTAGCTGGCAGCACCTCGGCGTCCGTCACCAGGGGCAGCGTCACCCCGGTCTGTTCACATACAAACTGCTGGAACTCCTGGCATCCGAGGATGATTGAGGGCGCAGCGCCCTCAGCGCGCATGATAACATACTCTGGCTGCTGGCCTCGCTTTGCCAACGTTAACGCGGCCTGGGCGCTTGCCAGCCCGCACATTCCCGCCAACAACGATGTCAACAATACTCTGCTTGTGTTCATCTTTAAACTCCTTTGGTTATGATTGGCAAACAGTCTTTACCGAAGTCAATGCCCAAAAACGGCCTCACCCACGCGGTGCTTTCACCAATGTCCACTATAGCCCACGAAAGGCCCAATGTCCACTAACCACTACCTGCATTCAGCTGTCATAAGGCAGCGGTTAAAGACACGCAAGTTGGCGACGGCTTTGCTCAGCGTCCATTGAAAGACCCAGTTAGGATGCCGGAGAAAAGACGCCAGGCGCTGGAATCCAAATTGGCGGTCTTCGCCGCCATCCAGAAAACAGCCATCGGCGACAAAGGAAACCAAGGCAGGGCCGCCATCGACCAGGATCGTAACCACAACCGCCTGCTCCGGCAACGGTGGGCTGGCCAGGACTTGTTTTCCCCAGGGATCGGACAGTACCAGTTCCAACTCCCGTTGCGGACTAAGGCGCACAGCAAAGCCATGGTCATTGTGATCCAAGCCGTCCAACAACATGCCAGCAGCGTCTGGACGCAACTCCAACTGCAACGAAAAACCTCCCCCTGGGCGGACGCCCCCATCGCGGGAACCAACGCTATTGCGAACAAAAAACGACGGCAACCGCATCGCTGGGGGCCACCGTGGCCCCGGGGTATCCAAAAGCGGCGTCGGCGTCGGACAGGCGCCATCCATGCCCTGCCAAATCTTTTCCAGAAAAGCCGCTGGAATAGGATGCACGCGAGCGATGTTTTTCTGGGTTTCCGTCAAGAAAAAATTACCGTCCTCTTCAACCAAATCGGGATAACTGATGCGGATGAAAGGGTCCCGGTCGTAAAGCACCAGCTCTGGCTCGCTCCAGACAATAATCTTCCCCTCTGGCGAATCCTCCTCCCGTCCTCCACACAGCCAGGCGGGGTTGCGGTCATCATAGTAGGAGCAACCGCCGTTGGGCAGAGACGGCCTAGCCCAGAAGTCGCGGATGAAATGCCCGCCATGATTGTGAAACCAGTACAAGTATTTGCCATTCTCGCACTTCCAGGTAAAATTTGCTGCCCTCGGGTTTTTCATGCGCCGCCCGGATGCGGTTTGCCGGTACTGCGGCGCCGACCACGTGCGGCCGCCGTCGCGGCTGTAACTCTCCACTCCATAGCCGTCAATGCCGCGGTAGGAGACACAGAAAGACCCGTCACTGAGAACGACATAACTCTGTTCCTCGGCAACCGGGCCTCCGCCAGCTGGTGAACGCAAACCAACATCCCCGTCCGGCAGCGTCTCAAAGCTGATCTTCTCCGGGTCAGTTTCCGAAAGCAGGTTCACGCTACGCAACAGTGCGCCTTCGCTCTGAGCAAAAAAACCTGCCCCCATACGACCGACTTTGATCAAGGGAATATAGGCACTGCCGTCGTGTACGAAGGGTCGGCCTACGTTCCAGAAAAACCGGATGTTGCCCTGGTAGACGTTCTCTCGGTCACACTGAAATGCGCGCACCGGAACGACATGCCGCTGGCGGCTCCAGGAACGGCCATGATCGTCACTGTATTTGAAAACATAATACCCGAGCGAATCCACCCGCGTAAAAACACTTTGGCCGTCATGGCTGACGATGGAACGGACATTGTCTGAATTGTGCCCATAAAAAATATAGATGCGGCCGCTGTTAGCCTTCAACATGACTGCATAGGAATTCTCCAACTCGCAGTCTGGTTCGACCTTGACCGGCGCGGACCAAGTCCGCCCCTGGTCGAAACTGCGCATCGTGACGACATGCTGCCCTGGCGCCCCCTCGTGCCTGGAGCCAGTCGTCAGACAGCACAGCCAGGCGCCATCGTCTGTTTTCACAATGTAAGGCTGATCACAGTAGCCGTCGCTGGGAATGACTCGCCCCTGCGCAATGTCGCGCCAGTCATCTGCCGACGTCAGATCCATGCTCTTCTCCTTTCTCAAAAAAATCGCCCCTCGCCCACTGAATGATGAATGATGAATGACAAATGCGCCTCAGCACTCAGTACTCAGCATTCAGCACTCAGCATTCAGCATTCCGCATTCAGCATTCAGACCTTCGCCCCTATTGTGCCAGCCCTACTGCCGCCTCCACGGGTGCTGCCCAGACCTTCTTCAGCCTGGTTTCGCCTCCGTGCGTCTTGTATTTCAAGGTCGCGACTACGTCATGCACGCCGCCTGGCCCCAGCTCGAAAACAGCTTCCCGCCCCTCCATTCGAATAGGCGGTCGTCCTCCGACGGTGAAGGCTTCAACGACAAAGTTCTCATCCGTAATCGCCGCTCCTTCTCGTTTCTGCACGTCATAACGCAGAATCATGCTCATGCCGTCGGCCGACTTTTCCTGCTTCGGGCCGACGATCTCGAAATCGCTGTCTGGCGGCGGTGCGGGGGGCGGCGACGTCAGCACCGTAATCAGCCGATTCGCTTCATGGCTAAAGTCATGCGCACAACGGATGCGCAGGCCGACTTCGTACTCGCCGGGCGCATCATACTTTAGCAAGACCGTTCCCTCTGGTGCCAGGTCAAGCCAAGACGCCCCAGACTGTCGACGGTATTCGCGCTTCAACGCCTGGCACTCCTCGCCAATCCGGCTCAAATCATAGATGCGCACAGCCTGTCCAACGCTGATTTTCGTCGCCGAAACCACTAATTGCGGCAAGACACAGGGTGACGCCTCGACGGTCAGCCCAGCCCGGCCATAATGGCTCTCGCCCAGGTCATCGACTAGGCGAATCAGCACGATATGCTCGCCGGGCTGCTCATAGGCATGGGTCGCGGTCGGGCTTTCAAACACTTCGTACTCTGCTTCGAGGCGCCAGCGGATAGCCCGCTGTTGTACGGTGCGCCCGACTGGCAGGATGCTGATGTCCGTCGCCGTCACCACCTGGCCTGGCAAGGCCGGATTCGGCGTCAGAGCCAAGTTGACCTGCCAGTCGCTGGCGACCACCTCGACATTTCTGGTTTCATACAGCGTGCTGCCGTCATGCTGAATAATGCGAAGCGTGACTTCGCAGACGCCCTCCCGGTGCAATTCGTGCGTCCCAGTCGCGCCATGCAGCATGACGTACTCGCGGTCCGCCCCCCAGCGCAGGTCGCGCCGAGCTACTCCTGCCAAGGCCAGTTCAGAACGGTCCATGCCGGTGATGGACATGCCGAGCGCCGCTTTTTTCGGAACCAGCTCCAGGAGTCGTCCTGGGAGTTCATCTGGAAGCCTCACCTGGAGCTGCTGGCTCGCCCGCGCCTCATGCAAGGCGTCGTCCACTACGGTGAGCTGGATTTGGTAGTCACCCAGGTCGGCATACGCATGGCTAAGGATGCCGTCAGCCCCGAACTCGGCCGTAGCGCCATCGCCCCAGGACAGAATCCGCTTGACCAGGCGACGGCCATCGCCACCCCAGGACAAATCCTTGACCACCACAACTTCGCCGGGAACGACCATGTCCGGCGACACTGCCAAGCCTGCCAGCGGCGGCACGACGGCTTCCCCGGACGGTGGCGCAGCTGCTTCCCCTTCGACGTAAAGAGCGAACTCCAGCGCTGTCGACGCTTCTTCCTCGGCCTGCCAGCTGAGGAAATAATGCCCTGGCTGGCACATCCGCCTATGGACCTGTTCGCCTGGCACCAGCGTATACAGCCGGTCATCCAGCCGAGCCGCGCCCTTTTTCGTTGCTCGCAGCGTGACGACCTGCCCTGCCCGCAGCGGCCCGGCTGGGATAACGCGCAATCCGCTCTCCTCTGAAAAGTGGAGACAGAACCGACATGCCTTCCCGTCCTGCCGATGATGCAGGCACTGGGGACAGGCATCCGGACACAGGCCATGCTCCACCACCTTGTTGCATTGCGGGCAACGACGCAGCAAGGCCGCCGCCGCCTGCCTCCGATTCCATTCCGCCTTCCCTGCCTGCCAGATGCGATAGCCCGCCACCCCCAACAGCAGGGCCAGGAGCAGACGCAGGAAAACCCGAGCCACCACTTTCAGGCGATAGTGGCGGTCTGCGAGCGGGCGCAGCTTTGCGGCCAAGTCGGCGTGATTCGTCGCTGCCAGCTGTCCGCCTTTAGTCGCATAGTTGAAGCCCCACAGCACCAGCAGCCGGCGTCGCCAGAAGGACCCGTACATGCGGTAGCATTCCGGCTGCTTCTTCGGGTCTGGGAGCTGAAATTCGCGCACCAGCTCCCGCATCTGCGGGACGTCGCTGAGCGCCAGCATGTTGAAATATTCAACCGAAGCCAGGAAATCGTCAATTTCGCTCATCGGCAGACTGCCGGGTTCGGCCATGACGCTCCGTGAGACGACCTCGCGCCGGCCGCGCCGCATGCTGAACAGCACCGGGCCGTCCTTGCCTTCGGGACGTGTCGCCTCCGCGAAAAACCGCGTGCATTTTTCGCCTGCCACATTGCGCAGTACGCCTTGGCAGTCAAGGCCCCAGTAGTCGCCAATAGCCTCCGACTTGATCGGAATGAACTCGTCACGGTCGAGGTAGATACCGATATTCTTCTTGATCAGCATGGTCTCTTCCCATCATGCGGCCTGCGCGTGTCTCCGCCATGACGTCATCCGCCATCACCTTCACTGCCAATGCCGCCGCAGCCCGGCTGGCCAGGACAGGCCGAACCGCGCCTTCTTCCACCCCGGAAAAGCCAAAACGCCGGTCCGCCAGAATCCCGATGCGGATCGTTTTCACGGCAGACCGGCGCTGTGTTGTGACTGACAGCCGAAAATCAATAATTCTCAGCGTGCAGCTCGAAATGCGCCTTTGCATGCTTGCACACCGGGCAGAGTTCCGGCGCCTTGACGGCGTAGACGATGTGCCCGCAGTTGCGGCAAATCCAGTACTGCTTCTCTGTCCTGGCGAAAACCTGGTCAGACTCGAGGTTTTTCAACAGTTCCAAATAGCGTTTTTCATGATGCTTCTCAATGTCGGCAACCATCGTGAAAAGCGCCGCGATTTCCTTAAAGCCCTCTTCTTTGGCGACGGCGGCGAAACCCTTGTACATTTCTGTCCATTCGTAATGCTCGCCTGCGGCTGCGTCCTTCAGGTTGGCGGCCGTGTCGCCAATGCCGTTCAACAACTTGAACCAAACTTTCGCATGTTCCTTCTCGTTGTTCGCCGTCTCCTCGAAAATAGCGGCTATTTGCTCATAGCCCTCTTTGCGAGCGGTGCTGGCGTAATACGAGTACTTATTGCGAGCCTGGGATTCGCCTGCAAAAGCGGCGGCCAAATTCTCGGCCGTCTTGCTGCCTTTTAATTCTGCCATTGTCTGTTCTCCTTGCTCTCGGATGGTTCTGGTTCTTCATATTGTCACAACTGTGTCAGCAAATAATTGCCTAGTGACAAAGTACTATAGTATGATGTCGACGCCGGAAATTTCAAGGCTGACGGATGGATTTTTATGGTGCGGCGCCGCTTTGCTCCAGTTTCTGGAAAAGCCCGGCCTTGACAGCGGCGTGCAGGGCATTGGCGCGGTGACTGAGCTTGTTTTTAACTTCTGCGGGCATTTCGCCGAAGGTCAGCTCAAAGCCCTCTGGAACAAACGCCGGGTCATAGCCGAAGCCGCCGTCGCCTCGGGCCTCGGCTATAATCCTCCCGCGTACTTCACCTTCCGCCGTGCCGAGCAGGCCGTCCGGCCCAGCCACGGCTATCACTGCGACAAACCGAGCCCGCCGGTCGCTGACTCCCTCCATCTCCCGCAGGAGCTTGGCTAAATTGCGCCCGTCATTGCCGCCTTCGCCGGCATAGCGCGCGGAATGCACTCCTGGCCGCCCCCCCAGGGCTATGACTTCCAGGCCAGAATCATCCGCCAGCACCACCCGCTGACTGGCCTTCGCTACTGCCAACGCCTTCTTGACCGCGTTCTCCGCGAACGTCGCGCCGTCCTCATCGACGGCTGGCATGCCGCCTATTTCAAGCGCACCAGTCACCGTGATCCCGACCGGCGCCAAAATCGCCCGCATCTCCTCGATCTTATGACGGTTGCCCGTCGCTGCCACAATGTCAAACGCCATCAACGCATCCTCCTGAAACACCACCAACCGACCGTCAAAACACCAAGAAGCCAAACCAGCCAAAGTGCCCTGCAACAACAACATAATATAATCGCCCTTTTACGCCCTATCACGCACAGCAGACAGAAAACGCGGAAGAACACGTCCGCAAAAAGCCAAAATTTCGATTAGTCGAAATTGCTGCTTGCCTTTCCCAGGCAGGTGATTATATTTATTACTTCGACGCATCGAAATTTTTCATCACGCCATTTTTGTGACTTTGTTGCCTTTATGGATAACACCGTCATTTCCAGCACGTTGGAAGATTACTTGGAGGCCATTGCCGCCCTGGTTGAGATCAACGGCCATGCGCACACCAAGGACATCGCTGAACGTCTCAACGTCTCCATGTCAACGGTCAGCAGCGCCTTGCAGACGTTGTCGTCGCGGTCGTTGATCACGTACCAGCCTCACATGCCGGTCAAACTCACCTGACCCGCCCTCGCTGGCCAGCGCCGAGGCTCCCAGCGGACTCACACCCTTATGGACGCTTGCCGGAATCATCTCGAGCGTCAAAAAAGTGGTGATATTGGCCAGATGCGTAAGCTCAAGCCCTCCGTGCCTAAGCCATGAAACAGCCATGCTTACGCCGATTTTATTGC
>MWEG01000028.1 GCA_002070945.1 Lentisphaerae bacterium ADurb.Bin082
CGCGCCCGCAGCAGCCGCGCCCGCAGCAGCCGCGCCCGCAGCAGCCGCGCCCGCAGCAGCCGCGCCCGCAGCAGCCGCGCCCGCAGCAGCCGCGCCCGCAGCAGCCGCGCCCGCAGCAGCAACAGCGCCCGCAGCAGCAGCCGTCGCCACGCCCGCAGCAGCAACAGCGCCCGCAGCAGCCGTCGTCCCCACGCCCGCAGCCGTCGTCGGCAACGCGAACTTCGCCGGGGCGGCTTGGAACTTCGCCTTCCGGGGCTAGTCGCATACCTGCTGCCCAGGGTGCTTCCGTCGTCCGACTGGATCGCAGCCAACCGCAGGGCGATAATATTGGCTCAAGCTGTCTTGTCCCGAGCCGTCTTGGGGAGCATCGCTGGGGGTATGGTTGGCATGTAGGACGCCGCCCCGGTGATTTTCACCGGGTGCCGCCGGTGCCTCGCCAGAGTCACATTTTCCAGCACTGGGACTATTTGTATGACCGTTCGCAGTTCTCCATGGGGGCGCTTCCCCGCGAGTTGCGCGTCATTCTTCGCTCTGGCCAGAGCATGTCGTTCCTGGTTGAGGAGGATATGACTTCAGGATACCGCTGGATAGCTCATTATGACCACCGGCGTTGCACAGTTGAGGTCATGCATTGGGTTACTCCCTGTTCGGAGTTGATTCTTCCCTGGTCTGACGCCACCGGGATGGCGGAGATTGTGATTCACGGCCGGGCGGTGGGGCTGCTGGTCATTGACCTGGTCTACGCCAAGCCGCAGGAGTGGGCCAATGGTGTGCCCCCGATGAAGGTGGCGCAGGTGTTTTTGCAGGTGGTGCCGCAGTAGGGCACGAGTAGACCTTGGCTCAAGTTGGCCGTTGTCGGAGGACCGGCCGGGCACGAAGCGTCGAAATGGAGCGACGGTTGTTCTACGCAGTAGGAGGTTTGACGGTGATTGGCAAAGCAGTGTTGATTTCCTTGCTGGCGGTCAGCGCGGCGTCGATGGCGGCAGGCGCAGATGGCGGCTGGCGGCTGGATGCGAACATGGCGATCCCAGAAGTCGTCGAGGAGGGCATTGCCTGGTACGACCCAGGCCAGCCTCCCTTCCGGCTCAGCGGGTTCCCCTGGTTTGAGCAGGACAAGGTCTTCCGGCGGCTGCCGGTCAACCCATCGCACCCGTTGCCGCCAGCCGTCAACAGCCTGGCCAACAACACAGCCGGCGGTACGGTCGCTTTCCGCAGCACCAGCGCGCGAATTCTCGTCAAGGTCGTATTGACTTCCAAGAGCGACGGCATGTTCCACATGGCCCCGACCGGGAAAAGTGGGTTTGACCTGTATGTCGGCCCCCCGGGCAGCCCAAAGACAGCTGGCGTGACCAGGATGGACGAGGGCGTGACCGAGTACCAGGCGCAGCTTTTCAGCGGCGGCAAGGGCTGGAATGAATTCACCTTGAATTTCCCCTTATACAACGGCGTCAAGTCGCTTCGGATCGGCCTTTCCGAAGGCGCCGAGATTGCGCCGCCGTCACCGTACGCCGGCCCTGGGAAGGTGATCGTCTATGGCGGCTCGACCGTGCAGGGGGCGTGCGCGTCCCGGCCGGGGCGTTATCATCTGAGCATCGTCAGCCGCCGCTTGAATCGTGAAATAGTCAACCTGGGATTTTCCGGGAATGGCAAGTTGGAGCCGGAGCTGGCCGAGATCATGGCGCAGATAGACTCGCCCGCCATCCTGGTTGTCGAAGGCGAGCGCAATGCCGGCTACGAGAAAGTGGTCGAACGCCTGGAGACGTTCCTACGGACTTTGCGCCGCCATCATCCCGGCGTGCCGATAGTGGTGATGAGCGCCAATCCGTACGGCAACGAGTGGCGTCAGGCCGGCAACCGCCCGCGCATCCTGGCGTTCCAAAAAGAGCTGGTGGCGAGGCTGAGGGAAAATGACCCGGATGTGCATCTGTTTGACAGCAGCAACCTGCTCGGGGACGATTTCTACGAATGCTCGGTTGACGGCTCGCATCCGACCGATCTGGGCTTCCAGCGCATGGCCGACGGCCTGGCGCCGTTTCTAGCCAGGCTGCTGAAGCCGGGTACGTGACGGCGGTGCGCCAGGAGGCTCCGCCCTGGGCGGCGCGTCGGCTTCAGGGAATGACGTTGACCCGGTTCACGTAGGTCACGTCAACCGCTGAAATCGTGCCGTTGGTTTTGATTTTATGGATGACGATGTCATTGAGCCGGTCGAGCGCGGCAGTCATGCCCATGACCGGAACCGTGACCTGGGCACCGCTGCGGAAGACGGGAGAAAAGGGCAGGGCGCGTACGATCAGGCGCAGGTGGCGTTCTTGATAGTCAAGCTGAATCAGGGCGATGTCCAAGTAGCGCCCATCTGGCCGGGTGCGGACCAGTTGGAGCAGCCGCAAGGCCGCCGCCAGCATCTGGTCGTCAGTTTTCTCGCCGGGGACGAGCCGGGAGGGATTGCGGATGCCGGTGAAATGCGGAATCGTGTCCGGGGTGTCTTTGATATGGTACGGCAGGATGACGCCTTCGGCATCGATGTGTAGCGGCGGTGTGCAGTGCAGCATGGCGGTTGGAAGGCGTTCTGTGAAGCGTATGCACAGCGTGTCCGGCAGAATCCGGCGCACCTCGACGGTCTTGATAAGAGGCTCGCGTGCGAAGCGTTCGTGGATCGCCTTCAGCTTCAGGCTCATGAGGTTGTTGCGCCCGATCTCGATTCCCATTTCGCTCAAGATGGTCAGAACCCGGTTGGAGGAATAGTTCGGGGTAGGATTGACGTCGATGTTGACCAGCGCGAAATGCGGGTTGGCGCGGTAGAAGTGCTGGTTGACCAGGCGGGCGGCGATGACCAGGCCAGCGCCGGCAATGAGGAAGAGAACCACGCCAATCGTGTAGCGGATGGCGCGCTCGGCTTTCTTGGTTCCGGTCAGGGTGAGGGGGAGGTTGTCAGTGGTCTTTTTGCGAGACATAGTGGATTACAGGGAAGTCTCCGGCGGTAGATGGACTCAAGGATAAAACGCTTTGTCGTTGAGAAATATATAACGGCAAGCCGAGAGACGCAACCCAACACGGCACGTAAAGAAATTTTTGCAGGCAGCCTTGATCAGCGATTGATACGAGGTGCGAGGGGCGAGAAACTGTTGTTTTATCCGCAGATGACGCTGATGACGCAGATTTTTTAGGGTGTGTTGTACAGGGAAATTAGCCATACAGCAGCAGGAACGCTAAAAACGCGAAACATACGGCAAGCTGAAGCTGAACTACATACACCCCGTCCACCATGTCTACAGCTGCGGAGCGGCAGAAGCGCTGAAAACATGCTGTCGGGATAGCCGTTACCAATGAATGACCGATTACTTTTTTGTGCGCCGACTCACGCGCTCTTTGTTAATTCAATAAAGAGAGACTAACCGCGAAGACACCGAAACGCCAAGGACGCCAAGCAAAAGCCTTGGCGTCCTTGGCGTTTCGGACGAGTTCTGCTTAGAGGCTCTTGATGCGCGGCTTGTATTTTTTGAGCAGGGCGGCGTTGAATTCATCGCCGCCAGGCGCGTTGGCACTGCGCCAGACCGGCGGGACTAGGCCGCGTTCCACGCATTGACGCACAGTCTCAATCTCCAGCAGATGGGCGATGGCAAAGTCGACTAAGTTGGAGACCGGCCCAATCGGCGAGTCAAAGCCAGGCACGTTGACAATGGCGTCGCCGACTGGGTTATAGTCGTCAATGCAGACATCAGCTAAATCAAAGAGATTCTTGCGCGACGGGTGGCGGATGAAGTGGTTCGGCGGCATTTCGTTCTGCCAATAAGAGCTGGACACGGCAATGATTTTGACGCCGCATTTTTTCGCTTCCAGGGCGGCATCAATGGTAGCCGGATTGATGCCGATGTTGTGGAAGATGATGAGCAGGTCGTCGGGCTGCAAGTCATAGTATTTTACGATAGAAGCCCCGTAGTTGACGCAGCGCTCCAGCTCAAGATACTTGAGGGCCTGGTTGAAGACGGACAGGCCGGTTTCCATGATTGGATTGATGTTGCTGAGACCGCCGGCGCGGAAGAACATTTCGCCCATGACCAGGGTGGTGTGGCCGCCGCCGCCATAGACGTGGATGAGCCGGTCAGCGGCAATGGCGTCAGCCATCATGGTCGCTGCCTGCTTGATGTTGTCGCCTTGCTTCTCCATTACTTCACGAATGTTGGCAAACGCTTTTTCCACATAACCGAAATCATTCAGGGCAGCCATGATCGTCATCCTTAGTTGGGGTTGCTGTACTTTAGGTGGGGCACCGGCGGCTTTTTGCAATCATTATTTTTTGCAGACGCGACGATAGTTCTGGCCGATGCGGTCCCAGAGGGCGAGCGCGTCCGGCGCAGCCAGGACAGTGCCGTAGCCGCCGCGGTAAGTCCAGGCGGACAGGCGGTCGACGCCGAGCGAGACATACAAATCAACGATGCGGTCGATTTGAGCCAGGTCTGCGGGTTGCTTGTAGTATCCCATCAGCCACCGTTCTGAGATTTTGCCGTGTTTGCGGGCGATTTCGACGGTGCGGCGCGTGATGTGCTCGAAGAATGGCTCGGGCAGGTCCCAGGAGATGATGGTGGTGGAGAAGACGTCGAAATAGGGGCAGGCGGCGACCATGTCCCAGTTGTCGTAGCCGCGATGTTCAGTGACGTAGTACGAGTTCAGGGTGGCGTGCACGCAGCAGGTGATTTCCTGCTTCGGGTCGATCTGCTTGATTTGTCGGCTGGTTTCCGTGAGGATGTACAGGGCTTCCCGCCAGCGGAACTGCTTCACGTCATCGGTCATCGTACGGGGCATCTCATAGCCGTAGTAGTTGGCGAAGAGTTTTTGGCAGACTGGGCAGCGGCAGGTCCATTCGTCGCTGACGCCGCCGGTGATGGAGGCGTAGGATTTGGGGTACGCATAATGCGGCTCATCCCAGAAGAAGCCGTCCGCTCCGGCTTCCCGTGCCAGGGTCAGGCAGAAGTTCTGGAAGTAATCCCGGAAGCTGTTGGTGTTGAAGCAGGCATACGGGAGTTTTTCGCCGGTCAGGGCCGAGACCTGGCGGTTCTCAATGTTGTTCTGGAGATATTTGCTCACTTGTTCGCCGCCAAAGTACTTGCCGATGCCCCAGGGATCAAGCAGCACCTTGAGTCCGAGTTCGTGCGCCTTGGCAACGATGCGGGGGATGTTCGGACGCCAGAAGTCAAAGTCAAATTCAGTCACGGCCAAAATGACCGCGGTGCAGCCGTGCTCCTTCATTTCCTGAAAATCGGCGGCCGCGTGTTCGACGTAGTTCAGTCCATAGTAACTGATTGCTGTTTGAGTAATTGCCATGTTCGCATGTCCTCTTGGGTGGGGGTGTGAAGGCCGGAACTCAAGGCGAGACCGGCCAGTCTCGGGATGAGCCGGTCAGCAAGGCCGACCGACATGATTTAAAGTGCATTTCAATACATTTTTAGTATAGCATGAGTATAACAATAAACGGTTATTGTTATACTTGTGCGGAGTTTTTGGGAGGGCGGCTGGCCGGAGCGGCAGTGCGCAGGCAATGGGTCGGCCATTAATGCTCGTCGTTCCGGTAAGCTGCGGCGCCAGGCACCCCGGGTAGGGCGCTTTAGTGGACAGTGGACCATGGACGTTAGTGGACTTTAAGGGACATTAGTAGACGATGGACGATGGACTGTAGTGGACATTAGTGGAGAGTGGACGTGGACGGACGTGGACTTTAGTGGACGTTAGACAGTGGCGTGAAGATATGTGGTGACGGTTTGAGCGTTGTGCGGTTGCATTGAAAGATAGCCGAATTATATTTATGGTCGAAAAAACAGAATTATATTTGCAAAAAACAAAAAAGTTATGAATTATGGACAGCATTGACCGCTCAATTATGAATATCATTCGCCTTGATGCGAGGATTGCGAATGTCTCGATCGCTCGTCGTCTTGGTTTGGCGCCGTCGGTTGTTTTGGATCGCATGCGCAAGCTTGAGCGCAACGGCTACATCAGGGGTTTTGAGACTCGTTTTGACGATGCGAAGCTGGGGCTGCTGTTGACGGCGTTTGTGGAGCTGGACACTGGGGAGCGGATCGGGGAAACAGGCATTGGCCAGATTCTGGCTGGGATGCCGGAAATCCGGGAAGTGTACGACGTGGCCGGGGCTTGCAGCTATTTGTTGAAGGTCGTGGTGCGTGACACCGAGGCGCTGCGGAACTTGATGGCGCGCATCGGCCAGATCGAGGGCGTCGAAAAGTCAAAGACGACGCTGGTGCTGCACACTATTAAGGATGCCCTGTCAGCCGAGATTGAGGTTGAGCCGGCAGGGCAGGGATAAGCCGTCGTTGGTGCCGAGAGTCTCTACGCGGCGTTCATTCGCTGTCCGGGCGTAGAGCTGGCTTGGCGTTGTTGAATGATTGCGGACAGCCGACTGAAGAAGGTTGCAGGTAAGTTATGCGGGCAGTGCGTTGGCAGCAGGTCAAGGGGTTGCTCCTGGGAGGCGGCGCCACGGTTTTGTGGGCGAGTTTTTATCCGACTGGCCGCTACCTGTTCGGTGAAGAGGCCGAGGCGATGGATGTACTCTGGCTGACCTTTCTGAGGCTGGAGCTGGGCGCCGCCGGTTTTTTGCTGTATGTCCTTTTCCGCCAGGGGTGGCGGCGGCTGTGGCTGGCACTGCGGGTGGACTGGCGGCTGTTTGCCGGGCTGTGCATCATCGGGGTGGCAGCGGAGAGCTGCTTGATTTTCCTGTCATTGAGTTATACGACGGCGGCCCGCAGTTCGTTGATAGCCAACACGTCGCCGATCATGACAGCTATTCTTGCCTATCTTGTCTTGAAGGAGGAGTTCACGCGCCACAAGGTTATCGGCATGGTACTCGGTTTTGCCGGGGTGGCCGGGGCTATGCTTAGTCGAGGCGGTGACATTTATGGCGGCGGCGAGGGCTTCTGGATTGGCGATTTGCTGGCCCTTGCGGCTGGCTTCTCCTGGAGCGTCTACACCGTCTGGGGAGAGGGCGTCACCCGGCGGCATGGCAGTGCGCTGGCGACCGCTGTTTTGCTGGGTGGCGGCGGGTTGAGCCTCCTGCCGCTTATGCTCATTAGCGGCAGTCAGATGACCCTGGCCATGCCCCCGCGGGTCTGGCTGGGGACGATTTACCTGGGCGTGATGACTGGCGGCGTGGCCAATGCGATGTGGCTGGCGGCGTTGCGCGTCATTCCACCCGGGCGGCTCGGCGCCCTCGGCTATGTCAGCTGCAGCCTGACCCTGATTCTCTCTGTCTGGCTTTTGCAGGAAAGGGTCACTCCTTGGTTTGTCCTGGCCTTGCTCATGGTGGTGGCGGGCGTCTATTTGATGATGAGCGGCAAGGCTGTGCCGGACGTCCCGGAGAGCCGGCCTGCGGAGTCAGACGGATAGGCGCGGCCTCTCTCACCGGCTCATGCCTTGAACCAGTCGGCGGCAGTGTCGCCCATGATGCCCTTGGCGACGTCCTCCGGCAGTCCGATTTTGCGACAGAAGGCGTCGTACCAGGCTTGGGCGTCAGCCATGATCCCGGGGATGTTGACATAGGCGTCAGAGCCGAGGACCAGTTTCCGGAATCCACGGTAGGAGGAGTCCAGCAGGGGGATGGTTGGGGAGAGCAGCTTGACCAGCGTTTCCGGCGCCAGTGCCATCCAGCTGCCGCAGCCAGCCAGGTCGGAATACAGGTTGGGGTGCAGTTTGATCAGCTCGGCCGCTTCCAGGCGCCAGAAGGTAGTGCCTAGATGCGCCATGACGATTTTCAGGTCAGGGAAGGATCTGGCGATTCGGTCTAAAGTCAGCGGCGACATGTTGGTGAGCACAGGACGCTGCCAGCGGGCGTCGGCTTCCGAGGGGCGGTAGTTGCCGGTGTGGAACAAGATCGGCAGGCGGCATTGACTGGCGGCGGCATAGACCGGCATATAGGAGTCATGGTCGTAGGGGTAAAAGGGATAGATGCATTTCAGGCCGCGGAATCCCTGTTCCGCCAGTCGATGCACGGCTGCCGGGTCAGGCGCTGTTTCCCAAAGGTCAAACCGTGCCATCGGGAGAATCCAGTCGGGATATTGCTTGGACAGACCAAGGACATAGTCGTTGGGAGCGTAGTCACCGCTGCCATAGCGGCTGCCGCCGGAAAGGGCGGCGCGGGTGGAGAGCTTTTCGCAGGTGCGGACTAGCTCAGCCGCAGCGGCGGGGTCAGCGACATTGCAGTGGACGTGCAGATCAAGGCGCATAGTCTTTCCTTTCTGGCTGGAGTTCTGTGGCGGCTGCGAGGGCGGACGCTAAGTCTTATAGATAAGATAGCACGAAATGCCGCTGCGGCACGTGGCCTCGGCAAAAACCAGCGTACTGGGAAGCGAGGGCGTGATTTAGGTGTATATTAGTATTTTATTTGACTTTCAAAGCCCACTGTTGGCCAGAGCAGAAGGAAATTAGCCATGACTCGTGAAGAAATGCAAAGCAAAGTGTCTGAGGCGCGCGAACGCCTTGAACACTTGAGGGGGTTTCTTTGACGTTGCCGGCAAGCAGGAAAAACTGGAATTGCTGGAAGCGAAGATGACCCGGCCCGATTTTTGGGACCGCCGTGAATCCGCCCAGGAGACGGTGGCGGAAGTCAGCGCCATCAAGGGTGTCCTGGAGCCGTTTGCGCGCTTGGAAGGGCAGGTGGACGACTTTACCGTTCTCGGCGAGTTTGCCGAACTGGAAGGGGACGATTCGTCGTTGTATGTCGAGGCGGAGCAGACTTGGCCTGACTTGGTCAAGGCCATTGACCAGTTGGAGCTGGTGAGTTTCCTGTCTGGCAAGATGGATCGCAACAATGCTATTTTGACCGTGCATGCCGGTGCGGGGGGCACGGAGTCGTGCGACTGGTGCGGCATCTTAGTGCGCATGTACACGCGCTGGTTTGACGAGCGCGGCTACCAGTACGAGACCGTCGACATTCAGCCAGGGGAAGAAGCCGGCCTCAAATACGCCACTATGACTGTGCAGGGAGAGTTTGCCTACGGCTATCTGAAAGCTGAAAAGGGCGTGCATCGCCTGGTTCGGATATCGCCGTTTGACGCCAACAAGCGCCGTCACACGTCGTTCGCCTCGGTTGACGTGCTGCCGGAAATCAATGAAGACATCAATATCGAGGTGTCGGACAGCGATTTGCGCATTGACACTTTCCGCGCCAGCGGCGCTGGCGGCCAGCACGTCAACCGGACTGACAGCGCGGTGCGCCTGACCCACTTGCCGACTGGGATTGTCGTCACCTGCCAGAGCGAGCGTTCGCAGCACAAGAACAGGGCGAACGCGATGCGGATTCTGAAGGCGCGGCTGTATGATTTGGAGGATCAGAAGCGCCGGGCTGAGCACGCGGCCGAGTCGGCGGCTAAGGGCGACAATGCCTGGGGCAATCAAATTAGGTCGTACGTCTTGCAGCCCTACCAGCTGGTGAAGGACTTGCGCACGGATGAGGAGACGAGCAATGTCAACGCTGTTCTTGACGGTGACATTGACCCGTTCATCACGGCCTGGCTGCGGGGTGGCCAGCCGGCAACGCGGTGAGTTCGCGGCCAGCTGCGGTTGATTTTTTAGATGAGCCTTCCTTGACCGGAAAACATACAACCTTAGAGGAACAAGAACAAGAACAAGAACAGGAGCGAGAATTGTGATGACAAGCTGTTGCCAAACCTTCAAGAGAGCCGTTGACACGGTCCGCGTCTTGTCTGCCGACGCTGTCCAGAAGGCCAATTCCGGCCATCCGGGCATGCCGATGGGCTGCGCCGATTTTGCGTTTACGTTGTGGAACGACGTTCTGCGTTTTGACCCGAGCGACCCTAATTGGCTTGGTCGCGACCGGTTTGTGCTGTCAGCCGGGCACGGCTCGATGCTGCTGTATTCGCTTCTGCATTTGTTTGACTGCGGCCTCACCATGGAGGATTTGCAGCAGTTCCGGCAGCTGGGCGGCAAGTGCCCGGGTCATCCGGAATATGGTCATACCCCAGGCGTGGAAGTGACGACTGGGCCGTTGGCCTCGGGGCTGGCGTCAGCCGTCGGCATGGCGATTGGCCAGAAGCAGCTGCAAGCTCGCCTCGGCGGCGATGACTGCCTGTTCGACCAGAAAATTTATGTCTTGAGCGGGGACGGCTGCATGATGGAGGGCACTTCCCACGAGGCGTGCGCCCTGGCCGGGCACTTGCAGCTGGACAATTTGATTGTGTTCTATGACGACAACGGCATCACTATTGAGGGTTCGACCGAGATCGCCCTGAGCGAAGACGTCGGCGCCAGGTTTGCGGCCTACGGCTGGAATGTCCTGCGCATTGACGGGCAGAATACCAAGCAGATCCGCAACGCGCTCAACCTGGCTCGGACGTTGAAGAACAAGCCGACCCTGATCATTGGGCGGACGGTCATCGGCACTGGCAGCCCGAAGTTGGCAGGCAGCAGTGAGAGCCATGGCGCTCCCCTGGGCGTGGAAGAGCTGGCCGCGACCAAGGCCAATCTTGGCTTTGACCCGGCGCAGTCGTTCTTCGTGCCGCCCGAAGTGCGCTCTCTCTGCCAGGAGACCGTGGCGGCGAAGAAGAAGGCTGCTGCTGCCTGGAACGAAAAGTTTGCCAGCTTCTCGGCCGGGCTGACGCCGGAGCGCCGTGAGCTGTTGTCAGCGTTGCGCAATCGCACGGTGCCGGCCAATATTCTGTCTGAACTCCTGAAAGCAGTGCCGGCAAAGCCGACTGCGACCCGGAATTCCGGCGGCGAGATCATGCAGAAGGCGGCGGCTCTGGTGCCGGCTCTGGTCGGCGGTTCGGCTGACTTGAATCCGAGCACGAAGACGTACCTGAAGGGCGCTGGCGACTTTGGCGCCGCCGACCGTGCCGGGCGGAACATCCACTACGGTGTCCGCGAATTGGGCATGGGCATGATCAGCAACGGCTTGGCTCTGACTGGAACTGCCATCCCCTTCTGCTCCACCTTCATGGTGTTTGCCGACTACATGAAGCCGGCCATCCGCTTGGCGGCCTTGCAGCGCCTGCATGAGATTTACGTGTTCACCCACGACTCGATCTTTGTCGGCGAAGACGGCCCGACGCATCAGCCGATCGAGCAGCTGGCGATGTTCCGGTCGATTCCCGGCCTGACCACTATTCGGCCAGCCGAGTCGCATGAGACGGCGCATGCCTGGGCAGCTGCCTTGCAGGCTGACGGCCCGGTGGTGCTGTGCCTGACTAGGCAGAACTTGCCGAATCTGCCTGCCGAAATCGTGGCGGAGCGGATGGACGTGGCCAAGGGCGCCTACGTCGTCAGCTGCGAAAAGGACTTCGAACTGATTCTGATTGGAACGGGTTCTGAACTGCAAGCGGTCATGGGCGCTGCGGACATCCTGCGGGCTGCTGGCCGCAAGGTTCGGGTAGTGTCCATGCCGAGCTGGGAATTGTTTGAGAAGCAGAGCGAGGCATATCGCGAATCCGTGCTGCCCGCGTCCTGCCGGAAACGGATTTCCGTGGAGGCCGGCTCGACTTTCGGCTGGAGCCGTTATGTCGGCTGCGATGGCCTGGCGCTGGGCATCGACCGCTTCGGCGATTCCGCGCCTGCCGAACGGCTCGCCGAGGAGTTCGGCTTTAACGCCAAGGCGGTCGCCGAACATGCGGAGGCATATCTCAAGTGCTGTGCTAAATAATCACGACAGTTGCCTCTGAAAACACCACGGCCGGTTCCGCCTGAGAGCGGGGCCGGCCGTGATGTTTTGGGGACGATTTGTTTTATCCGCAGATTACGCCGATTTTTTTCGGGTGTGACGGAGTGTTCAAGGCGTTGTTGTTGTTGTTGTTGCTGCTGCGGCAGCGGCTTCGGCCTCTTTCTTGCGCTTGAATTCTTCGCGCATTTTTTGGCGTTCGGCCCGGGCGGCTTCCTCTTCTTCCGGAGTGACTTGGTGCCAGGCGCCGTCTTTCATGATAAAGCTTCCGGCCGGGGAGAAGAGTATGCTGGCCTTGGCTCTTTCGGCGGCCACGTCCTGGATCAGCATGCCATTTTCTTCGGCGATGATCTGGAACCATTTTTCGCGATCAGCATTTTCCGCTTTGACGATGTCGGCCTGTTCATTGCCGCGGACGCGGTAGACGAGGAGTCCGTTCGAGTGTTCGCCGACCACGCCGCGCTTCTTCAAGTCGATGATGGTCTCCCGGCGTTCTCGGCGGCGAGCCCGGATTTCACTTTTTATCGCATCATTAGGGCTGGCCGTGCCGCTGCTGTCCTCAATGAATTCGCGTTTGATTTCATTGGCGACCTTGAGATTGACATCAAGAGTGATGTGAATCGGCTTGACCTCATGTTCGGTCACCACCGGCTTGACTTCGACTTTGTGGGTCGTGCAGGCAATGCCGACGACCAACGGAAAAACAGCGGCGATGATTCTGGTGGTGGTGATTTTCATGGTCATGGTCCTTTGCGGATGATGTGTTTAAGTTCGGAAAATGCGCCGAGCAGGTTGTTGACCGGCAGGTTGAGGTTGACGTCAAGTTGGATTTGGGAGAAGTCAGTCTTGCCTTCGATAGCGACGAATTCGCCTTTCACATAGCTGTAGGGCAGCGGGGTGGCGGGCTTGCCACAGACTTGCAGGCGGAGCTGGAGGTCGTCCTCTTGGTTGTTGAGGCTGATTTTCAGCCAATCATAAAGAAAGTGCCGCAGGGCGTCACCGGAAAATTTCAGTTGGTTGTAGGCTGGCGTTCCGACTGGGACACCGGCAGTCAGAGTGCTGGCAGCGCTGAGTTTGATGTCGCCGGCGACGCCGGGAATGGTGGATAAGAAACCGTCTCCAAAACGGATATTGCCTTTTTTGATAGTGATCGGCAGGGTGCCGGAAAGGGCGCCGTGGCCGGACACCTGGTCGTTGCCCAGTTGGTGAAAGGCTTCGGCCAAGTCGATGCGGTCGCAGAAGATGATCAGGTCTGGCTCCGGTTGTTTGAGGTTGATTTGAGTGGCGCCCAGGTGGATCATTCCAGAGGCCCACTTAGCTTGGACACGCTCCAGGGTCATGATATCCGTCGACTCCAAGCGGGCTCGTGCTTGGAGGTCGCGAACGACTAAATTGCCGATTTGCAGTTTTTGGCAGTCCAGGGGCTGCCCAGGCAGGGTCCGCAGCTCTGGCAGAACCGGCAGCTCCAGGCGCAAATTGAGGTTTTCCACCAGGATTTTTTGTTCTGGGAGAGCCACGCCGACCTGGTGCAGGGTGACTTTAGCCGAACCCTGCGGCGGCCGGCCGCCGCCGATAGCGTAGGCCCCGTCTAAAGAGATGGCGCCGGTCAGGGTCAGCTTTTTCAGTTCAGGCAAAAAGCGCAAGGCATCAAAGTCGACCAGTTCAGTCTCGGGCAAGTGGAAGGTATTTTGGGACAGGATGATATTTCTTCCGACCCGATTTTGGGAGGATAGTTGCAGGCGAGCGGTCGGGAAATCCTGGAAGACGACGGCCGTATTGAGGTTGAAGTCAACGCTTTGCCGGTCGGCGGCCGGGGTGACGGAGGTGTTGATTGTGCAGGCAAGGAGGTTGTCGTCCTTATGGAAAAGCGAGGCGATGGTCAGCGTGCCCAGGCCAGGCGCATGGCTGTCAATGTGCTGGCGCCAGAAGATGCTTTCGAAGGCGACGTCGTAGCGCTCGGCGGTGATGCTGGCGATGCTGGCGACGATGTCGCCGGCGAATTGCTGCATTGAGCCTTGGGCTTGCATGTCCAGGTTCAGGTTGTTGACGACGGCGATGTCGTCTGGCGCGTTCAGGCTACCGATTTGCATTTGCAGTTCGGCCGTCATGTTTTCCTGGTTTCCGTGGCCTTTGGCGGTCACGTTCAGTTTTTGCGCTTTCAGGTCATGGGACGGGCTGGTCATGGCGGCGCTGGCGGCTGTGACTTCGGCGGTGATTTTTCCCTCGGCTGCGGTCATGGCTGCGGTTATGATAGTGTCGTCAAGCGTGGCTTGGGCGGATTTGACGATGGTCTGCGGGAGCTTGCCTCGGCCCTGTGCGGTCAGGACGCCGGCTCGCATTTCGGCGTTCAGGGCGAAGTCGGCTTGCTCGAGGGCTGCTTGAGGCGATTCGAAGGCCGCCTGGGTGACGTTCAGTTCGGCTGACATGGCCTCGGGAGTGTGCGTGAACGTCGCTGCCAAGGCGTTGGCGGCGGCTTCGCCCCAGGCGGTCTGCAAGCGGCTGGGAGGCGCATCGGCCGTCGCGGCCATGGTGAACACGGTTTTGTTTTCGTCTGGAAGGCGTTGATGCGTGGTATGCAACGCCAGCGGGGAGGCGGCAGTGTTTTGGAAGGTCATGGTCAGTAGGCCATTGCCAGCGAAGCGACTGACGAGGTTGAAGGCCCATTCCAGGCGGTCCAGGCGTCCAAGCGAGGTAGTGTCAATGGGGCCGATGGCGAAAACGCCGCTGTTGTCGTCATAGTCCAGTGTTGCGTTGATTGCGGGCGAGGCTATCGTCTCTTTGCCGAACAGGACGTGGAAGTCTTTGACCGTGAAGGTGGTGTTGAGCGAGGTCAGGGCTGGCTGGCGGAGATTGGCCTTGAAATCGGCATTGACTTCGATGCGCCCGCGCAGTCGGTGTTCGTCAACAAAGGTTTCCATCGGCGGCGGCAGGGCGTCGAGGCGCAATTCGCTGAGTCGGGCTTGGCCGCTGATGCGTCCGCTCTTGGCGTCATAGGTTAGTTCCCGCAGCATGAGCAATTGTCCATCAAGGCGCATTGAGACGTATGCCTTGAGAGTTTCCCAGCCATTGTCGCCCTGGGTGATTTCAAGGTTGAGTGGGGTGTAGTACAAGCGTTTTTCCCAGCGCAGCATGACGGCGCAGTTCTGGAGACTGATGCTGCCGATGTCAGGGAGGCCGGACAGGTCAAAGCCATCTGGGCTGGCCTCGGCGCTGCCAGGGGCTTGTCCGTCGCCGTCTTCTGGCGTTGTCGCCTGGGGGAGGAGTTCCATGATCGGCAGCGTGAAGACGCCGTTTTCATATTGGGCCGTCATGGTGGCGCCGATGATCTCAATCGTTTCGATGCGTCCGCGGATGATGGCGAAAGGGCGGTAGGTGATGCGGCAATGTGGCAGTTTGACGATGCGCTGCCCTGGCCGGTCCGGCTGCGTTGGCGCCTGGCGGGCGTCAATGGCCAGGTTGGCTTGGAACAAGCCGATTTGCGATACCGTGCATTCAATGACTCCGCCTGGCAAGAGGCGGCGGATAATGGAGTTGGCAGCGCTGGCGACGATAGAGGGCAAAGCAATGACCAGGCCCAGCGCAGTCGCCATCAGAAGGCCAAAAACAAAGCCGATGATGGCCCATCGCCGCATCCGGCGATAAGCCGGACTGAATGCGCTTTCAGCTGTGTTGGCGTTGGATTCAGGCATGAGGCGACTGTCAACAAGGAGGGGGACTGGGAAGGAGGCGCAACCGCAGTGACGGCGCGTGGACGCAAATCATTTAATATATGATTGGCGTTCGGCTTATTCAAGGACGCGCCTTTCGGGTCTGAAATTTAACAATTGAGAAAGGTAATGGGTCAGTACACATCCCAGCGGAGCGCCGGGATGTGTACTGACCCATTACAGAGAAAGGTTTCATCCTGCGTAGTGAATGTCTTTCAGGGTTTTCAGCAGGTATTCCCGGCTTTCGCGGATTAGCTTTTCGCCTTCATCAAGGCTGAATTCTCCTTCTGTTTCGAGGGAAAGCGGCCCTTGGTATCCGGCGTCACGCAAAATTTCCAGACAGCCCTTGATATCGACTTCGCCCTGACCCAGTGCGACGCAGTCTTGGCCTTTCAGGTCTTTCAAATGGACGTGCACAACCCGGTGGGCGACCGCCTGCAAAACTGCCTTTTCATCATTCTTGCTGCCAGTCGTTTTCCATAGGTACTTGCCGTCCTGCGTTTCCACCCAGGATGCCCGATGGACATTGGCTGTGTCGTAATTGATGCCCAGCCAGCGTGAGGGGGATAGTGACATCAGCTTCAAAAGACCTTCCGAAGTCATTGAGAACGTGCCATGTGGTTCGAGAGCGACGTATGCCTGGCATTGTTCCGCCGTTTCGAGAATTTCGCCCAGGCGATCCTGGATGCGCTTGATGGCGTCTTCATCGCTCATGCCTTGCGGCTTGAAGCCATCGCCCAGGTTGATGCCAGGCAAACCCGCCGCAGCCACCCAATGCAGGCATTTTTTGGCGTATTCGACACAACGGTCTTGGACGAGCAATGCCCCGTGGGTGGCCCATAGGGCGGTGCCCCCCTTGAAACCCATGTCCCGCAGCAGCGCACGGAATTGCAGCGGATCATCATGATCGACATCGATATGCGGGCAGAATGGAGGCGTGGCCTGAGGCTCCACATATTCGTAACCGGCATTTTTGATCCTCTGCAAGGCCTCTCGCAACGGGTATTGGCGAAAAGTCACAGTTCCACAGGCGATCTTCATGCTCTCAATCCTCCTTTGTTAATGCCCTTTGACAGCAATTCCTCCAAAAGCTCATCCGTATGACTGAACTTGCCGGCATATTGTTTGAATTCATCAAGGGTGACCGCTGTTTTCCCCCGCGCCTCGGACAGGTAGGCGCTTTGAGCTATTGCCAGGGATTCGGCGGCCTTGCGGATATCGCACAGCGGAACTGCGTTTTTCCTGACCAGGCGGATCATGTTCAGCAGCTGTTGCGGATGCCCGCCATATCCCGGCGGGGGTTCAGAATTCAGAAAGCCGCCATGGGAGATGTTTCTCGGGTGACTGTTGCCATAAGCATCCTCGACCATGATTTTACCGTCTTTGATGCTGATCTCGCCTTTGTTGCCGGTGGCTTTGAAAGCCGTCATATCCCCAAATGACCAGGAGGCCTCCAAAATGGCGCTGACCCAGTGCCCGGTTTGCGGATGCACAAACAGCACCGCAAAATTGGCGTAGTCCTCGACCGTGAATTCTTGAGCCTCCCCATCAATCAGGCGCTTTCCAATACGTGTGGCGATGCCGTCAGGGTGCAATGCCTTGACGGTTTGCGGGACATAATCAAAGCCGATGATATGCCAGGCCAGAGTAATGGCATGGATTCCATTGTCCAGCAAAGCCCCGACTCTCCCATTTGCATAATTGTCATTGCCCGGTTTGCTGATGCTGAAAGGAATGCGCACTGTGTCAAGCTCGCCAATTTCCCCTTTTGCAATCAGTTTGCGCACATCGTGAAAGGGGTCTGCATAAATCAGATTCTCACCGTACAAAAAGATGCAGTCGGAGTTGCTGACGCAGTCGGCAAGCGCTTGCGCCTCAAGCCAGGTGCGCACCAATGGCTTCTCACAGAGAATATGGCAACCAGCAGCAAGAATTTTACGGATCGCTTCCGCATGATGCTCGCAAGGGGTGATGATCACCGTGAAATCTAACTTTTCGCTTTGCAGCATTTCCTCGAGGCTGCTGTAGAGCTTGAGGGAGTTGCAGTCGTTTTCCAGCAGCTGCGCCAGGTCTTCACGCCCGGCGGCGCGATGCTGGGCGGCCTTGTCAAGGTAAAGCCTACGGGTTGCGGAGGCGGCCTTGTTCAGGTTGTCGCGGTTGATGTCGCAGATGGCGGCGAGACGGCCCTCCTCGATGACCCAAGGGCATCCCGGCAAATGTCCGCTGCCGTTGCCCCATCCGAAAAAGATGTTGCCTGCGCCAAGGATTCCGTAGTGAAGTCTACCCATAAATGACCCTCTTGATGGATGATAGTAGAACAAATTCTGTGTTTTTTATGTTATATCAATATGACATATAGTTAGAATACTCGTCTTTCAATGAATGTCAAACGGAGAAAAATAATTTTTTCGTGTTTCGGTAATGACCAGTAATGGGTCAGTCTTCTGTAGCGCCTACGAGGCACTACCAGACGTCTGACAAGCACAGCCACTGTGCCAAGTGTTTTCCCTCGCGTCTCGGGCAGATAAGCACTTTGAGCTCTTGCCAGGGATTCGGCTGCCTTGCGGATGTTTTTCGCATATCTTTCGGTAAAACGCTCCCGGGCAGTCCTGGTTTGATATATTGAGCCGACGGATTGGCCGGATCAGTTGGCGCCAAGCATGGAGCGGGAAGGCTGGGGAGTTTTTTAGCCGAGGGAGTGGCCGCCTGATATTATTTGGCGGCGGCCAAGCTGCTTTTCCTGCCTGGGTTCTGTGCGGGGGGAGTCGCCAGGGATGCGCCGCAGGATTTTCGAACAATCAGCTCGGGAGCGAGGATCAGTTTTTGCAGGGGAGCGTTTTTATTCTGGATTTTATTCATCAGGATTTCGACAGCTTTTTCGCCGATTTCGCGGAAAGGCTGGGCGACGGTGGTCAGGGGCACCTCCAGCAGAGAAGCATATTTTAAATTATCAAATCCGACGACAGCCACATCCTGGGGAATTCGCAGTCCCAGTTCCCGTATGGCACTCATGGCGCCCAGGGCAAAACCATCGCTGGCAGCAAAAATGGCAGTCGGAGGTTTTTTGATATTCATCAGCTTCCTGACTTCCTCATAACCGCCGTGCTCTGGTTCGATCAGGGGGAAAGAATAGCTATCCTTGTCAAGAGTGGTAATCAGGCTCTGCTCAAGAACAATGCCATGTTCGCTCAAGGCCCGGATATATCCCTCTTTACGGTCGTTCGCGGCGCTGTTGTCCAGCCCCCCGATAAAGCCGATACGGCGGTGGCCAAGAGCGATCAGGTGGGAGACCACCTTGAAAGCGCCGGCGATGTTATCGGTGACCACGTAGTCGGTTTCCAGGTCATGGAAGTAGCGGTCAATCAGTACAAAGGGGAAATTCCTGCGTTTCAGTTCGAAGATTTGTGCGACATTGGTATTGCCCCAGTTGGGAAAGATGATCGCTCCGGCGCTGTTGGATTGCAACAGGTGGCTGAGGTTGGTGTTCTCCTTGTCAATCCGTCGCCCGGAACTGTATATGATCACCTCATGCTCGTAGTCGTGCAACCTCGTCTGAATGCCGGAAAAAATCGCGGAGATAGCCAGGTCCTCAATGTCCGGAACAACCAGGGCGACCTGACGATCTTTCTCCGAGAGCAGAAAATCTCCATCCTGTACCTCGTCAACAAAGGTGCCTACACCGGAAATCCGGTACAATACCTTCTCGGAAACCAATTCTGAGATCGCCCGCCGGATGGTGATGCGACTGACATCGTATGTGGCGCACATGTCAATCTCTTTCGGAATCCGGTCTCCCTTTTGCAGATTCTTGCGCAGAATCTCATTGATGATCTTTTTTTTGACCTGGTAATATAGCGGAAGCGGGCTGCTTGCATCAATTGTCGCTCTGTTCTTCATTGGCAAAGGAACCTCAATGAATTTATGGAAATGTTATGATTCTATAACATAAGATGACAAAGAAAAATGTCAATAGCCGGAAAAATAGTTAGGGTGCGAAAGGCAATCATCCCGGTAGGTCAGCCGTTGACAATGGCCATCCCAGCCTTTTGCCGCTTCGCGGCTGTGGACATGGTGGACATGGTGGACGGTGTGGACAGCGTAGTCCAAGCTCACTCTCGCCCTTCGCCCCTTTCCTGAGGCCGCTGCTCGCCGGAACTCCGAGTATCAATCGGTGACCGATTACTCAGCCCAAATCCGCTGGCGGTCGATTCCGGCTGCGCCCTGGGGAAATATTGAAAAATTTCTTGAACGCTTTGGAAAATTGATAGCGGTCTGTAAACCCGGTCTCCAAGGCAATGGCGGCAATGTCCGCGTCAGGTTCGGCCAGCCGCGATTGCGCGTACTCCATGCGTCTGCACATCAAATAACGCTGCGGAGTCATGCCGAACTCTTTTTTGAACAGGCGCAGAAAATTGTCCAGCGACATGTTGCAGTTTTGTGCCAGCTCACGATTGGAAATTTTGTATTTTCGGTTCATTATGGCAATGGCTTTGAGAATGCGGCTGTCCAGCGCTGTCCCTGGACGGTCTTCGGCAAACTCTTGCGCCGCAACCCACATGACACTCATAAGCAAACCGTAAATTTTGACGTTCAATAACGGCGTCCAGTGCGCAAAATCGTTGCGGAGCGTTTTCAACACGGGCATAAAATCCCGGGCGTTCAACGTCAGCGGCCGCCGGGGAATACGCTCAAAAAACT
Organism: Lentisphaerae bacterium ADurb.Bin082; assembly: GCA_002070945.1. GTDB lineage: Bacteria > Verrucomicrobiota > Lentisphaeria > Oligosphaerales > Oligosphaeraceae > JAAZKI01. Next base: position 20,080 of record MWEG01000028.1, read on the forward strand.
TTCCCGGGTGAAAATGTATGAAGAATTGATCGAACGCCTTGGTCATGGCCGATGCATAACTTGTATATGCCGGAATCAGCGTCAGCGAATCGGGCGACAACGGCATGCAGCGGCCTTCCCAATGCAGTTCGGCGCCTTCGGTGGCATTCCAGTACAGCCGCCAAAAGGGCGCGGCGCGGTTGGGATTTCCCCAGTTGGCGACGCCGAGGATGAAACTGTAACAGCTGATGCGAAGTCTCGGCAGTTCCGGTTCAATGACCGCAATGTTGAATTTGCCGTTATTTGACATTTTTTTTCATTTTTTTAACATTGCGAACCAGTTGATGCCAAGTATAATATACGTAAATCAAGGAATATTGCCAGCAAAAATAAAATCGTTTTTTTACATGCGCTGCAATCTGTCGGCGATTGATATTTGGAGTTCCGGTAATCTGCGGCACCAAGCACCCAGGGAAGGTGCTTGAGTGGACAGTGGACAATGGACGGAAGTGGACTTTAGTGGACGTTAGTAGACGATGGACTGTGGACGGAAGTGGACTTTAGTGGAGAGTGGACGTAGACGGAAGTGGACTTAAGTGGACTGTGGAACGAAGATACGTGTCTTGCAAGGTGTTCTGCCAGATCAGGGTACATTAGGGGGCAATCTTATGAAAAAAATGTTGTTGGCGATGATGATGGCGCTGGCGATTGTGTCGGCGGTGCATGCGGAAACATTAGCGGATTACCTGCCCGGTCATTCCCCGGACGCGAAAAATGTGCGTTTCGCCTTGACCGACGGGGTGTTATCAATGGAATTCGGCCCTGGCAACGGCTTTGCGTCGCGGGCGTGGATGCGCCGTTACCACCCGCTTCTCAACGCCGGAGAAAAACTGCGCCTTTCCATGATGGTCAAGACCACCGACATATCTGACCCGCGCGCCAAAGTCGGATTTCTGGTGCAGGCGATGGGCGAAAATCACCGCTATTTAGGGTCGGCGAATTACACGAAATATTTTCCCGCCGTCGATTTCGCGGAGCAGTGGAAGCCGATGGAATTTATTTTCACCATGCCCGACCCCAACAAGGTTCCGAGTTGGAAGGACGGCGTCGAGCTGATGATCACGTTTGAAGCCCTGGCGCAGGAAGGCAAAGCCGAGTTCAAGGATTTCAAAGCCGAAAAGCTCGCAGTTGCTGAGGGGGATTGAGCAGCCATGACACACAGAACTGGAAAAACCGTATCCGCCGCGCTGGCGTTCCTGCTGTTCGCCGTTGGCCATGCAGCGGGCGTGGAATTCAAAACACGCACCCTGGCCGAAAAACTCGCCGAGCCGGAGCTGGGGTTTCTGGCGAGCTTTGACCAGCGGCACATCAACGCCGATTTGGCCAGCGGCCGCAAAAAAGCATGCTCCCATGCGGATATTTCGCTGGAACTGCGCGGCGCGATTGGGTTTGACGGCAATTTCGCCTATGTGCCAAACCCCGACGAGGAGCTGGCGTTTGCGCTTAAAGACAACTTCGATTTCAACGAAGGGACGTTGGCGTTCTGGTTCCGCTGTGACGAATTTGATCCAGCCGATTTGGCATTGAAGAAAAACATCGGATTATTCAATCTCGACATTCCCTGGAGCGATTTCCGGTTCAACGCCTCGGCATATTTTTTCGGCGGGACGCTCTACATAGCCAGCCGAGTGTTTTCGGCCGAGAACACTTCGGTCGGCAATTGTTCGCCGGTCAGCGCACGCCTGCCGGGTGCTGCCGTTAAACGCGACGCCTGGAATCAGCTGGTCTGGACGTGGGACCGCTCCAACCGCCACCAATTCTTTTTCAACGGCGAACCGCTCAATCGCGCCACGGTGCTTGCGCTGCCGCCAGGTGCCGGCACGCCGACGGCGGGGAATAGCGCCTATATGGCGTTCAGTTGCCGGGTGTGGGGGGAAAACCAGCGACCGCATCCGGTCGCGCTGGACGACATCGCCATTTACAAGCGGGCGTTTCCCGAGGCTGAAGTGCAGATGCGTTATCAGTCGCTGCTGTTGGAAAGCACCAAAGTTGTCAATCCGATAGTGCTGCGTTTTGACGGCCGCGAGCGAGGCCGTCTGATGCCGCCGCTGCTGCACTGTTGGATTGACGCCCGGATGGTGAACCAGCGTCCTGCCGACGCTCACTATACGCTGCGCGGCAGTGCCGGCGTAATCAAAAACGGCACGGTCGCGCTGGAAAACGGTTGCGCGTTTTTGGAGTTCGACGTGCCGAAGGACGCTGCCGATTATACACTGGAAGTCGTCGCCGGAACCGAAAAAGCGAGCTTGGAAATCAGCACCCCGGATTTCAGCTTTATCGGACGTAATCCGCGGCGTGATGTAACCCCCAAGCCGTGGATCGACCCGGTTTTTGACGCCCAAAAGCGCACCGTGCAGGTCTGGAACCGGAAATACTTTTTCGGCGCGGGTCCGTTTCCCGTGCGCATTGTCACCGACGCTGGACTGGAAGTGCTGGACAAAGGGCCTGAACTTTATTTCGACAGCGAACCAGTGCGGTGGCAGCCTGGGGAGACCATGCAGGGCAAAAGTTTTGTCGAATTGCGCGGTGACGGCGCCGGAAAAAATGGCGCGCACCTGCAGTATTGCATACGGCTGGATTTCGACGGGGCACTGAAGGTCGTTTTTACCGTCAACGGTGCGCCGAAGCTCGACAAAATGACCTTGGAGTGGCAGGTTGGGAACGCGGCGCGCAAATACATGCTGACGCCCAATTATCAGACGCCGACCGCTGACGGCCAATATGCCTACGCTTATCCGGCCAACGGCCTTTTCCGGATTCCGTGCATGCTGTGGTCGGCTTCAGACCAAGCCGGTTTCTGCTGGATGCCGGAAAATGACGCCAACTGGATCCATTCCGGCAACGCCAACGCATTTCAGTTCAATACGAAAACCGGCCGCGCAGTCGTGACCATGGTCGCCCAGCCGACCGTCATTCCTGAAAACGCCGCCTACAATGCGTGGTTCGCTGCCACGCCAACCCGTCCCGCGCCGGAACGCCAGCGAGGCAATTACGGACGTTTTGTCATCAATTCGTGGTGGGGCGCGAAAGATTGTGCTTCGCTGGCGCCAGAACCAGCCGTCGCTGCGCATTACATCGGACATTACGCGCGCCGGAGCCTGGCGCCTTACGGCATGGGGCACGGTCAAGTGCTGTCCAATCCGATGGCGCGCTATCTTGAGCATGACTGGGACATGCCGGGTTGTTTCGTTTACAATATGGCGGTTCGCAAATACGATGCGCAAACTGGATTGTACGAGCCGCACAAAAACACAACTCGGATTCCGAGCTCCAATCCCTGTCCCAGCCTCAACACCTTGTTCAACGACTGGCAGGTCGCCAGTGCGGAAAAATTGCTGGACGGCGAGTACGGCGACCGGGTGAATCTGCTCTATTACGACTTGGGCTCGCCCTGTTTTCTCTGCGGCAACGCGATTCACGGGTGCGCGTTCAAGGATAAATTTGGCCGCGATATTCGCAGCATTCAGATATCGGGTTTCCGGGATTTGTACATCCGGTTGCTGGATTTGCTACGGCGGCACGACGGTGTGGAGCTGATGACCCATGCGCAGGATCAGTTTGTGCCGTTCGTCAACGGACTTTCCGACTGGTGGCTGCCGGGTGAGCAGTTCCGTACGCCGCTGTTGCAGGACCCGTATGCCTACATGACCAAGCTTGCGCCGCTTTTCGACACGGAATTCGCTGGCAACGTGCTGGGCGCCGGAGTAATGTTTTACTCCTGGTCGAATCCACACAACCGCACGCCGCAGGTCTTGGAAAGCTTGATGGCGATGCTGATGCTGCGCGACATCGACTGGCTAGTCGCGGCCGAACATTCCGGCGCCAATTTCCGACTTTGGGATGTGTTCAAACATTATGGCATCCACGAGCCCGCTGTCAAAGTCCATCGTTTTGACGCCCAGAGTGAAATTACGGCCGATAACGCCAAGCTGCTCATCACTTATTACGAGTGTCCGGACAATTACAAGCTCGCTGTCATCGTCAATCCGACGGAAGAACCCATGACCGCCGCAATCAGCGTCAAGGCGCCCGGCGTGCCGGATGGTACGGTCTATGACGAATACCGCAATGCGCCGCTGCAGCTTTCCGGTGGACGCTTTCAGGCGACGGTTCCGGCGCGCAGTTTCATTCTGACCGGCTTGCCTGCCAAACCGTATTACCCGCTGCACGACGGCTTCCGCTGGCCGTGGCCGCGTTTCAGCGGGGTGGCGCTTTCAGTCGCGAGTACTCCGGGACTGGCAATCCCCAGCGACGACGGCGGCCTCTTCCGGAGCGCGCCTCCAGCGCTGGGCGCCTGGCCGCTTGACGGCGATTTCTGCGGCCCGGACGGCAGCGGCGGAGACTCCCTGAATTACGTTCGGCTGCTGCCGGTGCGTTCATCTCAACCGCTGACCGCGACGGTCTGGTGCCGCAGCCGCGACGCCGCGCCTGCGACGCGGGTGTGGTTCAGTGTGACCTTGCTGGACGACGAACGGCAGCCAGTTGGAGAAACCGTGACCGCCAACGCGGCTGGCGCCCATGACCGCGAATGGGAGAAATTGACGGTCTCCATTCCGGCGGAACCTGGCGCGGTCTGGGCGAGGGCTGTCTTGCACGCCGATCGCGGCGGCATGGACTCCCGGGTGGTGTTCGACGATTTCACCATGGAGCATTGACTTGTTCGAAACCCGTTGTCAACCGTTCGCAAACCTTGGATAAAAAGCAAAAATGTATCAACCGCGCTACGCATTTTTCTATGATTTCCACACCAGTCCCGAACTGCGCGGGATCGGACGCAATTTCGACGCCGAAAGTTTTGCCGCCCGGCTGGGACGCTGCGGCGTCGATTTTTTGACCTTCCCAGCGCGCTGCAATATGGGGATGGCGTATTACGACACCCAAATCGGCATCCGGCATTACGGCCTTGATTTTGATTTGTTCGGCGAATTGGTCGCGGCCTGCAAACGGCACGGGATCGCGGTCAACGCCTACTTCAACGGCGGGATTTCACAGGAGGAGGTGCGGCTCCATCCGGAATGGCGGGCGCATCCGATCAATCCGCCGGCGCCGGCAACAGTGACGCCGTATTTCCGCACGATGTGCGGCAACACCCCCTATCGAGAGCATCTTATCGCCATGATGAGCGAAGTGGCGCGCCGCTATCCGGTGACGGGATTTTTTGTCGACAGTCTTGGCGGACACTCCTGCCGCTGTGAAAGCTGCCTGGAAAAAATGTGCGCCCAAAATCTTGATTCCGCCGATGACGCCGTAGTGGCGGCATTCACTGCCCGGAGCTGCCGGGAATTCGCGGCGGCGGTCTCGGCGGCAATGAAAAAACTCAATCCGGAATTTCTGCTTTATTTCAACTGCATCGGCTACGAGGATCAGCTTGAGTTCGGCACCTATCTGGATTTTGAATGCATTCCGACCAAGGCCGGGTGCGATTACGAGTATCTGCCGCTGATGAGCCGATACATGCGTACGCTCGACGACCGACCGCGTCTGAATATGACCGGTCGTTTCAACTTGTGGGGCGATTTCGGCGGCTTGCGTCCGGAAGCGGCAATCCGCCAGGAGCTGCTGACTGGGCTGTGCAACGGCATGCGTCCAAATCTCGGAGACCATCTGCCGCCGGACGGGCGGCCGCCGGAAAAGGTGCTGGCGCAGGCAGAACGGGTCTTTAAGTTTCTGCAGCAGCGCGAAGCATTTTTCACCGACTCCACGCCGTTGGCTGATATTGCGGTGCTGTTTCCGAAAAGTCATCGGGAAATCTACCGGGCCGTCGAATTGCGCGGCGCAGTCCGCATGCTTTGCGAGCTGCACTGTCAGTTTGACATTGTCACGTTGTGTGCAGACTGGCGTCGGTACGCGCTGCTGGTGCTGCCTGATACGGTGACGGTCACTCCGGAACTCGCGGCGCGGCTGCGGGCGTATCTTGCATCCGGCGGAAAAATCATCGCGTCCGGGGATTCCGGATTGGAGGACGCGACCGGGCGTTTCATGCCGGAATGGCTCGTGGAAATAGCCGCGCCCGGCGATTTTGCGCCGGCTTACTTCCGTGACGACGACGGCATGGACTGCTCGGCCTACGCCGACGGGCGGCTGCTGCGCCCGCGCGCCGGTGCGCAAATGCGTTTTTCGCTGGTCAAGCCGGAAATCGCCCATTGCTGGGACGGACGTTATGCGGAATATTACAACCCTCCCAGTGAAGAAGTATCAGAATTCGCGTTTTTGACCGTCGGCGACCAGGTTGCACACTTCAGCCATCGAATCTTCAGCGGCTATAAAGAATATGCGTCGACGGCACTGCGCGACGTTTTTGGACAGGCGCTGGAGCTGATGCATCCGCAAACCCTGCTGAAAACCGTTGGCCTGCCGCATTTTGTCCGCGTCACGGTAGCGCGACAGCCGTCGGGTCGTGAAATTGTGCATCTGCTGGCGTACATTCCGGAACGACGCGCCGCCAGCAACGACATCATTGAGGACGAACTCACAGTGGAGCCGACGCAAATCCGGCTGCGGACAGCGGCGACCCGTGCGACGTTGGAACCAGAAAACCTCGAATTGGCGACTGTCAGGGACGGCGAATATCTGGAAATACAGGTTCCTCGCTTCTGCGGCTGTGCATTGATCGCCGTGAATTAAGGGATTTCTCGGCTGAATCACTCTGCCGGATTGTTTTCAGGCTTGACTGTCGTCGCTTTTTGATAACTTGCGATAGCGGCCTGGTGTCGTCTGGTATGCCGCCTTGAAAAGCTTAACAAAATGGTTTTCGTCGCAGAAACCCCTTGCCGCCGCAATTTCTTTGATGGTACGGTGACTCAACAGGAGATCTTCGACAGCCAACGCGAATCGGTGTTGCCGTTCATAGGCGGCAAAACCAATGCCGAAATATCCGCCCCATAAATGCTGGAAGCGGCTCAGGCTCAAATTACATGCCGCTGCCGCTTCGGGAGCGCTGATTTTGCGGGTGTTCCGTACGATCAATTGAATGGCAGGAACCAGCCGGATGAGGCATTCTCCCGACGCTTTCAGTTCAGGGGGGATAGTCAGATTCTCCACCAGAGCAAGAAAAATATCACCGATGCATAGCCAGCGTTTTTCCATCCGCGCAAAAAGCGATGCGTCATTTTTTGGTTGAAGCGTTGAAAGGACGGCGACCAGTTTCCGGGCAATGCCGCTGGCCTTCAGCAATTCCTGCCGCTGGGGCGCTGGCAAGGCCAGCAATGCGATGAATTTATCTTTGGTGGTGAATAAAAAGCGCCCCACCTCTTCCGGATTGACCGTAATCAACAGAAGTCGGTAGCCGTTTCTGCTGCTGCGGCTGCCATGGATTTCCCATAATCCTGTCAGGTAGCAATCTCCCGCAGAGAAATTGAACTGCCGGGTTCCGAGAAGGCCGCTAATGTCACCTTCCAAGACCATGGCCAGATGAATCGCTTGATGTATATCGGGAACTCGCGGAACATGAAATGGTCCACAGGAAAGCATTGAAATCTGAAATGGGAGAGCTGCATTTAGTTTGAGATCAAAAAAATCCGGTTTCATGATTTTTCCAAATAGCAGAATAATAATATTTTTCGAGGCTAATATACTACCTTCCCGATTTGATTTCAAGAGTATTTTGTATTAAATTTTGCATGATGGCAATAGCAATATACTGTTTTATCATTTATTCGGAGGCATTATGAAAATGCGTCGTTTGGCGTCGGGTCGCAATTCGATTGCCGTGACCGGCCTGACGGGTGGGCGATCTTTTCGAAGGTACAGTGTATGCCGAAAATCGGAATGAATTGGTAATTGATTTTGAGCCTTTTCAACCGCAGTGGCAGAAATCGAATATGAAACAACCGCATTATGAAAGGATTTTTAAGATGAAGAGGACATGGTTTACTCTTATTGAGCTCCTGGTAGTAATTGCGATCATTGCGATTCTGGCGGCTATGCTGTTGCCGGCCTTGAGCAAGGCTCGGGAAAAAGCCCGCATCATCAGCTGCGTCAACAAGTTGAAGCACATCGGCCTGGCCAACCAGATGTATGCCGATGACAATGAGAGCTGGCGCGCCAACACGGACATTCGCCGTGAAGACTTCACCACCTTCAGCACCATCGTTTCCTCGCAGTCGGTCAGCGCCCTGACCTCTAAGATTTTCGGCACGTACTTGGGGACATCGGCGGCCGACTCTAGTGCCAGCAACGCCGAATACATTGAGCGCTATTGGCGCTGTCCTTCTGACAATATCAACTATAACCACCATCCGACGAGTGGCTATAAGCCCGGCTTCAGTAGCTACCATGGCTACTGGCTTGCGCAGGCGGATGTGTCGAAGTATTATCCGGCCGACCAGAGTGCCCGCCGACAGCGGAACCGTTACAGCGGTGACACTGACCCGAATAACAAGATTTTCGGTGACATCGGGCTGTATTTTCATAATAGCACGGCGCCGTCGGGAGCGTCGAACCATCCAACCACTATCAACATGCTGGCGATTGGCGGTCATGTCATCAGTTCACCCCGGCCAGTGGGCGGGAACAAGTGGACTGATGCCATCCGCTGGCTGGATGCCAAGTGAGTCCCTAAGGAACGGCGAAGGATGAGCCGCTTTTGAACGACTTCTTAGAGTGGACTACCGTCCGCAACCTATTTTTGGGGCAATGCACGAAAACCTGCGATGAGCGCTTGTAGTGCAGAATCCACGCTGGCGCATGTCGTGCTGGCGGCCTGAAGGGACGCAACATAAAAGCCCAGGGCAAGCGCCGCCCTGGGTGGTAAGGCGTATAATATTTGGAGCTCTGTAGAGGCGACACATAAGTGCTGACATGAAGAAAATTTTTCACAAAAAACAAGATTCTGGCCGATAGTAGCACAGGGGGCATAGATTCAGCAATCCACTCACTGCGAGGTGTCAGCAATGAACATTAAGGCGTATGCGTTTTTGGCGATTATGTCGATGGAAGCAGTAGCAGTGGCCGGGTCTTTTTCCCTGGCTGCGGAGAATGGCCTCCAGATCAGTTTTGGCGGGATCCCGCTGGTTCTGGAGGAGGCGCTCGTTTTGACGCCGCCCTTGCCCCCGGACGCTGCACCTGATGCACCGCCACCGCCGCCAGTGTCGCTGCTGCGCAATCCGCAGACCGATATTTCCGACCAGGACGGGAAGCGGCGCGTGTATAATGTTTATGGCGAGACGGATGGCGTCAAGTACCGGCGTGAAGTCTCAGCTGCGGCGGACGGCTCGGAAGTGGAACTGGCGTTCATGGCGCATTGCCCGGCCTACCAGGATCTTTTGACTGGCGGCACCATCCGGTATCAGCTGCGTCTGCCGCTGGCCGCGTTTGAGGGCTGCACGTACACCGCCCTGCATGGTCGTGCCCGCAAGTTGAACGAAGTCTCTGGGACGCTTACCGCCTCGTCCGGCCGGATCACTGGTGCACCCATCCGTCAGATTGCATTTTCCGGGCAGGCTCGCCAGCTGGTCATCGACTGCAATCCAAAGGGCGTCAACGCTCAAGGCGATTACCCGCCGAATAACGTTGTCGGAGTCTGGGATTTGATCGTTGAGAGCGACTGCCTCGTCCTTTCCCGGCCCTACACGCCGTTGTTCTTCGGGGGGATGTTGGCTGCACACCTGGTTTTCTACGAGGGCACGCATGAGGATTTCACCCGTCGCCATGCTACCAACTCATACCGCTACTTCTCCGAGCTGCTGCCGGATCGCCAGCTGGTGTTCGGCGCCCGGGAATTTGGGAAGCAGTATACCGATGCTGGCGTCAACGCTTTTTCTTCGGAAAAGGGCTTTGGCTGGCTGGCGACCGAGGGGTTGCGGGTGAGCGCGCATCGCCCCCGGGGTGCTCTGTATTCCGCAGTTCGCGGCAGCGGCGAGGCGTCGTTCCGGATGACCGGCTTGCGTTCCGGCGTTCACATCATCACCATCGTCACTGGCGTTGGCCAGGAAGGCGTTGGGCCGTTCTCGGTCAGCTGCAACGGGCGCGTCGTGGCGTCGGACTTGTCGATTGCGCCATTGACGGTGCAGACCTTGTCATTTCCGGTCTGGCTTGAAAGCGGCGAGGCGCTGTTCACTTTTGCGGGCGACTGGGCGGTTTCCACGCTCAATGACCAGCTATTGCAGACCAGCTATGAGGACTATTCGTTCCGGCGCGGCTTCTGGCGCCATACCGGCTTGCCCGAACCCTCGGCGATATTCTCCAGCGCGTCATACGCCAAGGTGCCGGAATTCGTGGTCAGCGTGTCAAAATATCCATTGCCGGAGCCAGGTCAGGAAACAGCCGCGCCGTTGAAGTCCTGGGATTTGCCGACTTCGCACGCCGTGTTCAAACCGGGCGAGGACTGGCGCGGGCGGGCTAACATCGGCAGCCTCGGCCCCGGCAACAATGGCACATTCTATGAATTTAACACCCCAGAACTGATCGCAAGGCGAATCCAGGAATTGAAGGCGGACAACTTTAACGTCATCCTGACGAATGGCTTGCTTTCCCGCCACACCTTCCCGACTCACTTGCAACGAGTCGAGCAGAACCTGGCCGACTTTGTCCGCGCCGGGCATCCCCGCGGCATCAAATTCGTCGACCACCAGGATCATTCGCTGCTGTGGGACATGGATTCCGGCTTCCGCGTCCTGGTCGCCAATATGCCGTATCTGCAACAGACGATTGACGGGCAGCTGTCAGCACGTGGGTTCTGCCCTTCCAACTCGCAGTATTTTGCCAAATACCTTGACTATATCGCTGCCCATGTGCAGGCTACTGGCATTGACGGCATCATGATTGACGAAGTGTGCTTCCATGGCTTGAAATTCTGCGGCTGCGCTGATTGCCGCCAGGCGTTCACGGCTGATTCAGGCTGGCAACTGCCAGCAGACGAGTGCAGCCCCGACCTCTTCAATAAGGAATCGGCCTTGTGGCGGGCCTGGCTGCGCTGGCGGCAGAAGCGCCTCGGTGACTTCTGGTATCACTTGAAGGAGCGCATTCGGACGTTCAAGCCTGACTTTGTCATCATGGGCTATACGACGCATTATGGGATGACGTCGCGAGATGCGTCGTGGTGGCAGGGCGGTTCTATGGAGCAGTCGACGCGCGGCAAAGATTTTGTCGGCACCGAGATTATGACTCGCAACATCTACGCCAATTATCGTGCGGTGATGAGCCTGCGCCAGGCCATGGGGCAGTACCAGCATTCCGCTGGCCTGCCGATATACGGGCTGGTCTATACGGCGGGGTTCAACTGGGATTTGATGTATTTCGGCTGGGCTCTGAATAATATGTTGGGCCAGACCACCTGGGAGACGACCGGCCGCCACTGCCTACCAGACAAGAGCAACTATCGGCTCTTCACTGCTGACAATGGCAACATGGCGATGCGCGAGGCCGAGCCGGTGACCAGCGTGGCAATGCTGTTTTCAAACCAGAGTCGCGACTGGGCGCGCGGCGCGGCGTATGCGCCGGACGTCCTGGGGCTGTCGCAGCTGCTCAATCTGAAGCACATCCCGCATGTGTTCATCAACGGGATCGGCTTGAGGCAGGACATCCTGCGGAAATACCGGGTTCTATTCGTCTGCAACGCCATGTCGTTGTCTGATGCGAACCTGGCGGTGATCCGCGAGTTTGCGCACCAGGGCGGCACGGTTTACTTATCCAACCGGGTGGGGGCTTCAAATGAAAATGGCGATTTGCGTTCTTCCTGGCCTTTTGCGGATTTGTTCCCCTTGGAGCGCCTGGACAAGTCGTTGTCGGCTGTCAAAATGTATGCTGGGCCGGCTTTTGCCGAGGCCACGGCGTTGGCAAAGCCGATACCTGGGGTGCGTTGTCGGGCTGCGGCGGAAGTTGCCGCGCCGGCGCGGGTGTTGTGGGAGTATGAAGACACTTCCGGCGTGCGTTTCCCAGCAGTATTGGAAGTGCCGCTGGGTGCTGGCAAGGTGGTCTATAGCCCTCTGCTGCTGGGCGTCCCAGCCAATGCCAGGGAGGTCGCCGTAGGTCGCGAATTTTCTTTCGAACGTCAGCTCGATGCCGAGGAAATCGCCCATCGGATCCTGGCTGATGTACTAGGCAGTGAGGCTATGCCGTGGAAGCCGCTGACAGTGCCGGAGGCTGTTCTGACCAACATCTTCCGCGACCGCGGTGAGACTGTCGTGCATTTTCTCAATGCCACTGGCAGCCGTATGAAGGCTGGGCAGACGGTTTCCTCGCGGCCACCAAGTGAGCCGTTTCCGGCCTTGGCCGAGGATATCCGGTTTGTGATCTGGCAGCCCTCCCTGCAACGGGCATACGCCGTGTCGCCGGACTTTGCCGGCGAAGTCGAGCTGGCGACCCGTCAGGTCGAGCTGGGGGCATACGAGGTGATTCTGCCAGCTGATCGCCTTAAAGCATACACGTTGGTGAGAATCCGCTGAGCCGCCCTGGGTAAAGGCGTATAATATTTGCAAGTGGGTAAGGCAGAGGTTCTGAGCCTCTATCTCCCCGTTGTAGCGATGGGGTCAATTTCCCATATTTACCAGCGTGCCGGTCTGGCACTGGGCTACCCCTACTCAGGTTGCCACGTTTCGTGGGACAACTCTCCGTGTTTCACCATTTTCATCTTTGTACGTGCAGAACTGTTCGAGTGTCAACCCATCCTTGGAGCAACTTGGACGATGCCGCTTTCTTGGCTAACCCAACTTTCTCACTTTCGGCCCCTTTTGAGGCTAAAAAGGCACAACAAACTTTTCAGACCCCCCTCTAACCATGAATAAACGAGTGGTTCAGGCCTCACCAGCCTGTGACGGCTCCACGACCAATTTTCGCCCTGGCAATGCGCTCATGTCTACGCTGAGAGTGCCGCAGAGTAATGGTGGACGACGGCTGCGGCATCGTATGTAGTTCAAACTTCAGTTTGCTGTGTGTTTCGCGCTTTTAACGCTTCTGCCACTGCGCGTCAGTGAACGCGGTGGGACATGGCGGACAGCGTAGTCCGAACTCACTCTCGCTTTTTGTATCAATGGGTGACCGGTTACTAACTTGATGGCAAATCATCCCCTGCGCTGTTGCTGTCGGGGCGTTTCGGCATTATGTTTCAGGTTGCGTCTGGTACGGATGTAAAAGCAAGCAATTCATGATTTTCAGGTGCATGGCATGAAACTGTCGATAGGATATCAGCTTCCGAACGAATCAGTGACGTTTCCCGACTTGGTGATGGATTATCGGGAGAGCATTTCTGAGGTCTACTATGCGTTGCCAGCTGCGGCCAGCGGCCGGGCGCCGCTCGGCTTTGCGGACGGGTGGACGGTTGAGGATGCGCGCGACACGCTGGCGGCAGACCTGGAAGACATTGCCGGGATGGGAGTCGGGCTGGTGTTGCTCCTGAACGCTTCCTGCTATGGCGGCCGGGCCATGTCTTTTGCCTTGCAGGACGAGGTGCGCCAAAGCCTGGAACTCGCCGGAAAAATCGGCGGACTCATAGCCGTGACCACGACGTCGCTGTACATCGCCAGGTGCATTAAGCGGGCTTTCCCCGAGGTTCCAGTCCGGGCCTCGGTCAACATGCGGATTGGCTCCATCGCCGCGATGGAGCAGTTGTCCGACTGCTTTGACGGGTACTATATGAAGCGGGAGTTGAATCGTTCGCCGCAGGCGATTGCCAAGCTTAAAGCCTGGTGTGACGAGCATGGCAAGACCCTGCACTTGCTGGCTAATAGCGGCTGTCTCCATGACTGCGCGTTTCAAACTTTCCACGACAACTTAGTCGCGCACGAGGTGGAAGCTGCGTCAACGCCAGGGCCAGGCGTGCGCTATGGCGCCCCCTGCTGGGAGTACCTGGAACGGCCAGAGCAGCATTGGCGGGTGTTGACCAATTGCTGGATTCGGCCGGAAGACCTGCATCATTATGAAGCCTGGTTCGACACGGCGAAGCTGGCTACCCGGTTGCATGGCCATCCACGCATGGTGATCGCCGCCTACGCCCAAGGGCGTTTTCATGGCAATATCCTTGATTTGCTGGAGCCAGGGCATGGGGGCCTGCCAAAGATGCCAATCCTGGTCAACGACCGTATTCCGGATGACTGGCACAGCCAGGTGACCGCCTGCGGGCACCAGTGCGAGACGTGCGGCTATTGCGCAGAGGTGTTCAGCAAAATCGCTATACATGGCGAGTTCTGACTTTGGGCGATTGAATTCGTCAGACCTTGGCCTTGAGCAAAAGGGCGGCGTTATGGCGGAAGTGATTGAGAGAAAATTGCGCTTTGCCGGGACGTCGCCAGTCGCCTTGACAGCATCTCTGCTGGCTGCGGCGCTGAGCGTCCTAGGGCTATTGTGCGCCAGCAGCAGCATGGCTTTGAACGCATACGGGCAAGCGATGGCAATGCCGGTGGAAAAAGTCGATGCGACTAAGCTCGGGCAAGGCGCCTTGACCATATTCCCGCTGGATGCCACTCACCTGGTGTTGGCTGGCGATTTTCATGCCCCCTTGACTGCGGAAGTCGCACGCTGCTTTGGCAAACGCCTGGAAGTAGCGGATCAAAGGTTTTCGGCTGGCGAGCTTGAAGCCTGGGCGCATCGGTTTTTCTACAACTATGCCGTCGCCTCGGTGATGGCGGAATGCCATTTGCCCATTCGCAATCGCTTTGAGAAGGCGGGATATTTCCGGCTGAGCGACGGCGAAGGTGCCGCGCTGCCGCTGTCGGCGCAGGGCTATTGGGTGAATGCGGTCGGCGAATTCAGGATGCCGCGGCAGGCCATGGCAGGCCATAACATAACGCCTTTAGCTGAGCTGATTCATTTTGTCTATCTGCGCCTGGAACGCCCGCTGAAGGATGGCGAGACTATCAGGGTCAGCACGGAGGACGGAGCCCTGGAAGGGACGCTCTGCTATGAAGAAGCCACTACTGTGACCAGAGCCTTGAAAGTCAACCAAGTCGGCTATGCCGCCGACGCCCCCAGAAAATATGCGTATTTCGGTATGTGGCTGGCCACCCTGGGCGAAATGCCGGTCGATGCGTACATAGGACGGGATTTCGAGGTGGTTCGCGAGCCGGATGGCGAGGTGGCGTTCCGGGGGCGGGCGGCGCTGCGGGCAAGCGAGCAGTATCACCTCAACAAGAAACGCGGCAAAATCCCTCTGCACGGCGAGACAGTGCTTGAACTTGATTTTTCCGGCTTGACTGCGCCTGGGCGTTATCATCTTCGTCTGCCCGGCGCAGGTCGCTCGTGGAGTTTTACCGTGGGTGACGACGCCCTTGGCGAGGCGTTTTACGTCACCACGCGCGGTTTGTTTCACCAGCGTTCCGGGATAGCGAAGATGGCCGAGCATACTCAATGGACCTTTGAACGCGATCATCCCGTGTCCTGGCGCGGCGGGTTTGCGCCTAACGAACGCCACTACGGGGACGGCCCTGAAGGATGCATTCGGGACAGCAACGGGAAGAGGGTGAAGCTCAGGCATTTCGAGATGGTCAAGGCCACCGCTACCGATGAGGTGCTGCCAGACGTCTATGGCGGCTGGTGGGATGCAGGCGACTTCGACCGGCGCACCTACCATTTCCGCGTCGTCGAATGCCTGCTGACCGCCTATCTGCTCTGCCCAGAGAATTTTTCCGATGGCCAGCTTGATTTGCCGGAGTCAGGCAATGGCATTGCCGACGTGGTTGACGAGGCGGCCTGGGGCGTGGATGTTTGGCGGCGGGCGCAGAACGAGGCCGGGGGTGTGGGCTGCTGGCTGGAGGCGACCAGCCATCCGGTCGAGCCTAATCCGGACATTGATCAGCAGCGGTATTATCTGGCGCTGCCTACCCGTGAGAGCAGTTTGGAGTATGCGGGCTATGCGGCTGATTTGGCGCGGGCGTACCAGCAGTCAGGCCGTCCTGATTTGGCGCAGCCGTTCCGGACTTCGGCGGAGCGGGCGTGGGCCTTTGCGCAGGACGAGCGCAACCGAGCGGAGCGCGTGTTCACCGTCAACCCTAAGCAGGGCGAGTTGACTTTTCGCGAGCCAGCGGCGCTGCCGGGGCACCTGGTCTATCGAGCGGCCTTGTCCCTGTATCTTTTGACCAAGGAGGAAGCATATCGGGAAATTGCTGAAGGCGAAGTCTATTTCCGGCTTGCCATGCGCTATGTTTCCGAGCATTGGCGTCCTTTTTTTCTCAGTCCCTTGGCCGAGGGCCACGGGCTGCTGAAATTCAATGCTCGTGAGTTTCGCGAGAAGGTCGTCCAGGAGGCGGACAAGCTGTTGCGGAGTCAGGACGAGTTGGCTTACCGGAACGTCAACTGGCCCTTGAACCACGGTTATTTTCAATTTATGGGGTGGGGGGCCGGGCTGCCGTTCCACAAGGGCGCTTTTTTTCTCCTGGCCTGGCGCTTGACTGGCCAGGAGAAATACCGCGCTGCGGCTTTGCTGTTGGCGGACTGGATGTTAGGCGCCAATCCCATGGGCCGTTCGATGACGTGCGGCCTGGGTTCCGTCTATCCGGTTCGCGTCCTTTCACTTCCGATGTGGTCGCGCGAAAGCCAGTACGTCGATCCGATTCCCGGCTTAGTTCCCTACACGTTCAATGGCAGGAACCACTATCGGGCGGCCATGTCGGTGTTTCGAATTGAGGTCGAGAAGCGCTCTGACCAGAAGTTCGACGGCTGCAATGTCACCCTGCTGCCCTCAGCGTGGACTGGCGGTCGCGACCTAAGCAGCCAGGAATGCTATGATATCATCGAGGATCGCATTCCGCTTTGGCGCCGTTTTGTCAATATGGAGTCGCGGGCTGTCAACCAAAACGAATTTAGCGTATGGGAAACAATTGCGCCGGCCGCTGCTGCCTACGGCATGCTCCTGCAGCCGGGCTGGACGCCGCCGCCGGAATGGAAGCGGCGCCAGCCCAAGAAGACGCTGGCTGAATTGCCGGGAGCGATCTTCCTGCCTTGAAAGTCAGGGTGCGCGTCGGCGCTTGCAGGGCAAAGCGCTGGTCACGGCGCCAGGAGTTCATTGCGCTCCAGCCAGATTGGCAGGAGGTCGAGGCTGTCGGGAGCAGACACTCCTTCCGCGGCGTCGAGGATGTTGTCGGACAGGTCGAGGGAGGTGAAGTCTTCTATCCGTACAGCTGCCTGGTCGCCGCTGAGGAAGTTTCCTTGCAGGCGCACGGCGGCGTTTTTAGCCGCGATTCTGACTGCGGCGCGGCCTTCTGGCGCCAGGATGGCCAGGCCACTGAGTTCAATGTCTGCATCATCGTCACCCGCGATGACGACTTCGCCTCGCAGGATGACTTCGGAGCTTGGGTTGAACTCCAGTTGCGACTGCGGGTACTGCGCCGCCTCGGGGTTCTGTTCCGGGAGCGACTCGGGCGCAGGCGCCAGCTCTTCGCTAGGTTCCAGCAAGGCGGTGATGGTCACGCTTTGGTCGATGATCCATCCTTGGGCAGGGGCCAGGTACTCTCCCGGTTCAACCAGCACTTCGCCGCCTGGGGCAACGGCGGCCAGTGCTTCTTCGAGGCTGGCGAACCGGTCGATGCCCCAGCCCGCTTCGTCTGCGGCGGGGAAGTCGTTTTGGCCTTCGCCGCAGTTCGCCTGGAGAGGGCATCTCTGGGTCACGGTCACCTGGACTGGGATTACTTTCACCATGCTGACGCCGCGCTCGATGATGACGCCTGCATCATCGGTGCGCAGCCATTCCTGCGGCCAGGTTCCGGCGGGCAGCAGCGTGTCCGGCGACGCCCAGGTCAAGGTTGAGGATGAGCCGCTGCGGACGGCTGCGTCTGCAAAGTCCTGCGTGTCGCACAGAGCTGAGCAGGACAGCGGCTCGCCGGCGCAAATCGGGTCGGCGCTGACAGACCTCAGCCCTGGCATGGGCAGAACCGTGAAGGTGCCTCCGATAAAGTGCAGGATGCAATTTGCAGTAGAGATACTTAACGTGCCTTGCGTTATGGGATAGGTTCCTGGCGTTTCGCCTTGTTCGCGATAGAGGATGCCGACGAAAATTGCGCCTCCGGCCAGGGAGCCGTCGATGATGGTGTAGGTGTGGGTAGGGTCGGGGTGGTACATGATCTTGCTCAAGTCATCGGCCTTCACGGTCAGGTGGCGATGTCGAATCGTCAGAGTGCCGTGTACGAGTTCGGCGTCATAGTAGGTAGGAATTTTCAAGAAGCCCAGGTAGATTTCATACGTTCCGACATTGCCGGCGTTGGCGCAGAACACGTTTCCGGTCACTGAATCGCCTGGCAGCATGGTGCCTTCGGCGATGTAGTACTTGAACCCTGTGCCATCGCCAATTTGGTCTCCCCAGATAATGTCGTATGACTCTGCGACCACCTTGATGCGGATGCGGTGTACGGTTAAGGATACGGGCAACGTCACCGTATCGAGCCAGGTCGATGGCTCGGGAGTGAATGTCGCCTCCCGCATAGAGACACCTGGATGTGGCACCATTGTCTCAGGAAGCGTCCATTGCAGGATTCCTGGGACCGGTTCGCCAGTATGGGGATGATAGAAGGTTCCGGTCAGCTCGGAGTCGCCGAGTTTTTGGCCATACGTCACGTCAGTGGCGGCGACTTCCCAATCTTTGATTGTGGCTGTTATTACTTCCAGGACGCCAGGTCGATAGGTCAGGGCGTAGTTTTCGTTTAGGGCAAGTGTGCCTCGTTTGATTTCGTACGTGCCCAGCCTCGTCGTCTCGGTGGCGGACAATTCACCGGTAAAGGAATCGCCGTCAACGATGGAGCCTTCAGTTATTTCGTATGTGAAAGTCGGATTGGGCATTTTGGGGAAGCGCCAGGCGTCATGGGCTTGGACGGTGACAGGGCGTTGGGTGATGGTGACAGAGCCGCTTCGCACGTTGAGCGCATAGTTGTCATTGACCCTCAGGTCGCCGGCGTTGTGGGCGTATTTGCCGACGTTTTCGCCCGGGTTGCGCGCTGGTGCCCCGATCAGTTCATCGCCTGGCAGCAGCGACCCTATGGCGACGGTGCATTCCCAGGCCGGATCCGGATCGCCATAGACTTTGCTCCAAGATTTGACAGAAATGACGAGTTGGCGTGGGATGATGGACAGTCGGGCGCCATTGAATTTGAGTTCATAGTACTCTGGCAGTTGCAATGTTCCTTGGTTGATGGCGTACGTTCCGCGTTCCTCGCCGGCTACGCGGCTCAGGTTGCCGCTGAAGGCGTCGCCTTCCAGCAGGGTGCCCCCGATTCTGTACGTCAAGGCAGGGTCAGGCTCGCCGAACTGCTTGTACTGGCTATTTGCGTAAACGTATATGGTCAGGCGGCGGATCGTCAAGATTCCGGGGATTCGCCTGATTGTGTAGTTGTTGTTCAGGCCGTTGACTTCCGGCCAGAGTTCGTACTGTCCGGGCATTTCCCCGGCGTCGCGTCGCACCTGCACGTCAAGGACATCGCCGTCGACCAGGGGCATAGACTCGGTGCCGAATTCCCAGGCGAAGGGCGGGTCGTTTTCGCCATAGTTTTTACTATAGGAATTAACCTTGATGACCAGGGAGCGCGGGAGTACGACAATGTCGGCCATGCCGGTGACAGGGGCGTACCAGTCACTATTGTCGGGAACGAATCGCCAGGGGCGGGAATGCGTCCCCGCGGGCAGCAATTCTGCGCCGTCCTCCCAGGACAGAGTCCCGGCAATGGCTTCGCCAGTCACCGGGTGCGTGAAGCTGCCGGTCAGGACGATGTCTGACAGCAAGGTGCCATAGTAGACATTTTGCGTATTGATGCTGTTGACTTGTGGAGTGTTCAGGCAGACTTCCAGCCATCCTTCCTGGTAGGTCATTTCATAATTGGCGGCTTCGCCCGGCAGAATTTGGATTGGGTAGATGCCGGCCGGGCTGTCTGCCGTGGCTGTGCAGACCAGCGCCGGGACCCTGGCAAAGACTCCGGGGGTGTGTTCATCTTCCCCTTGGATAAAGCCGCTGTAGGTCAGAGTCAAGGCCGGATTTTCGATTCCGGCGCCGCGTTCCAGCTTGGGCGCCTGGACGGTCAAGGGGGCTTTGGCGATGGTGACGGCTGCCGTGCCGCTGGCGGCGGCGAAGTTGGCGTCATCCGGGATGAAGGTCCATTCGCAGGTGTGTTCTCCGGCTGGCAGGATCGCGTCGCCCCCATCATTCCAGCGGAGCGTCCCGGGGACGGGAGCGCCGGTGATTGCGTGCGTCGCGACCGCCGAAACCGTCAGGTCATCCAGGCTGTCGCCATATACTGCCGGCGTTGTCGTCAGGCTGACTGTGATTTTGGCCGGGGTGATGGTCATGACGCCTTCTTGCGGCATTAGTTCGTAGTTGGCGGCCTGTCCTCCGGTCAGGACGATGGCGTAATCGCCGACCGGGCTGTCTATCGTTGCCGAACAGGTTGCCAGCGGCGGTTCGATGTCATCCAGGCCGTCGTTCGCGCAGAATCCTTCATATATCAGTTCAAAGACCGGGTTTGGGACTCCGAACATCCTGCTGCAATGAGTGGCGGCGACGGTCAGCGGGGCTTTGTGGATGTGCAGGATGGCTTCTATGCTGCCGGCGTAGTGCGGGTCATCCACCACCACGGTCACAAGATACGTTCCTGCGTTGACAGGCAGTTCCGATGAGGGGCCGTAGACCGTGCCGTCGATGCCGATGCAGGTGATGACGCCGGCCAGGTCGGCTGGGTCGCTGGTCCAGGCGAAGTCGGCTGGCCTTCCATTGTAGACATGGTCGCTGTTGGTGACGGTCAGAGTAGCGGCGGCCTTGTGGCAGGTCAGGATTCCGGGGATGAAGTCCAGACGATAATTGGCGCCGCCCGCGCCGTCTTCAACTCGGAGCGTGCCCTGGGTAATAGAATAGGACTGGTCCAGGATGCCGGCATACGCGCACGCCAGTTCGCCGGTCAGGGTGTCGCCGGCAGCCAGGCTTCCGGCGATTATGCTCCAAGTAAAGGCCGGGAATTCCTCTCCGTACGTGTATTCCAGGTCGTCGGCGGCTATGGTCAATGGGCGTGGCCTGACGGTCAGGAGCCTGGTTAGGGAGAAGACATGCCAGAATTCTGCCGCCGGGCCGGTCATGCGCGCTTCCAGGCCTGGGGCGGCCTGCCCAGCGGCAAGCCATTCGGCGGACCAGAGTCCGTCTTCCTCTTCTTGCCAGGCGGCCAGTCCGGTTTGGTCTTGGAAGCGGATGGCAACGCCTTCTGGAGTCGCCAGTCCTGGCGCCGGCCATACGGCTGAGTACTCGCGATACAGGCAGGGGAAGTCTACGGCAAAGTCATAAACCAAGTTTCCCAGGGCTGGGCTTTCGTATGCGCCGAGGTCGGCATAGCCCTGTTGTTGACGCGGCTGTCCGGCTGCGTCACCGCCGCCATCGTCATTCCAGGTTGTAGCCATGCCTCGGTTGATGGCATACGACCCGGCAGCCAGGCGGAAATTGCGGTTGTCAGGATCAACGAAGCAGACGTAGTAGCCGTCGACCCAGTTGTCATTGCTGTTGACTCCGCCAGGGCCTGCGTTAGCTGCTTCCAGGGGGACGTTGCTGTTGTTGGTCGGGCCGCCAGTGATGCCGCAATGGCTGATGAAGGCGTCGTTGTTGGAGACTTGCAGGGACGAACCCTGGTTTCCCCAGACCAAGCAGTTGAGCAGCTGGCCGCCATTTCCAGCCAGGCTGACGCCGCTGCCTTGGCGGAGGGCGGCGTTGCCAACAATGGTGCAGGCGGCGATGGTCACGGCGCCTTCTGCGTAGATGCCGCCGCCGGCTCGGGCTTCGCCGTTGGCGCCATTGCCGACGATTACGGAATTGGCGACTATGGCGCCAGGGCCGAGCAGGCGGATGCCGCCGCCGAGTCCGCCCCAGCCTTCGGCCAGGAGGTCATTGTCAGCGATGAGGCAGGCATGGACTTGAGCGCCGCTGCGGAGTGCCAAGCCGCCCCCGGAGCGCGCCAGGTTGCCGATTACCCGGCAGCGGGTCAAGATGACATTGCCGGGCAGGAGGCCGCCGCCGCCATAACCGTCCTCGGCTCGGCCAAAGGCTCGGCCGCCCGTGATGGTGAATCCGTCGACCCTGGTCGTATGCTGGAATCTTTCAGTCTCGCCCACGAGGATGCCGCCCTCGCTGCCTTCCGGCAGTGCAAGGATCGTTTCTGCGGCGAAGTCCCAGCTTCCGGACGGTTCTGGCGCCGTGCTGTCCAACGTCCGTTCCGAGAGTGACTTCTCCTGGCCGCAAAAGCCGCCGTACAGGCTCACGCCGTCCCGGAGCAGGAAGGACATCGCCCACCCTGATTCACTTCCCGCTTCCCGACGCATCTCCGCCTCGTAGCGGCCAGCCGCCACCCAGACTTCGTCGCCCGAGGCTGATAAGTCAATGGCTCGCTGCACGCTGGCGAGCGCTGTCGCCCAGCTTAATCCATCTCCGTTGTCGTCTCCGTCGACGCGGACGTGGCGCCTCGCTCCGTGACACCACCCTGACAGCAAAAACGCCATGCCGATGGCGACTGCCAACAATCCGCTTTTGAACCCTGGTGTGCTTAATCTTGTCATCCTGCTGCCCTCCTGCCGTGAACGGCGTTTGTACATGCTTTCTACTGGTTGCCCCTCCTGTGCGCCTCTCCAAGCCCGTCGACAAAGCATAAGATAGCACCGGTTCAGTTTCTGTAAAGCGTTGATTTTAAGTATCATACAAAGATTATCTTGCGCCTTCCGCTTTCCCTGTCTATCGTTTGAAAGCCTTTATAGTCTTGCAGATGTCGGCTCTTTCGCCTCACCTGCGTTGCGGCGTCGCCACCCTAGGCATCAAGAAGGCCAAGAAAGACTATGGCGGCAGTTGCGCTGATGTTATGGTGGGCGAGGCCAGGTGAAAGTCAGCCTCTGCGGGAATACTGGCTCTGGTCTTCCGTTGGTCTCTTGCTATTGGGCTGATAAAAGATTACATTATATGTTTTCCTGTTCCGGTTCATTGCGCGAACCGCTGCCGACATCGACGACTTTGTTCCTGTTTCATAGAAATCACGTGAAAGCAAAGATTCTCATAGCTGAGGAAGACGAGGGCCTTTCCGAGGTTCTGCGAGGTTTGTTCCGCAGTTTGGACCACAGGGTGAAGACCTCGTCCGACCTGAAGGAGGTGCGTCGTCTGCTGCGGGATGAGCCTTGGCAGGTGTTGTTTTGCAGCGCTGGGATGTGGCAGGCTTCTCTGGCTGACGGCGACTTGCTTGCGGCGGCTCGTCTGGCTGCGGTGCCGGTGCCTGTTGTCTTGATGGCTGCGTATGCTGAGTTCGATCTTGGCGAAGACGCTATCAAGGCCGGGGCGACCGCTTGGCTGCCCAAGCCGATTCGCTCCGCTGCGGCTATTCGTGGCCTGGAGCAAGCCCTCAGCCAGACTCAGGCGACCGCTCTGGAAGCGCCAGCCCCGGCTGAACAACCCCCGGAGGCTGTTGAACGTCATTTTGGGGTGTTGGTCGGCGAGCACGACAGCATGCGTCAGCTGTATGACCAGATTGACAAGATTGCAGACACGGACATGACCGTGCTTTTACGAGGCGAGAGCGGCACGGGCAAGGAGCTTTTCGCGCTGGCGGTTCACAATGCCAGCCAGCGGGCGCGGCGGCCCTTCGTGGCCGTCAATTGCGCAGCTCTGCCGGAGCAGCTGCTCGAATCTGAATTGTTTGGTCATTTGAAAGGCTCGTTTACCGGAGCCGTCCGCAACAAGGAAGGGCTTTTTCAAACGGCCGAGGGCGGGACTCTTTTTCTGGATGAGATCGGCTCTATTTCCATCAATATGCAGCTGACGCTGCTGCGAGTTTTGCAGGAGCGCAAAATCCGGCCAGTCGGCGGCAATGCCATGCTGTCCGTGGATGTGCGGGTCATTGCGGCTACTAACGAGGATTTGGAAAAGCGGATTCAGGACGGCTTTTTCCGGCGGGATTTGTATTATCGTCTCAGCGTCATGCCGATCATCATCCCGCCTTTGCGGGAGCGCCGCTCTGACATTGGCTTGCTGGCGAATTGGTTCCTCAGCCAGATTTCCGGCCAGGACGGCGGCCAGTTCACGCTGGCGCCAGCGGCCTTGCAGGCTCTGGAGAACTATTCCTGGCCAGGCAATGTCCGTGAACTGGAAAATACGATCAAAAGAGCGGTGGCGCTGGGCGGCGCCGCCGGCCATGTTGTGCAACTGGATGATTTGCCGGACAATATCCGTACGGCCGCCGCACCGCCGCCCGCCGAGCCGGTGGACGCCAGCGCTGCGGCCATGCCGTCGATAGCTGGCCAGCTGATGACGCTGAAAGCCTATCTGCGCCAATGCGAGCGGCACTATATCCGTCAGGTCATGGATGAATGTGACGGCGACAAGAAGGCCGCCGCCAAAATATCAGGCGTCAGCCTGGGGACTTTTTATCGCAAGTTGGAGGAGCATCAGCCATGAGGACAGCTGCTGCCGATGTTTTTTGCCGCTGGCTGGGATGTTTTGCCGGGTTCTTGCTGCTGTTTTTGCCGGCTTGCAATAGTTTCAAGGTGCCGGTGTTTTATCTCAGTTTTCATCCAATTCCGGCGACGGTCGAGATTATGGGCCGTGCGCCGTACATCAACGTTGAAAGCGCCGATGGCAGAACCAGCCAGGTGATTGGGAAATATCCCTTTTTTGATTCGGCCCAAATCATCAAGGCGGAGGTCGTCCCCGATGCGGCGACCGGCAAGTGCGGCTTGAAGCTGTACTTGGACCGGAAGGGCGTCACCGCCTGGCATGAGCTGGCTGTCTATCATCGCGCCGAGCAGGTGGCTGCTGTCATGGACGGCTTTTACCTCGGCATCGCGAGTTTCGCCAGCCAGGCCGATGAACCCGGCGTCCTGACCACAAACCCGTTGTGGACAGAGTATGAGGCGCAGAAGATAGTCGAGCATGTCGAAGCAAACTATGAGTTGGGCGGGAAGGAATAAGGAGAGTGCGGCAGGGGCTGTCTTTCTCCGCCTTAGGCGTCAGCAGATAAAAGGTTGAATTATGTCAGAACAAAAGTGTTATGCATCTTGCGATGAGTCTTTGGAGGATATGTTGCTTGCTGCTGCCGAAGGCCAGGAAGAGGCTTCTGGGCAGATTGCGTCGATTCTGCGTTTCGCAGAACCACGCGACAGTTCGCAGTGGGCGCCAGCGGTGCGGGAGTTCTGGCAGAGCAGCCTGGAGCTGGTGGTTGAGAAGATTGACCATGACCAGCTCCGGCCGGGCGACTGCCAGCTGTTGGAGTCCATCCTGTTGTCCGGTTTTGACAGCATTGTGATTCGGGATCGGCTGGGAGCGTACTTTAAGTATATGTTTCGGCACTACCGCGATCCGGCTGGCCTGCTTGATGCCATTGGCGTCCGTGACAGCGGCCTGGCACTGTCCGTCGTTCACCTTCGCTACCAGATTATGCAGCAGGTGAAGCCTGGTGCTTTTTGCTATGACCGTCAGTTTGGTCTGGGCGTGGTCACCACGTTGGACGACATCGCCAACGATGTCGTCATCCAGTTTGAACGCCGGCACACGGTTCCGCTCCGGCTGTTCATGGACAATTTCATCATTGTGAAGGACCTTTCATTGGTACACAGCCTCCTGTGCGGCAAATCCGCCGCCAGCCTCCTGAAGCCAGCTACGTTTACGGAGGACGTCCTGGGCAGCCTGATTGCGCAGGCGCCGCTGGCCGAGGATTTGGGTCAGCGCCTGCTGGTTCCCAAGGTTCTCACAGAAGAGCAGTATGCGGCGTTTGCCAGCGGCGAGTCGCCGTTTTCCACTGCCTCTTCAACTGGCTCAACCCAGGCGGCGCCTGCTGCGACCGCCGCGAATGTTTTCTCTGAACAATGGGATGCCAGCCGCAGCCTGCTGGAATTGTCGGAACGTCTGAAGAACCTGAACACCCTGGAAGTGGAAGGTCAGCCCAACTTGGACAACGTCGTCGGTATCCTGCGGCACTCCGCCGGACGTGGCGAACAGGCGGACAAGTTTGCCCTCAGCCTGGCCTTGTTGCACAAGATGGCCGGCCCGTTGCTGCCCTGGCTGAACCAGGTTTTGGCCGGGTTGGTGGAGAAAGCGGTGGTCTGGCAGAATGCGGCGATCTTCGCGGCCGTCACCGACAAGCTGCCCAGCAGGCTGCTGCCGTTCTGGCTGCGGGCGACGTCGGTCGCTATGGGCAACGACTATCTGGCTGCCCAGGCGTTGCTGCTGCCGGCGCGCTTGTGGACCCAGGTGGAGAAGGTGTTGTCGGAAGCTTCGGATCGCCATCTCCTGGTGGAGAAAGTCATGGAACGCTTGAAGACCGGCAGACCTTCGGCGGACGTGTTGTATTGGGTATGGAAAAGCGATCAGCAGCAGTTGAAGGACGAGTATCTTGGCGATGCCCATCTCCTGTTCAAGACGCTCGGTCAAAGTGTCAGCGGCAGCTATCTCAAGGCGCAGCGCGATTTGAAGCGCCTGCTGCTTGCTGACGAGAAATTCCAGCGGCAAGTCATGTTGGACGGCAAGCATGAGGCAGTGCTGGCGTTGATTCGCTGCGCGAAGCGGATGACTTTGCTGGATGCGAGCGAGCGGCAGAGCCTGCTGGTGAAAATTGTGCGTCATTATCCGCAGTTCATTCAGGACGTCGAAGAGCGCCGTGCTACAGCGCAGCGCCGGGCGGTCGGGAAGATAACGTCGGTACACAGCTTCAATCAACGGCGCCAGGAGTTGGAAGAGTTGATCAACACGTTGATTCCCGAAAATATCAAGGCGATAGAAGAAGCGCGTGCGTTGGGGGACTTGCGGGAGAATTCGGAATACAAGTATGCCAAGGAGCAGCAGGCGTTTCTGGCTCAACGGCGGATTGAGCTGGAAGAAGGCCTGCAAGGCATGGTGGCGACGGATTTCCGCGATGTGGTGGTGAAAGATGCCGCAGTTCCCGGTTCGACGATTGTCCTGCGCCATCACGACGGCAGCGAACACAAGTACTATCTGCTCGGACTTTTTGACAGCAATCCCGAGCTTGGCATGATATCCTGCGATGCGCCGCTGGGAAAAGTGCTCCTGGGCTGCGTGGCGCAAGACGAGGTCGAATTGCCTTCCGGGGAAAAGGCCACCGTCGTGTCCGTGAGCCGGCTGCCAGAGGACATCCTGGCGCGGCTGGCATAGGGGAATTACGGCCGGTACGATTTTGCTGCGGCAGCCGTTGACGATGGCCTGGTGCTATGGCGGCAGGCAATAGGTCAGCCATTGAGGGCGGTCATTTTTGCCTACACGTGCTGCGCTGGCTGGAAGCCTGTGGAAGCCAAGTCTTGCTAAACCTCTAAAATTGATGTATAGTATGTGCTGTAATTTGATACTTACAGGTGTACTATGCGGATTGTTTTACGCGAAAAGCTGCCCTACGATTTGTTCGACTATACGCAGTTGAGCAGTGTTTTGTCTGCTTACGCCAATGTTCGCGGAAAGATTGGTCGTCTGCTGGCCTCGGGTGAGATCATCCGTCTTAAAAAGGGTCTTTACACCTTCCCAGAGTACTTGCGGCGAGTTCCTCTCAATCCTTGCATTGTCGCCAATATGCTTTATGGCCCCAGCTATGTCAGCCGGGATTTTGCTCTGTCCTACTATGACATGATTCCTGAAACGGTCGCGGTGGTGACGTCAATGACAACCGGACGTCCACGCCGCTTCCAGACACCAGTAGGAATTTTCGACTACCAACAACGCCAGGCGGCAGATTTCTCTATTGGCATTGAAAACATCGACTCCGGCAATGGCGTTTTCCTAATTGCCGGACGTGAAAAAGCACTCTATGACAAGGTGTTGACGGACAAGCGCTTCGATGGCCAAGACGTGGAAAGCTATCTCCTCCATGATCTGCGCCTTGAGCGCGACAGCTTGGCGTCACTGAATCTCAATTTGCTTCGGGAATTGCGCGCTGTCGCCCGCGGGCGGATGAGCGTACTGCTTGATTTCCTTATAGGTCTCTGCCGATGAATCCCATGCTGCGACAAATGCTTGGCCGCTATGTCTGCCGGAACGAAGCGGAATACGTCAACGCCATCCGCGAAATCATGCAGGAGTTGGCTTTGCTTGGACTCTGGCGAGGCAAGTTTTTCGAGCATGCCGCTTTCTACGGCGGTACGGCTCTGCGAATCGTTCATGGACTCAACCGCGGTTCAGAAGACCTCGATTTTTCCTTGCTGAAAACTAATCCTGAGTTCACGCTGACAACTTATGCAGGCGCCCTCAAAAAGGAATTGTTGGCATTCGGGTTCCCAGTCGATTTCGTCGTCAAAGAAAAGAGCCAGGTTTCCACGATAGATTCTGCTTTTCTCAAGGGAAACACCAAGGTTCTGATGATTTCCATCGGAGTTCCAGCAGCCCTGAGCGACAAGGTGTATGCTCAAAAAGAATTGAAAATAAAATTTGAGATTGACCTTGACCCGCCGCCTGGTTTCACTACCGAAGTCCGGACGCTGTTGCGGCCTATTCCACACAGCGTGCGTATCTATTCATTGCCGGATTTGTTTGCTGGCAAGTTGCATGCCGTTCTTTGCCGCCGATGGCGGAACCGTTCCAAGGGACGTGATTGGTACGACTTGGTTTGGTATGCTGCCAATCACCCGGCCGTAAACCTTAAGCATCTTGAACAAAGAATGCGTTACTCCGGCGATTATGCCGATGAAACACCGCTGGGCTTGGATGCACTTAAAAGTCTCTTGGATGATGCCATTGAAGCGATAGACCTCGAACTGCTTCGACAGGATGTCCTGCCTTTCATTCGTGACCATCAAGAGCTGGAGTTGTGGAGCAAAGACTTTTTCCGGCAAGTAATCGCCATGATAGTCCCTGCGTAACCGCAGACCGTGCGGCATAGGGCTGTCCACTAAAGTGCTTTATCTTGGGCGCCTTGCTTCGCAACTTGCCTGAACTCCGAGTAATTTATGGCGCCGATTACAAATTCCTGTGTATAGGGTTGCGCCTAGTGGCGCCTCCGAGGCTTTGAGAGCGGGGGGTGCCTTTGCCCTAGGCTAAAGCCTGGGTTAAGCATGGTTAAGTGCCTACGGTACAAATGGATGTGGACTTGGCGGACGGGGCGGACATAGTGGACGGCGGCGGCCTTAATTTCGAGCTTTTAGCGTTTTTGCCGCTGTGTGGCTGTTTTCCCTGTACAGCACACCTTAAAAAAATCTGCGTCATCAGCGTAATCTGCGGATAAAACAACAGTTTCTCGCCCCTTGCCCCTTTCCTCGCACCTCGTCTTGCCGGAATTCCGAATATCAATGGGTGACCGATTACGGCGGCAGCGCCTTTTGCTGCGTTTATGATTTGCTTTTCGGCAGTAAGGACATTATGATTAAGGCCAGCGTTTGACCATCGCTTTGGTCTTATGGCGTCGGCTCAAGTCGGCACCGTCGGCAGAAGTGCTGGCGCTTTCCCCAGATTGGGAAGCCATTTGTTTGATTCTAAGTCATGGCCGCATTGAGTTGCCATCAGTGGCGACTTGGGTAGTGCTAGTCTGGAATGACCGGGCCTGAAGCAGAAGGAAAAAGATTAGATTATCAAACCAGAAAATAGGAAAGTAGGCTTGTCATGAAAAATGCTATGCCATTTTTTGCCCTGTCTTTGACTGCCTTGCTGTCGGCTCAGTCGGCTTTGCATCCGGCTGGCAAGCTTGGCGAGTTGACGGTCAGCGTACGCAACGGCGCACAAGCGCGTGAGAATATGCTTGTCACCCAGCGCGTGACGCGCGAATGGGCAACGTCTGTCGCAAACGGCGGTCTTGCCGAGCAGCATGCGGACGGGAGCTTCACGCCGGTGCCTTTTGCGCTGGACAGTACGGGCGAAGCACCGGTCTTGGTCTGGCAGATGCCCGACACCACTGCGCCGAATGCGGTGCGACGCTTTGCGTGGCGCACGGACCAGACGCTGCGCACCGCACCGGTCAGCGATTTGACCGTCTCGACTGACGACGAGCGCATCGCGATTGCGAACGGATATTTTCGGCTGACGCATCCGGTTCGCGGGAAAGGCGGCTTCCCGCGGGACATTGAATATGTCCGTTCGGGGAATGTTGATCCGAAACTCCATTTTCTTGACCGAATCGTCCGCAAGAGCGAGGACGGGCGCTTGAAGCAGTATTACGCCAATGCCTGCGAAGATGCAACTGCGCGCGTGGTGTTTACGAGCCCGCTGCGTGTCGTGGTGGAAGTGCAGACCGGCTTCGGTCAGCGCACCGCCGAGACGCCCGGGCAGCCGCAGGTGGTTTATCGCTACGCCTACAGCGCCCTCTCTCCGGTCGTGCAGGTGGAGGCGCGCTATACGCGCACAGATGACGGGCCGTGGCGCGAGCTGCACTTCCTCCATCTTACGCGCAATGAGGCGCACTACACGCGCTTTGTCACCGGGGACAGCGGCACCACGCATCTTTTGCAGCCAAAGGGCGATCCCAGTCGCGCAGTGAGAGGGCCGCAGTGGGGAGTCATGGCGGATGAGACGGATGCCTGCGGAGCTGGTTTTGATGGCGTGATGTGCTGGGATGCCTCGAATGAGTTCGTGTACTATGTCCGCAGCGGCCATACGACTTGGCAGGGGCCTGAGGCACGCTTTGTGGGTGGACTCTACTTTGGACCGGCAGGCGACGAGGCTTGGTACAGCCAGTGGCTGGGATACGGACGCGAACCCGAGATTGCGCTCTTTATGGACGGTCGCCCCTGGATACCGGTTGAGCGTGAACCGCCGGTGGGCGCGTACCGCCTGGAAAACGCGGCGTTGCGAATAGTGTTCGCCGACGCAGAGCAAGGATTTGACTGCACGGGCATTGTGAACCTGTTGGCCGATGATGCCCGCTTTGTGCGTAGGCGCGACAGTGCGCCGGGGTTGTGGTCGCTGACCTTCAAGACGCCTGCGGATGCCGAAGGCCAGCAGGAGACCGCAGTGCTCTCCAACCGCTCTCCAGCTGCGCGGCGCAGAGCGGACGCCGAAAGCCGCCGACTTGAGTTTGTGTGGGAGGGCCTTGACCTGCCAGATGAGCCTGGCGTGGTGGATGTGCGCGTCGAGGTGTCGCTGGACGCGGGCGAAGGCGCGAGCGCGTGGCGCATCTACGTGGCCAACCGCAGTCAACGTTTTGGTCTGGAGGAAACCTCATATCCGCTTTTCAACGAAGTGGTGCCAGCTGGTGTCGGCGATGTGCTGCTGCCGCGCGGCAACTGGGGCGGGCGCTTGATGCCCCGGCATCGCGGTAGTTTCGCTGCGCGGTACCCATCGGCAAGCTGTCCGTTGCAGATGATGGCTTTCCAGTTGGGCGAGGCCGGCCTCTACCTTGCCGCGCATGACGGCGCCGCTACGACCAAGCGGCTGAGCGTCAGCGCCGGGCAAGATGCTGCGTTTCACCCGCTGGCCGAACAGGCCTGCGTGCCGGGCGCGGCTGGTGCGCCAGCGTATCCTGTGATAGTCGCGGCCTATCGCGGCGACTGGTGGCAGGCAGCGCGGCGCTACCGCGATTGGGCCGTGCAGCAAACGTGGGCTGCCAAGGGGCCGATTGCGGAGCGCGATGATTTCCCGGCTCGTCTGAAGGAGCTGGGATTCTGGATGCTCCTGAGTGGCCCGCCGGAAACGATCACCAGCACTATGGCGCAGGCGGCCGAACTCTTTCCAGACATGCCGATTGGCGTGCATTGGTACAACTGGCACCAGATTCCCTTTGACCATACCTATCCGGAATACTTCCCGACTAAACCGGGCATGGCCGAGGCGACGCGCGAAATGACCGCGAAGGGGCAGACGGTGATGCCTTACATCAACGGACGGTTGTGGGACGTGGAGATTCCGAGTTTTGAGACCGGATTCCCGGCGGCAGCCAAGCAACCAAACGGCGCCAACTATGTCGAGGTTTACGGCTCGAAGCGCAAGCTGGCGCCGATGTGCGCCGCGACGCCGCTGTGGCAAGCCAAGGTTCAGGAAATTTGCCAGCGCCTGATGGATGAGTGCGGTGTGAACGCGATTTACCTGGATCAGATCGGCGCTGCCAGACCCGCGCCATGCTATGACCCCGCGCACGGCCACCCGCTGGGCGGCGGTGGCCATTGGACTGCTGGCTATCGGAAGATGCTGACCCCGATTAAGCGCGAGGCGGCGCGCCGCAACATCGTGCTGACCACCGAGAACACGGCCGAACCTTACATGGATAATATCGACGGCTATCTGACCTGGAATCCACGCGAGCAGCAGGATGTGCCGCTCCTGCCGGCCGTCTATTCAGGCTATACGGTCTATTTCAGCAGCCCGCAGGCCGCGCAAGATTCGCTGGACGCCTTCTGCGCGGCGCAGGCGCGTGACTTCCTGTGGGGGTGCCAACTGGGCTGGAACAGTAATTGGATACTGAAGCCCTCGCATCGCGAGAAGCAGCAGTTCCAGCATGAACTCTGTCGCTATCGTCTCGCAGCCCGTGCGTTCATGGTGGAGGGACAGCTCATCGACGAACTGCGCCCGCTCAACGAGGTGCCGCTGGTGACGCATCTGTGGAACAGAACCAAACCGCATAACGCGCGCTTGCCGGCAGTCATGGGCACGCTGTGGCGCGATCACGCCTCTGAACGCCTCGCAGTCGCAATCGTCAACACGACTGGCACAGCGCAGACGTTTGATTTCCAGGTCGAGCCGGAACGCTGGCTGAAGAGCCAGGGTCCGTGGAGCCTTTATGACCTGATGCCCTCGGGCAAGAGTCCGCTTCATTTGCCAGAGAACCGGCGGGTGCTGCTCGGCGATCTCGCGCCGCGTGAAATCAGGATTTTTGTGATTGCTGCCCGTCAATAGATAGGAAAACCTGCGGGAAATTATATTTAATATTTTTATTCCAACTACTTATGGCTTAAAACAGCCCAGGAATTCGACGATGATGAAAAATTTTCTCATTGCAACTTTAGCGGCGGCATGGTCAGCGGCGGCGTTCGCCGCCCCCGAATTGACGGTGAACGAAAAGAAGCTGGCGGCGCGACCGTTGACGGACTACGCCGCCTTGATCACCCCGCCGGAAGTGCCGCGCGCGTTTGACGTCCACCGCGAAGGTTGCCCAGTCTGCGGCGACAAGATCAAAAAACACGGGATGTACAGCTGGATCATCGACGAAGCCAAACCCTTCAAGCTCCAGTGCCCGGAATGCAAAACAGTGTTCCCGGACAACGATTACGCCGCCTATCTCCAGAGCGGCCTCAAGGATCAGTCGCTCCTGACCGGCAAATACGTCGATGATGGGCGTGGCTGGAAAGACGGCGACAAGCCGGGGAAATACTGGTTCGTCGCCTACTACAATCACTGGACGTTGAAGCGCCGGATCGAGAGCCTGCTGCCGCAGCTGGCCAACGCATACGTCCGCACCGGCGACTCGGCTTTTGCCGAGCGGGCGCTCGTGATGCTGGATAAACTTGCCGAATATTATCCCCGCTACGATCACAACAAACAATCCCGCTACGCCGAGGAAGTTGCCCCGCGATACACCGGTCGGATCGTCAACGCGATCTGGGAGACCGGGATCGCCGCCAGTGTTGCCGATTCCTGGCGCAAGGTCGCGCCGGCGCTGGACCAGGAAACCCCCGCCCTTTGCGCCGCAACCGGCAAGGACAACGCCGCGCTCCGAGCCAACATTGAGAACAACATGCTCCGGGTGATGGCTGACGACATCATGTCGGAAAATGGCCGGATTCGAGGCAACTTCGGGATGCATCAGTGGGCGTTGCTCAAAATCGCTATTGCCCTCAAGGGTCGCGGCGGCGAGCCGGACGATCAAGCGATGGTCCGCTGGGTGACCGATTACCGCAAAAACTCGACGCCGTCCAGTGCGCCCTTTGACTATGTGCTCTACAACAACATCTTTGGCGACGGTGCGCCGATGGAGTCGCCGGGGTACAATGCGGGGTGGCTCAACTGCATTGCCGTGATGGCCGACATGTTACGCGACTACGGGATAAACTATGCCGAGCTTCATCCGTTTTCGAAGCGCCTGTTCACCTATCCTGCCAAACTTGTAGTCTGCGGTGTCTACTCACCGTCATCAGGCGACTCAGGAAACATCAGAGGGCGAGCGAGTTATGGCGGCTCGATCAATACCTTGCGTTATTCCTTTGCTACCAATCCGTGCCCGGAAAGCTCGTCGCTGCTGTTGACCGCCAGGGGGCTGGCAGCGGAAGAGCGGGAGGCGGCGGAGAAGCTCGCCGATCCTCTCTTCGGCTACCGCAGCAACCTCCTCTCCGCTTACGGGGTGGCTTCGCTGCAGAACGAAAACCAGGAGAAACCGCTGGCATATTGGCTCAGTTTCGGTTTTTATCCCGGCCACAAGCACTTCGACGCGCTGCATCTCGAGCTTTTCACCGGAACCGGGCCGCTGATGCCGGACTTCGGTTATCCCGACAGTGCGTCGGGGGACGATCCTACCCGTTTCGCCTTTTATTCGAACACACTGGTGCATAATACGATGGTGGTTGACGCCAAGGCGCAGGACGCCAGAGCCGGCCGGATTCTCGCATACGATCCAGGCAACTTTGCCCAGTATATCCGGGCGGAGGCGCCGGATGTTTATCCCGGCATGACTAAGTACGAGCGCTCGGGGCTGGTGGTCGAGCCGACGCCGGGTAAGCTGATTGTGCTGGATGTCTTCCGCGCAGCCGGGGGCAAGCAGCACGATCTCTTTTTCCACAGCGCGGGCGAAACAGTGGAGACCAATCTCGAACTCAAGCCGCAGTCCGGCGGCACGCTGGCAGGGGAAAAGGTTGAAGTCGGCGCATTCTATGATGATCCGCGTTATGCCGGTGAGACCAAGGGTCCGCGCAATTTCAGCCGCTATCGCGGCAGCGGGTACCAGTATCTGACCAACGTCAGGAGCGGAGCAAACAGGCCCGGCGCGGTGCTGACGCTGCCGGTGTCGGAGACCGCAAAGCTGCTGGAGAGCGGCAAGGGGACTTATCTGCGCATGCATCCGGTGGCCGGCGACGCCGAAACGCTGATCCTGAGTGAGGGGCCGTCGCCGCGAACCCAGCGCGGTGCGCCAGGCAAGGTGGTGTTCGTAACCCGTCGCCGAGTGGCCGGAGAGGGGGAGGAAAACTTCAAGTCCAGCTTCGCCACGGTGCTGGAGAATGGGCCGGGGACGTTGATCAGTTCCGTTGAGGCCTTGAAGCAGACCGAAGAATCTGTTGTGCTCAAGATCAAACTTGACAACGGCGACACGCTCTATTGCTTTGACGCGGTCGCGCCGCAGTCGGAGTTCAAGTTTGACGAAGTTGCGTTTGCCGGTCAGAGCGGCGCAGTGCTGGTCGGCAAGGACGGCAAGGAAAAGTCTTCCTATAGCTATGGGGAGAAACCGGCCTTCAAGGCGAAGGTTGCTGCGATGGACCTGAAGGGCGAGACGCTGACGCTGGACAGTGACATCCCGGCGGAGCTGGCGGTGAAGGGCGCTTTCTTCACCGTAGGCCAAGCGGCGTACAGGATCGGGGAGGTGTCGGGCAAGACGGTGAAGCTGTTGGACCAGAGTCCGGTGCGGGGGTTGTTCCGGTTTGAGAGTTTTGATGAACAGCAGCGGACCGGGGAGGTTTCGCCGCAGCTGGTGTTGGCGCGCGGGAAGCTGGCATTGTATGAGGCGGATGGGAAAACGTGGGTGGGGGAAGCGCACAGCCAAAGTAATGCCGGACGGCTCCGGGTGGAATTGCCGGCAAAGGTGGAGACGGGCAAGGATTACTTGCTGTCGGAATGTTCACCGGGAGACGAGGTTACACTGGTTACCTCGCAAAGAAAATAAAAAATTAAAAATGCGCGGCAGGCTCAAAAAAAAGCGCGAAGCGCCCATTCCGCCCCGTCGTTGGAGAATAGGAAAGTAGGCTTCATGAAAATTGCCATTCCATTTTTTGCCTTGTCTTCGATTGCCATGCTGTCAGCTCAGCCGGTTTTGATTCCGGCTGGCAAGTCTTTGACGCTTGAGGCCGAGAAGGCGGTGTTGTCGTCAGAACGGGCTGTAATCACAGCGATTCCTGGTGTGAAAAGCGGGCAGGGCGTCACTTTGGCGCCGGGAATTGAGGAGAAAAACGGCCTGGACCAGGAATCGCCGCCTGACCTCACCTTTGTCATTAAGGCCGAACGTCCAGACCGCTTTTACCTGCGCACCAACGCTGATGTTGACGAGTATGGCCAGGAGCTGATGAGCAAAGCCCGCAGCAAGTATCAGTCCATGTTCCTCAAACTTCAGATTGATGATCAGCGGCCGACGCGGCGCGTCGTCTATGTGCCTTGGGCTCAGCCGAAGCTTTCCCGCCAGGTCCTTGGCAAATTCATGCTGAACGGCGAGGCCCAGCAGCTGAAAATCTGGCTTCCGCGGGGCGTCCGCCTGGATACGGTGGATGTGATAACCTACAGTCCGACGCCGGTTCCTGAGGTCGCCGCAGCCTATCAGCCGCCGGTGGTGCCGCCCAAGGTGCATCCACGCCTCTGGGTGACTCCGGACACGCTGCCGCAAATCAAGGCCAACTTGGCTCATCCGGAGCATGCCGCGGCCTGGGAGAAGGTGCGGAAGCAAGCCTTGGCGCCGTTTGCCTTCACGTTTGAGCCAGACCGCGAACTCCCCTACAACACCAGGCTCGAAGGCGCGGCCTCAATCAAGGCTTTTTATTATCTTATGACCGGAGATCGGCAGATTGGCCGGGAAGCAGTGCAGCTATTGCTGGATTACCTGCCCCGGGTGGAATACGGCAATTTGCTGGACATCACCCGCGAAATCGGCGCTGCCATCTACGCCACCTCCAAAGTCTATGACTGGTGCTATGACATCATTTCCGAGCCTGAACGCCAGGTGCTCTATCAGAATTTGATGCGCTTGGCTGATGACATGGAATGCGGCTGGCCTCCCTTCAAACAGACAATCGTCAATGGCCACGGCAATGAGATGCAGGTGAACCGCGACCTGCTTTCGCTGTCTATTGCCGTTTACGACGAAGACCCGCTGCCGTACCAGTATTGCGCCTGGAAAGTCTTGGAAGAACTCGTGCCCATGCGCCGCTTCGAATATGATTCGCCGCGGCATAACCAGGGCATCAGCTATGCTGCTTTCCGCTTCGGTTGCGAAATGCACGCGGCCTGGCTGTTTAAACGCATGTTGGGCCAGGAAGTCTTTCATCCGAATATCAAGAATGTCCCCCTGTATTGGCTCTATATGCGGCTGCCGGACGGCAGCATGATCCGCGATGGCGACTGCGGCGCTTTTTCTGGCTATTGGAAGGCGCCGCAGACTTTTCTGCTGTGCTATGCCTATAGCGGCAGCCAGCTGGTCAAGGGCGAGTTTCTGCGGCAAGGCGGCTTGCCTGGCAACCCGGTGCTTTTCCTGCTCGTCAATGACCCCGCCATTGAGCCGGACTATGATCTCTGGCAGCTTCCGCTCACGATTGATTTCGGGCCGATTCTCGGAGGCATGGTTGCGCGGACTGGGTGGAATTCCGGCTTGGCAGCCGGCGATGTGGTGGCCGAGATCAAGGGCGGCGGGTATCATTTTGGCAATCACCAGCATGCCGATGCCGGCGCTTTTCAGATTTACTGCCGCGGGATGCTGGCGGCCAAGCTGTCGCAATATGCGTTTTACGGCACTCCCTTTGACATGAATTTCAGCAAGCGTTCGATCGCCCAAAGTATCATGCTGGCGGTTGACCCGGAGGAGAAGTTTTTGCGAACCGAGGCCAATGACGGCGGAGTTCGTTTTGTGCAGGCGCATCCACGCACACCGGAACAAGCTCGTACTGATCCGATGTTCAACAATGGCAAAGTGGTGGCGTGCAGCTTTGGGCCGTCAAAGCAGCGGCCGCTGTTCAGCTACTATGCCGCCAACCTGGTCGGGGCGTATTCCGCCAAGATCAGCGATTACCAGCGGCAATTCTGCTTCCTGAATATCTCGACTCCCGGCCATCCGGCGGCAATCATCGTGCTGGATGACATGACAACGGCGAATCCGGCCTTTCAGAAGTACTGGCAAATCAACGCATTGCAGCCGCCGACCGTGACGGACGGCGGGGTTCGCTTGCACAGCGAGGCTTTTGGCCTGGCCAGTGCGCTGGACGTCAACATGGTTCTGCCGGCGCCCGCCGAACGCACCGTCGAAGTACTCAGCGGCGACAAGACATTCAATGTCTTT
This sequence comes from Lentisphaerae bacterium ADurb.Bin082, assembly GCA_002070945.1. GTDB lineage: Bacteria > Verrucomicrobiota > Lentisphaeria > Oligosphaerales > Oligosphaeraceae > JAAZKI01. The sequence continues at coordinate 58,137 of MWEG01000028.1, forward strand.
GGGCGGCAGTATACCCCGCCGAATCCGTCGTTGCCAGAAGGGCGGGGTCATCGGGTCATGTTTTCGCCGCGGCAGGCGCGGGCCAACGACGTTTTCCTGACAGTCTTGCAGGTGTTGGACGGCGCTGCCGAGCCTCTTCCATGCGTGACCGGTGCCACTGAGGTCAGCTACACCGTATCACTGGCAGGTCGTCTGGTCAGCCTGGCCAAAGGCACTGGGTTGATTGGCCAGCCGTTTTCGCTCTCGGTTGAAAAGGCCGGAATCCAGGTTCTGTGCGCTGGCTTGAAGCCGGGGCTTTGGGAAGTGCGCACAGCGGCGGGCCGTGCGTTCGCCTGCCAGGTGCAGGCGGGCGCGAACACGTTGTTCTTCCTGGCGCCGGAGGCGGGCGAATACCGTTTTGCTCCTGGCAGCGGGGAAGGGATGCCCAGGTTGGAACAGGCTGAGCCGCTGATAGCTGCGACGGCGCCGCGCCTGGAGCCGGGTATGATTGCATTGGGGGGCAAAATACTGGACGATGTCAAAGCCGTGAGGAAAGGCCGCGAGGTTTACGTGCCCATGCGGCCATTCCTGCGCCAGCTTGGGGTGACAGCAGCCGAAAAAGACGGCCGCTTCGCCTTTGCCTTGGGTGGACATGACATCGTCATGTCGGAAAAATCACCGAATATCGTCATGGATGGCATGAATCTGTCTGGGGCGCTGGCGCCGCCTTCCAGTGATGACGGCTGGCTGTTTCCTGTGGCAGTGCTGGCATTTCTGGAAGACCGACTCTGCCTCCAGGACTCGCTGAGCAATACGCTGTCTTTGGCACCGTCGGGAACACCCGAACATGGCTTGCTTTGGCTCTTTTCAACGGACAATGCCAATCTCGACCAGCTGTTTGGCATGCTGGATTACAATCCGGCCAAGACGTCCTACTGGGATGCCCAGGGGCATTCAGTCGGATTCACGGCGCTGCTGGCGGAAGAAGCGCCGGTGCAAGGAGTTGCTATCCGATGGCATGCTGGCGACAGCCGGGTGGCGACCTTTGCCATTGAGTGCTCGAGCGACGGCGTACAATGGGAAAATGCGTTTTCCGGGAAAAGTTCAGGAAAAACCAGGGATTTTGAAGAATACCGCTTCGCAGCCCCGGTGACCTGCCGGCAGTTGCGCTTTGTCGGCAAAGGCAATTCGGCCAATGACTGGAATTCAATCGTTGCGTTTAAAGTTCTCCGTTAAGGGGCGAGAAATTGTTGTTTTATCCGCAGATTACGCAGATTTTTTTAGGGCGTACGGCACCCGCCGTCCACCATGTCCACTCTGTCCACAAGACCCGCAGGCTAAAGCATAACAGCCCTGCGCTGCCTTGGGTTAAAGGCAAATAACCAGGCAGCAACTTTCCTGAAACCGGCCAGAAAGCCTTGAACGGAACGGTCAATTATGAACAAAAACGACGCCAAGAAAATTTTCACGGCAGGTACTTTGACCTATACCACATCAGGGATCATTGCCCTGTTCTGCTGGATGCTATGGGGGGATTTCGCCTGGGTTATGAAGGGGCGCTCGGTGGGCGCTTTGGCAGCTGTAATGGTCAAGAAGTTCGGCATATCCAACTTCCTATATGGCCTGTTAATCATATCTATTCCCAACTTTACGAACATCTTCCTGATTCCCTGGATAAGTTATAAGAGTGACCGGCACCGCGGCAGGTTTGGGCGCAGGATACCGTATCTGTTCATGACCACGCCTATTGTCACTGTCGCTATGGTTGGCCTTGGCCTGAGTCCGTGGCTTGGGACAGTCCTGAAGGCGCAAGCCATATTCTCCGAAATCGATGTGAACACCTTGCGGCTGTGGGTCTTTGCCTTTTTCTGGCTGCTGCTGGACCTTGGAACCACCTTGTCCGTCAATATCTTTTCAGCGCTAACCAACGATGTGGTCCCCAAGGTTCTCTTGGGGAGGTTTCTCGCCCTGACCCGTGCGGTCAGCCTGCTGGTGGCGGTTTTGTTCAATGCGAAGCTGTTAGGCAAGGCCGAGGACTACGGGCCGGAGCTGCTGATCGGCATCGGCATACTCTATGGCGTCGGCCTGTTTACGCTTTGCATCAAGGTCAAGGAAGGTGAATATCCACCACCGTCAGAGGAGGAAGGAGGAAAACAGGGGCCAATATCCAGTACCGTAAAGATGGTCAAAAGCTATTGGAATCTTTGTTTCTCCTTGCCTTATTATCGCATTCTTTTCCTTGGCATGACTCTTATCGGCTTAGGCTCGGTGCCTTTCAACACATATTATATTTTCTTTGCCCAAAGCATGGAAGTCAACATAGACGCTCTTGGCAAATGCCAGGCAATATGTTTTGCGATATCTTTTTTGCTTTGTTTTTTCCTGGGGAGTCTTTCCGATAAATATCACCCGCTCCGCACCTCCATGATAGCGCTTATAGTCTGGGCGCTGATTGATATCGGCGGCGGGATATTCTGCACTTCACCCACTGCATTTCTGGTCATACAGCTTTTACACGGCGTTGCGGTGATGTCTTTCAACACGCTTTACGCATCGACCGCCGCCCGCCTTTTTCCGCAACTGTATTTTGCCCAGTTCACCAGCATCGCGGCGCTGCTGTCATCCGCCAGCGTCATGCTGGTGGTCCCCCTGTTTGGAAAACTGCTTGACTTGACCGGACAACGCTATGCCTTGGTGTACATTGTAGGGGCAATGTTTCAGATTGGAGGCCTGGTCTCGCTTTACCTTGTCTATCGTGGTTTCTTGCACTACGGCGGCGATGAAGCATATCAAGCGCCGTTGCCTGACAACGTTTCTTCTTAGGAAAGCCACACTAACGGTTTTTCCCCCGGGGGGCAAAAAACGACGTGTAGGTAGGAGTCTGAAGTTTGTCCAGGCAACTGCGAAGCTTGAATGCAGGGCGCTCAAAAGGATTTCGGGCGTATTGTATCCGCAGGTTGCGCAGATTTTCCTCGGTGGATCATCCAGCCCCATGTTCGGTCGCAATCTTAGGTTGTTGAAGCTGGGGCTTGATTTCGAGGCGACCGTTTGCGCTTCGGCAGTTGATGGGTTAGATTTCAGTTAGCGTTTCTTCTTGCTAGGCTTGGTTGTTAACTCTCAGTAGCGTGGCACTGGAAATATTATTTTTTCGTTTAGGGGAAGCTGAGAGAGATAGATGCCCTAACCGTGAAAAGGATGGAAAGATGATGGACAACCAATATTACGCTGAGATGCTGGGCAAGTACATCCCCTGGGGAAGCAGCACCTGCTCGAAACACGCGACGCTTACGCCAGAGGAGCCGGCCGTCATCGTCAGCGGCAAGGGATGCCGCGTCAAGGACGCTGATGGGAAAGAGTACATTGACTTCCGCAACTCCCTGGGGCCGATAAGCCTGGGCTATTGCTACGGGCCGGTTGACGACGCCATCCGCAGCCAGCTTGACAAGGGGATTGTCTTTGGCTATCCCAGCCCTCTGGAGGCCGAGGTGGCCAAGGCAGTCACTGAAATCATCCCCTGCGCCGAAAAAGCGCGTTTCCTGAAGACTGGCGGCGAGGCTATCGCAGCGTGCATCAAGGCTGCCCGTTATATCACTGGGCATGACCATGTCATCCAGATTGGCTACAATGGCTGGCTGAACTCCCTGGCTTCTGGCGCACTGGCTCTGCCTAACCGCAAAGGCACTTCCGGCAAGACGGGCATTCCCGCAGCCATCGCCTCTCTGCATCACACCGCGTCATGGAACGACACCGGAAAGCTGGAGGAGCTGGGCAAGGCGTACGGCGATGACCTGGCCGCCGTGGTCGTTGCCGCCGACTACGCCAACATGGACGCGGGGCGCAGCTTCTACCCGTACTTGCGCACGTTCACCGAACGCTACGGCGCGGCGCTGGTCTACGATGAAATCGTCACTGGATTCCGCATTGCGCTGGGCGGCGTGCAGGAGTTCTATGGCGTCACGCCAGACATGGCCGTGTTCGCAAAAGGCATTGCCAACGGCATGCCGCTGTCAGTGTATTGCGGCAAGGCGAAATGGATGGACGCTTTTGACAAGGCCATCGTCTCCTCAACCTACGGCGGCGAGGCGCTGTCGCTGGCTGCTGCCAAGAAGGTCATTGAAATTTACCGCTCCGAAGACGTCATTGGCCACCTGTGGCGCATGGGGGCGCGTATGTGGGGCGGCATGGAGAAGATCATCGAAGAATACAGCCTGCCGATCCAGATGGGCTGCATAGACCGCCCGCTTTCCTTCTTCAGGCCCAGGCCAGGTGCCGACTCCGGACACGTCGAGAAGATGAAGCGCGCCATTTTCAAGGCGGGCGTCGCCATCTATAATGGCGGCTATGTCAACTACTCGCATCAGGCAAAGGACATTGACGAGGCGTTGGAGCGCATTGAAGGCGCAGTGAAAACCTTGTGAACACACCTGCGGGCAAGGCAGCGCGCCACTCTTTCTATTAAGGATTCTCTGAACAATGAAGACGCACTTTGTCACCTTTTTCCTTGCGGTATCCTTGCAGTTCTTTTTGCCGGTGCTGCTGCTTGCCCAAGAGGGTTTGCATGTAGAGATCAAAACAGCAGACACGCCTCAGAGCCAGATTCTGGAGTTTCCTGCGGTCAAGAAGAATCCTGGGAAAAGCGTCTGCCTGGCGTTTCGTGGTTATCTGAAAACTTCTGCGCCTGCCGGATGGAACAATTTTCTTGGGCTGAGTCTGAATGGAAAGAATCTTGGAAAATATACATTGAACGGGGAGCATCGTCTGTTGCGCCGAGGCAAGCACCTCCAGACTTCCCTGCGCGGAGCCGAGGAGCGGGACTGGTGGCGGAACAGTCTCCTGATGCTTTATTTTGGCCCGGGAGACAAGCAGCTGGATGAACGGATTCTCTTCCCGCGCGAAGCAGGCTATGACTATCTTCTGGATGTTTCCGATTTGGTGAACTATGTCGAAATTGGTGCTGATAACCGGATTGAGGCGGCGCATCCGAATCAGCTGAAAATTACCAACAATCTGCTATCACGCATGGTTGCGAATCGTGAGATCAATCTGATTATGGAAGATGTCCGTTTTGAGTATTATTCATCCGAAGAAGTGAAGTCCATGCGTCCGCACGTTGAGCCAGTGACCTACAGGCCCGCTGAAATCGTTGCCGCATTTCAGGAATCTGGCATTTCGGCTGAAGTTACGGCCGGCGGCGGCATGGTGTTCAGGGTTAATCAGGACACTTATTTTTTCGCTTCTGAATTTTCCTATGCCGCCCATCCTCAGATGAAGTTCAACACCATGACACCCGAGTCTGCAGAAGGCGAGCCGGAATGGAAACCGTCCATCAGCATTTTAGGGCAAGACAAGGTCCTTCTGGAGGCCACTTCAGCTGCTTATCAACTGAAACGGGTCATCACCTATCAGAATGGCAAACTTTGCTTTACGGATACACTGACCAACCGCTCCCAACAGGACATCGGAGTCAAGGCAGTCTATTCGATCGTTGCAGAAACATTGCTCCCGGAAAATTATCGCTTGGCCGGGATACCAGGCACGGAAAAGGAGACCGGGGTCGCGGAGAATCCGACTTTGTTTGTACAGCAGGAGCGTAGTTCTGTCGGTGTGGCCGTGAAGGATGATGCGTTTCGGGCGCATCTTGAACTGACAAGAAACAATAACGCAGTCATGTATTCTGAACCGAACATCGGCATTCCAGCAGGAAAGAGTCTCTCTCTTGAATACGAAGTCTTTCTTTTTAACGTGCCGGGCTATTATCATTTTTTGAATTATCTCCGTCGCGACTGGGATTTAAATCAGACGGTGTTGGGACCTTTCAGCTTTCAAACTTGGGGTGAGGGCATGGTGGAAGCGGGCATCATAGTGGTCGGTCCCTGGTACAAATATCATGACGGCGCCTCTTTGACCGAGGAGCAGTACCGCGATCTCATGCTGAAAAAGATGGCCCAGATCAGACAACAAATGCCTCATGTCAAAATTTTGCCTAAGCTCGAGTTAAACCTGGTTTCTGTAGATAAACGGACGCTTGCTGAGGCGGATAAACTGCCCAAAAGCTCGCGTGCCAATGGCAAATACGGGTATTTACTCAATGCCGAACAGGCCGCAATCATTACTCGAAATACACCATATAAGGCTTATGATGATTCTTTGCTGAAAATGGAAGATGGTTCTTTTTTCATCGACACCTACTATCCGCCGGAGCCATATCTGAATCTTATGGTGCAGCTTGAATACGAAAATACCCGATACCAGGAAATGATGGAATGGATTGATTATATGATCGATGAACTTGGGCTTGACGGAGTCTATATTGATCAGTTTTCCGCCGGCTGCGGAGGCCCCTTGGGCCGCACAGACCGCTGCTCTTTTGACCGCTGGGACGGCAGAACCGTGGCATTAAATGAACAGGGCGAGATCATGCGCAAATACTACGATTATGCAGTCACGGGAATCAGCGGCAGAGAAGAGATAATCCGCCACGTCAAAAGCAAAAATAAGATTTTAGTTGCCAATACACAGCCGACCAGTCTCAAAACCGCCAAGGGTAGCATGCGTTTCGTTGAAATGGAAAATGACAATATTGCGCACTTCATCCTTGGCGAGGAACAGCCGCCAGTGACGCGTCACGGAGCGAAGAGCCAGCTCAGCCCATCTCCGATCATGCTTGGCCTGCGGCCTAAACTCTACAGCGAGAATCCGCAGGATTTTGCCTTCCTCCTGCAGCGCGGGGTCATTACCGCCCTGCGCCATGGCCTGCTGTATTACTATTACACCCACGGAATTGCGCCGGGAACAGGTGAATATGGAATTCTCAACTGCATGTATCCGATGACGCCGGTCGAACTCGGCGAAGGCTATATTATCGGGAAGGAGCGCATTCTGACGGCGGTTTCACGGAGCTTCTCCACTAGCGCCAAGCCGGTTCAGGTGATTGTGTTTGACCGGAACGGACGGAAAAAACAGGAAGTGAAGTCGGTTCAGGAGGGCCAAACATGGAAGACAGATATTCGCCTCAAGGATTGGACTGAAACAGCAGTGATTGTGCTCGAAGCCGAGATTTAAGGGCAATTTATTGAGAAAATGCTATGAAGGTTAATTTGACCCATCTTGCGTATCGGGTAGGGCCAGCCACTTGTAATGAAATGCAAGAGGGCATGTCAAGAATGTTGAAGGGAAATTTCGTGGAGCAGAACGCATTGCAACGAAAGGAGTCGCTCATGCGGAAATTTACCTTAATTGAGTTGTTAGTCGTCATCGCGATCATCGCCATTTTGGCTGCCATGCTTCTGCCGGCCTTGAGCAAGGCCCGGGAAAAGGCTCGGACCATATCATGCGTCAACAACTTGAAGCAGATGAGCCTGGTCATGCGATTGTACACGGACGACTATGACGACTATGTCTGCGGCTCCCGCATGACTGGCATATATTTAACCAATTACTGGATATATGCCGGCTATGCCTACGAACCCCAGCTCTTCAGTCGCCAAGGAACCACTTTCACCCCGGAATGCACCACTATGCTCTGCCCGTCAAGCACTCAGGAAAATGGGATGGACATTTCTACTCCCACTGGTTCGGCGACAATAACCGTTAATCACGCGAGTCGTCGTATACATGGCGGATACGGCATGAACATACAAACTGGTTATATGAGTACAAGTACTAGACATCCCGACAAGATTTTTGCCTGGAAACGTCCATCACAAACCTTTATGGTCTGCGATAGCCCTGTTGAGGTAATCGACGTCGGGTGGTGGTGGGTATGGCGTCATAATGACGCCCTCAATGTGGCCTGCTTTGACGGACACGTCGACAGCGTCAAAAAGCAAGCTCCGCTAGCGGTTTGGTTTTCCAAAAATTAACGCGAATTCTCCTGATACTGGAGCCATAACCAAGGGCGACTTAGGGAGAAATACTATGATGGTTAATTTGATCCATCCTGCGTATCGGGTAAGGCCACTCACTTGCATATCTGTTTTTTGAGAATCTTTCATAAAAAACAAGAAGTCGAGTGCATAGTACAAGTAACGAAAGTCAAGAGGATATGTTGCGGATATCGAAAAGAGTTTTTTGGGGGAAAGGCGCATTGCAACGCAAGGAGTCAATCATGCGGAAATTTACTTTAATTGAGTTGTTAGTCGTCATCGCCATCATCGCCATTTTGGCTGCCATGCTCTTGCCGGCCTTGAGCAAGGCCCGTGACAAGGCGCGTGGCATCTCCTGCACCAGCAACGCCAAGCAGATTGCGATGGCCAACATCATGTATGCCGATGACTTTGATGCCGTCTTGACGCATGGCCAGTATTCGGCGCATACGACCGTGACACCCCCCCATACCCGCAGTGCCGGTGACAACGGGTCGCACCGGCTCACCGACCTTCCTGATGTGGTACGACAACCTTCAAAGCTACACCGGTGACTACAAGGTCTTCAACTGTCCGTCGAAAATCAACATCAGCGTCCTCAGAGGGTTCCCTGGCTACGGCTGGAGTTACCCCGGCATGCCTTATCGGCCGTTGTCCACCAATGCAGCCATCCTCATCACCAGCTACCAATATCCCAGTGAAGTCATGGCCTTTGCCTGCCATTGCGACGTTCAAAGCGCCGGCTACTATGCCAGCAACGTCTACAACTCGACGGTCGCAACCTACGTTTATAGCACACAATACCTTGATACGGACCCCAGATCATGGGATTTGCCCAACGGCTTCTATGGCCTGGTTGGAGACCTCCATAGCGGCGGCTCCAATATTGGGCACCTTGACGGGCATGTGTCGTGGATGAAAAAAACTTCCTTTCTCGACACCAGCACTGCGGGTCATCGACTCTGGGGAAGAATTAAATAGCTAATGTGCGAAAATCAGTGATGTGAAGAGAGATTTGGCGCAGCGGTTGTGCCTGCCAAGCGCCCGCTAGTCCCCCATGCGGCGCGGTGTTGTCCTCTCCAGGGTGGCACGTATGCTTGGACTGCATGGCTGTATTGCCTCCGGCAATCTAAAGGCTTGCATGTGTTCATCGCAAGGCTCTGCACATCGCCACCAAACGAGGAGAAACAACCATCATGCAACCATGCCAGACCTCCATTGCCGCATTGATTTTAATGGCCGCAGCGTCATCCTCTGCGTTTGCGCGCATGACTCCAGGGATGATTAAGGCGTCGAAGGTAGAGTACCCTGCCACACTGACCTACGCTGCCAGCAATCCGCAGGGCTACCCCAGGGTGTTTCATACGGCGGAAGATATACGGGCCCGGCGCCAGGAGTGTGCGACCTCTCCTATGCTGACGAGTTTCCTGGAAGGACGGCTAAGGCAGGCTGCAACCGTCATGGATATGGACGATGACCAGTTGCGCGCCCTCGTCCCTCCGGTTGGCCAGCCCGTTGTGTATGGCCTCGGCATGTCTTTGGACCCGCACAACACGGTTCTGCGCTGGGCAGGCTACAGGAACCCCAGGTGCGTCCTGGGTAAGGACGATGTCGTCTATCCGAACGAAACCCACCCCGATGACGGTTCCGGCTGGAGCGGGCCTGACGGCCAGAAGTGCTATTTTCGCGCCCGTGCGGCCGGCTTTGCCTATCAATGGCTGGAAATTCAGCTGGCCGCCCTGGCGGACTGCTATGCTCTCACTGGCGAGCAGCGCTATGCTCATGCTGCCGCTGTCCTGCTGGACGCCATTGCTCCCAGCTATGCCGCTGATGTGCGCGGGCCGCTGGACTATCCCATTGCCAAGGGCGATGAAGCATGCGGCGGGCGCCTCAACCGGCCCTATTTCCAAGTGGCGCGGGCATTGATGTACTATGTCTGGTGCTTTGAGGCCATTATGCCGTCCGGGGAGCTTGGCAAGCCATCGTTGACAGCGCCTGGATATACGATGTTTGACAACGTCGCCAAAAATCTCCTTTTCAACGGCGGCATTTATTGCCTGGGATTTGCCCTGGATGGTACGCAGCTCCATAATGGACACGCTGATTATGTACGCGGCAACGCCTCTGTCGGCATCGCCTTGGGCATCCCGGAAATGGTCGAACCTCTGCTGGATAAGACGCAGGGCCTGCGGGCAATGCTTGATGTGAACATAGACCGGGATGGCTTCTATTCGGAAAGCAGCCACAGCTACAGCCAACATACGTTCAGTATGTACATGGATTTGGCTGACATGCTGGATGCCGCTGCGCGCCAAGGCATTCCAGGGGCTGAGCCATTGTATGACGATCCTGCCTTCTTCAATCCGCTCTTCCGGTATTTCGACCGCGCTGAAGTAGGCGGGCGCATACCTGCAAACGGCGACTGCGGCCATGACACCTTGGTAACCAGCCCCACCAACCTGCGCGCGCCAGTAACCGGGAAGTCAACCAAAAACGCTGCGCTGGATCAACAGCTCAAAGACGCCTGGTATCTTTGGTCGCGAGTGCGAAAGCCAGAGAACAAGCAGCGCTGCGCCGAGTTCTTGCGCGCCGCCTACGGTGACAATCCTGATGTCCCCGCGCTTGCGTCCCTGCTTTACCGTATCTCCCAGAAGGATGTGGAAGCGCTGGCCGCGACGCCGCCTGCACCCGCAGATTATTTTGCCGGGAAGTCTGTCCTCTATGGCGGCAAGGGCCACGCCATCCTGCGTGGAGGCACACCTTCGGCCTCGCATGGCCTCCAGTTGCTTTTCGGAGCGCTGCGCGCCCACGGCCAAGCCGAATGCCTCAGCTGGCTGTTCTATAATCTCGGCGCGGAATGGAGCTACGACCCAGGCTATTTCAATACCCATTATCGGTTTGGCTGGACTTCGGTGAGCGTCGCCCACCAGCAAGTCACCTTCAACGCTAAGAGCGCGGCTCCCTCAGGCAGCGGCGAAATCCTGGCCTGGCAGCCTGATGGCTCGGCGCAGTACGTGCTTGCCAAGCATCCGTACAGCTATGTCCAGGAAGGCACCATCCGCAATGAGCGCCTGCTGGGACAGGCTGACGCGCCCGACGGCTCGCTGGACTATTGGATTGACATTTCAATCGCGCAAGGCGGTGAATTCCGCGATGACAGCTTCCACAGCGTTATGGCAAGGGTGGAGACGCAGCTTGAATTGACGCCCATGGATCAATTTGCCCTGGGCGGCGACCGTTTCAAAGGACAGTATTTTTTGCCCGACTACCGCCTCAGCGGCGAGACTGACAAGGGATTCTACTGGGCTCCGGAAGGCCATGGATACAACCTGCTGGTCAAGCCAGCCAAAGCCATTGTTTCGGACACTTCCACCCAGCGTTTCCGTTTCACCAAGGCTATCTTTGCTGGCCAGGCATCTCTGCGGCAGGCCATTACCGTGGACTTCCCCGGCGAACCCAACCGCGAGTATTACCGGGCTGAAAGCATGCCGGTTCGCGGCGCAGACTCAGTGTCCTATATCCTACGCAGAGACCATGGGGCGGATGTTTCTGTGTTTGCCAAAGTCATCCATTTTGCAGACGAGGACGCTGCCGGCTCCAAGGTGCTGGCGGTGAAGACAATCCCGGTGGAACCCGGCGGCCAAGGCGTCCGCGCATATATGATAGAACTGTCTGACGGTCGCAGGGATTGCTGGTTTATCGGCGATGGTGCCGCGCATACGTTCCATGGGTTGCAGAGCAGTGCGCAAGTTGCGGTCTGGCGTTACCAGGCTGATGGCAGCCTCGGCGAGCACCATAGCTCCGGCGCCGCCGTGGCCGGGCGCATAAGCGACGTCCTTGAGAAAAACGGGAAAATACAATTGACGGTGCAGTGGGATGAAGGCGCTGCCGACGCCGCCCAGGCGGCCAAAGCCTTGATAACATACGGGTCAGAACGCCCAAGCAGCTGGGCAATAGACTCCATCCAAGGAGATGTGATTACGCTCAACGCCACCAAAACCCACCTTGGCCGACTGGAGTTCACCCCCATTGGAGAAAATACCTATACGCTCCGTCCAGAGTCCAGCTTCTTTTACAATCGCGGGGGGAGTCTGGACGACACCAGCTTCCAGGGACGCCATATTGTGGATGAAGCAGGCAACGTGGTGGCCAAGGGCGTCGCCTATTGCGGAGGCACCAATGGGTTGCTTACGGTAACCGTGTCAGAGCAAATCCCCAAAGGCTTCTACACGATCTCGGAACTAGCCAAGGGCGATGCGTTTAAGGTGCTGATCAACCGATAAGACAAGCCTTCCGCCTCTGGGAAAAACAGAGTTGCTTCACGCAGAGTACGATCCTTTGCGCAGCAGGGAGCTGTAAAAAACAGGACATAACTGCATTTTTCGTGCGCGTTCTTTCCTCCACTTGCAGAAGAGTGTTCTATTGCTGCCTTGCGCTACATGAATAAAAAAATGCGTCAGCGATTATAGTTATTTCGCCTGAAATAGTGTATAATATATGCAAAGCAGCTAGCGACTCCCTTGCAGGCGGCCAGAAGTCCTTTGCTGCGCATGGTCAATGATGAGCGCCAACGCGCCATTTTGTCTATGTTGCAGTATATTTGAGAAGAGGTCTGGCCGGAGGCAGTCGCCGCTGTACAGTGTATGCGCGAATTCATGGAGCGAATTAAAAAAAGGAAAGGACCGGGCATGAAACTAAAGCGACATTTTACCCTGATTGAACTCCTCGTCGTCATCGCCATCATCGCCATTTTGGCGGCTATGCTCTTGCCGGCCCTGTCCAAGGCGCGTGACAAGGCGCGGGGCATCTCATGCGCCAGCAACGCCAAGCAGATCACGCTGGCCAACACCATGTATGCCAATGACTTTAATGGCGTCTTGACGCATGGGCAGTACTCGCATAATTACACGGTGAAAACGCTCCGCAACGGCAACGAGGTCACTATGATGTGGTTCGACAACCTTGAAGACTACACCGGCGACTACAAGGTCTTCAACTGTCCATCGAAACACGAACTCAGCGTCCTCGGAGGGTTCCCTGGCTACGGCTGGAACTACAATGGCATGCCTTATCGACCGACCACCGACAGAAGCGCTGTCCTCATCACCGACTATAAATATCCCAGCGAAGTCTTGGTCTTTGCCTGCCATTGTGACGTTCTCAATGTCGGCTACTACGCCAGCAACGCCTACAACCCGACCGTAGCATCCTACGTTTATAACGTAAACAACACCAACCTCAATGACAGCCGAGCATGGGATATGCCCAATGGTTTTTATGGCCTGGTCGGAGACCTCCATAATGGCGGCTCCAATATCGGACACCTGGACGGGCATGTGTCGTGGATGAAAAAAACTTCCTTCTTCGATACCAGCACCGCAGGCTATCGACTCTGGGGAATAATTAAATAGCCCATGTGCGAAATTCTGTGGCGGGAAGCGAGGTTTGGCGCAGTGGCTGTGCTTGCCAGGTGTCCGCTAGTGGCTTTGCCAGGCGCGATGTTGTCAACTCCATGGCGACACGTATGCTTGGACTGCATGGCTGTGCTATCTGCGGCAGCGTGAGGGCTTGCTTGCGTTCATCACAAGACTTCGCACATTGCCAAAGAACGAGGAGAATCAACCGCCATGCATTCATGCCAGATGTCCATTGCAGCCTTGATGTTAATGGCCGCAGCGCCTTCTGTGTTCGCACGCATAACTCCAGGGATGATTGAAGCCTCGAAGATAGAGTATCCCGCTACGTTGACCTACGCTGTCAGCAACCCGCAGGGCTATCCCAAAGTGTTCCATGCGGCGGGAGCCATACAGGCTCGGCGCCAGGAGTGCGCGACTTCCTCTATGCTGACCAGTTTCCTGGAAGGCCGGGTCAGGCACGTTGCGGCTGTCATTGATATGGACGATGAGCAGCTGCGCGCCCTCGTCCCTCCGGTTGGCCAGCCCGTTGTGTATGGCCTCGGCATGTCTTTGGACCCGCACAACACGGTCCTGCGCTGGGCAGGCTACAAGAATCCCAGGTGCGTCATAGGCAAGGACAATGTCGTCTATCCGAATGAAACCCATCCTGACGACGGCTCTGGCTGGAGTGGGCCTGGAAACCAGAAATGCTATTTCCGCGCCCGTGCGGCTGGCTTTGCCTACGGGTGGCTGGAATCGCAGCTGGCCGCCCTGGCGGACTGCTATGCCCTCACCGGCGAGCAGCGCTATGCTCACGCCGCCGCCGTCCTGCTGGACGCTATTGCCCCCTGCTACGCCGCTGATGTGCGCGGCCCCCTGGACTATCCCATTGCCAAGGGCGACGAAGATTGCGGCGGGCGCCTCGACCGGCCTTATTACCAAGTGGCGCGGGGATTGAAGAACTATGTCTGGTGCTTTGAGGCTATCATGCCCTCCGGGGAGCTTGGCAAGCCATCGTTGACAGCGCCTGGAAATACGATGTTTGACAACGTCGCCAAAAACCTCCTTTTCAACGGCGGCATCTATTGCCTGGGATTTGCCTTGGGGGGCACGCAGCTTCATAATGGGCACGCTGACTATGTGCGCGGCACCGCTGCCGTTGGCATCGCCCTCGGCATCCCGAAAATGGTCGAGCCTTTGCTGGACAAGGCGCTGGGATTGCAGGCAATGCTTGATGTGAACATAGACCGGGACGGCTTCTATGTGGAAAGCAGCCACGGCTACAGCCAACATACGCTCAGTTTGTACATGGATTTGGCTGACTTGCTCGATGCGGCTGCGCGCCAAGGCATTCCAGGCGCCGAGCCATTGTATGACGAACCTGCCTTCTTCAACCTGATCTTCCGATATTTCGACCGCGCTGAAGTTGGCGGGCGCTTGCCCGAAGTCGGCGACGGCGGCCCTGACAGGTTGGCGACTATTCCCACCAACCTGCGTGCGCCAGTGACCGGGAAGTCAACCAAAAACACAGCGCTGGACAAGCAGCTCAGGGACGCCTGGTATCTTTGGTCGCGAGTGCGAAAATCAGAGCACAAGCAGTGCTGCGCCGAGTTCCTGCGCGCCGCCTACGGTGACAACCCCGATGTCCCCGCGTACTCGTTCCTGCTCTACCGCATCTCCCAGGATGATGTGGAAGCGCTGGCGGCGACGCCTGCCCCCGCCGATTACTTTGCCGGGGAGTCTGTCCTCTATGGCGGCAAGGGCTACGCTATCCTGCGCGGAGGCACGCCTTCGGCCTCGCATGGCCTCCAGCTGCTTTTCGGCGCACTGCACAATCACTCCCAAGCGGAATGCCTCAGCTGGGTGTTCTATAATCTCGGTGCGGAATGGAGCTATGACCCAGGCTATTTCAATACCCATTATCGGTTTGGCTGGACTTCGATAAGCGTTTCCCACCAGCAGGTCACCTTCAACGCCAAAAGCGCAATTCCCTCCGGCGATGGCGAAATCCTGGCCTGGCAGCCGGAGGGTTCGGCGCAGTATGTGTTTGCCAAGCATCCGTACAGCTACGCCCGGGAAGGCGCTATCCGCAATGAACGTCTGCTGGGGCAGGCTGACGCGCCCGACGGCTCGCTGGACTATTGGATTGACATTTCGATAGCGCAAGGCGGTGAATTCCGCGATGACAGCTACCACTGCGTCATGTCAAAGATGGAGACGCAGCTTGAATTCACGCCCATGAATCAATTCGCCCTGGGCGGGGACCGTTTCAAGGGACAGCATTTTCTGCCCGACTATCGCCTCAGCGGCGAGACCGACAAGGCGTTTTACTGGACTCCGGAAGGCGATGGCTATAACCTGCTGATCAAACCAGCCAAAGCCATTGCGCCAGCAGATAATTCCACCCTGCGTTTCCGTTTCACCAATGCCATCTTTGCTGGGCCGGCGTCGTTGCGCCAGGCCATTGCCGTGGACTTTCCCGGCGAATCCAATCGCGAGTACTATCAGGCCGAGAGCATGCCTGTCCGGGGCGCGGACTCAGTGCCCTATATCCTACGCAGAGACCATGGGGCAGAGGTTTCTGTGTTTGCCAAAGTCATCCATTTTGCTGACGAAGACGCTGCCAGCACCAAGGTGTTGGCAGTGAAGACAGTCCCGGTGAAACCTGGCGGCCAGGGCGTTCGCGCCTATATGATAGAATTGTCTGATGGTCGCAAGGACTGCTGGTTTGTCGGCGATGGCGCCGCGCACACTTTCCATGGCTTGCAGAGCAGTGCGCAAGTCGCGGTCTGGCGCTACCAGGCGGATGGCAGCCTCAGCGAACACCATAGCTCCGGCGCTGCTAAGGCCGGGCGCGTGAGCGACGTTTGCGAGAAAAATGGAAAAATACAGTTGACCGTGCAGTGGGATGAAGGCGTCGCCGATGACGTCCAGGCGGCCAAAGCCCTGATATCATGCGGGGCAGGGCGCCCCGGCAGCTGGTCAATAGACTCCATCCAAGGAGACGTGATCATGCTCAACGCTGCCAAAACCCACCTTGGCAGGGTGGAGTTCACCCCTATTGGAGAAAACACCTATACGCTTCGTCCTGAGTCCGGTTTCTTTTATGGCCGCGGGGGGAGATGGGACAACGCCAACTTCCAGGGACGGCATATTGTGGATGAAGCAGGCAATGCGGTCGCCAGGGGCGTCGACTTCTGCGACCGCACGAATGGTTTGTTTACGGTAACTTTGTCAACGCAAATTCCCAAAGGCTTCTACACGATCACGGAAATCGCCAAAGGGGACACGTTTAAAGTGCTGGTTAACCGATAACATTTTGCTGTTCATAGTGTTGGGTCCAACAGCAGCGTTAGGAGGACTATTGTGTTGAATCTGGAGTTGGATTTTACGGGCAAGGTCGCCATCGTAACGGGCGCTGCTTCGGGCATGGGGCTGTTATCGGCGCAGAATCTGGCGGCAGGCGGTGCCAAGGTGGTGCTGGTGGACGTCAACGACGAAGCTTTGCAGGCTGCGGTGGCGGGTATTCGCGCCAAGGGCGGCGATGCAGCTGGCCAGGTGGTCGATGTACGCGATTACAGCCAGGTCGAGGCCGCAGCGAAGTTCACAGTGGAACGCTATCGACGCATTGACATCCTCATCAACTGCGCCGGGGGCTATGCCGGCCGTATTTTCCAGCGCAAGGAGAGGTTCAAGGACATGCCGCTGGAGGTGCTCGACTGGGGCATGGACGTCAATTTCAAGGCGCCAATCTATTTTTGCCGGGCGGTGCTCAATCAGATGTTTGAACAGAAGAGCGGCGTGATCATCAATCTTGGGTCGGTGGACGGCGTTACCGGCAGCTGCGCCATAGAATACAGCGCGGCGAAGGGTGGCATGATCAGCCTGACCAAGTCGCTGGCGGTCTATGGTGCGCCATACGGGGTGCGCGCCTGCTGCGTGTCGCCTGGACCGGTGTTGACGCGCGCCGCCATGGCGAATATGCCTACGCGCCTTGAACGCGCTGCCGAGCCGCAGGAAATCGTCGATATGATTGTCTTCCTTTGCTCAGACAAGGCGGCCTTTGCCACTGGCAGCAATTTCGTGGTGGACGGCGGGCGCAGCTGCGGCGGCTACAAGGCATAAGCAGCGCATGTCGGCTTGACAGCTGCGCCAGCGCGAATCGATCCGAAACAATCAGAGGGGGAACGCTCTCTGGTGATTGCACCCTTATTGGGCGCTTGCTGCCCGTTTTTGGGAGCTGTGTCCAGGGCGTTTCGGTTTTTTCAGGATAGGGTTGCCGACAAGGTCAGGGGACAGGGTTCGGCATGAAAGTCTTATCTACAGTTGGAAGGCCTTTGTGGCAAAGTCCAGCAGCCACACCCAGTCGTATGCTGCTATGCCGTGTTTTTCCAGGCGGCGAACGTAGCCAAGGTAAGGGCCAATTGCCGAAGTGTCAAAATAGTCTGGATAAGCCTTGCCCGGCATACCCGGGAGATTTAGAAACTCCCAGGCAGGCGATGCGGCGCGGCAGGCCAGATATTCGCCCTTGGTATCCATCCAGTCATTGGGGCCAAAGCCCTGCACCAGAACGCGCCGGGGAGCGATGGACGCCAGTAGCAGGTGCTGATCAAAATTCAGCAGAAGCGGGGGATTCTTCGCATATTTTGCGTAGGCTTTGCAGTACCAGTGAGTAAACATCCGCACTTCTGTTCCGATGCACTCCCCGAAATCACGTTTTGCAAGGCAAATGCCACCGCCGCCGCATTGGTTTGGCACGCAAACTGCAAAACGTTCGTCCCTGGCGGCAGCGAGAAAGGCGGCCTTGCCCAGCCGGGAACAGCCTGTGACTACGGATTTGCTGGCGTCCAGTTCAGGGATTTGTTCGGCTAAGTCCAATCCGCGTGAGAGACTCCAAGCCCAGGCACCCAGCGCAGTAGGATTATCAGTCCTGTTTTCATCCCGTTTTCCCCACAAGGAGAATACTCCAGTATAGGCAAAACTCTGCTGGTTGTATTTGGGGTCAGTTTCCTTGGCAGACGGATCAGGGGAGACTTCAGAGTAGCAGGCGCTCATAACCGCAAATCCACGGGCCAGCAACATGCCAATGGGAAAGATGGAGTTGGAGCGTGGATCGCACATGACGCCGCGGGTCTTTTCCGATGAACAATGACCGTCCGTCATTGGGCCATTGCCGACCCATCCCTGGGGAACCGGGATTTCCGGATCATATACAAGTTCATGGTTCCCCCGATAATTCAGAAAAAGAATGACTGGAACAGGCTGTTTAGCGTAGCGCGGACGAAATACAACCCAGCGGATGGAAGGCCCTGATTTATCCTGCTTGAACCACATTTGGTATTGACTGCGCACGGCAAACCCCGCCAGCGCCTCAGGGCACTCCTCTATTTTTTCCACGACCAGCGCTTCTGGCATCGGGGGTTCTTGCCCGTACATTTCACGCGCGAAAATATCCAGGATTTCCGCACGGCGCCTGGGCCATTGGTCCGGTGAGGTCAATTTCGTGCCGTCGGCAAATGTCAGAGGATCCTCCAGCGTAAAAGGCGCTACTTTTTCCTCATCATAATTGGGCTGGTCATAGTTCGGACGAATGGCGGGAATCTCTTCAAACATGATTGGCTCCTCAACAAACTTGCGGCGTCCCAAAGTTGGGGCCAGAACCCAAAAAGTCGTCAATGACTTGAAAAAAAACACAAGAGCTTGTCTTTTATTTAATTTAACCCAAAATAAAAGAAAGGAACAAGCTCTTGTGAAAATAGAATTGTCATTTAACTATACTGTGGACCTCGCTGATTGCAAGCTCGACAGCCTGACTTCCGCCTTCAAGGCAATGATCCTAGGTCATGGATCAGTTTTCTGTAGCGTCTCTATGAAGCGCCATGATTTGAGAGTCATCCCGCCTCAGGCTAAAGCCAGGGGTTAAGCATGGCTAAGCGCCTACAGCGCAAAAGGATGTGGACATGTTGGACGGTGTAGTCCAAACTCGCCCCTCGCCCCTTTCCAGAGTCCGCTACTTGCCGGAACTCCGAGTATCAATCCATGACCGATTGTTCTCTGAAACGCAACATAAAAGCCCAGGGCAATTGCTATCTTAGGTAAGATGGTATATATTTAGAGCTTGGAAGGGACGACACACAAGTGCCTTGAAACTGGCAGCGTTTCTTTTCCAAAAAACAAGATTTCGACCGATAATAGTACAAGGATATTTTTCAGTCAGAGCATTTTTCATCGAAAGGAGTTGGCCATGCGGAAGTTCACCCTAATTGAGCTGTTGGTGGTCATTGCCATTATTGCGATTTTGGCTGCGATGCTGCTGCCGGCCTTGAGCAAGGCGCGTGAGAAGGCGCGTTCCACCAACTGCATTTCCAACTTAAAGCAAATCGGCATAGCTTCAATAATGTACGCTGGAGACTATGATGATAACCTCCCCATTGCTCATATACGCTGTTTGCCGACCGGCTGTGTCTTATACAATGGCTGGTCCGTTTCCAACCAAAATGGTCCGGCCTACCTGCTTTTTCTTGGTGGCTACTTGCCCGGTGGTGATTTGAAAGTGGGCGAAAGCGATAAGCTCAGTAAGCTTATCAGGCAATATCTCTGGTGCCCAAGCGATAACAATGCACGCGATCTACTTCACTCCAGCTATCATTTCTTTTTTGTGAACCGTGCTGCCTATAGCTGCGGCAGTTGCAAGAGTGCGCTTATGAAAGGCGTCAACTCGGCGCGCACACGTATCACCGATAATACGAATAATGCGATAGTCATGGACACTTTTGTTTATGGCTCAACCCTGCAATATGGTGCTTGGAATCACCTCGACCAGCGTGTAAACGCGCTCAAAGTCGGCGGCCATGTGGAAAGCTACAACCTGAAGTCTGCTAGAGCGAATAATGTCCAAACGATGCTTTACCTTGACAGTACCGTTTCCTCCTTTCAAGTGACCTGACGGCAAGATACCATCGCTGCCACCTTGTTCAAGTTCAGC
>MWEG01000029.1 GCA_002070945.1 Lentisphaerae bacterium ADurb.Bin082
GGAAAACCTGGTGTCCTCAGGTAGGAAAACAGCTCATTTCTGGGCGGTTTGAGGAGCCTATGGGACGGTTATGAAAAAAAGTAAATGATTATCTAGTGATTTGTTATCTAGTTTTTCAAGTAAATCATCAGTGTAGCAATAAATATATGTATGAGTTATTTGACCATCTTCTTCTCGGGATATCTCTGGATTGTTTTCACCAAACAATACGGAACATTCTGCTTCGTGTAAACCACGCTTCAATATTTCTCCTAATTCATTCGGCTTGAGAATATGATTTGCATAGGCATAGTTAACATGCAAGTTATCTGACATACTATACTGTTTATACTTAAAAATAACAAACAGAAAACAAGCAGCCAAAAGCAGAAGTAGCAGCAAACAAACAAGAGAAAAAACTTTTTTTAAATTGGTGTTCATGTGGTTCTCCCGGTATTTGGGCAAAAGATAAAGTTTCACTTTCTGCCGTGTTGTAGAGGGACGTCAGGACGCGGTCAGGAGGTCTCCGCCATACTTTGGAAATCGGTTTTTGGCGGCGAGTCCACAGAGGCTCTAAAGGCGAGCCATTACTTCTGGTCGGGAACGGCGAACACTTGGACATTCATTGCGGAGCCGGTCTTCGCGGTCAGTGAGAGTTTGTTTTCGCCTGCTTTCAGTTTCAAGGCGCTTGTCGCATCAGTCAGTTTGAAAGTTCGAATCGCCTTAGTTCCGTCAGTCCACACGGTTCCATTGTCGTTTTCGTCTATGAGCAATGCTTCGCCTCGTGCCAGTTTTTCGGGCACAGCGATTTTCGCGCCGTTCAGTGTCAGTTCAATGCCAGTCAAGTCCTGTTCGGCGACTTTGGGCAGGTTGAGGGCGCGCAAATCCGCTAAATGCACTACACATTCACGATTCAGCGGCAGCTTGTTAAACAACACCACAAAATATTCAACCTTGCTCCAATCAAAGCCAGACGATGCATCGGACATGGGCAACACCAGCCGCTTCCAGCCTGACATCGTCACCGGGACAGCCCAATCGGCATATTTGCCGTTCACATCCCAGAACTGGATTCTCACATCCTCGCCTTGATTGTCTCCATGCAACCAAAGGGAAATCGCGCTTGCCTGGGACAGGTCCAAGGGCTTGGCAAACGTACGTCCCTTGGCAGCCCAGTTCCCATTGGCAGTCGCCTTCGCCGCATAACGCATCGCAGAACCATGTTCGCGATATTCCGCGGGAGACAAACTGACGGATTGGGACACGCCCGGAGACACGACGCCTTGCTCCGTGATCGACTTGCCCGAACCCGAAACGCATTTCTGGTACGTGTTCGCAGCACCCTCGGCAAAGCCGTCCACGGACTGGAAATTCTCCACGCTCACCTCGAATTGCGGCTTGGCGGCCAGGTCAAACCTGGAATCGCCAGCCAGGCTGCGAATCAATACTGCCGCTGCGCGTTCCTTGCCGTCCAGCCAGGGCGCCTGGCTAGACCAGGAGGTTTGAGTGCCGCTAAGGGCGTCCAAATCACGCGGCGAATCAAACGGAACCAGCTGCGAAAGACCACTCATCACCCGCAATGCGCCGCGATCGCCGCGACGGCATTGCAATTCATCCGATGGAAGCTCAAACGCTGACTTCAATTCGATTTCGTGGACAATGTCGCCCTGCGTGAAAACAGTCACATCGACCCGGTTTGACAATCCGGCGGCCCGTCGGCTTGAAAACGCCACGCGGTAGTCGCCCTGGGGAAGCTCCAGCACACCCTCGGTGCGTCCCGTCGCTATCACGCCACCATTCGCCTCGTACAATACATATTGACCTTCAGGAGAAATTTCCACATAGTCGTCGGGCCGCATCCTGACTGGCACCATGCAGGAAGTTTCGCCAACAGCGAGACGCGGGTTTTCGACCGGATGCTGCCGCTCTGCCAACGCTTCCAGACGACCGATTTTCACCACGCCCTCGGATTGGGCAGGAAGCCCGTTCAAGTACAACTTCACTGCGGTGACTTGATGATACGGGTACACGCGATACATCGGGGCAGTCATCCGGTAGGGCCAGGAATAATGGTAGAATCGCTCCGTCTCAGGACGGTCCAGGACAAACCTGCGCCAACCCGTGAATGACAGGTCGATGTAGTGCTCGCGAACGGAACCTGCGCTTTCCGTGCTTCCAAGCTGAACATTCATGATTCCCCCGCGGCCATCAGAATGAACCCACAGCCCTAAGTGACGATGGCCAAGCAAATTCATTGCTGGAGACAGGGGTTTTGTCGCGCACAGCCACGATGACTTGTCTTTTCCCTCGTTCTTGCTGCGGATTTCCAGGATTGCCGACCCGTCAGGCGCTGTCCCTTCCCCGCGCACCAGCTCCATCTTCAGCGTCCCGTTTGCGGTACTCACCTCGGAAAATTCTGTTCCTTTGGCAAAATCCGCCAGGATTAGCGATTGTGCGTCGCCTTTTTCTTCCACGAAGCTCATAGCCTTGAGTCGTATAAGCGGACGTTGCTTGTCAAATGGATTGGTCAGTTGAAGGTCAGACGTGCCCATCTCGCCTTCACGCAGCACTGCATGCTGGGTCTTGTGATTCGGGCGCAATTGCCAGCGCTTTCCGCCGCTGCCCTCAACCAAGTCCAAGGTATGACGAACGTTGGGCTGCCACATCGTGCTGCGGATCGACTCGGGGACGCTGCTCTCGCGCTTCAACTGATCCGTCAATTTAATGATTGCAAGCATCTCAGGCTTCCGCTTATTCGTGTAATAACTCCCGTAAGGAGCGTGGAACGAAAACGGGGAATTCCCAGCGACCGCCTTTAGGCAGATCAGCATCAACTCGTCAGGAGTCACCGCGCATACAGACGGCGAATGGGCATGGGCGGCGAACCAGCCCGTGTCACCGACCAGGAAGTCTTTTCCGCGGTTTATCGGATTCGTACCCTTGTAGCGCAGTGAAAATTCGTCTCGCCCGTGGGTGATGGGATCGAAGTTCGGCGCTCCGCGGGTGATGGCGTGCCACGACAAGTTGGTGTACAGGTTGTTGCCTCCCAGGAAGACGGGCTTCTTCAGGCGTCTCTGGAACGCCAAGGCGAACTTACCCACGTTCCGCCAGCGAGGCGGATTTTTGGACCATTCCTCGCCAGCGTCGAAATACGCCATGTCAGCGCCGGTTTCATTGAACACGTAGGCGAGATTATCGACAATCTCTTCGAACATCGTGCTCTCAATGTCAGGAGTATATTTGGTATGTCCCCAAACGGGAAAGCAGTTCACCAGGACGCCTACAGCGGAGCCTTTGGGGTGCGCCTTTTGCAGTGTTCCGTAAAGCCCACGCTCGCAACCTATTAAGCGGTTGCCGTCCTTGCCTGAATACTTGACCACCTCGCCGTCTAGATTCAAGTCGCCATTTTCTGGCCATTGCGACAAATCGCCGGCAACGACAAGTTCCACGGCATCAGCAGCCATATCCTGCTCCAGCACGCTCTTGTGGCTTTGCAGCAAGCGGCTGTCAGCCTTGGGCGACACGTACGGATCACGCATGCCGAGACGACCTCCCCAGCCAACCATCCCCTGCATCGCGTGCAAGCCGACCTGAAGTCCTGCGTCGTGGATTTTCTTGCAGACTCGCTTCAGGCTTTCTATGCCATCCGGATATAGCTTCCGATTAGGCTCATACGTTGGAGTTGATTCCCACCATCCATCCGATATTTCGATGCAGCCAAATCCGCCCCGCGCAAACTCGATCACTTCATCGACATTTGCTTCAGTCACTCCGAAGGCCATCATATACGAGGCAAAACGACCCGGGTGGCGACGCAGCCACACTCCGTCACGAACAGGATGGAACAAGTCTTGTTCGATTTCAACGACTTCGATGGTATCAAGCAGTGACTCGCTGGGCACTATTGCCAGCGCCGCTTTTGCGCCAGGCATCCCGTACTCCTGATATGCGGTCGCGGTCAAGCCCAGGCCTTTGGCCATGCTGCTCGCGGCATTCGTCTTGTCGTTGCATGACAGCAGCACCGCCGAAACGCCGTCACCTGAAGCCGTGTTCAGCAAGCCGCCGTAATTTGAAGACAGGCCCAGCTGCATCTTCAGGAAACAAATCTCGCTGACATCCGGGCCGCGGACATCCGTCACCAAGAAGGTAAAATACGAGTCATAGCACCTGAACAAGACATCCATCGAATAATCTGGTTCAGCAAATACGCAAGTCAGGCGATTGCCAACACCGCGTTCCACGCCGAGGAGTGGCAACCAACCGTGCTTGTCGGTTTTCATCTTGAAAAATACACCACCTGAACCCAGAATCGGCTTTTCCTCGGGAAGTTTCGCGACTGCTTCGACCAGCTCACCCTTGGCCGACAATACCAGGCGGCAATGACGATTTTCAATCACTATCGGCTCAGTTTTCGCAAAAGCCGGCATCTCAACCATCTCTACCTGCAAGTCGTCAATCTCGAACGTATCGTCGGGGCCACCTGATACGCAAGCAAACAAGCACACGCTTTGAGCTTCAGACGGCTCAGCCATAAACCAAAACGACGCATTGCGCCATTCCGGACAGGGAGATGACAAGACGAAGTCCTGCTTTGCCACCACATTCCCCGTCGGCGGATAACGATAGAACCCTATTGCTCCTTTCGTGCCCTTCACCTTTGCTGACACCTTGTACCATTGGTAGTTCTTGAACCACGATGCAGCTTGGTATATGTGCCCGCCACGTTTCAAGTCGTTGCCTGTCAGCTTCAAATGATATCCGCCCTCTGTTGAGGGTATCATCTCCAGCTTGCCGGTCATGGTGGGATTCAGAACCCACCCCTTGGGCTTCAATGTAGGCGTGCCAGACACCTCCCAGACGCCATAGCCTTGATCGCTGGTGGCGCGAACCCCGCATGGCTCGACTTGGCTAAAGTCGCCGTTGACAACAAGTTGGGCTGAAGCAGCCGCAGACATCGCCAATGCGCAACATAATATGACCGCTACCATGTAAGTCCTCCGATTTGTCAGTGATTGTTATTTTTGGATAAGGTGCGAAATATGGTGAAAGGATATTGAACTACTATCGACCAACTTCTTGTTTTTTTGTGAAAGATTTTCTGCAGGTCAAAGCTTTTGTGCCGCCTCTCCGAGGCTCAAGCTTGGGAGGACTCCACCCCAGGTTCCGCTTCGCTCCACCTGGGGTTACTCATGGTTGCGCCTCTCCGAGGCTAGGGCGGCCTTCCGGCCGCCAGTACGACATACGTCTGCGTGAAGTCTGCACTACAAGCACTCATTGCAAAACGTTACACATTAAACAAAATTTCCGTATATTCTGCGTGTTCAGTGGTTACAAAAAACAACCCTATAAAAAAATCAGTGTTCATCTGTGTCCATCCGTGGTTAAAAATAGGTTGTGGACGCTATAGTCCACCCTAAGCAAAATGCGGTAGTACTCAGAGGGTTTTGCCGGCGATGAAGTAGTAGATGGTGCCGACGACCATGGGCAGGAATTGTGCGGCGAGTGAGCCGGCGATGAGGCCGATCATCATGGGTTTGCAGCGCTGGTACATTTTGCCGCCGCCGTACTTGGTGATTAGGAATTTGATCAGGAAGCCGAGTCCAAAGGAGAAAGACATACCCATGCCTTGACCTCCGCCTAAGAAGACGAAGATGACCGGGTGCAATGGCCACCAGTGGAATTTGAGGCGTCCGAAAGCAACGGCGAGGGTGAGGAGGGCGGTGACGGCGAAGGCGGCGAGGTGTTCGGGGCTTGGCGACATGGCCGCAAGGTGTCCAAAGCCTTGGCGGCTGGCGGCGATTTCTTCCAAGCCTTGAGCCTTGAGTTTGATGATGATGTCGACGGCGTTGGCAAAGGGATAGGTTGAGGATGCACGCGGCCAACCGTAGAGTTGGGCGCCGCGGTCGTACTGCCAGTAGATGGTTGCTGGTATGGAGACGACGATGGCCAGCACCATGACGACCAGCCCCCATTTGACGGTTTTGTTGAGCTTGATGTGATGGCCGTCAGCAAGTTTCATGGCTTGATTGAAGAAGGGCATGACACACCACCCGGGCGCAGCCAGAAGCACGGTGGAGACCAGGAACATGATGACCAAGTTCTGCGGGCCGAGGGCGCTGGCGCCGAGGAGGCCCCAGAGGGTGACGCAGGGATAAACGTAGGTGCCGATTTCGAAGGCGCCAGTTTCGGCGAGTACGCGACTGACGACGGCGTAAACCATGATGGCGATGAAGGTGTAGATGACGCTGAGGGACCAGTGCAGGCCGGCAAGATGCAGTTGGAGGATGAAGAGGATGACGCCTCCCAGAAAGAGCCGCATGCCCATGATGGCGAAATCGGGTATGGACTCCCCACTGCTGAAGCCGAGGCTGCGTTTGAGGGTGTTCCAATAGAATTGTCGACCGGTGTAGAGGATGATCATGAGAATGGCGAAATAGCCGCCGGTGAAGATGAAGGGCTCCAGGGTCAGGGCCATCATTTTACCGGAGCGCAATTCGATGCCGTAGGTGGCAAAAATGCCGGCGATGAAACAGTAGAGCCAGGGGCCGAACCACATAGATAGAGACGCCTCCGAAGGCAGGAAGTAGGCCAGGCCAATGACGGTCATGATCAGCCGTGGCGAGAAGAGCATGGCGCCCTTGCCCTTGATGACGGTGGGGAAGAGCTTGATGGCGGGGCTGAAATCAAGCCAGAGCTTGACTGGTATGAGTTCGTTGGAAAACCAGCGGCACATATAGTTGTTGAAGAGCAGGAGGAAAGAAAAGAGGAAGCCGACAAGGAAGAGGCGGTCGCGAAAGATGCTGGCGAGGCGGCCCTGTTCGTCAGGCAACAGCGACGATGCGAACTGGATGATGGGGTAGGGCAGCTGTTCGTGGTCGCACCACTGGCGGTGGAAGACAGCGCCCAGGCCAACGACGGCGACGAGGAAGCAGAGAACCAAGGGCCCCCAGAAGAGGAACGGGCGGTACCACACATCCCAAGGGACATCCCGAAAGAAATTGATGTGGGCGTCGCCTTCGCCAAGGCCGGTGACAAAGCCGTTGAGGCCGACGTCGCCATTGGGGCCGGAGACATCGCAGAGCATTTGCTTGGGGGCGAGGGAGACGATGTCGTGGCTGCGCCAGCTGGGCGTGGTGCGCAGGTCATGGTGGGGGAACATGACGGTAGGCGAGAACATCTGGCCGAGGCTCCAGCCAGGAATGCCGCAGGCGATGAGGAAGAGCGCCAGGACAGCTGCGACTTCGCGGCCGCTGAGGGCCAAGCGGCTGCGCAGGCGGCGCAGCAGCGGGTTGATAAGCAGCACGTAAGCGATCAGGCCGCCGTAGGCGACCGATGGCAGCAGAGAGGATATCATCGCCCCAGGGCGGACTACGGCGTCATTGAAGTAGCACCATGCGCTCATGATGGCGGCGCAAACAATGCCGATGATCAGGCTGCGGACTGACAATGTGAACCCCTTTGGTCAAGAGTGTCGGATGATATTGGCTGGCTGGGGCGAACCCCGGCGAAAAAGCCTATCGGCTGGAAACATTGGCCCTATGGCGTTTTGGGGAATGTGTTTTCGAAGTTGATGAGTATTTTCCGGAGGCTGTCATCGAGATACGGCAAGGCTTTGTGTCGGATATCGCTGGGGATGTCAAAAGCGGCTTCAGCGATGCCGCCGGTGATGGCGGCAACGGTGTCACTGTCGCCGCCGATGGAAATGGCGTTGCGGAGCGCGTCCTCGAAACTATCGGCCTCAAGAAAAGCGGTGATGGCTTGGGGCACGGTTTCCTGGCAGGTTTCATTGAACCGGTAGGTCGGCCGGATTTCGTCAATAGTCTTGGTCAGCGGATAGTAATTTTGTTCGATATAGGCGCGGATGGCGTTTTGGTCATGACCGGTTCTGGCTAAGAAGACGGCTGCTGCGGTCGCTTGGGCGCCTTTGATGCCTTCGGGGTGGTTGTGAGTCACTTCGGTGACTTTTTGCGCCAGGCTGAGGGCTTCTTGCAAGCTCGTGGCTGCGAATCCGCAGGCGCTCACGCGCATGGCCGCGCCATTGCCAAAGCTGTTGTAGGGTTGTGGTTGGTCGGAAAACATCCAAGTGGCGAACATTCCGCCATAGCCGCAGTCAGGATAGCGGCGGCCGATTTTCTGCATCTGCTTGATAGTCAGTTGGCCGAGGTTTGTATAGTCGCCGGCCGCTTCTAAGATGGCCTGGGCCACGGCCAGGGTCATGACCGTGTCATCTGTGAAAAAACAGTCAGCAGTAAAAAGTTTAAAGCGCTTGGAACGGTGGTTGTGCCATTCGAAGCGGGAACCGACGATGTCGCCGATGATAGCGCCAAACATGTTAATCCTTAGTGTAATGAGAGTTATGGGATGATATGGGCGCTGGCGCCGTCGCGGTCGGGCCAGCCACCTTTTCGCCTCATTCTCCGGTGATGTCGTAGGTGATGGACACCGTGTCGCCAGCCTTGAAGGCGGAGCCGAGATGAATCAGCAGGCAGGCTAGCCGCTGGTTATAGAGCGCGGTCTCCTGACCCAGGGAGCAGGTCTGCGGCTGCGTGAAAGTGACTGTCACCGAATTGTTGACGCGGACGGCTTGGCACTTTCCTGGAGTCCTCTGCCAGGTGCCGTCAACCAGGAATTCGATGGTCGGCTGGTCGCCCTTGAGCAGGATAGGCAGTTGTTCATAGAGGGCGGCGAATTGGTTGTCGTCGTCAAAAGTGACGGTCAGGCGTTGTTGGAGGCCATTGGGAAGGAGGGACAGCTCGCGAGTGAACCGGCAGGTTTCCGCTTGGATGAGTTTGCCTTGCAGACGCAGGCGTTGTTCAGCGTGTTCGCTGGCATGCTCCCAGTAGTCCGGGTAGGCGCATCCTCCGTTGGGCAATTCAGCGCGCAGGAATTGCCCGGTGTAGGCATTCCAATTCTGGCCAAGGATGAAAGCGCCGTATTTTTCGAACCAGAGGATGGACAGCCCCTGGGTTTGATGCCAGCGGGTGCTCGCTGCTGTTGTCGGAGGATTTTCCGGGAGTTTTGGGGCACGCGCCCTTGTCCAGGCACCGGCGGTTTTGCCGACGTAGGCCAGGGCGTAGAATCCTGGGCGTCGCCAGGCGAGGAATTCGTTGTTGAAGTTGCGGGTGAAGTTGTTTTCGGCCTGCACAGGCAGCTTGGCGCCTGGGAGGGGTGGCTGGGTAGGGAAGCGATATGCATTGAAGAATGGCGCGAAGGTTGACGTGGAGTAGCCGATGGCCGGGCGGTAGATATCGTTAGGCGGCGTCAGCAGTGTGGCCAGAGGGGGTGTTTCGCCAGTGTTGGGCTGGGCAAGGCAGGCGGCTTCCGGCAGGATGCCCTGCAGGAGTGGGATGCCGGCGCCGTATTGGGTATGCGTCCAGGGCATCTTGGTGCGATGAGAGAAGTTGGTGGCGCCGACTTTGCTCCCGTCCGGCTCTGGAACGACAGTATGGTTGAAGAGGTTAAAGATGCGTTGCAGGCCGTCGCGGGCAACGGTGTCGTTGCTGAGCCGATAGTAGGCCGCCTGTATGCAGGTGCTGAGGCCTTGGTAGGAGGCGTCTGGCCCGTATGCTTCCTGCTGGTAGCCGGTCTGCATGAAGGGATTGCATTCAGGGAGGCAAAGGCCAGCTATGAAGTCTTTGGCCAGCTGTTGGTAGCCTGGCTCGCCGATGCCTTGGTACAGGTAGTAGTAGGCAAGCGGCCAGTGCGCGGATTGGTTTTCGCAGGAAACTCGGAACATGGAAAAACGGTCGGCGATGCGGCGGACGCCGTCTCGCCACAGGGCCAGGGCCTTTTGGTCGCGGATTTGGTGATAGCCTTCTGCCAGCTGTTGAGCCGTGCTGAGATAATTCATGGCCCAAACGCCGTTGTAGTTGCTGGAGGTTTCCCGGAAACTGTCATTTTCCTGGAGCGTGAGCAAGTGGCTCAGGGCGGGAATCAGAAGGCGTTTCTCCAGTTTGCCGAAATAGGGGTTGAAGGGCTTGTCCAGGCTGTTGACGATTGCCAGCATGGCGGTGTTGGCATTGGCGCCGAATTGCTCGCTGGCCGGGTCGATATCCTGGCTTTCCAGGACGTGGTTGATGTAGGTGAAAATGCCCCAGTGCCCGAGCAGAGCCTGATAGTTTGGTTCGGCGGCGAATTGCTCGGCTAGCTGGCGCAGGTCGACTATCGGCACGGTGAGGTCAGCTGTCTTCTGTTGTTCCAGCCAGTTGTAGATTCGGACTTGGAATTGGTGGGGGAAATACTGCCCGTCAGCGGTTTGCACCAGGCTGGCGTTGATTTGGCGGGCTGTTTCTTGGTCTGGGCAAAGGATGACGGGAATGTGCTCGAAGCCGAGGCAACTGTAGTTGTTGGGAGGAATGGTGAAACGGCCTGACCAGATTTCGCCTTGGTGCGCACTGACGTCCAGTGAATCGCCATCTGCTGGCGGGGCGACCTGGCCAGCGTCACGGCTGATGGTATGCTGGCAGCCCAGGGCGCTCCAGGAGAATTTTTCCGCGTTGCGGGGAATCATGAAGAAGGTCTCGCTGAACTGGTCAGCGGCGGTGCTGTACAACCGGCAGCTGGCAGGCATGACGCCGAAGGGCTTGGCTGGCATGGCTTGCGGATTGATCTGGTAGTCTTTGCCGCTGACCCGGACCTGGTAAATGCCGGCCGGAGCGTCGGCGCCGAAGTCGCAGCTGAGGACGTGGCCGCCGGATTGCGGTCGGCAGTATTGCCAGAGGCGGAGATTCTCCTGGACGTCAAAGAATCGGACGACTGCGGCGGCCTGGTCGCCGATGATGGCGGCCTGGAGTTGAAGCGGGCCGCCGTCATGCGTGAAGTAGAAGACGAGCGCTTCAGACCGGAATGGCCCCTGGAAGGGTGCTGCGCCCAGCCGGGCGACGCCACCCAGGCATAATGCCAAAAGCAGGCTGTAGGTGAGGTTTTTCAACATGAGGCTCCTTGGCTATGAGGTCATCCTTCGACTGAAGCCGCCGCCTTGGCCGCGTTGCTGGCAAAGCCGGTTCAGCCGATGTTGCTTTCGCGTTGATAGACGCGGACATAGTCGATTTCAAAGTCTTTCGGATAGACCATGGCGGTGTCAATCTCGCCGATCCAGCCGGAATACTGGAAGAGGGCGAGGAGGACGAACATTTTTCCCGGCGGTGTTGGGCCGATGTATTCCTCCATGCAGACGTCGTCGCAGTACCAGGCAATGCGTCTTTCCTCCCATTCCATGGCCCAGACATGAAAGCCGTCTGCGGCGTCAAAGTCATTGTGGTGCAGGTAATGGCCTTTTTCCGTGAAATGGACGTTGAGGTTGACGTCATTGCCAGCAGGGGTGTTGTAGCGTCCTTGCAGTTCGATGATGTCGATTTCGACAGCTCCGGCGGCCAAGTCCTTGCGCTGGCCTTCTGGGGTGTATTCCTGCTTGGTCGGATCGCATTGATGCAGCCAGAAAGCGCTGAGCAGGCCACTGCCGCGCGGGCAGCGGGCGCGGATTTCGAACCAGCCGTATTTCTGGGCGAATTTTTCCATGATTTGGAAAGATTCAGTGGTTGGGCCGAAGCGATGGTCAGAGGTCGTGATGCAGCTGACGCAGGGATGCGCCGGCTTTGGGCGGAACGGCAGCCGGTCGTCGATGCGGAGCTTCAAGATGCTGTCTTCAATGACGAAATGGGCGTTGTGGTCAACCCAGCGGCTGGGAAAGCCAATGCGACGAAAGTATTCCTTGCGTCCAGAGCGGTACGCCGGGTACCAGTACATGTCATTGAGCTGGGGACGGTCGAAGTCATCTGCAAACGTCAATTTCCAGCCTGGCTTGATGGGCGGGCGCTTTTGTGTTGACATGAGGCGTGTTTCTCCGGGGTGTTGGGACATGAGTTCACGGTAGGCTGTTGGCGTTGTTGGCATGTCGGCGCAAATCAAGTTCTGCTTGCCGGAAATAATACCAGCACCCCAGCACAGTCCAGATGGCAAGGCCGCTATACAGAATCAGCATATTTTTGAGCCATAGCCCGGGCAAGATAGCCGGGAGGACAGAAATCATGGTGACGGCGAGAATCCAGAAGGAGCGGGGATGCGCGAAATTCAAGGTGACGCCAACCCATTTCCAGCGGGGGTGCTTGTGCACGAACACGCGCGGATCCTCACGGCAAAAGTAGAATACAGCTCGGAGGCCGGTATGCAGGGGGCCTTGAGGCAGATTCATGCTCGTCTCCAGGTGTGGGTAGGTCGAGTCTGAGAGAACCAGGGAATCATCGTTCTGAGCTAATATATCGCTCTTTCTCAATGCTGCCGATAATTGCCTGTTTTTTGCGCTGCCCCGCGTAGTAATCGGTCACCGATTGATGCTCGGAGTTCCGGACCGTGTTTACGCCAGTGGATTGAGGCCGGCCATGGCGGGCGGGATGAGGGCAAGCAGGTCGTCGGCGATCAGGCCTCGTTGCGGCGCTGGCGCGAGGTCAGCAGCATGGCCGTGGACAAAGACGGCGAGAGCGGCAGCATCGACGGGCGCCAGCCCTTGAGCCAGGAAGGCAGCGATCATGCCGGCCAGGACATCGCCAGTGCCAGCCGTGGCCAAGGCCGGACTGCCGCTGAGGTTGTAAGAGGGCAAAGCAGCGCCGGGTGCCGCGATGATTGTGCCCTGGCCCTTGAGAACCACAATGGCACCGGTTGCCGCAGCCAAGGCCTTGGCCTGCTCGGGACGAGGCTCATGCAGGAGTTGGGTGAGTTGAAAGCCGGTCAGCAGCGCGGCCATTTCGCCAGGATGCGGCGTCAGGATGACGGGCGCTGAGGCTTTGTCCAAAGCCAGCAGTTCTGGGTGTGCGGCCAGCAAGCGCAAACCATCGGCATCAATGACGAGCGGCTGTTGGGCGGCTAACAGCAGGCGGAGGAGCTCCGGCCCCACTTCGCGACCAGTGCCAGGGCCGTAGAGCAAAGCATTTTTGCCGGTCAAAAGTTCCTGCACGGCCGGGAGCATGTTGGCCGAGAAGGCCGCGTCCTGCTCTGAACCGATTTTAGCGACGATGAGCGCCTTGGCATGCGGCGGGCAGGCGACGCCCGCCGGGATGGCAACGGTGACCAGGCCAGCGCCAGAGCGGAGCGCGGCTTCGCCAGCTAGGAAAGGTGCGCCTGGATATTGTCGGGTGCCTGCAACGCAGAGGACGTGACCAAAGGTGTTTTTGTGGGCGTTGAAGGGCCGTCTGCCCAGGAGAACCCGTGCATCAGTTTCCGCAAAGGCGGCGGCGACTGGTGCAGCCGTGTCTGCAACAGGTTCAGGCAGGCCGATATCGACAACTCGGATCAAGCCGCAATGCTGTGGCCCAGCGCCAGTCAGCAGTCCGATTTTGGGATAGGCCATGGTAACGGTCAGGTCAGCGGTGATGGCCAGGGCGCCGTTGCCAGTGTCGCCGTTGAGTCCGGAAGGGATGTCCAGGGCGATGACCGGCAGCCCAGAGGCATTGACCTGGGCAATCAGGCGGGCGTAAATGCCGGTTGGTTCACCCCGCAGGCCAGTTCCGAGCAGGCCATCGACGACGATGTTCCCGGGCACTAAGGCGGCGGCAGGCAGACCCTGCTCAACATCGGCAAGGAAGGTGACAGACGCATCGGCCGGCAGTTTGGCCGCGTGGTAGGCTGCGGCCTCGGGAAGCTGTGCGATCGGACAAGTCGAAAAAAGGGCGACGCGGTGGCCTTTTTGCATCAGGATATCAGCGACGACCCAGGCATCGCCGCCATTATTGCCTTTGCCAGCCAAGATTGTGAAGGACTGACAATGCCGCTGCGGATAGCGTTCGACAAAACGCAGAATCTCCTCGGCAGCATGAACGCCGGCGTTGAACATAAGCTGTTCGCCGCTGACGCCCGCAGCTATCGCGGCAGCGTCAAGACGGCGCATTTCGTTGACTGAGATGACATGCATGGCCTGATGTCGTGTCGTCGAAGTTTCTATTGAATCCCGTGAATCGGAGCGCACTTTCGCATCTCTCAAAAATAATGGTTGACGTTGACTTTGCAACCAGTCGCAACGGCTTTTGCCCACACTGGACGAGGCCGCGCACAAGTATGGCCAGAAACGGCGCAAGTGCGACAAAGTGGCGCATGTTTTGGGGCTGTTTGCGGTGCGTTTAGCTTGCGATTTCTTGGCATGATATCTGCTTGTTTACATTATAGTTTATAGTCACGTTTTAAAGTTTTTAAACCACACGATAGGAGGAAGTAGTTATGAATTACGATAAGTTTACTGAAAAATCCCGGGAGGCGTTAGCTGGTGCGCAGCAGCTTGCCGCGACGATGAATCACCAGGAGCTGGTTGGTTTGCACCTTTTGGCCTCGTTGCTGCATGACAGCGAAGGCTTGGTCGGCGCCTTGCTGGGCAAGCTTGGCCAGGAGCGTACTCGCGTTGAGCAGGAGGTTATGCGCGGCCTGTCTCGCTTGCCGCAAGTCACTGGCGACGGCGCCACCCAGGTGTACATGGGGCGGGAGGGGATGCAAGTTTTGCAGGCTGCCGAGGATGAGGCTGGCAAGCTCCGTGACGAGTTCATCAGCGTCGAGCATCTTTTCCTGGGAATCCTGGAGAAGTCAAAGGCGGCTGGGGAGATTCTGTCGCGCCTCGGCATTACTCGTGAGCGCGTCTTTAATGCGATGAAGGAAGTCCGCGGGAATCAGCGGGTCACTTCGGCGACCCCGGAAGCATCGTTTCAGGCGCTGGAAAAGTATGGCAAGGATTTGACTGCGCTGGCAGCGAAGGACAAGCTCGATCCAGTCATCGGCCGGGACGAGGAAATCCGCCGCGTGATTCAAATTCTGTCGCGCCGCACCAAGAACAACCCTGTGCTGATCGGCGAGCCTGGCGTTGGCAAGACCGCGATTGTCGAGGGACTGGCCTTGCGCATTGTGCACGGCGACGTTCCCGAGGGGTTGAAGAACCGACGCCTGATTGCCCTGGACATGGGCGCTCTCATCGCTGGCGCCAAGTACCGCGGCGAGTTTGAAGAGCGTCTGAAGGCCGTGCTGAAGGAAGTCACCTCGGCTGAGGGCGAGGTCATTCTGTTCATCGATGAGCTGCACACGGTGGTCGGCGCTGGTGCGAGCGAAGGCTCCATGGATGCCAGCAACCTGCTCAAGCCGATGCTGGCGCGGGGCGAGCTGCACTGCGTGGGCGCTACTACTCTGGACGAATACCGCAAGCATATTGAGAAGGACGCGGCGTTGGAGCGCCGTTTCCAGACCGTCCTGGTGGCGCAGCCAAGCGTTGAGGACACTATCTCGATTCTGCGCGGGCTGCGCGACCGCTATGAAATCCATCATGGCGTCAGCATCCGCGACGCTGCCCTAGTCAGCGCGGCGGTCTTGTCTGACCGCTATATCACGGACCGCTTTTTGCCGGACAAGGCGATTGACCTAGTTGACGAAGCCGCTGCCAAGCTGCGCACGGAAATTGACAGCCGACCAGTGGAATTGGACGAGGCAATCCGCAAGCAGACGCAGATGGAGATTGAGTTGACTGGCCTGCGCAAGGAGAAGGACGACGCTTCGAAGGAGCGGACTGCCAAGCTGGACAAAGAGCTGGCTGAGATTCGCGAGAAGGTGGCGGCGTTGCAAGCGCGCTGGGAAGCGGAGAAGGGCGGCATTGCCAAGGTGCAAGAGCTGAAAGCAGCTATGGACCTGGCGCGGACGGAAATGGCCCGGGCTGAGCGGGAGGGCAACTACGCCAAGGCTTCGGAACTGAAGTACAGCACTTTGCTTAGCTTGGAGACTCAGCTCAAGGAGACCGAGGCGCAGCTCCAGAAGACCCAGGACGACCGGTTGCTCAAAGAGGAAGTTGACGAGGAGGATATCGCGGACATCATCAGTCGGTGGACGCATATTCCAGTGGCGAAGCTGATCCAGGGCGAGCGCGAGAAGCTGCTGCATCTCGAAGATGAGCTGCACCACCGTGTGATCGGCCAGGATGAAGCCGTCAGCGCGGTTGCCGAGGCGATTCTGCGAGCCCGGGCTGGTCTCAAGGACCCTAAGCGGCCGATTGGCAGCTTTATCTTCCTGGGGCCGACCGGAGTCGGCAAGACCGAGCTGGCGAAAACCCTGGCCGCTGCGATGTTCGATGACGAACGCGCCATGGTCCGCATTGACATGTCAGAGTACATGGAAAAGCATTCAGTGTCACGCCTCATCGGCGCACCGCCCGGCTACATCGGGCATGATGAAGGCGGTCAGCTGACGGAAGCAGTGCGGCGAC
The DNA here is from genome assembly GCA_002070945.1 of Lentisphaerae bacterium ADurb.Bin082. Taxonomy (GTDB): domain Bacteria; phylum Verrucomicrobiota; class Lentisphaeria; order Oligosphaerales; family Oligosphaeraceae; genus JAAZKI01. The sequence goes on from MWEG01000029.1 coordinate 16,199, forward strand.
GCCCCTACAGCGTCCTCCTGTTCGACGAGATCGAGAAGGCGCATCCAGACGTGTTCAACATCCTGTTGCAAGTCCTGGACGACGGCCGTCTGACCGACTCCCAGGGTCGAATTGTCGATTTCAAGAACACGGTCATCATCATGACCTCGAATATCGGCAGCCAGGAAATTGTGGCGTTTGACGGGAAGGACTTCGCCAAGATGGAGGAGCGGGTGATGGAGCATCTGCGCGCTGCTTTCCGGCCGGAGTTCCTGAATCGGCTGGATGACGTGGTGGTGTTCCATCGGCTTGACCGCGAGCACATCAAATCGATCGTCGACCTTCAGCTTAACGACTTTGGCAAGCGGCTCTCTGCGCTGCGCATTGGCCTGGAGGTCAGCGAGGCGGCGCGGCAGGAGCTGGCATCGGAAGGCTACGACCCTGTTTACGGGGCTCGGCCGTTGAAGCGCGTGATTACGCGTCGCTTGGAGACGCCGATTTCGCGACTGCTCGTCGCCGGCGACGTGATCGAAGGCAAGACGATTGCCGTCGATTACGCCCCTGACAGCGGCTTTGCCTACGACGTCCGCTGATGTTTCGCGGCTCATAGAAGAGGCGGCACTGGCTTCAAACCGGCGCCGCCTCTTTGATTTTGCCGTACGCAGACCCCATCCGAAAAGGATTTTTTAACCACGAACCACACGAAAAGACCTAGGGTGGACTGTCGTCCACAACCAATTTTTTGGCAATGTGCGAAATTTTGTGATGAATACTTGTATGCCCATGTTGTCTTTTAGCCACAGCGACATTTTTGTCTCGCCCTTTCAGGGCTCAAAATTATACATCACCTCACCCAGGGCGTCGCTCGCCCTTGGCGGGCTTCGCTTGCCCTGGGCTGGTATGTCGCGCCCCGTTGGGGCTTTTGCAGCTCTGTAGCTGCTGACGTTGGTGGACGGTAGTGCGAAGACATGTGTCTTCCACAGACTATACAGTAAGGACTATTGACTTATTAAAGTTCAGGTGCGAAGACACGTGTCTGGCACAGGCTTCCGCAGGCTTTCAGCCGGCACAGATGCATTATGCTTATAGTCACATTCCTTTGCGCCGTAGGTGCTTAACCATGCTTAACCCCAGGCTTTAGCCTGGGGGAGGCATGCCCCAAAACTGGTGCCCCGTAGGGGCACTACCGGACGCCTGACAAACCCAACCACTTTGTCAAATCTCACTTTCAGTTCCAAAACTTCGTTCATTAACCAATCCTGAAAATTTGCGGCAATTTGTGTCTGCCTGCATAATTTGCTGCTAAAATACGGCAGGAATCTTTTTGGATGGGGTCGCCTACCTGTTCTGCAAGACCGCCAGCACTGACTGCGCCACATGCCATGCCAAAACAGGCGGGACTGCATTGCCTATCTGCCGTTCCGTTGCTCTTAGGCCAGCAGGAAACACAAAAGAATCGGGAAAAGACTGAAGGCGTGCGGCTTCGCGCATGGAAATGCGCCTTGCCAGAGAATAGTGGAACTGGATGTTCCCGTGGCACTCGGCGCGGATGGTGTAGCCAGGACGGTCGGCGATCAGTTTACGGTTGCCCTGGTCTTTGCTGGCCTTGGCTTCGCTCCAGATGTGTGAAAAAGCCTTGTCACGGGGATAATCCTCAAGGTCTTCCATTGCTTCGCGGGCTGTGAGCGGTTTGAACAGAGTTGTCTCCTGGGGCGGAATATATGCAGGCATATCCTCGCATGTACCCACTATAAAGACGCGTTCTCTCGTCTGTGGAACCCCATAGTCCTCCGCATGATAGACTTGGTAGTGGATTTTATAGCCGAGTGCGCTGAAGTCCGCGAGAATTTTTCGGCGTGACTCATCATGCTTGCGGAGCATCAGGCCTCCCACGTTTTCCACAACAAATATTTTAGGTTGAACTTTTTCAACAGTCTCGACTATTGCCGAATAGAGGCTGCTTCGCTTGCCGCTGATTCCAGCCATCTTGCCGTTGATGGAGATGTCCTGGCATGGGAAACCGCCGATTACAATGTCTGCATATTTGGGTAGTTGCCCGATTACTTCGTAGATGTCTCCCTCTACGATGTCGCCCAAGTTTTGCCTGTATGTGATGCAAGCATCCTTGTCGATTTCGTTGGCCCAGATGATATCAATTCCATTTTTAGCATAGTGTCTGCCCAGAAAGTCGAAACCGCCTCGAAACCCCATGTCCATGCCGCCGCATCCGCTGAAAAGTGATATCAAAGTAATAGGTGCGGCCTTCGGACGTTTTGCCACAGGATAAGGTTCTTCCAGTTCCACTACCCAATTTCTGCCAATTTTGCGAGCTGAATGCATATGGCCCTTTTCCGCATAGCGCCGGATAGTGTCGCTGCTTTTATTATGTTTTTTTGCATACTCGGCAAGGGATACAAGCATTTTTAACCTCCTATACATTGGTATGCAGAATAAATACTCTAAGAGGCATATCCTAACTTACACGTTATCGTGTATAATTCAAAATGGCTCATGCAGGAAAATTGCGTTTTTTAAGAAAAATTCCCTCGTCCCTATTCCGCAGACCGATTACCGTCTTTTTACCGCTTTAAGCCATGGGCGCGTGTGGACAAAAGTCGGAATGACGGTACATTGTTAGTGATTCCGCCCGGCGCGTTGGTGTGATGACCGGGCTGTTTTTTCCTCATTCTGGCAGAAAAGGAGCAGCATGAACATTCCAATTGGTTTACAGCTGTATTCGGTGCGGGCGGCGTTTCAGGAGAATCCCTTGGCAACGTTGCAGGCCGTGAAAAAAATGGGCTATGAAGGGGTGGAATTCTTCGGCGCACCGAAGTATTGTGCGGAATTTTATGTCGGTCTCTTGAAGGAGACTGGCCTGACCTGCTGCGGGTGGCTCTGGAGCAATGTGCTTGATCCGGCAGGGCTGGAAGCAGGCATCAGCTTCAACAAGGCGATTGGCAATTACACGCTGATCTGCGGCAGCGTCAAGCATGAGAGCCTGGCCGGAATCAAGGCCAATGCCAAGCGCTTCAACGAAGTCGCCGATATCCTGGCACCGCATGGCATGCGCATTGGCTATCACAGCCATAAGGGCGACCACCCCCTGGTGGACGGCGTCAGCCCCTGGGATGTGCTGATGGATAACACTGACGAGCGCGTGATTATGCAGCTCGACACCGGCAATTCCATGGACGGCGGCGCTGACATCCTGGACATTCTGAACCGCTATCCAGGCCGTTGCCAGACCATCCACATGAAGCCGTACCGGGAAGGACAGTACGTCACCGGCATCCGGCCGGTTATTGGCGAGGACGATTGCCCCTGGCGGGAAGTGATTGACTTCTGCCGCACCAAGGGACGCACTGAGTGGTTCATCGTTGAATACGGCAATACCGAGCCGAACGCCCTGGAAACGGCCGAGCAATGCCTGAGGGGATTGCAGAGCTTCCTGTAAAAAAACGCAGATCGGCCCCGGGTCATGGCTGGGAGCGCCAGCTGCGACCCGGCGCCGTTTACGAAGCGCTCCAATCGTCAATGATGCTAAGGGCGGCTTTGGGAGCGCGGACGATGAGGTGGACGCCGTCGTCGCCGTATTCCTCGCTGTCAATAGTGCAGGTTTTGCGGATTTTGGCGATCACGTCTTGGCGGTCATGCGGGATGAGAAGATGCCGCTTCAAGGAGTTGGCGTCGCAAAACGCCTCCAGCTGAGCTGCCAGCTCTGGGATGCCTTCGCCGGTTTTAGCGGAGACGAAGATGGCGTCCGGGAATAGTCGTTGCAAACGCTGACGGGCGATAGGCTCGTCGACCAGGTCGATTTTGTTGAGCACGGTGATGATCGATTGCGTGTTGGCGCCGATCTCGTCCAGCACCTCAAGGGTAGTGCGGCGATGTTCTTCCAGGCTCGGCGACGTCGCATCAACCACTTCGACGATATAGTCCGCAATGGCCGTTTCCTCCAGCGTCGAATGGAAGGCCTCGACGAGCAGGTGGGGCAGTTTCCGGATGAAGCCGACCGTGTCTGCCAGGAGGATGTCAAGACCGCCCGGCAGGGTATAGCGCCGCACGGTCGGGTCCAGGGTGGCGAAAAGTTTATTAGCGGTGAGGACGCCGGCGCTGGTCATGGCATTGAGCAGCGACGATTTGCCGGCGTTGGTATAGCCCACGATAGCGGCGACCGGGACGGGCTTGCGTAGTCGCTGCTGGCGCTGCACGCCGCGCCGCTTGCGTACTTCGGCCAGCTGGGTCTTCAACTTGGCGATTCTTGCGCGGACAATGCGGGAGTCGACCTCGAGCTGCTGTTCGCCTTCGCCGCGCATTCCCATGCCGCCGGTCATGCCGCGCTGGCGGTGGAGGTGGGTCCAGCGTCGCTTCAGGCGGGGCAGGGAATAGTTCGCCTGCGCTAGGGCGACTTGCAGCCTGGCCTCGCTGGTGTGGGCGTGGGACGCGAAAATCTCCAGGATGACTTCTTGCCGGTCGATGACGGCAATGTCTTCCTCCAGCCCTTCCCAGTTGCGCTGTTGCGTCGGACTGAGGCTGTCGTCAAAAATGATCACATCTGCGCCAACGGCCAGGGCGTTGTCAATGATTTCGCGCGCCTTGCCCTCGCCAATCAGGAAGCGCGGGTTCTGGTCGCGAAGCTTGACGATGCAGGAGTCTAAGACTGCCAGGCCGAGGGTGGTGACTAGCTCGGCTAATTCATCCAGCAGCTCCTGGCAGAATCCTTCGGGGCATTGCTGGGTCTGAATGCCGACCAGAAAGGCATTTTCGACTTTAGTGTCTTCTTTAAGAATAATCGAACCAGGTTTTTTCATATTTTCGGTGGTTTGAGTACCTTTCGAGGTGGAAGAGCTACGGTTTGGTGTTGAAAGTCATTTTTTCAGGAGGTCATCTTCCTGGACGCCGACAAAGCACCATTGGTTGTCGACTTTGCGCAGTTTGGTCATGACGTGCCGCACCGCGCTGTCGCTGTAGTTAGTTGATTTCAGGGTCGCCCTGAGCACGCACCTCGAAGACGCCTGGTCAGGCGGTTCGAGATTAGGTAACCGTTCACGGCCTTCGTTTCTGACCGAACCGCCATCCGTGGGCGGAAACGGCCAGGAGTTGGTTCGAGCC